>JANMCH010000017.1:0-134308 GCA_031361045.1 Betaproteobacteria bacterium | reverse complement strand
ACGATGGCGCCCACGCGCTTGACGACATCGCGCTTCTGCAGGAACGGGTGGTGGTATTCGGTGTTGGCCTTGGCAATGTGCAGCACGATGTTGAACATGCGCTCGACGTACGGACGCGAGGCGCGCATCCGGTCCTGGGCCTTTTTCATCTTCGAGGCCGAGACCATCTCCATCGCCTTGGTGATCTTGCGCGTGCTCTGCACGCTCTTGATCTTGGTCGTGATTGCCTTGGAACTTGGCATGACTAGTAGGTGCCGTTCTTCTTGAAGTCCTCGATCGCCGCGGACAGCGACTTCTCGTCGTCGGCCGTCATTTCGTTGGCTTGCGCGATCTTGTCGACGATGCCGGCAAACTTTCCGTGCACGTACTGGCGCAGCGCGGCCTCGAATGCCAGCGCCTTTTCCACCGGCACATCGTCGTAGTAGCCCTTGTTCACCGCGAACAGCGTCAGCGCCTGGTCGACCACCGACAGCGGCGCGTACTGCGGCTGCTTCATCAGTTCCGTCACGAGCTTGCCGCGGTCGAGCTGCTTGCGGGTGGCTTCGTCCAGGTCCGAGGCGAACTGCGCGAAGGCCGCGAGCTCGCGATACTGCGCGAGCGACAAGCGCACGCCGCCGCCCAGCTTCTTGATGACCTTGGTCTGCGCGTCGCCGCCGACACGGGACACCGAGATACCGGCGTTGATCGCGGGGCGAATACCGGCGTTGAAGAGGTCGGTCTCGAGGAAGATCTGGCCGTCCGTGATCGAGATCACGTTGGTGGGCACGAACGCGGTAACGTCGCCGGCCTGCGTCTCGATGATCGGCAATGCGGTCAGCGAACCGGTCTTGCCCTTGACCGCGCCCTTGGTGAAATTCTCGACGTACTCGATGTTGACGCGCGCGGCGCGCTCGAGCAGACGCGAGTGCAGGTAGAACACGTCGCCGGGATAGGCTTCGCGGCCCGGCGGACGGCGCAGCAGCAGCGACACCTGCCGGTACGCCCAGGCCTGCTTGGTCAAATCGTCGTAAATGATCAGCGCGTCCTGACCACGGTCGCGGAAGTATTCGCCCATCGTGCAGCCGGAATACGGCGCGATGTACTGCATGGCGGCCGATTCCGATGCCGTCGCCGCGACGACGATGGTGTATTCCATGGCGCCGTATTCGGTCAGCTTGTTGACGACGTTCTTGATCGACGACGCCTTCTGCCCGATCGCGACGTAAACGCAGATCAGGTCCTTGCCCTTTTGATTGATGATCGTGTCGATCGCCACCGCGGTCTTGCCGGTCTGGCGGTCGCCGATGATGAGCTCGCGCTGGCCGCGGCCGACCGGCACCATCGCGTCGATGGATTTCAAGCCCGTCTGCACCGGCTGGGAAACCTTCTGCCGCTCGATCACCCCCGGCGCGACCTTTTCGATGACGTCGCGCAGCTTGGCATTGACCGGACCCTTGCCGTCGATGGGCTCGCCCAGCGAATTGACCACGCGGCCGATCAGTTCCGGCCCGACTGGCACGTCAAGGATGCGGCCGGTGCACTTGACCGTATCGCCTTCCTTGATCTTCTCGTAGGCACCCAGCACCACCGCGCCGACCGAATCCCGCTCGAGGTTCAGGGCGAGGCCGAACGTGTTGCCCGGAAACTCGAGCATTTCGCCTTGCATGGCGTTGGACAGGCCGTGGATGCGGCAGATGCCGTCGGAAACCGAGACCACCGTCCCTTGCGTCCGCACTTCGGCGGCCGTGTCGAGATTCTGGATCTTGGCCTTGATCAGTTCGCTGATTTCTGAAGGATTCAGTTGCATGATTTCCTCACGTCTGCCGCAGATTGGGTAAGTGCCGCGGCGTCACGACTATCGAATTCTTGGTCCGACTCAGCTGGGTGGCCTCAAGCGCGCAATTGCGCCGCCATCGCCCGCAATTGTTCCTGCACGGACGCATCGATCACCGTATCGCCGACAGTGACGCGCGCGCCGCCAATCAACTCCGGCTTGACCGATACGGTGGCCTCGATCTTCCTGCCAAAGCGCTTTTCGAGCGCCGCTGTAAGTTCGGAGAGCTCATTGCCCTCGAACGGAAACGCGGTCTCGATCGTGGCCTTGGCCACGCCGTCCGCCGCATCCTTCAAGGCTTCGAACATTTGCTGGATCTGCGGCAGCACCGCGATGCGATCCGCTTCGATCAGCACGCGGATGAAGCTCCTGCCTTCCGCATTCAGCTGGTCCCCGCAGATCGACAGCAGCAGCGACTCCCTGGCGCCAATATCGAGCACCGGATTGTCCAGGGCCTGCGCCACTTTCGGGTCGGCGACGACGGCGCTGACCAGCCGCAGCATCTGCGACCACACCGGCAGCGCATGGGCGTCGCGGGCAAGCGCGAACGCGGCCTCGGCATACGGACGCGCGATGGTGGTCAGTTCGGCCATGAATCGTTCTCGCGGGTCCCGGTCTACAACTGCCGCTTCAACTGCGCGAGCAGCTCGGCGTGCACCTTGGTGTCGACGTCCTTTTTCAGGATCTTCGACGCGCCCGCGACGGCAAGATCGGCCACGGCGTCGCGCAACTGTTCCTTGGCGCGCGCAACTTCCTGCTGGATCTCGGCCTTGGCGGCGGCAACGATGCGATCGCTTTCCGCCTTCGCCTCGATCTTGGCCTGCTCGACGGTCTCGGACTTGAAGCGCTCTCCGGTGGCGACGATTTCCGCCGACCGGCCACGCGCCTCGGCCAACATGTCGGTCATGCGCTTTTCGGCGTTGGCGAGTTCGCGGCGCCCCTCTTCACCGGCGGCCAGGCCGTCGGCGATCTGCTTCTGGCGCGTCTCGATGGCGCGCATCAACGGCGGCCAGATGAAACGCGCGCAGAACCAGATGAAGGCCGTGAACGCGATGGCCTGCATGATCAGCGTCAGATTGAAATTCATGGCGGACCTTATACGGAATGGTTGCTGTGGCCGGTCCTTACTTCACCACGCTCAACAGCGGGTTGGCGAACGCGAAGAACATCGCGAGGCCGACGCCGATGATGAACGAAGCGTCGATGAGGCCCAGCAGCAGGAATACCTTGGCCTGCAGTTGCGGCATCAGTTCCGGCTGGCGCGCAGCACCCTCCAGGAAGCGCGAGCACATGATGCCCACGCCGACGCAGGCGCCGAGCGCGCCCAGGCCGATGATGAGACCGATTCCGACGGCGGTGTAGGCCTGGATCATCGACAGCATTTGGATCTTGTCCATGTTCTATCCTTTCGATTGCACGTGACTGCGGTGTTTAAGGGAAAGCCAAACTAGATAAGTAAACTGAATCGATCGTCGCGAATGTCAATGATGTTCCTCGCCCATCGAGATGTAGACGATGGTCAGCATCATGAAGATGTACGCCTGGAGCAGGACGATCAGGATGTGGAAGATCGCCCAGGCGAGATTGAGGACCGCGGCAAGAATGAACGCCAGGATTCCCCACTGCAGGGCCATGCCGGCAACTGCGGCCGCGAGCATGCCAAGCAGCAGGAAGATGATTTCGCCGGCGTAGATGTTGCCGAACAGCCGCAGGCTGTGCGACAGCGGCTTCGATATCCATTCGACCATCTGGAACAGGAAGTTGAACGGCCACAGCGCCCAGTGGTTGCCGAACGGCGCCACGAACAGCTCCTTGGCGAAGCCGCCGATGCCCTTGGCCTTGATGCCGTAGATGATCATCAGTGCGAACACCGTCAGCGCCAGCGCGAACGTGGTGTTGATGTCGGCGGTGGGCACGACGCGCCAGTAATGCAGCCCGATGGCACCCAGCGCGCTCGAGAGGATGTCGACCGGCAGGAAGTCCATCGAGTTCATCAGCACGACCCAGACGAACACGGTCAGCGCGATCGGGGCAACCCACATGCTTTCGCCGTGATAGATGCCCTTGACCTGGTCGTTGACGAAGCCCACGCAAAGCTCGACGAACGCCTGCGTCTTCGACGGCACGCCGGCCGTGGCCTTGCGGGTAATCCACCACATGAAGCCCAATCCCAGGAACCCCAGCAACAACGACGTCACAACCGTGTCGGTGTTGACGCTCCAGAAGCTCGTGTCACCCACCTGCTTGACCATGAAAGTCAGGTGATGCTGGATGTACTCCGCAGGGGATTCGTAGGTGGGGCCGGTCATGGGATTCGGGAATCGGGAGAGATCAGTTGCGCTTGGTTTCGTTATCTATGAGAGCGATGCGGAACAGCAGCACGGTTATCACGAAGGTTCCAATAAATGCGACCGGCACGACATCCCGGTACGTAGCCAGCACCAGGCTCAGCTGGACGATGATCACCAGGATCTTGGCCGCCTCGGCGCGAAACATCGCCGCCACGGTTCCCCCCGCAGACGCGGGTTTGGATATCCCCAGAATCACCGCGAAAACCACGACCGCGGTGATGTTGACCAACCCTCCCAGCACGGCCGACAGCGCCGCGTGCCCCCCCAGCCACACCCCGGCCACAAGGGCCAATGCGACCGTCACGCCCGCTTGCCACTTGAGCACGCGGCGGATCGGCTTGCTCGATAGAGGCGCTTCCATTGCCGCGCTTTGATGCCCTGAAGCAAACCGGTCGATTTTAACCGCTTTGGCGTCATGCTCGCAACGAATTGTTGCGGCGCAACGTCGCACGGCCGTTCGACAGCGTCGGTTGCGGGAGAGCGATCAGCCGCCGGACAGCGCAGCCACGATCATCACGTCGGCCAAGGGCGGAAGGCGCGCCCCAGGATCGCGTTGCACGTCGGCGTTCACGAACACCTTGATATGTGGCCGCAGCTTGCCCTGCTCGTCCAGCATGCGAAAGCGGATGCCCGGATACGCGGAATCGAGTCCGTCCAGCAGGTCGCCCAGCGTGGGATGGCGCGCGGCGCAGGCGACCGTGACGGCGGCCGCCCCGTCGCAATAGGAGCGCAGCGGCGACGGGATGGCGACCCGGTAGTCCAACGCGCGCTTTCCGGTCGCTGCGTGGAACTACACCGACACGACGGCGTAGATGTGCGGCAGGTGAGCGGCCAGGCACTTCCACGTCCGGCCCTCGTCGCGGGTGCCCCAGAGTTCGCCGGAGGTCGTGCCGAAGTAGACGCCGGCAACCGGAAAGCGGTCGATGGTCATGGCCTGCCGCTTGACGGTCCACCACGCCTGCGCCTTGGGCATGCCCTCGGCCTGGCGCTTCCAGGTCTTGCCGCCATCGCGCGTGCGATACGCCGCCGGCTTGCCGCCCGGCGAGATGCGCGGCCACACGTTGCTGCCGTCCATGGGGAAGATCCATGCAGTGTCGGCATCATGCGGATGCGGAACCATCGGGAAGCCGACGTAACCCACCGACTTGGGCATACCGGTACCGATATCCGTCCAGCGGGTTGCCGGCCGGTCGAGCCGGAACAGGCCACAGTGATTCTGCATATACAGGCGATCGGGATTGCCGCCCGCGAACTGCACGCAATGCGGGTCGTGTCCGAATTCCAGGTCGGGGTTGGGCTGGAAGTCGGCGCGCACGCCTTGATTGAGCGGATGCCAATCGGCGCCGCCGTCCGTGGACTCGAACGTGCCGCCACTCGACATGCTGATGTACATGTGCGCGGGGTCGCGCGGGTCGACCAGGATCGAATGCAGTTTGGGGCCATCCGGCGTGCCGTCCTGGTCGCCGCCGCACCAGGCCTTGCGCTGCGGGTGCGCGTTGAACCCCGCGACACCCTTCCAGTTGACGCCGCCGTCGTCGGAGCGGAACAGTCCCTGCGGCGACGTACCGGCAAACCAGACGCCGGGCTGCGATGCGTGGCCGGGCGTCAGCCAGAACGTGTGATCGACCACGCGACCGCTGCCGGCATCGAACGCCGGTGGTGTTGCCGCCTCTTTCCACGTCTTGCCGTTGTCGGTCGAGCGGAACACCGTGGGACCGAGGTGTCCGGTGCGGGCTGCCGCCAGAAGCGTCTTCCCGTCCCGCGGATCGAGCATCGCGTGGTGGACGATGTGTCCCAGGAACGCCGGGCCGGCCAGTTTCCATGTGCGGCGCGAGGCATCGGTGGTCAGGGTCCAGAGCCCCTTGCGGGTTGCGATCAACAGTCGCGCGCGCTTCGGCGCCTCGATTTTTTTCGCCGCCGGACGTTTTGCTGCTACGCGCGCCATGATCCATTCTCCCGGGCAATTTCAAAGAGCTAGGACGTTACCGCTTTGCGATTGCCCGGGCAAGCCGTGGGGTTGAAATTATTGTCATTGCCTGCAATCCTCCATGGTTCCGCTTCCCATTTCACGCGACCACCCCAGGAGATTCCATGACGATCAAAGTCGGCGACACGCTGCCCGCGGGCACGCTGTCCGAATTCATCGAAGTCGAAGGCAACGGCTGCAGCGTCGGACCCAATGCGTTCGCCATCGAGGCGCTCACCAAAGGCAAGAAGGTCGTGATCTTCGGGCTTCCCGGCGCCTTCACGCCGACGTGCTCGGCCAAGCACGTGCCGTCCTACCTCGCCAACTACGACAAGCTCAAGGCGAAGGGCGTCGACGACATCCTGTGCGTGTCGGTCAACGACGCCTTCGTGATGGGCGCGTGGGCGCGCGACCAGAAGGTGGGCGGCAAGGTGCGCATGATGGGCGATGGCAGCGCCGACTACACGAAGGCGCTGGGGCTGGAGTTCGACCTCGTCGCGCGCGGCATGGGCGTGCGTTGCCAGCGCTTCTCGATGCTGGTCGACAACGGCGTCGTGAAGACGCTGAACATCGAAGCCCCGGGCAAGTACGAAGTGTCCGGCGGCGACACGATGTTGACGCAGCTGGGCTGAAGCGGGTTATCGCGCATGTGAAAACGGCGGCCTGCGGGCCGCCGTTTTGTTGTCCTGAATGTTCGTCGCAGTGTCACCGAAGTTTCTCAAGTATTCCGTCCAGTTGTTCCAGGCTGCCGTACCCGATCACGACCTTGCCGGCGCCATTCTTTCCAACCTCGATGTTCACTTTCGCGCCGAGCTTTTCCGCGAGTTCGGTTTCCAGGCGCGCGGTGTCGGCGTCGTGACCCTTGCGCGCCGAACGCCGTGCCTGCTGCTTCGCGGGATTGAGCAGCGTGAACACCAGTCGTTCCGTTTCGCGCACGGAGAGATTGCCGTTGACCACGCGCGCCGCCGTTGCCGCCTGCTGCGCGGTTGGCAATGCCAGCATCGCGCGCGCGTGACCCATCTCGATGCCGCCATTGAGCAGGTATTCCTGCGCCGGCTTGGCCAACGTCGTCAGCCGCAACAGATTGGTGACCGTGCTGCGCGAGCGACCGACCGCCTTGGCGGCTGCTTCGTGCGTCAGCCCGAATTCATCGATCAGCCGTTGCAGGCCGATGGCCTCCTCCAGCGGATTCAAGTCTTCGCGCTGGATGTTTTCGATGAGCGAGAGCGCAAGCGCCGATTGATCGGGAACCTGCTTGACCAGCGCCGGCACTTCGGTGAGTCCCGCGCGCTGTGCTGCGCGCCAGCGCCGCTCGCCGGCGATGATCTCGAAGCTGCCACCGTCCACCGGGCGCACGAGGATCGGCTGCATCAGTCCCTGCTCGCGAATCGAATCGGCGAGTTCGTTCAGCGCCGTCTCGTCCATGCGCGTACGTGGCTGGTACTTGCCCGGCTTGATGCGGCCGATGGCGAGTGTTTGCAGCGCCTCGCGTGGCGCGGTCTCGTTGCCGCCGGACAACAACGCATCGAGGCCGCGGCCTAGTCCCTTGGGTCGAATCATCTGGGCTACCTGAGTGAAGTGCGTGAGTTGCCGGGTGCGTCGTCAGGCCGCAGCAGGAGTAGCAGGAGTGGCCGCCGCAATTGCCGCCGCATCTGCCACCGCATTTGCCGTTTCGCGCGCCTCGATCCGGCGCAGCATCTCGCCGGCCAGCGCGAGATAGGCGAGGGCGCCCTTCGATTGCGGTTCCAGCTTGAATGCGGGAAGGCCGTACGACGGCGCTTCCGCCAAGCGAATGTTGCGCGGGATGATCGTGCGATACAGCTTTTCGCCGAAGTGCTTCTCGAGTTCGGCGGTGACGTTCAGCGCGAGCGTGTTGCGCGGGTCGTACATCGTGCGCAGCAGGCCTTCGATTTCGAGTCCCGGATTCAGATGCGAGCGCACCTTCTTCAGCGTCTGGATCAGGTCCGACAAACCTTCCAGCGCGTAGTACTCGCATTGCATCGGGATCAACACGGAATCCGCCGCGCACAAGCCGTTGAGCGTAAGCAGTGACAACGAGGGCGGACAGTCGAGCAGGATGAAATCGTAATCCGTCGCGACTTCGCTGATCGCGGCCTTCATCTGCGACAGCGCTTCAGATAGCGCATCCTTCAATCGCGTTTCGCGTTCGGGCAAGTCGACCAGTTCGATTTCCGCGCCCGCAAGCTCGCGATTTGCCGGCACCAGGTCGAAGCCGCCCGACGGCGATGCCACGCGCACGTCCGCGATGCGGCGCTCCCCCAACAACACCTGGTACACCGTGGCCTCGAGGCTGCGCTTGTCAAGGCCGGAACCGGTGGTGGCGTTGCCTTGCGGATCGAGGTCGACCAGCAGCACGCGCCGCTTCATCGCGACGAGGCTGGCCGCAAGATTGACCGCGGTGGTCGTCTTGCCCACGCCACCCTTCTGGTTGGCCACGGCGATGATGCGGGTCATGGATCCTGCCCTTCTTCCGCGCGTCGGCGTTGCATGATGACGAGGTGCCGCGACGCGTCGAGTCCGGGGACTTCCAGCGCCGGTGCTGCCAAGACGACGAATTCCTGCGGCAGCGACGCCAGTTCCTCGTCCGGATGCACGCCTTTCATCGCAAACATTCGTCCGTGCTGCGCGACGTGCGGCGCGGCCACGGCGGCAAATGCGGCGAGGTCTGAGAATGCGCGCGAAATCACGACGTCGAACGGTGCAGTCGGCGCGTAGTCCTCGACGCGCACCGCGTGCGACTCGACATTGGGCAATCCAAGTTCTATCGCTGCTTGCATCAGGAACGCGGCCTTCTTGTGATTGGAATCGATCATCGCGACGTGCGCATCGGGCCGCGCGATGGCGAGCGGAATGCCCGGAACGCCGCCGCCGGATCCGACATCGAGAATGCGCAGGCCCGCGTTCGCGGGAAGGTGCGGCACGACCGCCAACGCGTCGAGCAGATGATGCGTGACCATGCGCGCCGGTTCGCGGATCGCGGTCAGGTTGTAGGTCTTGTTCCACTTGGCGAGCAGCGCGAGGTAGGCGGCGAGCTTGGCGCGCTGCGCATCGCTGAGCGCAATGCCCAGTGCCGCGATGCCCGCGGCCAGGTCGGCGTCGAGCGTCGCCACATCCACGATCGTCGTCATGCGGAGAACGCTTCCGTTCCGCGACCGTTGACGGCCGCGCCGTGTCCTGAAACGGCCGCGCCGCGCTTCAGGTGAACAAGCAGCAACGAAATCGCCGCCGGCGTGATGCCGGATATACGCGCGGCCTGGCCGATTGTTTCCGGCTTGCTGAAATTGAGCTTTTGCTGTGCCTCCGTCGACAGCCCGCGTACCTCGCGGTAGTCGAGTTCAGCCGGAAGGCGTGCCGACTCCATCGCCAGGTGACGCGCGATCTCCTCGTGCTGCCGGTCGATGTAGCCCGCGTACTTGATCGAGACCTCGACTTGCTCGGCCACCGCAGGATCGGACACCGGCGTGCCGGCACCCGGGAGCGTGAGCAGCGACGCGTAGGTTACTTCCGGCCGCCGAAGCAAGTCAGTAAGCGCATACTCGCGGTCAATGGGTTGCCCCAGAACGCGTTCCGCGTCGTGTGTTGCCAGAACGTTTGGGTTGACGAAGGTTGTCCGGAGGCGTTCCGTCTCGGCAGTGACGGCGTCCCGCTTGCGCGAGAAGGCATCCCAGCGCGCATCGTCGACCAAGCCCAGGCGGCGGCCGTGCTCGGTCAGGCGCATGTCCGCATTGTCTTCGCGCAACTGCAGCCGGTACTCGGCGCGCGAGGTGAACATCCGGTACGGCTCGGACACGCCCCGCGTGATCAGGTCGTCTACCAGCACGCCAACGTACGCCTCGTCCCGGCGCGGACTCCAGGAGTCGTCACCACGGACGTGCAGCGCGGCGTTGATCCCGGCCAGCAACCCTTGCGCCGCCGCTTCCTCGTAACCGGTGGTGCCGTTGATCTGGCCGGCGAAGAAGAGGCCGGGAATGGCCTTGGTCTCCAGCGAAGATTTCAGCGCCCGCGGGTCGAAGTAGTCGTATTCAATGGCGTAGCCCGGACGCAGGATGTGCGCCTGCTCGCAGCCGGCCATCGACCGAACCAGCTCCAGCTGCACGTCGAAGGGCAGGGAGGTCGAGATTCCATTCGGATAAATTTCGTGCGTAAGGAGGCCCTCGGGCTCCAGGAAGATCTGGTGGCTGTCCCGCTGGGCAAAGCGCACGACCTTGTCCTCGATGGACGGGCAATAGCGCGGACCGACTCCCTTGATCGCGCCGGAGTACATCGGTGACCGATCCAGCCCGGCGCGGATGATGTCGTGCGTCCGGGCATTGGTATGCGTGATCCAGCAGGGCACCTGCCGCGGATGCATGGCAGCCGACCCCATGAACGAGAAAACGGGCGCGGGGTCGTCGCCCGGCTGTTCGGCCAAGGCCGAGAAGTCGATGGTCCGCCCGTCCAGGCGAGGTGGGGTGCCAGTCTTGAGGCGCCCGGCAGGCAGTGCCAGTTCACGCAGCTTTGCACCCAGGCGCTTGGCCGGCGGATCGCCCGCGCGGCCGGCCTCGTAGTTTTCGAGGCCGACGTGAATCAGACCCGACAGGAATGTACCGGTCGTCAGTACGACCGCGTCGGCGCGGAAGGTCAGGCCGATTTGCGTAACGACCCCGACTACCTTGTCGCCCTCCAGCAGCAGGTCGTCGACCGGTTGCTGGAACAGCGTCAGGTTCGGCTGGTTTTCAAGCCGCGTCCGGATCGCCTGTTTGTATAGAATCCGGTCGGCCTGCGCGCGGGTGGCTCGCACGGCCGGACCCTTGCTCGAATTGAGGATTCGGAACTGGATGCCGGCCTCGTCGGTGGCGATGGCCATGGCGCCGCCGAGGGCATCGACTTCCTTGACCAGGTGCCCCTTGCCGATTCCGCCGATGGACGGGTTGCAGGACATTTGGCCGAGCGTTTCAATGTTGTGGGTGAGCAGCAGCGTCCGGCGGCCCATGCGGGCAGCCGCCAGCGCAGCCTCGGTGCCGGCATGCCCGCCACCGACGACTATCACCTCGAAACGCTCCTTGAAGTCCATGATTTATCGACGTAATTCAGAAATTGCCGCCGAAAGGCCGCAGTCCGCGATTTTACGCGATCGGCCGGTCCGCCGATAGCGGGATGTTTCACGTGGAACGGAAGGATGCGACGGAAATTTCCCCTTGGGAATAGACCAAAAGGCCAGCTGGCACCCGGACGTTTCACGTGAAACGTCCGGTTCCAGATTTTCGGTGTGATTGCTCACTTAACCCAAAAAGGCCGCGAGTAGTGGCCTTGGTCTGGAGCCGCCCCCCCTGGGGGGCCAACCGTCGGGACGGCGTTAATCAGGCCGACAGCCTCGCGCCCAGCCGCTCGCGTTCCACTTGCAACGCCGCCGGACGCTTGGCGCCCAGCTTGGCGAACAACGCATCGTGGGCCGCGAGTTCGCGCTCCCATTGCTCAACATCGACATTCATCACCGCGGCAAACCGCCCGGCATCGAAATTGGCCTCCCTCCAGTTGAGGTCGGCAAATTCAGGGGCCAGGCCGGTCACGGTTTCCGCCGCATGCGCACGCCCGGCGCAGCGCTCGACCACCCACTGCAGCACACGCATGTTCTGCCCAAAGCCCGGCCAGACGAATTTGCCGTTGGCGTCCTTGCGGAACCAGTTGACACTGAAGATTCGCGGCGGATGCGCAACCTTGCGCCCCATGTCCAGCCAGTGCTGGAAGTAGTCGCCGACGTGATAGCCACAGAACGGCAACATTGCGAATGGATCGCGCCGAACTTCCCCTACTGCGCCTGCAGCGGCGGCGGTCGTTTCCGAGCCCATCGTCGCCGCCTTGTACACGCCTTCTTCCCAGGTGCGCGCCTCGTTGATCAGCGGCACGGTGTCGGAGCGTCGCGCGCCGAAGATGAACGCGGAAATCGGCACGCCCGCAGGATCATCCCAAGCAGCGTCGAGCGATGGGCATTGCGTTGCGGCGACCGTGAAGCGCGCGTTCGGATGCGCTGCCTTGCGGCCCTTCTTGCCATCCTCCAGCGTCCAGTCCTTGCCCTGCCAGTCGATGAGGTGCGCAGGGGGTTCCTTGGTCATGCCCTCCCACCAGACATCGCCGTCGTCCGTCAATGCGACATTGGTGAAGATCACGTTGGCCTTCAGTGTCTTCATCGCGTTGGGGTTCGACTCGTGAGACGTACCCGGCGCCACGCCGAAGTACCCGGATTCCGGATTGATCGCGCGCAGGAATCCATCAGGCCCAGGCTTCAACCACGCGATGTCGTCGCCGATGGTCGTGACCTTCCAGTCCTCGCATCCTGCCGGCGGAATCATCATCGAGAAATTGGTCTTGCCGCAGGCGCTGGGAAACGCGGCCGCGACATAGCGTTTTTCACCGGCGGGCGACGTCACGCCAAGGATCAGCATGTGTTCCGCCAGCCAGCCCTGGTCGCGGCCCATCACCGAGGCTATGCGCAACGCGAAACACTTTTTCCCGAGCAGCGCATTGCCGCCGTAGCCCGAGCCGTAGCTCCAGATTTCCCGGCTTGTCGGAAAGTGCACGATGTACTTCTGGTCCTTGTTGCACGGCCACGGGACATCGCGTTGCCCGACCGACAGCGGCGCGCCGACCGAGTGCACGCACGGCACGAACACACCGTCGCTGCCCAGCACGTCGAACACTGCGCGCCCCATGCGCGTCATGATCCGCATGTTGACCACGACATAGGGGCTGTCGGACAACTCGATGCCCACGTGCGCGATGGGACTGCCGAGGGGTCCCATGGAGAAGGGCACCACATAGAGTGTCCGCCCACGCATGCAACCCTTGAACAGGCCGTTCAGCGTGCGTCGCATGTCGGCCGGAGCGACCCAGTTGTTGGTGGGGCCGGCATCAATCTGGTCTTCGCTGCAGATGAACGTGCGGTCCTCCACCCGTGCGACATCCGACGGATCCGAGAGCGCCAGGTAACTGCCCGGGCGCCGCGTGGGATTGAGTTGTTTCAGCGTGCCGGCGGCGACCATTTCCGCACATAGCCGGTCGTTTTCCGCTTGGCTGCCGTCGCACCACACGATGCGCTCCGGCTGCGTCAGCGCGGCAATTTCGCGTACCCAACCCATCAACCGGGCGTGGTGAACGTAGGAAGGCGCGCCGACGGAGGCGGCGAGCGTGTGCAGCGATTCCTGTTGATTCATCGTGGGACCGGGCAGTGGCGGGGGTGCTTCCATTCCGCTGTCGTTGACACAATCGGGGCTCGACCGAGGCTCGACCGCGATGCAGCGGTAACCGTCAATTTTACCCCGGCCCTCGCGGCCGCCGCACTGGTTGGGCGGCCTTACCGGTTCGCTACGATGAACAGGCGCCGGAACGGAAACAGCGTGCGGCCGTCGGTGCGCGCCGGATAGTCAAGCGCCAATTGCTGCATGTAGCCGCGCAGGAATTCGGCGCGCTCGTTTTCATCCAGTGCCGCCATGAACGGCACGAGCCACGTGCCCTTCGTCCACGCAGCAACGGGATGTTCGCCATCATCGCGCCTCGGCAATACCTGCAGGTATTCGGTCAGCCAGATGTCCACTGCCTGCATCCGGGGCGACAGCCATCCGAGATAGTCGGCCGCGGCGGCCACCGGCGGCTCGCGCACGATCGGCGCCAATTTCGCGCGCCAGCGTTCGCTGCGCGCGAGCACCGCGATGGCGGTGTGCGACGGCGCGCGAAAATTATCCGGCATCTGCACCGCCAGCACGCCGCCAGCCGCAACCATGTCCGCCACGCGGGCGAAGACGCGCGCGTGATCGGGCAGCCAGTGCAGTGCCGCGTTGCTGTAGATCAAGTCTACGGGCGTGTCCGGCGTCCACTGTGAAAGTTCGGCGGCGATGAACGTGTAGCGCGCTTCGTTGCGCGTCGCCGCGCGCGCCTGCGCCAGCATCTCCGGCGAATTGTCGACGCCGACGATATGCGCCGCCGGCCAGCGCTCGCCCAGCAGCTTGGTGACATTGCCGGCACCGCATCCCAAATCGACGATCGTCCGCGGGTTGTCCAGTGGCACGCGGGCGAGGAGGTCCACCGCCGGGCGCAGGCGCTCGCCGGCATATTGCAGGTACTGCGACGGCTGCCACGCCATGCTCTTTATCCTTGCTCGTCGTCGGCTGCGTCGGACTTCCGCCATTGTTGCATGCGCTTGAACAGCGGCACGGTGGTGAGCAGGATCACCACGACACGCGCGACATGGAATGCCGTCACCAGTGGCACGCCCAGTTGCAGCACCTTGGCGGTGACGCACATTTCCGCGATGCCGCCCGGCGCCGTGGCCAGGATCAGTGTCGCCGGATGCAGTCCGGATGCGTAGGCCATGCCCACGCCAAAGACAGCGGACAGCACCATCGCGAGCAGCACCGACACGGCGACTGCGCCGACGAAACGATGCGCGCCCTGGAGAAAATCGCGCTGGAAGCGCGACCCGAGCGCGCATCCGAGCAGGCACTGTCCCGTGTTCGACGCCCACTGTGGCATCGCGGACAGGTCGATCTGCATTGCCGTAAGCGGAATGGCTACCGCCAGCGAACCCAGCACGAAGGCATTGGGCACGCGCAGGCGCATGAAGATGAAGCCCCCGACGGCGGTCGCCGCCATCAACATCACGAGGCCTGTCGGCACAATCGTCTTCGCGCCCTGCACATAAGGGTCGGCGCCGTGCACGCCGAGCAGCGTGTAGATGGCCGGTAGCAGCGCGACGACGATCAGGATGCGCAGGCTCTGCGCGGCCGCAACGCGATCGACTCGCGCGCCGAAGCGCTCGCCCAGCACCGCCATTTCCGCGGCGCCGCCGGGAACGCTCGCGAACAAGGCCGTCGTGCGATCGAGCCCGGTCATGCGCGAGAGCGCCCGCGCGGAGACATAGCCCACCACCACGGCGAACACGGCGCCCGCGAGCAACAGATACCAAAGTCCGGCGACCTGCGCCACGACCTGTGGCGTGAAATAGAGTCCGAGCGAGGTGCCGATGATCCACTGGCCGCCGTAGCGAATGGGCGTCGGCACGCCGATGTCGACACCGGCGACGCGCAGGAACGCGAGCGAGAACAGCGGGCCCAGCATCCACGGGATGGGCGTGCGCAGCAACGTGCAGACGTATCCGGCCGCCGCACCGATCGCAAGCGCGGCCACTGCGCGCATTGCTCCGCGCCGGGTCACAGACTATTTGCCAATGCAGAAGCGCCCGAAGATGACGCCGAGCAGATCGTCGGCGGTGAATTCCCCGGTGATTGCCGACAGTGCGGACTGCGCCTGCCGCATTTCCTCGGCGAAGAGTTCGATCGGCGGCGGTGTCTGCGCCACTTGCGCGGCCGCATTCGCAAGGTGTCCCGATGCCTGGCGCAATGCGACCACATGCCGTTCACGCGCGAGAAACGTGTCCTCGGTCGCCACATCGGCGCCCACCGCGGCCAGCACTTCGTGTTCGAGCAGGTCGACGCCGGCGCCCACGTTTGCGGATACCCATACGTGGCGCCGAAGCGTGCCCTGGCTTTCGCGCAACGCCGTCGTCGGGGCAATCTGCGCGAGGTCCGCCTTGTTGTGGACGATCACACGCGCCATCGTGGGCGGCAACCGGTCGAGGATCGCGAGATCGGCCATATCAAGCGCATCCGCGCCGGCACGCGCGTCAACCAGCAGCAGCACGAGATCGGCGCGCGCAACCGCGGCCCATGTTCGTTCGATGCCGATGGCCTCCACCGGATCGGTCGTGTCGCGCAGTCCCGCGGTGTCGACGACCGTGAGTGGAATGCCGGCAATTTCCACGCGGCGCTCCACCGTGTCGCGCGTGGTGCCGGCGACGGGCGTAACGATGGCGGCTTCCTCGCGCGCCAGCGCGTTGAGCAAGCTCGACTTGCCGACGTTGGGGCGTCCGACCAGCACGACGCTCAAGCCTTCGCGCAGCAGCGCGCCGGTCATCGCTCGCGCGAGAACGCGGTCGAGCGTCGCGCGCATCGTCGAAAGCCTTGCGGCGACGTCGCCGGCGCGCAGGAATTCGACATCCTCCTCCGGAAAATCGAGCGTGGCCTCGGTGTACATCCGCAGCTCGGTCAATGCGTCGACCAGTTGCCGCACCTCGGAGGAGAACTCACCGCTCAGGCTGCGCACTGCTGCGCGCGCCGCGGTGCCTGTCGCCGCATCGATCAGATCGGCAACGCTCTCGGCCTGCGCAAGATCGAGCTTGCCATTCAGGAACGCACGCTTCGTGAATTCGCCGGGCTCGGCAATGCGCGCACCCAATTCGATGCAGCGAGTCAGGACCAGTCGCAATACGGACGGTCCGCCGTGGCCGTGCAGTTCGAAGACGGATTCGCCGGTGTAGGAGCCGGGCGCGGGGAAAAACAGCGCCAGCCCCTGGTCCAGCGGCGCGCCCTGCGCGTCGCGGAATGTCGCGACCGTTGCGACTCGGGGCACGGGAACCGTGCCCACCAAACCCGCAATCAACGCATCGAGATTGCCGCCGGACACGCGCACGATGCCCACCCCGCCGCGGCCCGGCGGCGTGGCGATGGCGGCAATCGTATGTGGCGCGATCGTCCGTTCAGCGCCGCTTCGCCGCCGCGGCCGCTGTCTCTTTTTCGATGACGCGGTTCATGTGCCACTGCTGGAAGATCTGCAGCGAATTGTTGACCAGCCAATACAGCACCAGGCCCGCCGGGAAGAACAGGAACAGCACCGAGAATGCGATCGGCATGATCTGCATCACCTTGGCCTGCACCGGGTCGGTGATCGGCGTCGGCGACAGTTTCACCTGCAGGTACGCGGTGATCGCGTAGATGACCGGAAGCACGTAGTACGGATCCGGCGCGGACAAGTCCTTGATCCACAGAATCCACGGCGCGTGCCGCAGCTCGACCGCGGACAGCAACACCCAATACAGCGCGATGAACACCGGAATCTGCACGAGGATGGGCAGGCAGCCGCCGAGCGGATTGATCTTCTCGGTCTTGTACATCTCCATCATCTTGACCTGCAGCTGCTGCTTGTCGTTCTTGTACTGCTCCTGCAGCGCCTTCATCTTCGGCGCGATCACCTTCATCTTCGCCATCGAGCGCGCGCTCGCATGGTTGAGCGGATAGAACGCGCTCTTGATCATGATCGTCATGACGACGATCGCCCAGCCCCAGTTGCCGATGATGCCGTACAGCCACTTCAGCAACCAGAAAAGCGGCGCGGCGATGATAGTGAAGATGCCGTAGTCGACGACCAGGTCCAGGCCCTTGGTGGTCTTGGCCAGCACTTCCTGGTCCTGCGGTCCGACGTAGAGCGGCACGCGCACTTCGCCGGTGGCGCCGGGCGCGATGGTGCCTACCGGTACGATCACGCCGGCCGAGTACAGGCCGTTGTCGAGTTTCTTGGTGTAGAACTCGCGCGGTGTCTTCGCCTCGTCCGACGGCATCCACGCAGAGACAAAATAGTGTTCGACCATGGCCACCCAGCCGTCGGTGGCGGTCTTGGGATACGGCAGCTTGCGCGTCGGATCCGCGGCGAGCTTGTCGACGTCGCTGAATTCGACCTTCTGGTATTTCTTTTCTTCGGTGTAGACAGCCGGGCCGACGAAGGCCGCCGGCGCGCCCCAGCTCGGCACCACGGGCTGCTTCATGTCGCGGGTGAACTGGAAGTAGGCGTACGGCGACAGTGGCGTGGCGCCCGTGTTGGTGATGTCGAACGCGGCGTCGATGACGTAGCTGCCGCGATGGAACGTCAGCAGCTGCACGACCTTTTCGCCGCCGGGTCCGGTGGCCGCGAGCCTGAGCTCGACGCGATCCGCGCCGGGTGCCAGCTCGCGCGGGCCGGGCAACACTTCATACGCCGTGAAATGGTTGGGCAGGCCACCCAGCAATCCCGCCTGCGCGACATAGATGCGCTCCGCGTTGCGCTGCAGCGCCAGGTACGGCTTGGTGCCGTCGTGACTGTCCTTGTGCGTATCGAGCGCGACCAGCGTGATGACGCCGCCCAGCGTATCGACTTCGGCGGTGTACAGGTCGGTGCGGATCGTGACCGTCTTGCCCCCGGGCGCGGCTGCAGCCTGCGCCGGCACGGCACCGGATGCGGGCACGCTGCCCGCGACGGCACCCGCCGGAGCGCCGGCGGGAGCCCCCATCGAGGGGACCGGCAGGTCCTTCGGTGGCGCAGCGGCCTGGCTGCCGGGCGCGGCCTGCTGCGTCGGCGGGACGATTGGCGCGTTTGCCTTCTGCCATTCGCCCCAGAGCAGGTACGTGGAAAACGAGAATACGATGAACAGGATGATGCGCTGGGTATCCATGGGGTGCTTTGGCGAAGGCGGGTCGGGCTTGGAAGTGAAGATGCGGGCGCAGCGCGCGATGCAGGAGGGCTAAGGGCTCGCTCAGGGAACGGGATCGTAGCCGCCCGGATGATACGGGTGACACCGCGCAACGCGTTTGACCGCCAGCCACGCGC
This sequence comes from Betaproteobacteria bacterium, assembly GCA_031361045.1. Taxonomy (GTDB): domain Bacteria; phylum Pseudomonadota; class Gammaproteobacteria; order Burkholderiales; family Casimicrobiaceae; genus VBCG01. Next base: position 115,710 of record JANMCH010000017.1, on the reverse strand, counting down.
CCATCAGCGCGCCATGTTTTTCGATGGCCTCGCGCGCGAAATCCGAACAACTCGGTGCAAAGCGGCAGTTCGAGCCGAGCATGGGGCGCAACAGGTATTGATACCCGCGGATGCCCGCCACCAGTACTGCTTTCATGCGCGCACCAGAAGCGCGGCCAGCAGCCCGGCGGCCTCGGTGACGGCAAAATCCAGTTCCTGGCGATTGGCGACGTTCTTCACGCGCAGGATCACATCCCAGGAAGTCAGTTCCGGACGAAGCGCGCGAACGACTTCGCGCAGGCGGCGGCGCAGGCGATTGCGATCGACGGCACGGGGCAGTGTCTTGCGACCGATGACGTAGCCTGCGCGACCCGGCGACTTTGCGGCGGCGATGGCGACCAGTTGCACATGGCGGCCTTCGCTGCGGCGCCCCGCCTTGAACACCGCCTCGAATGCGCCGGGGCCGGTGAGACGAAACGCCCGGCCTGGAAGCCGGGCGTCGCGTGTTGCAATCGGGTCGGGCAGAGCGATCGTCAGACCGCGGTCAGGTTCTTGCGGCCCTTGGCGCGGCGCGCCGAGAGCACTTTGCGACCGCCGACAGATGCCATGCGCGCGCGGAAGCCGTGCTTGCGGGCGCGGCGGATCTTGGAGGGCTGATAGGTGCGTTTCATTGCTTGGCCTTATTACTGAACTGAGTATTGAACTGAGTACCGCAAAGGGTCCGCCGCTTTTGCGAACTGATTGCGTTGGAAAAGCCTTACATTAGAGCGCGTTATGCCCTTGGCTGTCAATCCCCGCCCCGGCAGTTCGCGAGCAGGCGGGGCGGGTGCGAGCGATTACTATCGCGCCTACGCGCCGCCGGTCCAAGGTACCACTTTGGCAAATTTGCAACAGGCGGATACCTGTGGATAACTGGTCCCGGCCAGCATACAATCCACAACCCGGAAAGCGCCCCCAGGCGTCGTATGGGTTACCCGCCAGGCCTGCTGGCCATGGCCCGATCTCCCCCACACCAAGAGTCCCCAAGGACCTGTTGCCGAATGCACGCCGAACTCAATCCCCCCGCCTGGGCCTTGTGCCTGTCTGCCTTCGAGCGCGAGCTGACGCCGCAGCAATTTGCCACCTGGATCCGCCCGCTCTCCTGTGCCGACGAGGGGGGCACGCTCAAATTGCTGGCGCCGAATCGCTTCATCCTGCAGTGGGTTCGCGATCGCTTCAGCAAGCGCATCGAAGCGCTGGCGCTGGAGGCGACCGGCGCGCCGGTCACCATCGAGTTCGGCGTGGTGGACGCCTCCGCCCGCCCGGTCACAACCCCCGATTCACGCACGGACAACGGCGTCGCGATACGCCCCGCCCCACCTGCCGCCCCTGTGGATAGCTCGCCCAGGGCGGCCTTCCCTGCCACGGCAGGCAACACCCCGCAAAAGCTGGCCCCGCCCCGCAAACTCGACGCCACCAGCCTCAATCCGGGGTTCAATTTCGCAACGTTCGTGGCCGGCAAGGCCAACCAACTGGCCCGGGCCGCCGGACTGCAGGTCGCCGACCACCCGACATCCTACAACCCGCTCTTCGTCTACGGCGGCGTGGGCCTGGGCAAGACGCACCTGGTGCAGGCCATCGGCAACCACATCCTGGCCCAGAACCCGGCGGCCAAGATCCGCTATATCCACGCCGAGACCTATGTGTCCGACGTGGTGCGCGCGTACCAGCACAAGGCCTTTGACGAGTTCAAGCGGCACTACCGGTCGCTCGACCTGCTGCTGATCGACGACATCCAGTTCTTCGGCGGCAAGAGCCGCACCCAGGAAGAGTTCTTCTATCTGTTCAACACGCTGATCGAGGCGCACAAGCAGGTGGTCATCACCTGCGACACGTACCCGAAGGAAATCGCGGGCATCGAGGAGCGCCTCATTTCGCGCTTCGGCTGGGGCCTGACGGTGGCGCTGGAACCGCCGGAACTCGAAATGCGCGTGGCCATCCTGTTGGCCAAGGCGCAGTCGACGGGCATGCGCATGGACGAGCAGGTGGCGTTCTTCATCGCCAAGCACATCCGCTCCAACGTGCGCGAGCTGGAAGGGGCGCTGAAGCGCGTGCTGGCGTACTCCAACTTCCACGGGCAGGAGATCTCGCTGGCGCTGGCCAAGGAGGCGCTGCGCGACCTGCTGGCCGTCCAGAACCGCCAGATCTCGATCGACAACATCCAGAAGACGGTCGCTGACTACTACAAGATCCGCATCTCGGACATGCATTCCAAGAAGCGTTCGCGGGCCGTGGCACGGCCGCGGCAGGTGGCGATGGCGCTGGCCAAGGAATTGACGCAGATGTCTCTGCCCGAGATCGGCAGCAACTTCGGCGGGCGCGATCACACCACCGTACTGCATGCCTGCCGGCAGGTCGCCAAGCTCCGCGAATCGCTGCCGGACATGAACCACGACGTCAACTTTTTGCTGCAGGTGCTGCGCAGCTGACCTCCTTTGCCGGGAGGCCTTTAGCTGTCATCCCGAACGAAGTGAGGGATCTGCTTTTCCGGTCGTCCTGCGCCCAGCGAAGGATCCGCTTTTCAGCCGTATTTCCCTATGAAAATAGGCTGCTTTTCGCGTATAATTCCGTAGGTTTGGGTCGGACAGCTTGTGGACAAGAACGATAAATTTCAAAACACAAATTTCATCCCCAATCGATCCACCGCCGCGACGCAAGTTATCCCGCCGGTTTGGGTCACGCGAACCCCCTGACCCGCAAGCCTATTTTCACTTCATACCCAATTCGACCTGTCTCCTATTAACTGTTCCTACTGTTAAACAATGCAACTAAAGCAGATCGTCCGCGACGCGCTCCTCAAGCCACTGCAGGCAGTTTCAGGCATTGTCGAGAGGCGGCATACGCTGCCCATCCTCGCCAACGTACTGCTCGAGCAACGCGAGGGCCACCTGTACGTGACGGCCACCGACCTCGAAATGCAGATCACCGCGCACAGCACGCTGGAGGGCAAGGATGGCCAGGCCACCACGGTCGGCGCACGCAAGTTGCAGGACCTGCTGCGCGCGCTGCCTGACGACGCCACGCTCAACATCGACGTCACCAGCAGCAAGATGACGGTGCGCGCCGGCCGCTCGCGCTTCAACCTGCAAACGCTGCCTGCCGCCGACTATCCGCGCATCAGTCTGGGCACCGAGCAACTGCAAACTCTTTCGCTGCCGCAACGCGATCTGCGCAAGCTGTTCAAGCTCGCCGAATTCGCGATGGCGCAGCAGGACATCCGCTATTACCTGAACGGCATGCTGCTGGTCGTCGACAAGGGAACGCTGCAGGCCGTGGCTACCGATGGCCATCGGCTGTCGTGGGCGAGCCTGGCCGTCGCCGGCGATGGCGAACTCCGGCGCCAGGAAGTGATCCTGCCGCGCAAGACGGTTCTCGAATTGGGCAAGCTGCTCACCGAAAGCGACGACCCGGTGACGCTCGACATTCTCGCCAATCAGGTGCGCTTCCGCTTCGCCAACGTCGAACTGGTATCGAAGGTCGTCGACGGCAAGTTCCCGGACTTCAACCGCGTGATTCCGGTCGGCCACACCAAGCTGATCGAACTCGATCGCGTTACCGCGCTGGCTGCGCTGCAACGCGCGTCCATTCTTTCGAACGAGAAGTTCCGTGGCGTGCGCATCGTGCTCGCCACCGACCAGATGAAGATCATCTGCACCAACAGCGAACAGGAAGAGGCGGAGGAGGAACTGGAGATCGACTACAAGGGCGATCCCCTGGACATCGGCTTCAACATCACCTACCTGCTCGATGCGCTGCAGAACGTTGCCGTCGACAAGGTGATGTTTGCCTTTGGCGACGCCAATTCCAGTGCGCTGGTGACCATGCCGGGTCGCGACGATTACAAGTACGTCGTGATGCCGATGCGCATTTGATGGAGCGGGCATCCGCGTACTGAACACGCATTGCGCGCCGACGTCCCCGTCGGCGCCGTTGTTTTGACGGGGACCGTCACGGTGCCCGCGGACCATTGAGAAAGACTGAATGACACCAGCGCAACCTCTGCCGAATTTGCCAAGCAATCTGTCGACTGAGTCGCAACCCGGGCCTCAGCCGCAATCCAACGGGCAGGCCAACGGCGGTGACTACGATTCGTCATCGATCCAGATCCTCAAAGGACTCGATGCGGTGCGCAAGCGCCCGGGCATGTACATCGGCGACACGTCCGACGGCACGGGCCTGCATCACATGGTGTTCGAGGTGCTGGACAACGCCATCGATGAAGCGCTGCAGGGCTGGTGCGACGACATCAAGGTCATCATCCACGCCGACAATTCGATCAGCGTCACCGACAACGGCCGCGGCATTCCCGTGGACATCAAGGAGGGCGACGAGGAAAAGCGCTCGGCCGCAGAAATCGTGATGACCGAGCTGCATGCCGGCGGCAAATTCGACAACAAGAGCTACAAGGTGTCCGGCGGGCTGCATGGCGTGGGCGTATCGGTGGTCAACGCGTTGTCCACCTGGCTCAAGCTCAAGATCTGGCGCGAAGGAAAATTCCACCAGATGGAATTCCGCCATGGCGTCGCCGTGGCACCGCTCACGGTGATCGGAAACAGCGACCGGCGCGGCACCGAAGTCCACTTCATGGCGTCGTCCGAAACCTTCAACAACATCGAATACCACTTCGAAATCCTCGCCAAGCGGATACGCGAACTGTCGTTCCTCAACAACGGTACCAAGATCGAGTTGATCGACCAGCGCGATGGCAAGAGCGAAAACTTCGCGTACTCCGGCGGCGTCAAGGGCTTCGTCGAGTACATGAACCGGTCGAAGCAGGCGTTGCACCCCAAGGTCTTCCACGCGGTGGGCGAAAAGGACGGCGTGGTCGTCGAAGTCGCGATGCAGTGGAACGATTCGTACGCCGAGAGTGTGCAGTGCTTCACCAACAACATTCCGCAGCGCGACGGCGGGACGCACTTGACCGGCTTGCGCCAGGCGATGACGCGCACGCTCAACAGCTACATCGAGAAGGAAGAAGTCGCCAAGAAGGCCAAAGTCGAAACGACCGGCGACGACATGCGCGAAGGCCTGACCTGCGTGCTGTCGGTGAAGGTGCCGGAGCCCAAGTTCTCGTCACAAACCAAGGACAAGCTCGTCTCGTCGGAAGTGCAGCCCATCGTGCAGGAAGTGGTGTCGGCCAAGTTGTCAGAGTTCCTGCTGGAACAGCCGGCGGACGCCAAGATCATCTGCGGCAAGATCGTCGACGCCGCGCGGGCGCGCGAAGCCGCCCGCAAGGCGCGCGACCTCACGCGCCGCAAGGGTGTGCTCGATGGCATGGGCCTGCCCGGCAAGCTCGCCGATTGCCAGGAACGCGATCCGGCGTTGTGCGAAATCTATCTGGTCGAGGGCGATTCCGCCGGGGGTTCGGCCAAGCAGGGACGCGATCGAAAGTTCCAGGCAATCCTGCCGTTGCGTGGAAAAATTCTCAACGTCGAGCGCGCACGCTTCGAGAAGCTCGTCTCGTCGCAGGAAATCATCACGCTCATCACTGCGCTTGGTACCGGCTTCGGCAAGTCGTCGGGTGAAAAAGAAGACAAGGACGCATTCAACGCCGACAAACTGCGCTACCACCGCATCATCATCATGACCGACGCCGACGTCGACGGCTCGCACATCCGCACGCTGCTGCTGACGTTCTTCTATCGGCAGATGCCGGAGCTGGTCGAGCGCGGCCACATCTACATCGCGCAGCCGCCGCTGTACAAGGCCAAGCAGGGCAAGGAAGAGGTCTACCTCAAGGACGACCACGAACTGAAGCAGCATCTGCTCAAGTTTGCGCTGAAGGGGGCGGAACTCACGCCGGGTGCCAACCGCCCGCCGCTGGCTGCGGACACATTCGCCAATGTCGCACGCGAATTCCTGCTGGCCGAAGCCGTGATCGAGCGCGTCGCTCGCCTCACCGATCCGCAAGGCCTGCACGCGATGCTCAATGGCGCCCGCGTCGACCTGTCGTCCGAAGAGGCCGCGAAGCAAAGTGCCACGGCGCTGCAGGAGGCCATCGGCAGCGCGGATGTGACCGTCGAAGCGCGCTACGACACCGCCACCGAGACCCGCCGGCTGGTCATCGTGCGCGTGCATCACGGCACGCCGCATGTCACTGCCATTGACGGCGATTTCCTGGCGAGCGGCGATGCCGCACAGATTCGTGCTGCGGCCGACGTGTTGCAGGGCCTCGTGCATCCGGGTGCGGTGATCCGCCGCGGCGAAAAACAACTCGCCATTCGCTCGTTCAAAGAAGCGCTCGACTGGCTGCTGGCCGAGGCGCAAAACAGCACGTCGATACAGCGCTACAAGGGCCTCGGCGAAATGAATCCCGGGCAGTTGTGGGAAACGACGATGGATCCCAAGGTTCGCCGCCTGCTGCGCGTGCAGATCGAAGACGCCATCACGTCAGAGGAAATCTTCTCGACGCTGATGGGCGAGCAGGTGGAGCCGCGGCGCGCGTTCATCGAGTCCAACGCACTGGGCGTACGCAACCTCGACGTCTGAGGCTGCGCACCATCGTCCTAGCGGCGCGCGAAATCGCTGCCAATCAGGGTCGTGATCGCACTATTGCATGCCTTAATGCCGTCAACGGAATCGTCGACCTTGCCCATCAGGATATCGAAGGAATCGTATTCGAATCGTGGGTCGGCATTGACGTGAACGAAGCCTTCCGCGGAAGGCTTGTAACCGCACGTGAAAGTCTTGAAGTAAAGATCCTTCCTGGACTTGGCATCGATCAATCGAACACGCAGGGTGATCCAGGGCTGGAAGGCGACTTTGCTCGGCGGCGACATGTACCCCGTCGTTGTGAACCAGACATGCAGGATCGCATCATCCTTGACCTCGATGGCGCTGTAGTCGATGGTCCGGCTGTCCGTGTTGGCCACGGGCTGGAGGTCCGTAGAGGACACCTGGAATCCGGCTGATCGAAGCTTGCTGGCTATGTCCGCCTCCAAAGGCGCTGCAAATGCAACGTTGCGCTGACGCAACGCCTCCGTGTAGGCCCTGGTGTGCGTTTCGTTCAGGTTGTTCTGCGCGAGGGCTCCGATCAGTCCGAATGCCCCGGACGCACCGCCAAGATTCACCACCGGTTGCGACGACGGCTCGGCAACCTTAAGCATCGTGACCGTCTTGACTGCATGCTGTCCTGCGAGATCGACTTTGGGCACGTTCGCGCACGCAGACAGAGTGATCGCCACAATCGACAGAAGCAGCTTTCCCGAGGCTCGTCCAGACCGCGGAAGCGAAATCGGGAATTGGCGGAATGTCATATCAGGATGCATGGCGGCCCTTTGCGTCGATTTCTGCTTGAACATCGCAGTTGGTAGCTAGTCCGTCGTCGGCTTCCGGCGCGCGAGCAGCGCTGGCCAACGGGGGTCGTCGTGCAAATCGGCAAAGCTGGGGTCGGCGGTCAGCATCACCACGTTCGGATCGCGGCGGATGATGGCGTCGTCCAAATGTTCAAACGCGCGATCGTGGTGGCCGCACCGTGTCGCGACAATGCCCAGGACGTAGGGCGAGACGCGACGGTCGTCGAAGCGTGCCAAGACCAATGCCACCGACGCATCGGCGGCGGCGATGTCGCCCGCCATTCCCTGCGCCGCCGCGAGGCAGGCATAGGCGTTCGGATGGTCGGGTGCCAACTCGCACACGCGGCGATACAGGCCGATCGCGCCAAGTGGATCGCCCGACAGCATCGCGATGAGGGCAGCCAGTCCGGCGGCGGCCATGTTCTCGGGCGCCAAGTCACGCATGCCTTCGAGTTCGACGTGGGCGTCCTCGAATCGGCGTTGGGATATGCGCAAATTCACCAGATGCATCCGCGTGTTCAGATATTGCGGATCCAGTCGTCGCGCCAGCATCAGTTCACTTTCGGCCTCTTCATACTCCCCGCGCGCGAGCAGATGGAAGCCAAACGCGGAGTGGACGAACGCTTGCTGCGGCGCGAGAACGATCGCGCGTTCGAAGTGCGCGCGCGCAGCCGCCCAGTCGTATTCGAACTGGTGCAATACGGCGCCCATCAGTGAATGGGCCACGGCGTGACCGGCGTCGAGGTCCAGTGCACGGCGCAGCGCTTCAAACGCATGGTCGGCGGCGGGTCGCGGGTCGCTGTGCCAGCCGGTAGCAAGATTGAGCCACGCGCGACCCATGCCGACGAGCGCGGCGACGTGGTCGGGCGATTCGCGCAGCGCTGAATCGAAACGCGCCAACGCGGACTCGAGTGTCGATTTCGACAGCGGCTGTCGCAGAAAATATTCCCCGCGTTCCACCAGCTCCCTCGCGCGCACGGTTGCGGCATCGGTCTGCGCCTCCCGTCGGCGCAGGGTCGGGACATAGCTTCCTAGCGGGAGGCGGATTTCCAGCGCGGCATCGCTGCCCTCGTCTCCGTAGTAGCGCCCCAACCGTTGACGCAACCGCCGGGCCTCGACGCGAACGATACTGTTGCGGGCCGGGTCGAATGCGTCGAGCGGCCGCTCGAACACCTCGATTGCCAGCACCTGTTCCTTCAATGCGCCTGTGTTGCCGGCAACCGCCTGTTCGACAAGATGCCGAAGTAACTGCTGATGGCGTGGGGAAGGTTGAAACGAACGGCTGCTGGTGATGCGAGAGAGTTCGCTTTTGATGAGCTCGGGCGAGATTCCGGCCTCGGCATAGATCGCGGCAGGAAGTTCGTCAGTTTCTGTGTTTTCGGGCATGGCGGTGGTGGTGCGTGCGAGCAGGCGCACTACTGCCCGTTGACCGCGCCCAGTGTCTGCGCCGCTTCCTGCAGCGCTGCTTTGTACTCCGCCTGCCTGGATGCGTCGAACGACGGCCATGTCGGCGAATTGGCCTGGATCCATTCCTCGGGATACAGCTCGAAGATCTGGATGTGGTTGGCCAGCGCGTATTCGAGAAGCTTGGTGATGTCCATCTTGGCGACGTTCGTGTTGGTCGTCGCGGTGATCGGCTGCATCGCGAACGGAACCTCACCTACGTAGTGGGTGTACGCCTGGCACCAGTGGAGCGTGGCGAGCTTCGCATTCGTGTCGCACGGTCCGGGCGTCGAATTGGCATTGGCGACATTGGCCACGCCGAGGCTCTCGAACGAAAAGCCGACCTTTTTCGCGGCAGCGATGGCGGCGCCCTTGTTGGCCGCGTCGTAGACATTCGCGGGACCACCCGGCGCTTGCGGCAATGACACCATGATCTGCTTGTCGGTGGCCTGGGCCCCCATGAAATCGATGATGGTCGCCTCGTGCTGGTTCCAAATGTCGTAGGTGTAACCCGCACTCGCCCAAGCCTGCTGGCACGCCCCACCGTCGCTGACGCCGCCCGGCACGATCGCTTCGGCGCCGCCACCTGTCGCAAAGCGCATGTAGCCGACGTTCGCCGAGATCGGCGAGGCGTTGAAGCTGAAGTGATTGACTGCCGTTGCGATGAAAGCTGTCCACGCGGCCTCATACGCCGGATCGAAATACACGGGCATGGTCGGCTGGCCGGTGCATGACACCGACGCCGCTCCGGCGCCGCCGGCGCTGACCGGCTGGATGACCCACGCAGGCGTGACCTGGTTCACCGCGCCTTCGGTGGCTTCCGAGAAAAGCAGGTTGACCATGAGTCCGGCGTCCGTGAACGGTTTTGCGGCAGCGGTCACGGAACTCCAGTCGTAGACACCTTTGGCGGTTTCGATCGTCGACCAGTAGACGAGCAGGCTCGCGCCGCACAGCGTCGGGTCCTTGAAATTGCCGTTGGCGTCCTTGCCGATCACGTCCTTCTCGAGGAACGACAGCATGTAATTGTTCGGTGCCCAAACGTACATGCCGTGCGGAGCGCCGGGAACGGCGACACGCGAGTCATTGCCCTTGCACGGAGGAGGAAGCAATGCGGTGGCTGCGGCATCCACTTCGACCGTCTTGGGCGCGCAAAGGCTGACGGCGCCCGGCCCGTAACCCTCGGCCACCCATCCATTCGCCACCATTTGATCGCGCGTCAGCGGATCGGTCGCGTAGCGGTGGTTCTGCTTCTTGTTCCAGACGCGATAGATCGGCTGCTGCGATTGCTTGCACTCACCGCTCATCGGATGCGGCAAGGCGACATACATCACGGCGTCCGCTTCCTTGATGAACGACGGGAACAGCGCGCGTGCTCGAGCACACTCCGTTGGTGACGCCGAGAAAAAATGTGAGTAACCGTGCTCGGCCGGGATGAGGTAGCGGCACACAGCGTTGGTGCCGTTCACGCGTGATTCGTGCGCCAGGAAGTGCTTCCCAGTGCGCGCCCAGCCGGACGTCCTGCCCGAGTCAAGCGCTTCGATTTCAGCGGGCAACGACGTGATGAAGTAATGGTCCAGGTGAACATTGCGGAATTCGAGCACATCCACGGTCTTTGCCTGAGCGGACGTGAATGCCACCGTGAACGCGAAAGCCAGCATGAAAGTGAGCGCCGAGGGATTCAGCGCCGCCGGTGTCGGGCGCTCGCAACGGGCCCGACGAGAATCACGCTGTGCATCGCTCATGGGCATTTTCCTCGCAATCGACAAGAATACGGCAGATGCGACGGTCATGCCAGACAGCGCGCTCAGCGGGCGCCGCAACTTGCGCGGCGGAAATATCCAACGCAAGGCCGGTGCACTCGCCATCCCCCAACGATCGCGGATCGCGGCCGGTGATTGCGCCGAACAACACCAGGGCGTCGAGGTAATAGCCGAACGTGCTGCCGAGAACGGGCCGGTTGTTGTCGACGTGCCAGTCGAGGCCGACGTCGCCGTGCGTTTCGAGATAGACGTCATAGTCGAGACCGGCGGCGACCGTGAATGCCTTGAACAGCGCGGGGACGCCTCCGACACCCTCGCGGTTGAGATCGGCCACCGAATCGGCGTGGAAGTAGCGGACCGGCGAGCCGTAGCCGTAGGTGAAGCTGTTGCCGACGAAGAGAATGCTGGTGGCCAGCGCGTTGGCCGCGCACATCAACGTCATGCTGAAAAGAAGCGCGGTACCCAGACGTTTCATCTTGTGCACAACCGGTATTCGTTGGATAGTGCGAACGGAAATCAACGAGGAGAGACGATGCCAAAAGCCTACTGGATCAGCGCCTATCGCGAAGTGAAAGACCCCGAGAAGTTAGCAGCGTACGCAAAGCTTGCCGGTCCTGCACTCACCGCGGCCGGAGGGCGCTTTCTGGCGCGCGGGGAGCCGGTCCGGGTCTTTGAACTTGGTCTCAAGCAGCGCACGGTGCTGCTCGAGTTCGACAGTGTCGAGCAGGCTGTTGCCGCGCACGACAGCCCCGCCTATCAGGCCGCGCTGGCCGCACTGGGCAACGGCGCCGATCGGGAGATCCGCATCATTGACGGGGTGTAGCGCGACTGACGATCATTGCTTGGCGAACTTGAGTTCGCACGATCGTAGTTGCACACGACGGCCAGTGCCGCGGGAGCCGTCGAAGCGGGCCGCCACCTGATAGGAATAGGGAACGCCGCTTGACACCGCCTTGATGTTGAATCTGCGGTCCCCCGTGTAGCCCTTGGCATCGAGCATGGCCTGACCGTCGGGTTGAATCTGTCCTTGCAACTTGAGCGACCCGGGTGCGCCCTCGGCGCCGTATTCTCCGCGAAGGTACCCGTCCTTCACCTGCGCCACGAATTCGAGCGTGTAGCCAAATGCGCCGTCCGTGTGTTTCTGACATTCGACGGAGACGTTCCACGCGCCGTCAAAGCGGCGGGCGTCCGCGTTGGTTGCGCGCGCGTTCTTGTCTGCGGCAACAGCAGGCGGGATCGCAGCGGGAACGGTTGCAGCGGGGGCGACGGGCGGGGCCGCAGCGGGAGCAGGCGCCGCCGGCGCAGGCGCAGCGGGAACAGGCGCAGCGGGAGCGGGCGCAGCGGGAGCGGGCGCAGCGGGAGCCGCGGCGATATCCGCGCGAGCCTTGGCGTCCTTTTCACTCTTTGCGCGCGCCGCCGCAGTCTGCGAGCGTGCGCGGGCGAGCTCCGCCTCCACTTGCCGCTTGAGCGCTTCGGTCTCGGTACGCAGACGCTGTACTTCCGCCTCGGCCAGCGTGCGCGTTGCGTCGACAGTTGACGTCGGCCCGGGCGCTTTTTCTGCGACAGTCGCCGCCGGCGCCGCAAGCGGCGTGGAGGGCGCCACGACCGGCGCGGTTGCGATCGACTTGACGGCGCTGTCACTGGGTCCGAATCGCAGCCACCCTCCCTGCCATGCAAAAGCGCTGCCGATCAGCAACGCAAGCACGACACCGATAACCCATGGCGCCGGACTGCGCGGCCTGGGCGAACTTGCTGTCGACGGCGCGGCGGGAGGCACCCGCAGCGGCGGTGCGGCACCCGAAATGCGATAGACGTGAATGGGGCGCGAGATGTTCTTCAGGTTCTGGTCGCCGATGTCCTGGAATCCCAGGTCGAGCTTTCCGGTGATCTGGTCGTATACGGACGACGAGATACAGATGCCGCCGGGCTCGGCCATCGTTTCGAGCCGCGCGGCCACGTTGACGCCGTCGCCCAGCAGGTCATCGTTTTTGACCACCACGTCGCCCAAATTGACGCCGACGCGAAAGTGCATCTTGCGGCCGTCGGGAAGTGAATCGTTGCGGGTCTTGAGCGCTTCCTGGATCTCGACGGCGCACCGCACCGCTTCCACGACGCTTGCAAACTCCGCGAGCACCGAGTCGCCCGCGGTGCTCACGATGCGTCCCTGGTGAAAGGCAATGATGCCGTCGATGACGGCGCGGTGGGCGGAGAGCACGCGGATCGTGCCCTCTTCGTCCCGGCCCATCTGCTCGCTGTACCCGACGGCGTCGGCGGCCAGGATGCAGGTCAGTCGACGCTGTACGTTCGATGGTTCCACGGTTTCCCCGATGCAGGTTGCGTTGCCGGTCTGGATACGAGCGCGGCCGGGATGTGAGCGCTGCGACGGCGATCATATTATCCTTGATGGTCACAAATCCGTTGCAAGGACAACATCCATGAAGACCAGCCAACGCGGCAATCCGGATTTCCTCCAGTCAATCCGCCTGCACCTGTACACGGCGGTGCTTTCCGACGTGCTGGACGGCTGCGGCTTCCCGAACCAGGCGATGGCACCGATCATGCGCCCGCTCGACGAGTCGCTGGTGATGGCCGGCTTCGCGCGCACCGGTTTGTACCGCGAAACGTATCACGTGCAGCCGGGCGAGAATCCCTATGAACTCGAGATCGCGCTCGTCGACGACTTGAAGGCCGACGACGTCGTGGTCTTTGGATGTGGCGGTTCGCGGCGCATTGCGCCGTGGGGCGAACTGTTGTCGACGGCATCGCGAGCCCGCGGCGCGGCCGGTTGCGTCACCGACGGATTGGTCCGCGACATCCGCGCCATCCGTGCGCTGGCGTTTCCCGTTTTCCACGGCGGGATCGGGCCACTCGACTCGAAAGGGCGAGGCGTGGTGGCCGCGATCGACATACCGGTGCTATGCGCCGGCGTGCTTGTGCATCCGGGCGACGTCGTGGTCGGGGATGCCGACGGCGTGGTGGTCATCCCGCGCGCAGTGGAGGACCGCGTGCTGACACAAGCGTTGGCCAAGTTGACCGGCGAGAACGCAACACGCGACGAACTGGCCGCCGGCGCGAAACTGGCGGATGTGTTCGCGCGGCACGGCATACTCTAACCGGCGCGCAGATTATTCACGCGGCGATTGGCGCCGATGATCAGCATGCGTATCGCAAAGCGCGAAATCGGATTCGGTCGATTGCGTCCGACGCCGCTGGCATGGAATGCGCCGATGTCGGCGTGAATGCCGAAGTCCGCGTCGCTCAGGTCAGGCACCGAACCATCATCGACGAACTGCGAGAAGGCGTTCGCCCGGCCGTCCCACGTGCAGGTGCCGTGGATGTGCGCGCCGTAGCCAACCTGCGCATTCTCCGCGCGCAGATGGGCGATCGCCGCGCGATGCAACGCGGGATCGACGTTGTAGCTGTCCGTGGCAATCCAGTGTTCGTCGAGCAGGACCTCGGTAAACGAGTGGTCGACATAGGCGCCCGGTGGCGTGATCAGCCCGCGCAACGTGCGGCGCGAGATGGCGACGAAGTGAATGCGCGCCGGAATGCCAACCGCGCGCAACAACGCGGCAAACAGCGAGGACTTGGTATTGCAGAAGCCGATCTCCGACGCCAGCACCTCGGAGGCTGTCTGGTCGTCGAACGCGGGCGCCCACCCGAACGGAATGTCGCGGACCAGGTCATGCAGGCGCACAGCGCGGTCGATGTTCGTGCGGAAGCCGGTCGTCGCACGTTCGGCCGCGGCGATGATGGCCGGATGTCCGCAATCGATGACCGGCGTCGCGGCCAGCCAGTTTGCAGTGTCGAAGCGTTGCGCAGTGGTCATGAGATTCCGTTGGAACATTATTGCGCATTGCACGAGACCCTGCCGGGCCGCCGCAATGCCAGGCCACTGAATTCCTCGATTGACCCCGGACGCCGACCGCAGACATACTTGCCGAGGCCCTGCAATTCCTGCAAAGGCACGCCAAGGCGGCACGCGATGACCCGACTGGACGCAGTTCGATGTTTGCTGGCGGCGGCGCTGGCGTGCTGTGCACCGGGTTGGGCAATCGCCCAATCGAGCAGCGCCAACCTCACGCAACAACCGGCCGCGCATGATCATGCGAATCACGGCAGCGATGCGCAAGCCGTTGCGAGCGCGGCGCCGGACGCCGATGCGCAGCCGAAAGCGAACGCGCAACCGGACACCAACGCGATCGTCACCTGGATCAATTCCCCGCCCGCCAGTATTACGACCGTGACCATCAACGTGCTCGAGACCGTCACGTGGAACGGCGTCTTTTCTTCACACCCACTGGAGGCGACGGACAGCATGTTTTCGGTCGGCACCCAGACGATGGCCACCACCGGAACAACGTTCACGCTTGGGTTCGTCTTTGCCGGCACTTACTACTTCCGCTGCGGAAATCATCCGATGGCAATGCGCACGACCGTCATCGTGGCGGGCCCGGGAGGCCCGCCCATTCAGCTAGGCGCGGTGTCGCGCAGGACGCACGGCGGCGTGGGTGCGATGGACCTGCCGCTGTCGGCAGGACTTCTCAATCCGACCACCGAGCCGCGGCAAGGCCCGGCGCAGACCATCGTCGTAACGTTCGACAAGCCGATCGCCAGCGCCAACGCGGCGATCAGCGAGGGCGTTGCAGTGGCAGGTGCGCCCACCTTCAGCGGCAACGAGGTGATCGTCGGCTTGACCGGCGTCATCGACCAGCAGTACGTGACGGTCACACTCACCAATGTTTCGGCCGCCGATGGCGGTACGGGCGGCAGCGCCTCGGTGCGCGTCGGCTTCCTGCTGGGCGATGTGAACCAGAGCCGCGTGGTGACATTGACGGACCTGGGGCTGGTCAACGGGCAGCTGGCGCAACCGGTGAGCGCGGCCAATTTCCTCAAGGACGTCAACGCGAGCGGTACGTTGACGCTGACGGACAAGGGCCTCACCAACGGCAACCTGACCCGCGCGCTCCCTCCGCCATGACGCTCATGCGGTCGCGACCGGCCTGCTAGAGTAGCGGGCTTGGCCACGTTGGCGCGGCCCGACTTGTGAGCGGAAATTCGATATGGACAAGACCAAATTGCGCGCGCTGCTCGATGGCTTCGGCATCGCGGAGAACAATCCGGGTGCGTGCCTGGGACCCGGGCAGTGGCGCGGCGGTGGTATCGAGATCGTCTCGATCAATCCGGCCAATGACGAGCCGCTGGCGCGTGTCGCGCTCGCAAGCGCCGGTGACCTCGAGGCGGCCATCGCCACGGCTGTTGCCGCGGCAGCAGCGTGGCGCGATGTTCCCGCCCCCCGCCGCGGCGAAGCGGTGCGCCGCTTCGGCAACCTGCTGCGCGAGCACAAGGACGCACTCGGCACGCTGGTGTCGCTCGAGAACGGCAAGATCAAGGCCGAAGGCGACGGCGAAGTCCAGGAGATGATCGATATCGCCGACTTCGCGGTGGGCCAGTCGCGGATGCTCTACGGCAAGACGATGCATTCCGAACGCGCGGCGCACCGTATGTACGAGCAGTGGCATCCGCTCGGCGTGGTTGCCGTGATCTCCGCGTTCAACTTTCCGGTGGCCGTCTGGGCGTGGAACGCGATGCTCGCGGCGATCTGCGGCAACGCCACGGTGTGGAAGCCGTCGCCCAAGACACCGCTGACCGCGCTTGCGGTGCAGGCGCTTGCCAATCGCGTGATGTCCGAGTTGTCGCTGCCGCCGATCTTCACGCTGGTGATCGCCGGCAACGCCGAGACGCATGCGCTTGTCGCCGATCCGCGCATTGCCCTGGTTTCCTTCACCGGGTCATCCGCGGTGGGCCGCGACATCGCGACGACGGTCGCGTCGCGCTTTGGCAAGTCGCTGCTCGAATGCGCAGGCAACAACGCGATCATCGTCGCCGAGGATGCCGACTTCGACCTGGTCGTTCCCGGTGTCGTGTTCGGCGCGGTCGGCACGGCGGGACAGCGCTGCACGACGACGCGGCGGCTGATCGTCCACGAAGCGCGCGTCGACGAATTGCTGGGCCGCCTGAAGACGGCGTATGCGCAGGTGCGCATCGGCGATCCTCTGGAGACTTCGACGCTGATGGGGCCGCTGATCGACGCGGCGGCGGTCGCCAACTACGTCTCGGCCATCGCCGAAGCAAAGCAGAGCGGCGGGACGTTGGTCTGCGGCGGCAAGGTGCTGCCGGGCCCTGGATTCTGGGTCGAGCCCGCGATCATTGCCGATGCGCGCAACGAGTGGTCATGCGTGCAGCGCGAAACCTTCGCGCCGATTCTCTACGTGATGAGCTACAAGACGGTGAGCCAGGCCATTGCGCTCAACAACGGCGTGCCGCAGGGGCTTTCCAGCTCGGTGTTCACGCTCAGCATGCGCACGGCGGAGGCGTTCCTGGCCGCGGGCGGCAGCGATTGCGGCATCGCCAACGTCAACATCGGCACGTCGGGCGCGGAAATCGGCGGCGCGTTCGGCGGTGAAAAGGAGACCGGCGGCGGACGCGAATCCGGTTCGGATGCGTGGCAGGCCTACATGCGCCGCCAGACCAATACGATCAACTGGAGCCGCGAACTGCCGCTGGCTCAAGGGATCAAGTTCGGCTAGTTTTTTTTGCCGCCGGTTTTTTTTGCCGAGGACTTCTTTGCGGCCGGCTTCTTTGCCGTGGGTATCTTGGCAGCCGGTTTCTTCGCGGCGGGTGCAGCCGCTTCGGCCTTCGGAGTCTTTTTCACCGGCGTCTTTGCGGCTCGCCTGGGCTTGGCCGTCGGCTTGCCCGTTTTTGCCGCGAGAATTTCCAGCGCCTCGGCGAGCGTCAGCGTCTCGGCCTTTTCGCTGTCCGGCAGCGTGGCGTTGACCGTGCCGTGCTTGACGTACGGACCATATTTTCCGCTGTGCAATTCGACCGGAGCCTTGGTCTTGGGGTGCGTGCCCAGCACTTTCAGTGCGGTCGAAGGACGACCGCCCCGCGCGCGCGCCTTGGTCGGATCCTTGGCCTCGAATTCGAAGCCGACCTTGCCGTCTTTCTGCACGACGAGAAAGGCCTGGAACGGCCGCCGCGTGCGTGACGAAACAAACTGCAGCAGGTCGGTCTTCTTCTCGGCCAGCAATTTTTCCATCTGCGCGCGCTCGATCGGACGCTGCAGGATCATCCGCCCGGAGCGGAAGTCGCATGTCTTTTCCGGACCGAGCGCCTTTTCGCACACATAGGCATTGGGCAATTCGAATACACGCGATGCGCACTTGGGACAGGCGCCCAGCGGCGTCTGCGCGGAGAAGTCCGGCATCTCGCCATCTTCAGTGCCGATGTCGTTGCCGAAGTCGAACGTGACTTCGTTGGCCTCGGTCAGCT
This sequence comes from Betaproteobacteria bacterium, assembly GCA_031361045.1. Classification (GTDB taxonomy): domain Bacteria; phylum Pseudomonadota; class Gammaproteobacteria; order Burkholderiales; family Casimicrobiaceae; genus VBCG01. The sequence continues at coordinate 97,862 of JANMCH010000017.1, read as the reverse complement.
TCAACTTGGCCGAGAACGGCCGGCCCATCTTGCTGCGAAAGCCTTCCAGCGGGCCGATCTCGCGATCCTTGATCAGCGCATCGGCCTCGTGCGGTTCCAGCTGGCGCCCGCCCAGGATTTTCCAGAACGCGAAATCGCATTTGGGATTCATGCACTGGAACTTCTTGTACTTCTCGTGCACTTCGCCGATGCCGCACTTGGGGCATGGATTGGACAGCGTGGCGAAGTCGCCGGGAATCGTGTCGCTCTCGTAGCCTTTCGCCTGGCCGACGATATGTTCGGTCATGGCGACGATTTCCTTCATGAAATCGTCGCGTCCGAGTTTGCCGTGCTCCATCTGCGCGAGCTTGAATTCCCATTCCGCGGTGAGTTCCGGCGAGAACAGTTCCGGCACGCCCAGGCCGTGCAGCAGCGTCATCAACGAGAAGGCCTTGGCGGTGGGGACCAATTCCTTGCCTTCGCGATAAATGTAGCGCTCCGCGATCAGGCCTTCGATGATCGACGCGCGCGTGGCCGGCGTGCCCAGCCCCTTTTCGCGCATCGCTTCGCGCAGTTCGTCGTCCTCGATCAGCTTGCCGGCCCCTTCCATCGCGGACAGCAGCGTCCCTTCGTTGAGGCGCGGGGGCGCGCGCGTGACCAGAGGCACGACCTCGACCTTTTCCGTCGCGACTTTTTCGTTGGCCTTGACCGGCACCAGCGTGGCTTCGTCGCCCTGTGCTTCCTTGCCGTAGACGGCGAGCCAGCCGGGCGAAACCAGCACCTTGCCTTCGGTCTTGAAGGGTTGCGTCTCGACGCGCGTGATCCGCGTGGTCAAAAGGAACTCCGCCGACGGATAGAAGACCGCCAGGAAGCGCCGCACGACCAGGTCGTAGAGCTTGGTCTCGATCTCGTTCAACGTCTTGGGGCGCGCGAGCGTGGGGATGATCGCGAAGTGATCCGAAATCTTGGTGTTGTCGAAGATGCGCTTGTTGGGCTTGACCCACTTCTGCTTCAGGACCTCGCGCGCAAAGCCGCCGAAGGTATTGGTCTCGGCCAATTCCTCCATCGTGGCCTTCACGGTGGCGATGTAATCCTCCGGCAGCGCGCGCGCATCGGTACGCGGGTAGGTCAGCACCTTGTGCTTCTCGTACAGCGCCTGCGCGAGGGACAGCGTGGTGCGCGCGGAAAAGCCGAAGCGGCCGTTGGCCTCGCGCTGCAGGCTGGTCAGGTCATAGAGCAGCGGCGCGCCCTGCGTCGACGGTTTGGATTCCTCCGTGACGATGCCCGGCCTGCCGCGCGTCAGGTCGGCGAGTTCGTTGGCACGGGCTTCATCCCACAGACGTTCGGCGCGCGCGTCGGGATCGTCGTCGATCTTCTTCCACTTCTCGTCGAACCAGCGGCCGGTGTATTCGCCGCCCGCGGCGCGGAACGTGCCGTGCAATTCCCAGTAATTGCGCGCACGGAACGCGCGGATCTTTTCCTCGCGCTCGACCAGGATGGCGAGCGTGGGCGTTTGCACGCGGCCGACCGTGGTCAGCTGGAAGCCGCCGGACTTGGAATTGAACGCCGTCATGGCGCGCGTGCCGTTGATGCCGACCAGCCAGTCGGATTCGGAGCGGCACACCGCGGCGTCGGCCAGCGGCAACATCGTTTCGTCGCTGCGCAATTGTCCGAAGCCGTCCTTGATCGCGGCCGGCGTCATCGACTGCAGCCACAGCCGCTTGATGGGCTTTGCCGTTTTGGCGTACTGCACGATGTTGCGGAAGATGAGCTCGCCCTCGCGCCCGGCGTCGCAGGCATTGACGAGTGCGGTGATGTCCTTGCGCTTGATCAGCTTCAGCAGCGTCTTCAGCCGCGCTTCACTTTTCTCTATCGGCTTGAGCGCGAACTTGGACGGCACCGCGGGCAGGTGCGCAAAGGTCCACTTGCCCCGCTTGACCTCTTCCTCCTCGGGCATGCCGATCTCGAGCAGGTGCCCGACCGCCGAGGACACGACGTGCTTGTCGCTCTCGAAGTAGTCGTCGTGCTTGGTGAAGCCGCCCAGCGCCTTCGAAATATCGGAGGCGACGGAGGGCTTCTCGGCAATGATGAGGGTCTTGGACAAGGGCTCTTCTTGGGCGGCGTTGGCCGGTCAAAGGGACGCCGATACTAACCGGGCCGGGATGACCGCGGCAAGAAAATGAATTTTGGGAAGGTCTCAACGCGCGCGCCTGTGTGCGCACGCGCGTGCCCGCGTACGCGAGGCATCTGTGCGCTCACGCGCGATGCAGTCGTTGCCACAAACCCCCGGGGATCGCCGCAATGTGTCCGTCCAGCTCGAGGCCGGTGAGCGTCCCCATGACGATGTCCGGCGTCATGCCGGTGCGCGCGACGAGCGTATCGACGTCCGCAATGTCGCCGCCCAGTGCCGCAAGCAGCGACGTTTCGCGGGCGTTGGCAGGAGACGCAGCATTTGCCGCCGTGCCGGCGTCAGGCACAGCCATGCCGAATTCTTCGAGGATGTGCTGCGCCGTTTCGACGAGCTTGGCGCCTTCGCGAATCAATCTGTGGCAGCCCTTGGACAACGGCGAGTGGATCGAACCGGGGATGGCGAACACGTCCTTGCCCTGGTCGCCGGCCAAACGTGCGGTGATCAGCGAACCCGATGACAGCGCGGCTTCCACCACCAGCACGCCGCGCGCGAGTCCGCTGATCAGGCGATTGCGCCGCGGGAAATTCCATTCCGCAGGCGGCGTGCCGGGCGGAAACTCGGACAGCAGGCCGCCGTGCGCCGCGATTCTGTGCGCCAGGTCGCGGTTGCGCGCCGGATACACGCGGTCGAGCCCGGTGCCGACCACCGCCAGCGTCGAGCCCTCGCCGTGCAGCGCGCCCTCGTGCGCGGCAGCGTCAGCGCCAACCGCCAGGCCCGACACGATGGTGAGGCCGGACTGCGACAATGCCAGCGCAAACGCCCTGGCGTTTTCGACGCCCTGCGCCGAGGCGTTGCGACTGCCGACAATGGCGAAGGCCGGACGGTTGAGCAGTTCGCGGCGCCCCATGAAATACAGCGCAGGCGGCGCGTGCCCCAACTGCAGCAAGGCGCGCGGATAGTCCGGGTCGTCCCACGCGATGATCATGTGGGCCGGGTCGGCCAGCCAGGCGCGAGTCAGTGCGAGAGCCTCCGGATCGACCGGCTTGTGGATCCGCGCGGCGACGGCGTCGGGGACCCATTCGAGCAGTTGCGCGCGGGTGGCGCCCAGGACCGCAGCAGGATCGCCGAAGACTTTCAGTAGCGCGACCAGCGCATCGTGCGGGAGCGCCTTGCGCGACAGCGTCGCCCAAGCCTCCGGTGTCGAAGGGGCGACGGACATGTTTGCAGTATGGGCGGCGGACGCAGTCCGGCGCCATTGGCCGGATGGCCGAGGACGCTTTGGTGACCCGAGGTAACCTGAAGTCACCTGAGGTCACCCGCGGTCCCCGGTGCGCCCCGGCGGCGGGGGCTAGGGCGTGCGGCCGAAGTCGCCGGGCCGGACCGGGTCCGTCGTGTTGAGCACGATGGCGAAGGACACGCGGTCGAACGTGCGGAACACGAACATGAGGCCGGTGCGCTCATCGGCGGGAGAGATCAGCACGGCGGGCGAGAAGACCTTGGTCGGATCCAGGAAGCGCTGGATGGCCGATTGCTGTTTGTCGGGACGCGGGTCGACGATCGGGTCGACGGTACGGTAGATGGCGAGCACGTTGCCGGGCTCCAGTCCGTCCGCCTTGCCCTTGTCGAGCGTGACGATGTAGCCGCGCCCGGTTTCGGTATTGGAGAACGGCACCTGCAGGATGCGCGTCTCGATCTGCTTGTCGGGCGCGCGCGGCACGTAGTTCGCGAGCGTTTCGCGCGGCGCGGGCAGCAGCCGGTCGCCGAGCATGACTTCCTGGTTGGCAGTTTCGATCCTGACCGTCGCCATCTCGCCGAACTTGTCGACGCGGGCGGTGCCGATGAACCGGCTCTCGTAGCCTAAGACTTCGCTGCCGCCGAACGTGGTGATCGGGCCGCCGGCGCGGTAGATGTACCAGTAGTCGCCGCCCTTGGGATCGAGGCCGGCCACGTAGATGACGTCGCCGCGGCCGCGAACCATGCGCGCCTGGCCGCGACCGGACAGAATCTCCGCCGCATTGGCCAGGCCGTCGGGACCGGTGACCAGCGTCTTCGACAGGTACGGCTCGATGTCGCCGGGCGGAATGGAAGGAATGACGTCGACGTCGAGCGCCAAGGCGCGAGTCGACGGCGATACGCGGACACCATTGCGCGTCAGCGTCAGTTGCGGCTGCCCATCCACGTAATCGAGGCGCACGACGTCGCCCGGATAAATCAGGTGAGGGTTCTTGATCTGGTCGCGGTTCAGCCGCCATATGTCGGGCCAGCGCCACGGATCCTTCAGGAACTTGCCGGAGATGGCCCAGAGCGTGTCGCCCTTGACCACCGTGTAGGTCGTCGGCGCCTTGTCCGCGACGACGATACCCTGCGGGTTCTGGGCACCGGCCGTGGCGCACAGGGCAAGCATGCCCGCTGCGGCGACCGCCGCGAGCAAGTGCCTCGCTGTGTTAAACTGTTGAACCATAACGGCTCTTCCCGATTTTAACTTAGTTGCCCTGAGTCAGCTCCGAAGCAGACATTCGGGGCGGCCCATGCCGACGTCTTAAACCAACGTCCTAAACCGCCGCAAAATAAGGACTTAACACGGATTCTGCATCCGGCACCTGCATTTGGCAAGCTATGGCGCTACTCCCCATACTGGAATACCCCGATCCGCGTCTCAAAAAAGTCGCAGCGACCGTTGCCGCCTTCACGCCGGACGTCGTGAGGCTGGTCCGGGACATGGCTGAAACCATGTATGCCGCGCCCGGCGTCGGCCTGGCCGCGACCCAGGTGGATGTCCACAAGCGCATCATCGTCATCGACGTCTCCGATGCCCGGGACGGCCTGGTTGTCCTGGTCAATCCCGAAATCATTGCCGCCTCCGGCGAAATCGAATGCGAAGAAGGTTGCCTGTCCGTCCCCGGCTACTACGACAAGGTCGTCCGTGCCGCGCGGGTGACGGTGCGCGCCCGCAACGAACGCGGCGAGCCGTTCGAACGTACCGCGGAAGACATGCTTGCCGTATGCATCCAGCACGAAATGGACCATCTGGTGGGCAGGATGTTCGTCGACTACCTGTCGCCGCTGAAGCGCGCCCGGGTCAAGAACAAGCAGCGCAAGAAACAGCGGCTGGCGGGTTGAGCCTGGTTTCGACGCTGGACGGTTCCGCGCAATGAGGGTCGGCTTCGCGGGCACGCCCGACTTCGCCGCCCTGGCGCTCGACGCGCTGCTCGCGGCCGGGTTCGATGTCCCTCTGGTCCTCACCCGGCCCGATCGCCCCAAGGGTCGCGGGCTCCTTGCCCTGCCTTCGCCGGTCAAACGCCTCGCCTCGGAGCGCGGGCTCGCCGTGGCGCAGCCGGCCACGCTCCGCAATGTCGAAGTCCAGGCTGAGCTGTTCGCCGTGCCGCTCGACGTGCTGATAGTGGCCGCCTACGGGCTCATCCTGCCGCAGGTCGTCCTCGACTGGCCGCGGCACGGTTGCCTCAACATCCACGCCTCGCTGCTGCCGCGGTGGCGCGGCGCCGCGCCGATCCAGCGCGCGATTCAATCCGGCGACACGGCGACCGGCATCACGATCATGCAGATGGACGCCGGGCTCGACACCGGGCCCATGGTCGAGCGGACCGAGGTTGCCATCGCGCCGCGGGAAACCGCCGGCACGTTGCACTACAAGCTGGCGGGCGCGGGTGCGCGCGCGATCGTGGCCGTTGTTGCGCGCCTGGTGCGCGACCGCGCACTGGCCCGTACGCCGCAGCCCGAGCAGGGTGCCACGTATGCGGCCAAGGTCGAACGCGCCGATGCCGTCATCGACTGGGCGCAGCCGGCCGAGGTGGTTGACCGGCAGGTTCGCGCCTTCGATCCATCGCCGGGAGCGACCACTTACTTCGCTGAACAAGGGCTTAAAATCTGGCGAGGGGAGCCTATCATCCTGGCAAACGATGCTCCGCCGGGGACGGTGCTGGCCGTAGAGGCGGCGGGCATCGACGTCGCCTGCGGTCGCGGTGTGCTGCGCATCTCGGAGGTGCAGCCTGCCAACGGCAAGCGCATGGCGGCGCGCGCATTTGCCGTCGGACACGGGATCGCGCCGGGCGCCTGCCTTGTCGCGCCGGCTGCGAACCCACGGGTCGCAAACTGATGGCCGCGAACTGAGCGGCCGCGGCGTCGATGCAGATCGAACAGCAGCAGGCGGCGCTCGCCGTACGCCACGTCCTGGAGGGCATGGCGCTGCCCGCGGCGCTCGCGGCAGTCGACGACGGGTCGGAGCTTCGGGGTCGAACGCTGGTGCAGGAATTGAGTTACGGCACGCTGCGGCATTGGGGGCGCTGCGACGCGCTGACGCGCACGCTGGCGGCCAAGCCGATCACCGATGCGACGCTCGCGGCATTGGTCGCCGTCGCACTGTATCAACTCGACCACACCGACGCGCCGCCGTTCGCGGTCGTCGATCGCGCGGTCGACGCCGCCGGACTCATCGCGCGCCCTCAGGCCAAGGCCCTGGTCAATGCGCTGCTGCGGCGTTACCTGCGCGAACGCGAGGCGCTCAATGCGCAAGTAACGGCGGCGAGCCCGGTCGCGCGCTGGTCTTATCCGCGCTGGTGGATCGGCCGCGTCGAGGCCGACCATCCGCATCACTGGCAGCAGATTCTCGAGGTCGGCAACGAGCGTCCCCCGCTCACATTGCGCGTCAATCATCGCGTAGGCACTCGGGAGTCCCTGCTTGCGCTTTTCGCCGCGGAGGGCATTGCCGCAACGGCAGCGGGCGCGTCGGGAATCATTGTCGATCCGCCGCGACCGGTCACTGCGCTGCCGGGATTTGCGCAGGGAGCGTTTGCCGTGCAGGACTTGGGCGCACAACTGGCCGCGCCGCTGCTCGACGTACGCGACGGCCTGCGGGTCCTCGACGCCTGCGCCGCGCCGGGCGGAAAGGCTTCGCACCTGCTCGAATTGGCGGACATCGAGCTCGTGGCGCTCGACCGCGACGAGGCGCGGCTGCCGCGTATCCGGGACAACCTGCAGCGCCTGGGACATGCGGAACGCAACGTTCGGGTCGTAGCCGGCGACGCCGGCGAACCCTCGCCGTGGTGGGACAGCCGGCCTTTCGACCGCATTTTGGTGGATGCGCCCTGCACGGCGTCGGGCATCGTGCGCCGCCATCCCGATGCCAAATGGTTGCGGCGCAAGACGGACATGGCCGCGCTGGCTGGCGAACAGCATCGAATTCTCCGGGCGCTGTGGCCGCTGCTGGCGCCGGGCGGAGCGCTGTTGTACGCGACCTGTTCGGTCTTTGCCGGCGAAAACGAGCAGCGAGTACTTGAATTCATGGCGCAAACGCCCGGAGCGTTGCGCGAAACCATCATATTCGATCCCGAAATTGCCCATGAGGGTGGCCAACTCTTGCCTTCCGGGAAGGGCGCGCGCCACAATCATGACGGTTTCTTCTACGCACTGCTCCGCAAGGCCTGACGCGGGCGGGTTTGGCTGCCACAGGCCAACCCGAACCCGGCGTCGAAATTGTGGCGGTTCCAAAAGCCGCCCGCCGGACCCGAACCCTGATTGTCTCCGGCATGCCGTCCATCGTTCTGCCACTCGCCATGCCTCAACCGCGCCTGCGGGCAGCGCTCGCCTTGCTTGCGGCATGGCTGTGCGCTGCGGGCTGGCTCGTGTCACCCATTCAGGCGCGCGCCGACACGATTCCGGTCAAGGCGGCGGAGTTGCGCATCGAGGAAGGCGAAGTCCTGCTCAACGCGGTCTTCGAGTTCTCGCTGAATCCCACGCTCGAAGAGGCGCTCGAGAAGGGCATCCCGCTTTATTTCACGCTCGACTTCGAATTGACGCGCGGCCGCTGGTACTGGCTGGACGAGAAAGTCGCGAAGACGGAACTCATCTACAGGGTTTCCTACAACGCGTTGACGCGGCAATATCGCGTCGCGAGCGGACTGCTGACGCAAGCCTTCAATTCGCTGGAGGAAGTCGAGCGCTTCATCGGTCGGATCACGTCGCGACCGGTCGCTTCGGCCGACGCGCTGGCGAAGGGCTCCAGATACGATGCCGCGGTACGGCTGCGGCTCGACGTCAATCAGCTGCCGAAACCGTTCCAGGTCAACGCGCTGGCTTCGAAGGAATGGACCCTCGCGTCCGAGTGGCATCGCTGGACGTTCTCGCCATGAACTCCGCGCACAGGGTGCAAAGATGAGTGCATTACCTGGCAAGCGCGGACTCCGTTGGCTGCTGCTGGCGTCGGCATCGCTGTCGGCCATTGCCGTGTTCCTGCTGGCCACCGCGACGGCCAACACGTCGCTGTTCGCAAAAGGCTACGACACGCTGCTGGTCGTCAATGGCGTGCTGATCGGCTTGCTGATGCTGGTCGTCGGATGGCAACTGTGGCAACTGCGGCGCAATCTGAAGGCGGGCATCTTCGGTTCGCGCCTGGCCCTTCGGCTCGTCTTGTTGTTCGCGCTTGTTGCCGGGCTGCCCGGCGCGCTGGTGTATGCGGTATCGGCGCAATTCATCGGTCGCAGCATCGAAAGCTGGTTCGATGTGCGCGTCGACCGCGCGCTCGACAGCGGCCTGACACTCGCCAAGAGTTCCCTCGATTACCTGTTGAACGATACGGCGAACAAGGCGACGCAACTCGCCGTCGCGTTGTCCGATGCGCAGGGCAACCTGTCGACGGCGCTGAACCGCGCGTCGGAACAGGCGAGCATCTTCGAGGCGACGCTGTTCACGCCCACCGGCGGCGTGCTTGCCGTCGCCGGGACCGGTGGTTCGCGCGCGACGCCGGAACCGCCGCCGCCGGAAGCGCTGCGCCTCGCGCGCCTGCAGCAGCCGTACAAGAAAATCGAGCAGAACGGCGAAGGCGGACTCGCCGCGCGCGTGGTCGTGCCGGTGAATACCGACGACCCGGCCAATCCGCTGAAACTGTTGCAGGTGATCGAGCCCGTGCCCCGGTCGCTCGCGCAGGAGGCCGAGCGCGTGCAGGCGGGCGTGCGCGATTATCGCGAACTGACGTTGCTGCGACAGGGGCTCAAGGGTCTCTACCAGTTGACGTTGATCCTGACGCTGCTGCTCGCGCTGACCACGGCGCTGGGCGTCGCGGTCGTGTTGTCCGAGCGCTTCGCCGCACCGTTGGGTCTGCTGGCCGAAGGCACGCGCGCCGTGGCGCAGGGCGATTTCACGCGCCGCCAGCCGGTCGTGTCGCGCGATGAGCTGGGCGTGCTGACGGAATCGTTCAACACGATGACCGCGCAACTCGCCGAAGCGCAGGGCAAGGCCGAGGACAGCCGCCGCGCGACCGAAACCACGCGTGCGTACCTCGAAAGCATCCTGGGCAACCTGTCGTCGGGCGTGCTCGCGTTCGACGAGCGGCATCGCTTGCGCACGGTCAATCCGAGTGCTGCGGTGATCCTGCAGCAGCCGCTCGCCGAATTGATCGGCATGTCGCTCCCCGATTGGGGCAAGCGCCTGCCGGCGATGGCGTCGTTCGCCGAACTGGTCGCGGAAGGGTTTCGCGGCAGCCGCGATGGGCAATGGCAGAAGGAAGCCGAACTGGGCGTGGCCACGCTGTCGCGCACGCTGCTGATGCGCGGCACGCGCCTGCCGGGAACGCCGGCTGCCGGCGGCTACGTCGTGGTGTTCGACGACGTGTCCGAGCTGGTGCAGGCGCAACGCGACGCTGCGTGGGCCGAAGTCGCCCGGCGACTGGCGCATGAAATCAAGAATCCGCTGACGCCGATCCAGCTGTCCGCCGAACGGCTGGCAGTCAAGCTTGCCGGGAAACTCGAGGGGCCGGACCAGGAAACGTTGAAGCGCGGCACGCAGACGATCGTGTCGCAGGTCGGCGCGATGAAGCACATGGTCGACGACTTCGCCATCTACGCGCGCCAGCCGCGACCGGGCCAGCTGCAGCCTGTCGATCTTGCGGGCCTCTTGCTCGACGTGCTCGGTCTGTACGACAATCTGCGCCCGCACGTCGCATTGTCCCTGCCTGAGACGCCCGTGATGGTGCAGGGCGAGCCGACCCGCCTGCGCCAGGTGTTCCACAATCTTCTCTCGAACGCGGTCGATGCGCAGGCGGAGGCCGCCGAACCGCATTTCGCGATTGCGTTGTCCGCGAACGGCGACGAGGCCACACTCACCTTTGCCGATGGTGGCCCGGGATTTGCGGAGGACGTGCTGGCGCATGCGTTCGAGCCGTACGTGACGACCAAAGCGAAAGGAACGGGCCTGGGGCTCGCGATTGTGAAAAAGATCATCGATGAGCATGGTGGACGCGTCGTGCTTGACAACGTGCAGCCGACCGGCGCGCGCGTGACGCTTCATTTCCCGGCCCTACCGGCCGCGAAACCTGCCGCAGCCGCGGCCTGACGGAACGGCACATGGCACTATTGCGAGAAATACTGATCGTCGACGACGAAGTCGGCATTCGTGAACTACTGTCCGAGATCCTCGAGGACGAAGGCTACCGCGTCGCCACGGCAGAAAATGCCGGCGAAGCGCGCGCCTATCGGCTGAAACAGCAGCCCGCGCTCGTGTTGCTCGACATCTGGATGCCCGACACCGACGGCGTGACGCTGCTGCGCGAGTGGGCCGGCAGCGGCCTCCTGACGATGCCGGTGGTGATGATGTCCGGGCACGGCACGATCGAAACGGCCGTCGACGCCACCAAGATCGGCGCCTTCGATTTCCTGGAAAAACCGATCGGACTGTCCAAGCTGTTGTCGACGATCGCCCGCGCGTTCAAGGTGGCGGCGGCGCAGGAGCCGCGACACGTGTCGCTGGCAGCACTTGGTGCCGGTGCCAGTGTGCGCGAAACGGAACGTGCGCTGGACCAGCTGGTCGCCGCGCGCCGCGCGATGCTGATCGTCGGCGAGCCGGGTACCGGACACGACATCGCTGCACGCGCGCTGCAAATGCCCGACGCGCCGTGGATTCCACTAGCCAACGGCCAGCGACTCACCGCGAATCCGCTGGCGCTGATCGAGGAAGCGCACGAGGGCACGTTGTATTGCGCCGAGATCGGGCAGTATTCGAAGGCGGAGCAGAAGGGCCTGGCGTTCCTGCTGCCCAAGCTCGAGAAGCACAACGTCACGCTGGTGTGCACCAGCGCGGAGCCGCTCGGCAATCTTGCGGCCGAGGGAAAGTTCGACGCGGCATTGCTCGCGCAACTGTCGCCGGGCGCGGTCATGCTGCCGCCATTGCGCACGCGGCGCGAGGACATCCCGCCGCTGATCGAACGCTACTGGCGCGAAGCGAACAAGGGCGCAGCCTCGCCGCCGCTCCTGTCCGCGCTGCCGCCCGCTGCGCTGACGGCGCTGTCCAACGCATATTGGCCCGGCAATCTGGATCATCTTGCCGGCGTCGTGCAGAACCTGGTGCTCTTGCGTGGCGAAGTCACCACCGATCTCGTGAAGCGGCTGTTGGGCGAGGCGGCCGCGCCCAACCCGTCGCTCGCGCCGGAAATCACCGCGCGCTTTTTCGAACTGCCGCTGCGCGAGGCGCGCGAGGCCTTCGAACGCATCTACTTCGAGCAGCTCCTCGGCAAGGAGCAGAGCAACATGAGCAAGGTGGCTGAAAAGGCGGGCCTCGAGCGCACGCATCTTTATCGCAAGCTGAAGCAATTGAACATCCGCTTCTCGCGCCGTACCGAAGAAACCGCCGCCTGAGCCACGCGACGGCCTTTCCTGCGTCAATATCGCACCGGCCCACTTGAGTACCGCCGCTTCGCCCAAGCAACCCATGGCCGCCCTGGTGGTCGGGGCCATCGGTGTCGTCTACGGCGACATCGGCACCAGTCCGCTGTACACGTTGCGCGAGGCATTCCACGGCGCCCACGCGCTGCCGCTGACCGCGGCCAACGTCCTGGGCGTGCTGTCGGTGATCTTCTGGTCACTCGTCATCGTGGTGACGTTCAAGTACGTGACGCTGGTGCTGCGCGCCGACAACAATGGCGAAGGCGGCGTGCTGGCGCTGACCGCGCTGGTGTCGCGCGGGTTGCAGAATCAACCGCGCCGACGCTGGTGGCTGGTCGGCTTCGGCATTTTCGGCGCGGCGATGTTCTACGGCGACGGCATGATCACGCCGGCGATTTCGGTGCTGTCGGCGGTCGAGGGACTGGAGGTGATGGCGCCCGGACTGCACGAATACGTCGTGCCGATCACGCTCGCCATCCTCGTCGGATTGTTCGCGATCCAGCGCCAGGGCACCGGCCGCGTCGGGGCATTTTTCGGCCCGGTGATGTGCGTCTGGTTCGTCGTGATCGCGGTCCTGGGCGTGACGGGCATCGTGCGCGAACCCGCAGTGCTGGCGGCGTTCAATCCGAAATACGCGGTGGCATTCTTCGTCGACAGTCCGGTACTGTCGTTCCTGGCGCTCGGCGCCATCGTGCTCGCGGTTACAGGCACCGAAGCGCTCTACGCGGACATGGGACACTTCGGCAAGTCGCCGATACGCCGGGCGTGGGTGCTGTTCGTCATGCCTGCGCTGGTGCTCAACTACTTCGGCCAAGGCGCCCTGATCCTGTCCGATCCGGCCGCCGTGAAGAATCCGTTCTACCTGCTGGCGCCGACGTGGGCGCTGCTGCCACTGGTCGTGCTGGCGACGTGCGCCACGGTCATCGCGTCGCAGGCGGTGATTTCCGGTGCGTTCTCGCTGACGCGACAGGCGATCCAGATGGGCTACTGTCCGCGCCTCACCATCCTCCACACCTCCGAGCGGCAGATCGGCCAGATCTACGTGCCGTTCGTCAACTGGGCGCTGCTGATCGCCGTGATCCTGCTGGTCATCGGCTTCCGTAGTTCGAGCCACCTGGCGGGCGCGTATGGCATCGCAGTCACGCTCGCGATGCTGATCGATTCGATCTCGCTGTTCGTCGTCATGCGCAGGCTCTGGAACTGGCCCACCGTTTTCGCGTTGGCCGTGGCCGTTCCCTTCGTCGTCATCGACGTCGCCTTCCTCGCGTCGAATTCGCTCAAGATTCCGGAAGGCGGCTGGTTCCCGATCCTGAGCGGCATCGTCATCTTCACGCTGCTCACGACATGGAAGCGGGGACGGTCGGTGCTCATGAACCGGTTGTCGGACGACGCAATGCCGCTCGATCTCTTCATCCAGAGTATCGAGGCGTCGCCGCCGACGCGCGTCGCCGGCACGGCTGTGTTCCTCACCTCGTCGCCCAACAGCGTGCCGCACGCGTTGCTGCACAACCTGAAGCACAACAAGGTGCTGCACGAGCGCGTCGTGTTCCTGACCGTGGTCACCGGCGATGTGCCGTCCGTGCCTGTCGAGGAGCGCTACGAGGCGACGCCGCTCGGCTGCGAGTTCTTCCAGATCGTCGCGCACTTCGGCTTCAAGGAAGACCCGGATGTGCCCGAACTGCTCGAGGAATGCGGCCGCCGCGGCTTCGCCTTCGACATGATGGAGACGTCGTTCTTCGTGTCGCGCGAGACGCTCATCGCCACGGTGGCGCCTGGCATGGCGCTGTGGCGCGAGCGCCTGTTCGTGTCGATGTCCAAGAACGCGACCAAGGCCTCCGACTTCTTCGGCATCCCGTCCAACCGCGTTGTGGAATTGGGGACGCAGGTGGAGTTGTAGGGTCCGTCTGCCGCCGGAATATTCCGGTTGCCTGCGCGCGGGGGCGCACCCACAATATCGCAGATTGGATTGCGTCGAGTCGAGACCCAGGGGATTGAAAAAATATGGACCGAAGGTTTCGCGACTTGCTGTTCGCTCGAGTTGTCGGGCCGGTGCTGGCCGCGGCGCTGACGCTATGCGGCGCGTCCGGTACTGCATCGGCAACCGAAGGCGGCAACACGAACAAGGCGCTCGGAGTGGACACCGTGTTGACCGGCATGATGCCACCGCCCGGCATGCGAATGACTACGTATGTGGGCTATTACACTGCCGATGAAACGCTGGACGGCTCGGGCAATCCGCGGCCCGGCATCTCGAATTTCCACGTCAATGCAACAGCGTTGACTGCGCGCTTCCAGTACGTCTACCCGAATGCGAAGCTGTTCGGCGCCGACATCGAGACTCGCGTCGGGTTGACGTTCGTCGCCGATGTGGACGTGCGCTTCGACGTGCAGACACCCGGCGGCAACATTCACCGTTCAGGTTCGTCCCAGGGCGATTTCCCGGGCGCGCTGTTCGCACCGGCATTGCTTGGCTGGCACGGCGAAACCGTGCACCAGATCACCGGCCTGGAACTCTTCTTCCCGGCGCGCGAATACCGTCCGACCCAGCTTGCCAACATTTCCACTGGATTCTGGTCGGTGGCGCCGGCCTACTGGATCACCTGGTTTCCAATTCCGCCGGTCGAGGTCAGCGGAAGTTTTGTCTATCTCTACAATTTCGAAAACAACACGACGAACTACAAGTCCGGCCAGGAATTCAACGTCGACTGGGGCCTGGGCTACGACGTGACGCCGACGTGGCAGGCGGGCCTCAACGGCTACTATTACCAGCAGACGACCGACGATCAGTTGAAGGGCAACGATGTTGCGGGCGGCAACCGCGGACGCGCCGCAGCAATCGGTCCATTCATCCGCTTCCATCCATCGCGGGATTTTGGCATCGCGCTCAAGTGGCAAAAGGAATTCGCCGTGGAGAATCGCGCGAGCGGCAACCGATTCTTCCTGCAGGTCTCGGCACAGCTCTGGTGAATCCGACACGCCGACAGTTCCTGCTGGTGCTCGGCGCGATCGTCGCAGCGTCCGGCGCTGCGGGCCAACCCGCGCCGGGAATGCATCGCATCGCGTTCATCAATGCCGGTCCGGCGGGCCCCAATGCGAAATACGTAGCCGCGTTCCTGGCAGGCATGGCGGACCTGGGATACGTCGAGGGCCGCAACCTGGAAATCGACTTCGCCTGGGGAGACCAGAAGGTCGAGCGGTTGCCTGCTCTGGCCAACGAAATCATCAGCCGCAAGCCGGCGGTCATAGTGAGCACCGGGGGCCCTCCGGCCGTGCGCGCGGTGCGATCGGCAACGACGACCATTCCGATCGTGTTCATCACCGGCGACCCGATTGCGGAACAGATCGTCCCCAGCCTCGCGCGGCCCGGAGGCAACCTCACCGGCTTCGCCGTGCTGGCCAGCGACCTGGAGGCCAAGCGCCTGGAAATCCTGAAGCTGATGCTGCCGCGGGCAAAGCGCATCGCGGTGGTGTCGAATCCTTCGCCGCCCTACGCGCAGGACATCATGCAAAGCGTGGAAGCCGCTGCGCGCCGCCTCGACCTGACCCTGCTGCCATGGAAGGCCCGGAATGCGCAGGAACTCGAACACGCGTTTGCCGAGATACCCGCAACCAAGCCCGATGCGTTGTTCGTCGTCGCGGACGCCATTCTTGGGTTCGAGCGCGAGCGCATCGTGAATTTCGCCAACAAGAATCGCCTGCCCGGAATCTACTTCTGGCGCGAATTCGCGGAGTTCGGCGGGCTGGCCAGTTATGGCACCAACCTGAGCGCGGTGTATCGGCGAGCGGCGACGTACGTCGACAAGATATTGAAAGGCGCCCGGCCCGGCGAGCTTCCGATCGAGCAGCCGACGACGTTCGAACTGGTGCTCAATCGCTCTACGGCCAAGTCGCTGGGTGTCGTCATTCCGCCTTCGGTGCTGCAGCGCGTCGACGACGTCATCGAGTGAACACGCGGACGAGGTGACTTGCGCAGCGGCCGCTCTCAGGTCCCGTGCTCAGTGCACGCGCTCAGTGCCCGCGGTACTTCCACTCTTTCGACTTGCCCTGACCGATCCACTCGATCGCGGTGGCGAGTCGCTTGCTGCGCGTTTCGTCGCGCTTGGCGTCGAACAGCCACTCGATGTATTCGCGTTGGTGGCTCGGACTCATCGCGTCGAAATTCACCTTCGCGACGCGATCGCGTTTCAATGCGGCGGCCAGGTCATCCGGCACCTTCAGCGGCGCGGGCTTGGTCACGCGTGCCGGCTTGACGCCGCTTTCGTTGATTGCGGCGGCCTTGCGGATCAGCGCCTTCAATGCCGCGTCCTTGGGAAGATCGCTCAACGCCGAGATGCGGCCGAACTCGCCCATCGCTGTCTCATTCGAGGTCTTGCCCACCGCCGCGCGCATCTCGGCATGCCAGAAGCCGAAGCCGCAATGCGCCTTGAACGACGCCATCGAGCAGAGCACGCCCTTGTGCTCGAAATGCGGAAAGCCCCACTTGATGGTTTCGGTAGCGCCCGGACACGCCGAGTGCACGAGTTCGCGCACGTGCGCAAGGATGGGTTGTGCGAACGGGGCGGCACGCGCGATGTAAGCGTCCACTCGTGCGTCGCGCGTACCCATGGCGCTGCTACAGGGCGGGCGCGCTCATGAAGCCACTCGCGAAAACGCTCATGAAACCACTCACGAAGCGCGCGTAGACAACGCCTGGGTCATTTGCGAGCGGATCGTCTTCATCGCCTTGCTTTCGATCTGGCGGATGCGCTCGGCCGAAACGCCGTACTCGTCGGCCAGGTCCTGCAGCGTCGACGTTGAGTCGTCCTCGCGCAGCCAGCGCGCTTCGATGATCCGGCGGCTGCGATCGTCCAGCTTCGCCAGCGCCGTGTTGAGGCCCGTCGTGCGATTGCGCGCGTTCTGCTTCCGCTCAAGAATCCGGGACGGTTCGTCTTCGGTGTCCGTCAGGTAGGCGATCGGCGAGATGCTGTTCTCTTCGTCGCCCGGCGTCGGGTCGATGGAGACGTCGCGACCGGTGAGCCGCGTTTCCATCTCGACGACTTCCTCCGGCTTTACACCCAGGTCCTTCGCAATGGCCTTGGCCTCCGCGACCGACAGCGCGGACGACGTGGCCTTCATGCTGCGCAGGTTGAAGAACAACTTGCGCTGTGCCTTGGTGGTGGCGACCTTCACGAGCCGCCAGTTGCGCAGGATGTATTCGTGCATTTCGGCGCGGATCCAGTGCAGCGCAAACGAGACCAGGCGCACGCCGCGCTCAGGGTCGAAGCGCTTGACGGCCTTCATCAGGCCGACATTGCCTTCCTGGATCAGGTCGGCCTGGGGCAGGCCATAGCCGACGTAGTTGCGCGACACGGCCACCACCAGGCGCAGGTGCGACAGCACCAGCGAGCGCGCGGCGTCGATGTCGTCGTGCGACTGGAGGCGTCGCCCCAGCGCGGTCTCCTGTTCCTGCGTCAGCAGCGGGAACCGGTTGACCGACTGGATGTAGTGATCGAGGCTCCCCAGTGAGGCGGGAGTAGGGAACGCCAGCGTCGTACTCGTCATGCCAGGTCTCCAGAAAAGTTTGCCGCGCGATTTGGACAAGGAGGGTGGGCAATGAGTCCCACCCAAGTGCCGTCGCGGCATTGAAACGATTTTAGCACTCGCAACATTGGAGTGCTAAGCCTGCACCAAGTTCCCGACTAAATCCATCGGGTTTAGGTTAGAACGATATAACCGGGCTGTGTTCCGTCCCAAGCCTCGACAATAAACTGGCAACAAATTCAAAGGATTGAGTAAGAGTGGGTGCCCACCAACTGGCGGCCGGGCAGGCATTCGCAGGCCAGTGGACGCGCAACCTGCCGCCTCCCACTACAATGCCCGCTTCGCCTGCGGGTCCACAAACTCCGCTCGGTCATTACCGCCTACATGCCGTCGCAGCGCTTGCTCTCTCGCCGGGAAATCCATGTCGCCATGGGCCTGCTGGCCTTCGTCGTCCTGTGGCTTTTCCTGCCGACGATCGCGCAGCCCGAGGGCTATCACCAATTCGCGGACAGACGGTCGTGGCTCGGAATTCCGAACGCCGCTGACCTGCTTTCCAACCTGGCCTTCGTCGCCGTCGGCTTGCTGGGACTCCTGCGCCTACAGCAGAACCAGCGGCCGCTGCCGTCCGCGGTCCGCGTCAGCCTGTACGTCTTTTTCGTCGGATTCTTCCTCACCGGTTTCGGCTCGGGCTACTACCACTGGAATCCGACCAACGAATCGCTGGTGGGCGACCGGCTGCCGATGACCATTGTTTTCGCAGGCGTGTTCGGCGCGCTGCTGGCCGAACGTGTCAGCGCCCGCTGCGGTCTTGCCGTGCTGCTATTGATGCTGGTGATCGGCCCTGCCAGCGTCTTCTACTGGAAAGCCACGGCCGACCTTTCACTGTACGCGTTGGTCCAGTTCGGCGGCATGGCCGGCATTCTGCTTGTGCTGAGCGTGACCCGGAAGAGCCACGATCCCTTGCCGTGGTGGACGCTGATTGCCTGGTATGGCGTCGCGAAGATCCTGGAGGCTGGCGACGTCGTCGTCTGGAACGCGACGCGCGAGGTTTTCGCGGGCCATGCGTGGAAGCACATCACCGCAGCGTTCGGCGGGTTGGCCATCGCGAATGCGCTGCGCGCCCGGTCCGGCTGTTGAAGGCGCTCGGCTTCCTGGTCCGGGGGTTGGGACACCTGTGCGGCGCCGCGCTGCTGGTGTGGGCGACGATGGCGATCAATTTTTCGAACCTGCCGTGGCCCTGGGTGCGGCTGTCTCTCGCCATCGCGTTCGCGGCGTTCGGTATCTGGGCGCTGTGGATCACGCGCCGGCCACGGATGCCATGGATTTTCGCCGCGCTCTTCCTCGTCGTGTGCGCATGGTGGGCGACCATCCTGCCCTCGCACGATCGCGACTGGCGCCGCGACGTCGCCGTGATGCCGCGCGCGGTCATCGATGGCGACCGCGTGCGTCTCGTCAACGTGCGCCATTTCGACTATCGGACCCGGTACGACTTCACCGAGCGCTACGAGGAACGTGAAGTGAGCCTGGCGCATCTGACGGGCGTGGATTTCTACATTTCGTTCTGGATGGAAGGCCCGATCGGGCACACGTTCCTGAGCTTCATGTTCGACAATGCGCCGCCGGTCAGCATCTCGATCGAAACACGGCCCGAGGCAGGCGAAGGCTATTCGCCGATCGCGTCCATGTTCAAGCAGTACGAGCTGATCTACATCGTCGGCGACGAACGCGACCTGGTGCGGCTGCGCACCAACTATCGGGACGAGGAAGTTTTTCTCTACCACCTGAACATTTCGCCAGAAGCCTCACGCCGCCTGTTCCTGGTTTACATGGAACGGATCAACGAGCTCTACGCCGCGCCTGAGTGGTACCACCTGCTTTCCAACAGCTGCACGATCAACATCGTTCGCTATGCAAACGTGGCCGGCAGGGTCGGCGGGCTCGATATCCGGCATGTTCTGAACGGACTGATCGACCGCTATTTCTACAACACGGGTGTCGTGAACACGTCGTTGGGCTTCGACGAACTGCGCCGGCGCTCGAACATCACGGAGATCTCGAAGGCGGCAGGCAACGGCGACGATTTCCCGCAGAGGATTCGCGCGAATCTGCCGCCGGCGCACCCCTGACGCAGCGCCAGCCGGTCACGCACAGCGGCACGCCTTTCAATGGCCGGGTTTCGTCAATCCAGCGCGGGCAGCAGCGCCTCGACGAACTCGCGCGCGACGAAGGGCCGCAGGTCGTCGACCGCCTCACCAACGCCGATGAACCTGAGCGGAACCGGATGCTGCTTGGCGATGGCGGCCACGACGCCGCCCTTCGCACTTCCGTCGAGCTTGGTGACGATGAGGCCTGTGAGCCCGACAGCTTCGTCGAAGGCCCGGACCTGCGCCAGCGCGTTCTGGCCCGTGTTGGCGTCGAGCACCAGCAGCACTTCATGCGGCGCGCCTTCCTGCGCCTTGCCGAGGACGCGCTTCACCTTGCGCAATTCCTCCATCAGCGGCGCTTGCGTGGGCAGGCGCCCGGCCGTGTCCGCAAGCACCACATCGATGCCGCGCGCGCGCGCCGCCGCCACTGCGTCGAACATGACGGCGGCCGGGTCGCCGCCCGCGGCCTGGATGACCGCGACGCCGTTGCGCTCGCCCCACACGACGAGCTGTTCGCGCGCGGCGGCCCGGAACGTGTCGCCGGCAGCGAGCAGCACCGACAGGTCCTGCGCCTGCAGCCACTTTGCGAGCTTGCCGATGGACGTCGTCTTTCCGGCGCCATTGACGCCGGTCACCATGATCACGAAGGGCCGTTCGCTGCTCACGACAAGCGGCTTTTCCAGCGGCTCGATCAGCGCCACCATCGCCGCGGCCAGCGTCGAGCGCGGATCCGCATTCGCGTCCGCCCGCTTCCAGCGTACCCACATGTCGGCGATCAGGTGTCGCGTGGCGTCCACACCGACGTCGGCGGTAAGCAGCGCCGCCTCGAGTTTCTTCTCGGCATCCTCGTCGAGCACGCGCAATGAAAATGCGTCGGTCAGCGCGTGGGAGAGTTTTTCGCGCGAAAGCCCTAGCCCGGCCTTCAGGCGCTCGGTCCACGACGGCTTGTCCGCGGCAGCAGCGGGCGGGGGAGTCTTCTTGAAGAGGTCGAACATGGGGAGCGGGAACCGGGAGGACGACAACGAGGAGGACTAGAATTCTACCGGTTCCCCATTGCACGTCCTTGTTCCTCACTGTCACTCATCTTCCATCTACCCCCATGCCCGCCGCCAAAGCCAATCGCGTCCGCATCATCGGTGGTCGATTTCGTGGCCGGGCGATCCGCTTTCCCGAAGGCGAAGGATTGCGCCCGACGCCCGACCGCGTGCGTGAAACGCTGTTCAACTGGCTGGGCCAGAACCTGACCGGCATGAGTACGCTCGACCTCTATGCCGGAAGCGGCGCGCTGACCCTCGAGGCCCTGTCGCGCGGCGCCACGCTCGCCGTGGCGGTCGATCGCAATCCCGCCCTCGTGCGGGCGATCGCCGACGCGGCCGAGGCCTTTGGCGCAACCGGATTGACGACGCACGCCGGTGACGCGCGCCGCCATCTCGTGCGCGAAACGGGCCTCTTCGATGTGATCTTCCTCGATCCGCCATTCGCCTCCGACGAGTGGGACTGGCTGCTGCCCGCCTGCGCTGCACGCCTTGCGGCGGGCGGATTCGTCTATGCCGAAGCTGGTCGCGCACTGGAAGCGGCAGGCGGTCTTGCGCCATGGCGTCACGCCAAGGCGGGTGCCGTGCATTATCATCTGTTCAACCACGCCGACGGCGCGGCGACCGAAGTCACTTCAGCACCTCAACCATGATCAAAGTCGTCTATCCCGGCACGTTTGACCCGTTCACCAGCGGCCACGAGGATCTCGTGCGGCGCGCCGCGCGCGTTTTCGACCACGTCATCGTCGGCGTGGCGGACAGCGAATCGAAGCGGCCCATGTTCTCCGCGGAGGAGAGGGTTGCGATGGCGCGGGAATCGCTGGCGCCCCTTGCCAACGTCGAGGTCATCGGCTTTTCGGCGTTGCTGATGGACTTCGTCCGCCAGCGCGGCGCCAGGATCATCCTGCGCGGCCTGCGCGCGGTATCGGACTTCGAGTATGAATTCCAGATGGCCGGCATGAACCGCCACCTGCATCCGGATGTCGAGACGATGTTCCTGACGCCCTCGGAACAATACACGTTCATTTCAGCCACGATCGTCCGCGAGATTGCGCGCTTCGGCGGCGACGTCTCGCATTTCGTGCCGCCCTCGGTCAACGCCCGCATCCGCGCGCGCGTGGCGGAAATCAACGTCGCCAAGCCCTGACGAATCGTCTCGCCATGGCACTGATGATCACCGACGAATGCATCAACTGCGACGTGTGCGAGCCCGAGTGCCCTAACGCGGCGATTTCGCAGGGGCCGGAAATCTACGTGATCGACCCTGCCAAATGTACCGAATGCGTCGGCCATTTCGATGCGCCCCAATGCCGCGAGGTCTGCCCGGTCGACTGCATACCGGTGTCGCCGGACCACATCGAATCGAATGCGGCGCTGCGCTTGAAATACGAAGGGCTGATGGCGATCAAGGTCGCTGGCTGATTGCGCACGGCCGTACAGCCGGCCGACAGATTCCCCGCTGTCCTCTCGCAATGTGGGGCAACGTACAGACGCGCTCGTAGCACGGCCAAACAATGATACTTGGCCGGGATGGCTGGTGCGGACGGCTTGACAAAGCCATTGCCCGAGAACCCGGCTTTCTCCAGGAGTCAGCAATGAAAATACCGGGCGCAATCAGTTTGAACGGCCGCTTCGCCGCGAGTTGTGCGGACAATCCGACGCCGAGCTTCGAGCGAGTGAATCATCGTCGGCCGACGCGGTGGGCATTCGTTGCGCTGTTTGCGCTGGCACATGCGGGGGCGGCCTTCGCCGCCACCGCGCCACCGCTGGGAACCGCGGGCACCTATGCCATCGTCTCCAGCACGTTCACCAACGCCAATACCGCGCCGCAAACCATCGTCAATGGCGATGTCTGTTACACGACCGGCCCCGTGACCCCGCCGCTGACGGTCACAGGACTCACATCCACGCCTTGTCTTCCCGCCGTGGGAACGGACCAGGCGCTGGCGCTCGCGAACCTGAATGGACAGGTGTGCACGTCGCTCGGTGCCGGAGCGGTCGCGCTCGATTCGATCGTCATCGGTTCCAATCCCCCCGGGACCATCCCGCCGGGCTGCTACTCCAGCGGAGGCGCGATGAGCGTCACCACGTCAACCGTCGTAACCCTGAGCGGAGCCGGTGTTTACGTCTTCCGACCCGGCGGTGCGCTCGATACCGCGGCCAATTCGTCGGTCGTGCTCACGGGGGGCGCGTGCGCGACCGACGTGTTCTGGGCTCCGGGCGGCGCAGCGACGATCGGGGCCAATGCCGCACTGTCGGCGTCGCCCACTTTCGCAGGGAACATCATCGATGCTGCGGGGATCACCATCGGGCATTTTGCCAATGTCTCCGGGCGCATGCTGGCCTATGGCGGAACCGTGACAACGGATGCCGACACCCTCACCGTACCGGGGTGTGCCGCCTTTGTCGCAGCCGCGAACGTTCCGATTCCTGCATTGAACGAGTGGGCGATGCTGCTGCTCGTCCTGCTGCTCGCCATCGCGGGCATGACCGTGGCGCGCCGCAAGGCCGTTTGACACTGCCGTGATGTTGGCGCGGTCCTCGCGCCTGGATGAAAAACGGCCCGCGCGTGCGGGCCGTTTCGTTTCGCCGGACTTCTCAGGCGGCGTTGGCGGCGAGAGGCAATGCGTCGGGTTGCAGCACGATCGCATCGACGTTGGCGACCTCCTGCATCAGCCCCTGCACCTGGGCCCGCACGCCGGCCTCCTGCTGCTCGAGCTCGGCGATGCGCTCCTCGAGTTCGTCGCTGGCGTGGTGAATGCGCTTGATGCTCTCCAGGCGGCGCCGCAACTGCATGTGATGTTCGCGGACCTGCGTTTCCAGCGGCGACATGACGGCCTTGAGCCACGCCTCCACGTCGCGGTTGGCGACGTCGTAGACGTGCTTGACGCGCGACGCGATGGTCTCGAAGAAACGCTTCATCAGCGCGAACTTGGCCTTGCTGACCATGTTCCACAGCGTGTTGAAGTGCGTGTTGTATGCGCGTTCTAGCCGCTCGATTTCCTTCTGGTACTTGAGCACCGAGAACGGCGGCGGATTGAAGGGCTCCAGCCCGTGTTCCTTGGCGAAGCGCGCGTACATCGCGCGCATCATGTCGTGGATTTCGCCGGCCTGGCGGGCCGCGGCATCCAGCTCATTGCGGATGCCCGCGAAGAATTCGTTCATCGCGCCGCGCACGCCCTTGGTGAACGGGCTGTCCTCGATGCTGCGGCGCGTGCGGCCGGCGTTGGCGCGCAGCGACTCGAGGCCGATGTGGTCGAAGAGTTCGTTGGTCTGCTGCGTGAAGACATTGCGCAATGCGGTGTAGCGGGCAAGTCCGCGCTCGAACAGTTCCTTTTCCTGGCGTACGCGTTCCATCATGTGCCCGACCACATCCTGGTTCTTGCCGCGCAGCGCGGTGAGTTCCGCCAGTTGCTCGGTTATCCCCAAGGCGCGCGCGTCCAGGATCGCCCGCACGCCGGCGGCCAGCGCGCGCAACTCCGCCTGCGATGCCGCGCCGACGATGTCGCGCTTGGCGGGAATGAGTTTCTGCGACAGCGACTGCTCCAGCGCGGGCAGCCTGCTGCGCGCAAGCAGCGCGTCGTCGCCGTTGACCTTGGCCAGCAGCGCCTTCTGCGCTGATGCCGCGAAGACCTGCGACCCCGGAATGCCGAGCATCTGCGCCGTGTTGCGCATCTGACGGCTGATTTCGGAATTGATCTCGGCCTCGGATTTGAGGTCGTCCCAAAGGCCGTCGATCTTGTTCAGGATGACCAGGCGGCCGGCACGCGTTGCCGGATCGTCGCCGGCCAGGTGCTGGTTCCACACTTCGAGGTCGGTCTTGGTCACGCCGGCGTCGGCGGCCAGTATGAACAGCACCGCGTGCGCATTGGGCAGCAGGTTCAGCGTGAGCTCGGGTTCCGTGCCGATGGCATTGAGCCCCGGGGTATCCAGGATGACCAGCCCCTGCTGCAGCAGCGGGTGCGGAAAATTGATGACGGCGTGGCGCCAGCAAGGGATGTCGACGGTACTTTCGTCGTCATCCTCAAGAGCCCGCAGCATGTCCTCGTCGCCGTCGCCGAACAGTCCGTACTTGCGCGCAAGATCGACCGGCACCCGCTTGACCTGGGACACCCGGCTCAGGACTTCGCCCATCTTCTCGGCGTTGCCCAGGTCGAGCGGAAACGTCACCCATTCGTCCGCGTAGTTCTTGAATTCGGAAACCGTCGCGTCTTTCAACCGCGTCTCGATCGGCAGCAGCCGGATCGACGGCGGGCGCGCGGCATCGTAGAGAAGTTCGGTCGGACACATTGTGGTGCGACCTGCCGACGACGGGAGCAGCCGCTGCCCGAAGTCCGCGAAGAAAATGGCGTTGATCAGTTCGGACTTGCCGCGCGAGAACTCGGCCACGAACGCGACGATCAGCTTGTCCTGGTGCAGCCGCTCGAGGAGCTGCTGCACCTTGGCGTCGACCTGGGAATCAGCCAGGTCCTGTTGCTGCAGCCAATCGTGCAGGCTGGAAATGCCTCCGGACAGCCGGCGGCGCCAGTCGCTGTAGGCCTCGAAACGGGCGGCAAGATCGCGGGACGGGGGAGCCATGGCTTGGGGGGTCGGTTCGTCGACGGGATTAGGGGGTGCTACGCGCACGCATTACGTTGTCAAGCACAAGTCATGCCGAACGGGACTTGGGTCGGGTTCCCGGCGCTCGATGGGCATTGTGGCCGAAATCGGGGTCTGGCGGCATGCCCATCAGCGTCTGCCCCTGGCCGTCCGCCGTCACTGCTGGCATTGCGGACAATAGAAGGATGCCCGGGCCCCCAGACGGCGGTTCCGGATCGGCGTGCCGCAGGTCCGGCAGGGTTCGCCTTCCCGGCCGTAGACTTGGTAGTCAAGCTGGAAGTACCCCGGCTCGCCGGACGCATCGACGTAGTCGCGCAGCGTGCTGCCGCCCTTGGCGATGGCCTCGGACAGCACCGCGCGCACCGTATCGACCAGCCGGGAGAGTCGCGGTCGGGACACCTTGTGGGCACGGGTCGTCGGCCGGATGCCGGCGCGGAACAACGACTCGCTCGCGTAGATGTTGCCCACCCCGACGACGACATGGTTGTCCATCAACGCGAGTTTGATGGCAGCGCTGCGCGAGCGTGTCACCCGATACAGATAGTCGGCGTCGAATGCGGCGTCGAACGGTTCTGGCCCCAGGTCCCGCAACAGTGGGTGCGCCAGCGCGGGGTCCGCCGCCCAGAGCATCGCGCCGAAGCGCCGCGGATCGTGATAGCGGAGAAGCGAGCCGTCGCCGAACACGATGTCCACATGGTCGTGGAGACGACGGTCGGCGGCACGCGTGTGTACCCGCAGGCTGCCGGTCATCCCGAGGTGAACGAGCAACGTCCCCGCGCCGATGCGGAACAGCAGGTATTTGCTGCGCCGTGTCAGGTCGTCGACAGTTTGCCCTTCGAGCCTTTTCGGAAGGTCGGCGGGAACCGGCCACCGCAAGCGCGGGTCGTACACGATGAGCTTGGCGATCCGGCGTCCGATGACGTGCGGCGCCACGCTGCGTCGCGTGGTCTCGACTTCGGGTAATTCGGGCATCGCGGTGGCGTTCGGGGCGGAAGGCTAGGGCTTCATTTGTTGCGCCGCCAAATATAGCCTAACATCGACCGCCTGCCGGTCTATCGATTCAAGCGAGTCCGAATGGCGTTCATCCGCAAGCTTCCCCGTCCCGCCCTCTCCCGGTTTCCGTTGCGTCTACCGCTGATCGCCGCGGCGTTTGCGGCTGGCGCGGTCGTCGGGTCATTCCCCGTGTCCGCACAGCCGGTGCCGCCCGTGGGCACGGCGCGACCGCAGGAGCCGCCGGTGGTGCCCCCGGTCGGCGACGGAATCTCGGCCGACCTGTTCTACAAATTCATACTCGCGGAAGTCGCGCTGCAGCGCGGCGACGGCCCGCTGGCCGCCAAGGCCTATTACGAAGCCGCGCGCGAGTCGCGCGACCCTCGAGCGGCAAGGCGGGCCACCGAAATCGCGCTCGCCTCCCGCCAGCGCTCGCTGGCGGTCGATGCGGCGATGCTCTGGACTACGCTCGACCCCGAAGCCCCCCGCCCGAAACAGGTGCTGGCGTCGCTGGCCAACGGGGCCACCGGCAAGGACGCCGCGGAAACGGGCGTCGATGACGAGATTCGCGGCCGGCTCGAGAAATTGTTGAGCGAAGCCGCCGTTTCCGGGCAGGGGGTCGGCGAGACGTTCCTGCAGATCAATCGTTTCTTTTCGCAACAACCCGAGAAGAAGCAGGTCTACGAAATCGTTCGTTCGCTCGCCAGGCCCTATCCGGCCAGTCCCGAGGCACATTTCGCCATCGCGTATGCCGCATTCGCTGCGGAAATTCCCGCGTCGCAGGGCGTGGACATCGCGATGGTCGAAGTCGACCGCGCGCTGGAACTCAAGCCGGGATGGGAACGCGCGGCACTCCTCAAGGCCGACATCCTGTTGCGCACGTCGCAGGCTGCCGCGCTCGCGTTCCTCAAGTCCTTCGTGGCCGCCAATCCGGATGCCAAGTCCGCTGCCGGCGCGCTCGCTCAGGTTTACGTCGAGCAAAAGCGCTATGCGGAGGCCCGCGCGGTGTTCCAGGCCCTGTGGGACGCTGACCGCACGTCGCGCGAGTTCGAGTTCGGCGTCGCCGCCATTTCGATGCAGATGAAGGATTGGGTTACGGCGGAGGCGCTCTTCAGCGACCTGCAGAAGGCCGGCTACGGCGAAAGCGGCGCGGTCGAACTCTACCTGGCGCAGGTCGCCGAGGAATCCGGTAACTATCAGCTGGCCATCGACCGCTACCTGGCGGTACCCGACGGCGAACGCGCGTGGCCCGCCAAGCTTCGCGTCGCCGCCATGATGGCCAAGCTCAACCGCGTTCCAGAGGCGCGCCGTTACCTTGCTGATCTGCCCGCGGTAACGATCGACCAGCGCGTGCAGGTGCGCCAGGCGGAGGCCGCGATGTTGCGCGATGCCAACGACAACGCCGCTGCCTATTCGGTGCTGAAGCTTGCCATCACCGAACATCCCGACTCAACGGACCTGCTGTATGACGCCGCGATGGTCGCGGAAAAACTGGACAAGGTCGACGAGGCCGAGGCCAGCCTGCGCCGCGTCGTGGAGTTGAAACCGGACGACGCGCAGGCGCTCAATGCATTGGGCTACACGCTGGTCGACCGCACGCCGCGCACGAGCGAAGGTTTTGCGCTGATCGAAAAGGCCTACAAGCTGGCGCCGGAGGACCCGTTCATCCTCGACAGCATGGGCTGGGCGTTCTATCGGCTGGGCAAGCTCGACGATGCCGAAACGTACCTTCGCCGCGCGATGACGCAGCGTCCCGACGCCGAAATCGCCGCGCACCTGGGCGAGGTGCTGTGGAAAAAGGGCGACCCCGTGCGCGCGAACGAAGTCTGGCAGTCGCAACTGCAGACATCACCTGCGAACGAGGTGCTGCTCGAGACCGTCCGCCGCCATTCGAAGTAGGCGTGCTGTGCCCGGCACGACGCCGCACCCGCCGTCGTGAAGCGTCCGTCGTGAATCGTCGCTGCACTTTTGTCGGCGCCGTCGCGTGCACCGCGATCCTGCTTTCCGCTTGCACGACCGCGCCGCCGCGACCGATGTCGTCGGCAGCGACCGTCGCCGATGCGCCGTTCGCCATCGACGGCCGGTTGTCCGCCAAGCGTGGCAACGAAGGTGTTGCGGCAAACTTCGCGTGGAGCCACGAACCCGGCCGTGATCGCATCGACTTCGCTTCGCCGTTCGGACAGGTCTACGCGCGCATCGACGGTGCGCAGAATCGTGTCGTCGTCGAGCGCCCCGGTGGCGCTGTGGAAACCTATCCCGACTGGAAGGCGATGACGACCGCGCTGCTGGGTGCGCCGGTGCCGATGGACGATATCGCGTTCTGGGTCCGTGGCGGCGCGCGCGCAGGGTCGGACGCCTACGTCGAACGCGATGCGCAAGGGCGCGCGCTGGTGCTGCGACAACAAGCGTGGGAGATCGTGTACACCTATCCGGACGATGCGCCCTCGGCGCGTCCGTCCCGGCTGAAACTCTCGTATCCGGATGCCCAGCCCGTCGACGTGCGCATCGTCGTCGACCGGTGGGATTCGCCAGCGCTCGGGCGCTGATTGGCAATGAACACGCTGACCGTTCCCGCGCCCGCCAAGGTCAACCTGTTCCTGCACGTCACCGGGCGCCGCGCAGACGGTTATCACACGCTCGAATCGCTGGTCGCCTTGATCGATCTCGCCGACTCGATCACCCTTTCGCGGCGCGACGACGGCATCATCCGCCGCGAAAACGATGTCGCTGGCGTGCCCGAGGACAACGATCTCGCCGTGCGCGCCGCGCGCGCGTTGCAGGCGGCGACCGGCACGCGCGACGGCGTTGATCTTGTCGTGACCAAGCGCATTCCGCTGGGCAGCGGTTTGGGCGGAGGCAGCTCCGATGCGGCCAGCGTGCTGCTGGCGCTCAATCGGCTCTGGAACCTGGCGTTGCCGCGCGCCGAATTGCTGGCGCTGGCACTCGAGTTGGGCGCGGACGTTCCGCTGTTCGTCGCCGGTGAAAATGCTGTCGTGCGCGGCGTCGGTGAAATGCTGGCGCCGGTGTCGCTGCCGCCCTGTTTTCTTGCGCTGGCGTTCCCGCCGTCGGCGGTGCCGACCGCCGACATCTTCGCCGCCCCCGAATTGACACGAGCGACCCCGTCGGCGAAAATAGACGTCTTTTCCGAGGGTTATGGCCGGAATGATCTCGCACCCGTCACGGCTGCCCGATTCCCCGCCGTGGCCCAGGGCCTGGAAGCATTGTCCCGCGCATCGCCACAGGCGCGGATGACAGGGTCCGGGAGTTGCGTCTTTGCGGCGTTTCCGGGCGAGCACGAAGCGCAGCGTGCGCTGGCGCTGTTGCCGCACGATATGCGTGGATGTGTCGCGCGGACGCTCGCAAGACACCCGCTGGCGGCATTTGCATGATCGCCGGCAACGATGGAATTCCAGTTTCCGCTGGGGAGTCGCCAAGTGGTAAGGCACCGGATTTTGATTCCGGCATTCGTAGGTTCGATCCCTACCTCCCCAGCCATTCATTTGACAGGCAGCACATTCGCGAGAGTGTCCTGCCTGTTTTGCATTGGCGCGCGACTTCAATAAGTAAACTGAGCCAAAACTGAGGGACAATCGCTGCCATGGCCTTCGAACGCATGCGCATCTTCACCGGCAACGCCAATCCGAAGCTCGCGGCGGCCGTGTGCAAGCACCTCAATGTGAGCCTCGGGCGCTGCCAGGTCGGCCGCTTTTCCGACGGCGAGGTGATGGTCGAGCTGATGGAGAACGTGCGCGGCCGCGACGTGTTCGTGCTGCAGTCCACCTGTGCGCCGACCAACGACAACCTGATGGAGATCATGGTGATGGTCGATGCGCTCAAGCGCGCGTCGGCGGCGCGCATCACCGCGGCCATTCCCTATTTCGGCTATGCGCGGCAGGATCGCCGACCGCGTTCGGCGCGCGTCGCGATCACGGCCAAGGTCGTCGCGGACATGCTGTCCACCGTCGGCGTCAATCGCGTCATGGTGATGGACCTGCACGCGGACCAGATCCAGGGCTTCTTCAACATTCCCGTCGACAACATCTACGCCACGCCCATCCTGCTGGGCGATTTGTGGAAGCGCAACTACGAGGACCTGATCGTCGTTTCGCCGGACGTCGGCGGCGTCGTGCGCGCGCGAGCCATCGCCAAGCGCCTCGACTCCGACCTGGCGATCATCGACAAGCGGCGCCCTAAAGCGAACGTGTCCGAGGTGATGAACATCATCGGCGACGTCGAGGGCCGCTGCTGCGTGATCATGGACGACCTGGCCGACACCGCGAACACACTGTGCAAGGCCGCTTCGGCGCTCAAGGAACGCGGCGCCAAGAAGGTGGTGGCGTACTGCACGCACCCGGTGCTGTCCGGCGGTGCCGTCAATCGCATCGCGACGTCGGACCTGGATGAGGTCGTGGTGACCGACACCATTCCGCTGACGGCGGAAGCGGAAGCCTGCCCGCGCATCCGCCAGCTCTCGTGCGCGCAACTGCTCGCCGAAACGATGACGCGCATCTCCAACGAGGAATCGGTCAGCTCGCTGTTCACGGACTGACGCGCAGTTCGCGTCCTGGCTGCAGGGTTGGCTTTTCCTCGGGAATAGAGTTATAATTCAAGGCTTTCCCGCTTTCCGGCCCTGATTCAGCCGGCCGATCGCGCGAAGTTCGCATCACGTCGCCAACCACTCGATACGAGGCGGACGACCGGGCGCGTTTCACCTGGATGTAGCGGGTGAACGCCGAAGGAAGGCCGCAGACAACCGGAGCAATCCATGAGCAGCATCGAATTCACCGCATTCGCCCGTAACACCGAAGGCCGGGGCGCCTCCCGCCGCATGCGTCGCGCGGGCAAGGCCCCAGGCATCGTCTACGGCGGCACGGTCGCGCCCACCCCGATCGAACTCGACCACAACGCGCTGTTCCACGCGCTGCGCGGCGAGGCATTCCACTCGTCGATCCTGACCATGAAGCTGGATGGCTCCGCCAGCAAGGTATTGCTGCGCGACGTGCAGATGCATCCGTTCCGCAATGAAATCCTGCACGTCGATTTCCAGCGCGTCGAAGAGAACAAGAAGATCCACATGAAGGTGCCGCTGCACTTCGTCAACGGCGAGCTTTCGCCGGCCGTGAAGCTGTCGTCCGCGATCATCAGCCACGTGACCGCCGACCTGGACATCGCGTGCCTGCCCAAGGACCTCCCCGGCTTCATCGAGGTGGACCTGTCGACGCTGGAAGTCGGCCATGCGCTCCACGTATCCGCGGTGAAGCTGCCACCGGGCGTGTCGGTCGTCAAGCGCGGCAAGAATGATCCCGTCGTCGCTGCCGCCATCGTGCCGCGTGCGCAGGTTGAGACGGAAGAAGAGTTGGCCGCCACCGCCGCAGCCGCAGCAACCGCTGCTGCCGCCGCGACGACGGAAGGTGCCGCCGCCGCTGGAGACGACAAGGGCGGCGACAAGAAGGACGACAAGAAAGACGCCAAGAAGGACGACAAGAAAAAGTAACCGAAGTGAGCGCGAAAGCGTGAGGCTTCGAGAGATGGGCCCGCGAAAATTCCGCGGGCCTTCTTTTTTGCGGCTGCGATCGATAACGCAAATTTCATCATGACCACGCCCATCCGCCTTGTTGCCGGCCTCGGCAATCCGGGCCGCGAATACGCGAACACGCGGCATAACGCAGGCTTCTGGTTCGTCGACGAACTGGCGGGCAAGCTTGGCGCGTCGTTCGCTGCCGAAGCGAAGTTCGGCGGCGACGTGGCCAAGGCTGGCGCGTTGCGGCTGGTCAAGCCGATGACGTTCATGAATCTTTCGGGACGCGCCGTCGCCGGCGTCGCGCGTTTTTTCACGATCGCACCCGAGGAAATCCTGGTCGTGCACGATGAGCCGGACCTGCTGCCGGGCAAAGCCAAGATGAAACTGGGCGGGGGCCACGCGGGTCACAACGGATTGCGCGATATCCAGGCGCAGCTGGGAACGGCGGACTTCTGGCGGCTTCGGATCGGGATTGGCCATCCGCGCGACTCGGAGCTCACCCAGCAGGAAGTCGTCGATTACGTATTGAAGCCGCCGCGCACGGAGGATCTTGCCGCGATTCGCGACGCCATGGCGCGCGGGTTGGCCGCTTGGTCCGACGTCGCGCGCGGGGACATGGAGGCCGCGATGATGGCGCTCCATACAACGAACAAGGATTTGAAAACTTCTAGTGGACCCGGGCCGGTGTAGCCGGCCCGATTTTGGGGTGATGGCATGAGTTTAAAATGTGGCATTGTAGGTTTGCCGAACGTCGGCAAGTCGACGCTGTTCAACGCGTTGACCAAGGCCGGCATCGCCGCCGAGAATTACCCGTTCTGCACGATCGAGCCGAACGTGGGCATTGTCGAGGTGCCCGATCCGCGCATCGATACGCTGGCCAAGATCGCCAAGCCGGAGCGCGTCGTCCCCGCGGTGGTGGAGTTCGTCGACATCGCGGGTCTCGTCGCCGGCGCGTCCAAGGGTGAAGGCCTGGGTAACCAGTTCCTGGCCAACATCCGCGAGACCGACGCCATCGCCCACGTCGTGCGCTGCTTCATCGACGACAACGTCGTGCACGTCGCCAACAAGATCGACCCACTGTCCGACATCGAGACGATCAATACGGAATTAGCGCTCGCCGACATGGCAGCGGTGGAGAAGCACCTGCACAAGCACGAGAAGATGGCGCGCGGCAGCGACAAGGAATCGATGCGCATCGTCCCGGTGCTGGCCAAGGTGCTGGCGGTGCTGAATGAGGGGCTGCCGGCGCGCACGGTGAAGCTGACGGACGATGAACAGGACATCCTGCGACCGTTCTTTCTGCTGACGATGAAGCCGACGATGTACGTAGCGAACGTCGCCGAGGGCGGCTTCCACGACAATCCACTGCTGGCGAAGGTCGAGGCGCACGCCAGGGCCGAAGGTGCGCCGGTCGTTGCCGTGTGCGCGTCCATCGAGGCGGAAATCGCCGACCTGGATGGCGAAGACAAGAATGCCTTTCTCGCTGACCTGGGGTTGGAGGAGCCGGGACTGGATCGCGTGATCCACGCCGGATACAAATTGCTTGGACTGCAGACTTACTTCACCGTGGGGCCGAAGGAAGTGCGCGCGTGGACGGTGCAGGTGGGCGCCAGCGCGCCACAGGCGGCAGGCGTCATCCATACCGACTTCGAGAAAGGCTTCATCCGCGCAGAAGTGATTGCCTACGACGAGTTCATCGCGTGCAAGGGCGAGAGCGGCGCCAAGGAAGCGGGCAAGATGCGCCTCGAAGGCAAGGAATACGTCGTCAAGGACGGCGATGTCATGCACTTCCGCTTCAACGTCTAAATTAAACATCTGCCCGTGGAAATCCGTCGCCACGTTGCTCCCTTTGTAGTTATTGCCGCGGTGCTGGCCGCGTGCGCCGATGCGCCGCGCATTGCCGCACCGCGCGTCACCGTGGACAACGTGCGGATGGAGCGGATCACTGCTGCGGAGGCCATCTTCGAAGTCACGCTGAATCTTGCGAACCCCAACGCGCGGGAGATCGCGGTCAGCGCGGTCGACGCGAACCTGTTGATCGAAGGCGTGCCGGTTGGCAACGCGACGCTCGTCTCCCCGTTGCGGCTGCCGGCCAACGGCGAGGCCGCGGCAACATTGCAGGCGCGCGCCGGCATCTCCGCCGTTCTGCGCGTCGCCGCTGAAATGTCGCAGCGGGCACAGGAGCAGAAGGCCGCCGGCCAGGGAACGCGCATTCGCTATGCCGTCTCGGGTACCGCGACGCTCGATGGCGGCGTGCCGGTGCCGTTCTCGCGCAGCGGCGATTTCCGGCTCGGCGGACCTCCCGGCCGATGACCACGCTCAAGTTCACGAAGATGCAGGGGCTGGGCAACGACTTCGTCGTGCTCGACGGCATACGCCAGCGGGTCGCGCTGTCTCCATCCCAGTTGCGACTATTGGCAGATCGTCGCTTCGGCGTGGGCTGCGATCAGGTGCTGCTGGTCGAATTGCCCACCGGCGACGCCGACTTCCGGTACCGGATCTTCAATGCCGACGGCGGCGAGGTGGAGCAGTGCGGCAATGGCGCGCGCTGCTTCGTTGTCTTCGTCCGCGACCAGGGGCTGACCCTCAAGCGGGAGCTGCGCGTGGAAACGACCGGCGGGCTCATCGTGCCGCGGCTCGAGGCGGACGGACAAGTCACTGTGGACATGGGCGTCCCGCGATTTGCGCCAGCCGACATTCCGTTCATTGACGGCGAAGGCGCGATCGACGAAGCGCTGGTGGTCGACGGCGCACCAGTGTGCATCTCCGCACTTTCGATGGGCAACCCACACGCCGTCCAGGTAGTGGCGGACGTGGATGCCGCGCCGGTGACCACACAGGGGGCGCGGATCGAGCACCATTCGCGCTTTCCACAGCGCGTCAACGCGGGCTACATGCAGGTCGTCGATCGCGCTACCATTCGCTTGCGTGTGTGGGAGCGCGGGGTGGGCGAGACACTCGCCTGTGGAACCGGTGCCTGCGCTGCGGTGGTGACGGGTGTGCGGCGCGGCCTGGTCGATTCGCCGGTGCGCGTGCTGGTGCGCGGCGGAGAGTTGCTGATTGCCTGGGCGGGCGTTGGCCATCCGGTGCAGATGACAGGTCCGGCGACGACGGTATTCGAAGGGGAGTGGCAAGTACAGTGATGTGCGGCCACGAAACAGCGACGACACAAGAACAAATATTGGAAAGCGGTGCATGGACGCGAGCAAGGACTTGGACGAGAACGGCGGCGAGCACGCACTTGAGGTCGCAGAGTACCTGAAGAAGAATCCGAAATTCTTCGAGGACTACGCCGACGTCATCGCCGAAATCTTCGTGCCGCACCCGCATGGCGGCCACGCAATCCCCATCGCCGAGCGACAGATTCTCACGTTGCGCGAAAAAAACAACGAGCTCGAGGCCAAGTTCCGCGAGCTCGTGTCCTACGGCACCGAGAACGACCAGATCGGCGAGAAATTGCATCGCTCCACGCTGGCACTGTTCGCCTCGCCCGACCTCGAGACCACGCTGGCCGTGCTCTATCACAGCCTGAAGGAAGACTTCGCCGTGCCGCAGGTCGCCGCGCGTCTGTGGGGAAAAGTGCCCGAGCAAAGCTACCTGCCGGAGCTCGCGGCAACGTCGTCCGAAATCCGCGAGTACGCCGACCAGTTGGGGCAACCCTATTGCGGACCTGTGGCGAGCTTCGAGTCCCGCGAATGGTTCGAAGAGGGCGATGTGCTGCAGTCATTCGCGTTCATGCCGCTGCGAACCGCGCATACCTTCGGCCTGCTGGCGCTCGGCAGCCCGGACGGTCAACGATTCCACATCGGGATGGGCACGCTGTACCAGACGCGACTCGCTGAACTTGCGAGTGTGGCCACCGCGCGCTTCCTGCCGCCGTCCTGACGCCCAGGCGTTCGCGAAACGCCCATGACCAAGCGAAACGCCGCCGCACCTGAACGGGAAGTTCTCGCGGACGTCAATGCGAAACTGCTGAACGCGTTCGCGACGCATCTCGCCACGCGGCCCGCGCACACGCGTGACGCCTATCTGCGTGACATGGCGCGATTGGCCGCACTGGCCGGCGACACGCCACTGCCGAGCCTCAAGCGCGCGCAACTGGCCCGCATCCTCGCAACACTGCACGGCAAGGGATTGTCGGGCCGCAGCCTGGCGCGAATGCTTTCTGCATGGCGCGCGTTTCATCGTCACGCCAACGATCGCGGCGGCGTGCCATGGGACGACCCCAGCGTCGGATTGAAGGCGCCGAAGTCGCCCAGGAGACTTCCGTCGGCGTTGACACCTGACGAGGCGGTGCGGCTGGTCCAGGGCGCGGGTACCGATGCGTCGAGCAAATGCGATCACGCGCTGTTCGAGCTTGCCTATTCATCCGGACTACGGCTCTCGGAATTGGCGGGGCTCGATGTCGATCGGGTGGACTTGGTGACCGGCGAAGTGCGCGTATGGGGCAAGGGCGCGAAGGAGCGCATCGTGCCGGTGGGCACGGCGGCGCTGGCGGCGCTGGCCACCTGGCTGCCCGAACGCGCGGCGATTCCGGCAGTCGATGATGTCGCGCTGTTCGTCGGCGCAAAGGGCAAGCGCATCGCGCCACGCCAGATCCAGCGGCGGCTGGCCGCTTTGGCAGCGAAGCGCGGCATCGATCGCCATGTTCATCCGCACATGCTGCGCCATTCGTTTGCGTCGCATGTGCTGCAGTCGTCCGGTGATCTGCGCGCCGTGCAGGAAATGCTCGGCCACGCGTCGATTGCCAGCACGCAGGTCTACACGCATCTCGACTTCCAGGCGCTGGCCAAGGTCTACGACGCCGCGCATCCGCGCGCCCGCAAGAAAAAATAGGGTCAGACCCTAATTCTTCGGTGGTGTCAGTCCGGAAACGTCACGACGCCGGGCATCCACGGCAGGTCGGTGATGCCCGGGTCCTTGCCGGCCTGCTTGAGCAGCGTCGACAGTTGACCGCGATGGTGTGTCGCGTGCTGGAACAGGTGCGTCACCGCGATCCATGTGGCCATGCGACGCAATCGTCCGTCGGATGCCGCCCGATATTCGAGCACGCCATCCAGCCACGCGGGCGCAAGTTGTCCGGTCCAGGCGAGGATGGCGGTGTCCGTCGCCTCGCGCTCGCGCGACAACTGCACAAAGTCCGTGAACATGTCCGCGCCGAAAGCGGCAACGGCATAAGGTTGCACCGTGAAGCGCGCGAGCCACACGCGATCGCCCCACAGGATGTGGTTGAGCGTGCGGTGCATCGAGCCGAAGAACGCGCCGCGGTCTCGCGTGCGCTCGTCCTCGCTGAACTCCGAGATGGCGGCATAGAGCCGCTCGTTCATCCAGCGGTTGTAGCGCGCGAGGAGTTGGCAGTACTCGACCGAGATCATGCCGAATTGTAGCGGTAGGCAATTGCTGGATGTTCATCGCAGCGGCTGGTGCCCCATACGCATTCGGAGGACGCAAACACCGGCCTGCGGGTTCCCGGCGCGACTGCGCTCGTCAAAACACGCACCTGCCCAACTGCCTGGCGACAGCTGAGCACGGAGCGGAGGGCCTGCCCCGCGCGGCCACGCTGATGCGCTTGGCCACGGTGGAAAAAAAGAGGGGCGCGATTTTGGTCGCGCCCCGCAAAGCCACTGAGGAGAAACGGCACAATGCGCAGGAAGGTGTTGCGCCTCCCTGAATTACGCGCGGGCGGGGGAGAGGGTCCGCCCGCGCATAACCTTTTCTGGTCGAATCAGGCCCTGAATTACGTCCGGTACGCCGATTCGCCGTGCGATGCGATGTCGAGACCTTCGCGTTCCTGTTCCTCGGTCACGCGCAGGCCCAGGGTCAGGTCGACGATCTTGTAGGCGATGAACGCCACCACGCCCGACCAGACGATGGTCGTGAGCACACCGGTGCCCTGGATCATCAGCTGACCCATGATGTCGTAGTCGGCGCTGGTCTTGTTCGCGACGTAGTCGTAGATGCCCTGGCCACCGAAGCTCGGCGCAGCCAGCACGCCGGTCATCATTGCGCCGAGTATCCCGCCGGTCGCGTGCACGCCGAATACATCCAGCGCGTCGTCGGCGCCCATCAGGCGCTTCAGACCATTGACGCCCCACAGGCAGACGAGTCCCGCGAGCAATCCCAGGACCAGTGCACCGCCAACGCCGATGAAGCCGCAGGCCGGCGTGATGGCCACGAGACCCGCAACGGCACCGGACGCAGCGCCCAACATCGACGGCTTGCCCTTGGTGACCCACTCGCCGAAGATCCACGAGAGGACCGCAGCGGCCGTCGCGACCAGCGTGTTGATGAACGCGAGCGCGGCAGCATCGCCGGCCTCGAGCGCCGACCCGGCGTTGAAGCCGAACCAGCCCACCCACAGCAGCGACGCACCGATCATCGTGAACGTCAGGTTGTGCGGTGCCATCGAATCGCGACCGTAGCCGATCCGCTTGCCCATCACGTAGGCGCCCACCAGGCCGGCGACACCGGCATTGATGTGCACCACTGTGCCGCCCGCGAAGTCGAGCGCGCCCTTCTGCCACAGCCATCCGCCCTTCGCCGATTCCGTTGCCAGCGTCGCGGCATCCTTGATGCCATCGGGACCGGGCCAGAACCAGACCATGTGCGCGATCGGCAGATACGCGAACGTGAACCAGAGCACTGCGAACAACAGCACCGCGGAGAATTTGGCACGCTCGGCGAACGAGCCGACGATCAGCGCCACGGTGATGGCGGCGAACGTCGCCTGGAACACGACGAACAGCAGTTCCGGGATGACCACACCCTTGCTGAAAGTCGCGGCCGTGGTGAACGAGCCGGCGCCATCCTTCAGCGTGAAGATCCCGGACATCATGACCCGGTCGAAGCCGCCGAAGAATGCACTGGTGGCGCCGCTGCCTTCCGTGAATGCAATGCTGTAACCGTAGACGGTCCACAGCACGACGATCAGCGAGAAGACCACGAACACCTGCATCAGGATCGACAGCATGTTCTTAGAACGGACAAGTCCGCCGTAGAACAACGCAAGACCCGGGACGGACATCATGATCACCAGCAGCGTGGCGACGATCATCCACGCGTTGTCGCCCTTGTTGGGCGTCGGAGCAGGCGTGGCCGCAGCCGCCGCCGGTGCCGCCGCCGCCGGTGCTGCAGCGGGTGCGGTGGTGGCCGCTGAGGCCGCGGCAGGCGCCTTGGTTTCAGTTGCCGGCGCGGCCTTGTCCTGCGCCATCGCCGGCAGCGCGAGACCCAACGCACCGAGCATCGCTATCAATACGAGTAGTTTTTTCATCTGGCGCTCCGTTACAGCGCGTCCGCGCCGGTCTCACCGGTGCGGATACGCACGACCTGCAGCAGGTCGAAAACGAAAATCTTGCCGTCGCCGATCTTGCCGGTGTTGGCGGCCTTTTCGACAGCTTCGATCACGCGGTCGATCATGTCGTCCTTTACCGCGGCCTCGATCTTGACCTTGGGCAGGAAGTCCACGACGTACTCCGCACCGCGGTACAGCTCGGTGTGGCCCTTCTGCCGACCGAAACCCTTGACCTCGGTAACGGTGATGCCTTGCACGCCGATCGCCGAGAGGGCCTCGCGGACCTCGTCGAGCTTGAACGGCTTGATGATTGCGGTAACGAGTTTCATGTTGTCCCCGTGAATGCGCGGCGGCAAGGTTCGCCGCCGCGTTGGCCTGGTGGTGTCTCTAGAACGTCTTTTGAACGTAGGCTACGAACTGGCCGTTGGCGATGTTCTTGCCGTACGGGTTCGTGTAGTAGGCTGCCTCGGCGTCCGTTCCCGTTCCTACCAGTCCGACCGTGTAGCCCGAGACATCGACCGCCACGCCACCCTTCCAGTCGGTGTAAGTGTAGTTCGTGTTGTTCTTGAAGGCCTGGTGTCCGACGTGGGCAATCAGCGTGATCTTGCCGATGTAGTCGTTGACCTTGTCGACGATGTCGTAGTTGAGGTTGCCCTCGACGTAGTAGCTGCCGCGCGAATCGGCGATGCCGAAGGTGGAGCTGCCGACCGACTGGCTGTACTTCACCTGCAGGAATTTCCAGTTGAGCGCCGCGTAGAGCTCGGTGGTGTTCGGCGTGGTGAAGCCCGACGGGTAGCTGCCGGGGTAGTAGTAGTAGAGGATGCCCAGGTCGGACTGGAAGTCATTCGGCAGGTCGTACTTCCAGCCGCCGTAGAAGTCCCACTCGAGGCTGTTGGAAACGTTGGGCGCGCTATCGCTCAGCCAGCTGACATTGGAAAGCCAGGTTCCGGCATACAACCCGTTCTTGTGCGCGACATCGAAGCCGCCCTGCACCGCGGGCTTCTCGTTGGTCTGCGAAACACCGCGGAACACGTATTGGCTGTAGATACCGACGTTGCCCGTGAACGCCCACGGCGATTCCGGTGCCGCTGGCGGCGCGGACGCGGCGGCGGCGGCCGGGGTGGGAACGGCGGGCGGAGGCGTGGTCTGGGCCATGGTCGAGCCCGCAAACAGTGCGGCGCATGCCGCAGCAACGAGCGCGGGGCGAGGGCCTGGCTTCATGTTCATGTTGAAATCCCTTGCGAGGTGGTTGGAGGAAAGTGAGTGGAAAGTGCCGACGCTTGCGGTTGATAGTCAGCATTTCATGTGCCACGAAAAAAATTACCTTAATTTCATTGGGTTGCCGTATTTGCGGGTCTGCAATCCATGGGCTTCGCAGGCGAACGGCACCGAAACGGTGCGACCGAATGTTGCGAGTGCACATTTGTGGAGCGACGCCTTTGCTAGACTCGTCGCGATCCCCCTTTCGGAGAATTCCGGATGCAACCGTTCAACACCAAGACCCTGGAAGAGCTGGCCGCGCGGATCGGCAAGGCCGTCGCGTCCGGCCCCGCCGCGGACATCGAAAAGAACGTCAAGGCCATGCTCCAGGGCGGGCTTGCGCGCCTCGATCTGGTCACGCGAGAAGAGTTCGACACCCAGACCCGCGTGCTGGCCAAGACGCGCGAAAAGCTGGAGCGGCTCGAGACGCGCGTTACGGAGCTTGAAGCGCGGTTCGCAACGCCAACCGCCGCGCACTGAGTCGAAGCGCGTCGCGTCGTCCCTCATTGCTTCGTCCGTAAGTTCTAGTGCGCAATCGCGGTGGCATGGGCAGGCTCTCACCACGAGAGTCCTGTTGCCGCCATGTCCGTCGCCATCCTTCACACGCGCTCGCTCGCCGGGGTCGCCGCGCCGCGCGTCGCAGTGGAAGTGCACATCGCGGGTGGACTGCCTGGAATCCATTTGGTGGGGCTTCCGGAAGCCGAGGTACGCGAGGCGCGTGATCGTGTCCGCGCCGCGCTGCAAAACGCGCAATTCGAATTTCCGGCGCGCAAGGTCACCGTCAACCTGGCACCCGCCGATCTGCGCAAGGAGTCCGGTCGCTTCGACCTGCCCATCGCGCTCGGCATACTGGCGGCGACCGGCCAGATCCCGTCCGATCAACTCGCGCGCTATGAATTCGCCGGCGAACTCGCGCTGACCGGCGATCTGCGCCCGGTGCGCGGCGCGCTCGCGATGGCGCGTTCAGCCTGCGGCGATGGCCGCGCGTTCGTGCTCCCGCTGGCTTCTGCCGCCGAGGCCGCGATGGTGCGCGACGCAACCATCTACGGCGCGACGTCGCTGCTCGCGGTTTGCGCCCACTTGACTGGCGCCGCGCCGCTGGAGCCGACTGCGTCCGCGCCGCCTGCGACGGCGATCGCCGGCGCCGATCTCGTCGATGTATGCGGGCAGGCACAAGCCAAGCGGGTCCTCGAAATCGCGGCGGCTGGAGCGCATTCTTTGCTGCTGATCGGTCCGCCAGGCACGGGCAAGTCCATGCTCGCGCAACGCCTTCCTTCACTGTTGCCGCCGCTGTCGGAAGACGAGGCGCTGGAAGTCGCTGCGGTGGCGTCCATCGCCGGACGCTTCGATCCCGAGCGCTGGGGCGAGCGTCCCTTTCGCGCGCCGCACCATACCGCGAGTGGCATTGCGCTGGTCGGCGGTGGCAGCGATCCGCGGCCCGGTGAAATTTCGTTGGCGCACCACGGCGTGCTGTTCCTGGACGAATTGCCGGAGTGGGAGCGCCGCGTACTCGAGGCGCTGCGCGAGCCGCTGGAGTCCGGCGTCATCCACATTTCCCGTGCGGCGCGTCAGAGCACCTTTCCCGCGCAGTTCCAGTTGATCGCGGCGATGAACCCGTGTCCATGCGGCTGGCTCGGCCATGCGAGCGGTCGCTGCCATTGCACGCCCGACCGCGTTGCCCGCTACCGCTGGCGCGTGTCGGGACCACTGCTCGACCGCATCGACTTGGCCATCGGCGTGCCGGCAGTCGCGCCGGAGTCGCTGGCGCTGAACGCAAGCGTTTCCGAACCGGGAGCCGGCGCGCCGTTGCTGCGCGAATCGTCGGCGACGGTGCGTGCCCGCGTCGAACGCGCGCGGCATCGCCAGCAGTCTCGCCAGGGCAAGGCTAACGCGCGACTGCTGCCGGCGGAGGTCGCGACGCACTGCATGCCCGAACCGGCAGCGGAGGATCTGCTCGCTCGAGCGATGACGCGGTTGGCGCTGTCGGCGCGCGCTTACCATCGCGTACTGAAGGTCGCCCGCACGATCGCCGATCTCGCCGCGTGCGAGCGCATCAACACCGCGCATGTGGCGGAGGCGATCGGCTATCGCAGGATGGACGCGCCGTAGCGGCACATCCACCGCTCTGCATTGGACGAATGTCGACGCATGCTGCGCTGCGGTAACATGCTCCGATGAATGCCGTGGCCATCAATGCAATGAGCGACGCCTTTGTGCACACGCAGGAGCCGTGCACCGACGCGCCGCGCCTGCGCGAAATTCCGTACAACTACACGTCGTTCTCCGACCGCGAGATCGTCATCCGCTTGCTAGGCGAGCCGAACTGGCAGGTTCTGCAGTCGCTGCGCGGCGAGCGCCGCACCGGACGCTCCGCGCGCATGTTGTTCGAAGTGCTCGGCGACATCTGGGTGGTCGACCGCAATCCGTACCTTCAGGATGACCTGCTCGACAATCCGAAGCGGCGCGGGCA
Source organism: Betaproteobacteria bacterium (assembly GCA_031361045.1). Classification (GTDB taxonomy): domain Bacteria; phylum Pseudomonadota; class Gammaproteobacteria; order Burkholderiales; family Casimicrobiaceae; genus VBCG01. The sequence goes on along the minus strand of JANMCH010000017.1, from coordinate 55,255 downwards.
ACTGGTGGAGGCGCTCAAGCACCGGCTGCGCGAAGTGGACAAGCGGCGTCGCGAAAATGAAATGCGCGACGCGGAAGCCGACACCCAGGCCGACGCGGAGCGCGACGCAAGAGTTGCGCAACTGGTTGCTGCCGCCAACGCCGCGGTGGATCGCTTTGCGGTGGCGTTCGACGAGACTGCGCAATTGCGTCGCCGGGCGCGTCGCGCGTTCGGCCGCTGGACGGACAAGGACAACGTTGCCTTCGATGGTCTGGCGCGCGTGTCGCACGTCACCGATGCAACGGACTGGCGCGTCGAATATCCGTTCGTGGTCCTCTATCCCGAAACGGAGGAGGAAGTGCGCGGCCTGGTCGAAGGCTGCATCGAACTCGGCCTGACGATCATCCCGCGCGGTGGCGGCACCGGCTACACCGGCGGCGCCATACCGCTCGACGCGCGCTCCGCGGTGATCAACACCGAAAAACTGGAGCGGCTGTCGGCGGTGGAGCGCGTCGCGTGGCCAGGACATGCGCGGCCGGTGGCGACGATCGACGCGGGCGCAGGCGTGGTCACGCGCCGGGTGATGGAGGCAGCGGAACGCGAGGGCCTCGTGTTCGCGGTGGATCCGACGTCGGCCGACGCGTCGTGCATCGGCGGCAACGTCGCGATGAACGCCGGCGGCAAGAAGGCGGTGCTGTGGGGCACGGCGCTCGACAACCTGGTGTCGTGGCGAATGGTCACGCCGGCTGCCGAATGGCTCGAGGTCACGCGCACCTACCACAACTTCGGCAAGATCCACGATGCAGCGCAGGCGTCGTTCGAGTGCAAGTGGTTTGGTGCCGATGGCGTCAGCGTCACGCGCACCGAAACGCTCGTGATCCCGGGTGCGGCGTTTCGCAAGGCGGGCCTGGGCAAGGACGTCACCGACAAATTCCTGAGCGGCCTGCCGGGCATCCAGAAGGAAGGCTGCGACGGCCTCATCACCAGCGCGCGCTTCATCCTGCACACGATGCCGCCCGCGATCCGCACCGTCTGCCTGGAATTCTTCGGGCAGGTGCGCGACTCGACGCCCGCGATCGTCGAGATCAAGAACTGCATCGATGCGCTGCCCAAGGCAGGTGCGGCGCGCGTGATGCTGGCCGGCTTGGAGCATCTCGACGCGCGCTACGTCAAGGCGGTCGGCTACGCGACCAAGGCCAAGCGCCATGGCCGGCCGAAGATGGTGCTGCTGGGCGACATCGTCGGCGACTCCGACGACGCGGTGGCCAGAGCCGCATCGGAGGTCGTGCGCATCGCCAATGCGCGCGGCGCGGAAGGCTTTGTCGCGGTGTCGGCAGAGGCGCGCAGGAAATTCTGGCTCGATCGTGCACGCACGGCGGCCATCGCGCGGCACACCAATGCGTTCAAGATCAACGAGGACGTCGTCATTCCGCTGCCGCGCCTCCCCGACTACACCGACGGCATCGAGCGCATCAACATCGAACTGTCGATCCGCAACAAATTGAAGCTGTGCGACGCGCTCGCGGCGCTGTTCGACCAACCGTCGCTCGAACACGCGTGGGCGCCCGGAAGCGATGTCCGGCCGGCCGCGGACGTCATTGACGCCAAGTTCGACGAGGCGCGGGAATTGATCGTGGCCACGCGCGGCCGCTGGCAGGACCTGCTCGACCGTATCGACGAAACGTTCGCCACGCTGCAGGAACATTCGGTGGTCGTGTCGTGGAAGCGCGAGCTGAAGGCGCCGCTCGAGGAACTGTTCGCGGGCCTGGCGTTCGCGCCGATCATGGCGCGCATCGATGAAACGCACGCGAAGGTCCTGCGCAGCCGCGTGTTCGTGGCGCTGCACATGCATGCCGGTGATGGCAACGTGCACACCAACATCCCCGTTAATTCCGACGACTACGACATGCTGCGCGACGCCAATGCCGCGGTCGCAAGGATCATGGCGCTGGCGCGGGCCCTGGGCGGCGTGATCTCCGGCGAACACGGTATCGGCATCACCAAGCTCGAATACCTGACTGACGCCGAGTTGCAGCCGTTCGCCGACTACAAACGGCGCGTCGACCCCAAAGGAAATTTCAACCGCGGCAAACTGTTGCGCGATGCGCGGCTGCCGGCGGATTTGTCCGGTGCGTACACGCCGAGCTTTTCGCTGATCGGCCACGAGAGCCTGATTCTCGAGCAGAGCGCGATCGGCGGCATCGCCGATTCGATCAAGGACTGCCTGCGTTGCGGCAAGTGCAAGCCGGTGTGCGCGACACACGTGCCACGCGCCAACCTGCTGTACAGCCCGCGCAACAAGATCCTCGCCACGTCGCTGCTGATCGAGGCGTTCCTGTATGAAGAGCAAACGCGGCGCGGCGTGAGCCTGCGCCACTTCGACGAATTCTCCGACGTCGCCGACCATTGCACGGTGTGTCACAAGTGCCTCAATCCGTGTCCGGTGGACATCGACTTCGGCGACGTATCCATCGCCATGCGCAACGTGCTGACGAAGGACGGCCACCGCAAGTTCAATCCCGGCACGACTGCGGCGATGTTCTTCCTCAACGCGACCGATCCGGCCACGATCAAGCTCGTGAAGAAGGTGATGATTGACTGGGGCTACGCCGGGCAGCGGCTGCTCCATCGGCTTGCGCGCAAGACCGGCATGGTGAAGGTGCAGACCGCGCGCCCGCCGGCAACCGTGGGCAAGCCTTCGCTGAAAAGCCAGGTCATTCACTTCATCAACAAGCCGATGCCGGGCGGCCTGCCCAAGCGCACGTCGCGCGCGCTGCTCGACATCGAGGACGACGCGATGGTCCCCATCATCCGCGACCCCGCGCGCGTGAGCGACGAGTCGGAGGCGGTCTTCTACTTTCCCGGCTGCGGCTCCGAACGGCTGTTCTCGCAAGTCGGCCTGGCCACGCAGGCGATGCTCTGGCACGTCGGCGCGCAGACGGTGCTGCCGCCCGGTTACCTGTGCTGCGGCTATCCGCAGACCGCGGCCGGCGACCACGACAAGGGACAGAAGATCACCACTGCCAACCGCGTGCTGTTCCATCGCGTGGCCAATACACTCAACTACCTCGACATCAAGACGGTGATCGTGTCCTGCGGCACCTGCATGGACCAGCTGTCGAAATACGAGTTCGACAAGATCTTCCCGGGCTGCCGGTTGCTGGACATCCACGAGTACCTGATGGAAAAGGGCGTGAAGCTTTCGGGTGTCGCCGGCGTGAAGTACATGTACCACGACCCTTGCCACACGCCGATGAAGACCTACGCGCCGCTGGCGGTGGTCAACGAATTGATGGGGACGAGCGTCGCGCTGAACGATCGTTGTTGCGGCGAGTCGGGCACGCTCGCGGTGTCGCGCCCCGACATCTCGACGCAGGTGCGCTACCGCAAGGAAGAAGAAATGACCAAGGGCGCCGCAGCATTGCGCGCCGACGGCTTCGACGGCAACGTCAAGGTGCTGACATCGTGCCCGTCGTGCCTGCAGGGGTTGTCGCGCTTCGACGACGATGCCGACACCAAGGCCGATTACATCGTCGTCGAGATTGCCGCGAAGCTGCTGGGAAAGGACTGGATGGCCGACTACGTGGCGAAGGCCAATGCCGGCGGTATCGAGCGCGTGCTGGTTTGACGCGCTCGCCGGCAGATCAGAGGTCCGGTGCCTTTGCCGAATCGGCGTCCCGCGCGATCAACGTGCGACCGGGGCACGGATAGCCGAATTCCGGCGCGCTTGCGCAACGAGGCTGTTCCATCCGGTTGACCAGCGCGGTCATCGCGTGGTCGTCGGCTGACGGCGCGTAGCGGACGATGAGAGGCGAGCCAACGGCGATGGCCAGCCAGAGGGCGGCGAACACCGTCGCACCACGGGCAGTCCGGGCTTCCGGCGTGCTGCTGAGGGTTTCGCGCGGAGCCTGGTGCGGCAGCGTTCCGAATCCATTCGTCAGCATCGCTTCCATGGTCTTCTCCTTGCTCGGCTTGCTCATGCGTCCCACTGCTCCCGATCCCGTTGTCTCAAGACCTCTTGCGCCAAAAAAGAACCCGCGAAGACTATGCGCTGGCGATGTTCTCGAAACTGCCGACGTGCGGCCCATTTCCAGACGGTTCGCCCTCGCGGGTGGAGGCAACGGTTGGTGGCTGGGCGCACCCATGACCTGCGAGTGTTCGAAGCCTGCGGCTGCTTTGTGAGTGACCATGGCGCAACAATAGGCCGCCACCCGCCACCGCGCGTCGGAACAATCGCCTCCAATCGTGCGGAAAATTCGCGTTTCCCTCCAGTGAGGAACCGCCATTGCGGGCAACCCGCCTGTCGGGTCCGAATCGCTGGGCGCACCCCCTTTGTGCTATAAACTGCGAAGGACTTTCATAGCGGAATCCGGGTGAAATGCCCTGGCATTCCGCAATCCGGACCGACCATGCAATGACGCAGGACACCTTGACTCCGGCGCTTCCGCCAGCCGCAGCGACCGCGGCCGAACGGGAGCCTCCGTCCCTCGCGTTTGCCGACGCCGACGGCGCCAAGCGCTGGGCGAAGTCGCTGATGGTCACGGGAGTGGGCCCGCTCTATTCGGCCATCCTGGGCCAGTTGCGGGCGGTTTCGGCGGCGGCGTTCTCGCCACGCGAGCGCGCCACGATCGCCGAAGTCATGCGCGAACAGGTCGCCCACCTGCATACCGAACTGGCGCGTCGCTATGCCGGCAAGCCACAGCCGGCCGCCGAACGCGAGCTCGACGCCGCCGACCAGGCCATCGCGCTCTGGCACGCGCTGTGGGAACAGTATTCCGCCTGCCTTAAGCCGTTGCTCGAAGGCGACGCCGAATTGCAGGGAGTGAAGGCCAAGCTGCTGCAGCGGGGACTCTACGTGGGCAAGCAGCTGGTGCTCGTGCATGGCCTTGCACGACGCGCCCCGCCCGCGGCGCTGTGGCAGGAACTGCACGCGTACTACCGGCTGACCGAGATCCTCGATTGCGCGGTCACCGCGGTGTCGGACGAACTGACGCCGACGGCGGTCGGCATCTCGTGTTACTCGACGTATTGCCACGCGTTGCTGCTGGGCCTGGCCGACCCGTGGTCGATGTCCATCCGGCAGATCGAATTGACCGATCGCTGGCTCTCGCAGTGGGCGCGCAAGGTCTTTCCCTATGCCCAGCAACGCGAGACCGAAGGCCCGGTCATGTTGCTCGACCTCGATGGCAGCACGGGCGCAACTCTGGTCGGCGCCGCACCTCGCGACCCGCCGCGCTCGATGCGTTTCGGCTATCCGGGCAAGCTCGCCACCAGCGTTCGCGGCCGGCTGAAGCGGCTGGCGGCCGGTGCCAGCCCCGCCGAATTGCAACTGGGCCACGACGCCTCGGTCGAGGGCTGCACGGCGCTGCTGTCGCATCTGGACGCGCACTGGTATCAAATTCCGCGGCGCGGCGTCGACGCCGGACGCACGTGGCTCGAACTCGTCACCGGCGGCACGCCGGCCGCCTATTTCCGCGTCGGTGGACGCACCTTCGACCGCCAGGACCCGCTGGGGCGTCTCACGTTCCAGGGCGCGCAATACCTGCAGACGCTGGGCGCGCTGACCGACTACGACCGCTATCGCGAAGACGCCGAGAAGAACTGGCCGTGGGAGCGCTGGCAGGGTTCGTACGAGTGGAAGGAAGCGGTATTGACGCGCAATGACCCGGGGCGCTATCGCTGGTTCCTGGACCAGCTGGTGATCGCGCGCGATGACGACCGCGTACGCCTGGGCTGCGTCACGCGCGTGTGTCTGGACCCGCGTGGCGAGTTCACGATTTCACTTACGTTGTGGCCGGGCACGCCGCGGTCGCTGGCGGTGCGTCCGATGTCCCATGCCTACGTCGAGGAACCGCCGATGCCGGCGCTTCTGCTGTCGGAAACATCCGAGGAGCGCGCGACGATGATCGTGCCTCCGCGCACGTTCAATCCGGGACGGCTGTTCCGCTCGATGGACCCGGGGCCGGAGCGCAAATTCCGGCTGACCAAGCTCGTGCAGCGCGGCGGGGACTTCGAACGCGTCGCCTTCGAAGAATCCTGAGGAAAATGGGGTCTGACCCTATTTCCAATCGTCTCGCGGGTGCCACCAGCCCGTATCTCCAGCAGCACGCGGACAACCCCGTCGACTGGCAACTCTGGGGCGACGAGGCGCTCACGCGGGCCCGCGAGGAGAACAAGCCGATCCTGCTGTCCATTGGCTACTCGGCGTGCCACTGGTGCCATGTGATGGCGCACGAATCGTTCGAGGATCCCGCGGTCGCCGCGGTGATGAACGAGCACTTCGTGAACATCAAGGTCGATCGCGAGGAGCGTCCCGACCTGGACCAGATCTATCAGACGGCGCATGCGCTGATGACGCAGCGCTCCGGCGGCTGGCCGCTGACGATGTTCCTCACGCCGGCAGGCACGCCGTTCTTCGCGGGCACGTATTTTCCCAAACAGGGCCGCTATGGGCTGCCGGGCTTCCTGGACCTGTTGCCGCGTGTCGCGGCGGCGTTTCGCCAGCAGGGCGCGGACATCGCGCAGCAGAGCACTCGCCTCGCCGAGGCGATGGCCAGCATCGAACCCGTGGCCAGCGATGCCATCCTGCCGGTGCATGCGCCGGCGCAGGCGCTGGCCGCGCTCAAGCAGCGCTTCGACCCGGAATACGGCGGCTTCGGACGCGCGCCCAAGTTTCCGCATCCCACCGATCTCGAATTCTGCCTGCGCGCATGGGGCGAGTTGCGCGACGAAGAGGCGCTTGCCGTGGCGCGCAAATCCCTCGAATGCATGGCCGACGGCGGCATCCACGACCAGCTCGGTGGCGGCTTCTGCCGCTATTCGGTCGATGCGGAATGGACGATCCCGCACTTCGAGAAAATGCTCTACGACAACGGGCCGTTGCTGGGCCTGTATGCCGATCTGGCGCGCGCCACCGGCGACACGCGTTTTGCCGATGTTGCGCGCGACATCGTGGGTTGGATGGTGCGCGAGATGCACGATACGGCGGGCATCGGCGAAGGCGCGTTCTATTCGAGCCTGGACGCCGACAGCGAAGGCCACGAGGGCAAGTTCTACGTGTGGTCGGCCGATGAGGTTCGCTCGCTCCTCACGGCGGACGAGTGGGCGGTGGCGGTGCCGCACTGGGGGCTCGATGGTCCGCCCAATTTCGAGGGTGTCGCCTGGAACCTGCGCGTGATGGATCCGTTGCCGGGTGTTGCCGCGCAACTCGACATTTCCCTTCCCGATGCGCGCACGCGTCTCATGGGAGCGCGCGCCGCGTTGTTTGCCGCGCGCAGCAAACGGGTGCGGCCGGGTCGCGACGACAAGGTGCTGACGTCGTGGAACGCGCTGGCCATCTCCGGCCTTGCGCGCGCCGCGCGGGCGCAGGACGAGCCGCGCTGGGCAGATCTGGCGTTCGCGGCCGTCGACGCGTTGCGGCGAACGGCGTGGCGCGAGGGACGCTTGCTGGCGACGCGCTTTGGCGATCACGCGGACCTGAACGGCTATCTCGACGATTACGCATTCCTGCTGGCCGCACTCGTCGAGCTGATGCAGACACGGTTCCGGCCGGAAGACTATGCGTGGGCACGCGAGTTGGCGGACGCGCTGCTCGCGCATTTCGAGGATCGCGAACAGGGCGGATTCTTCTTCACCAGCCACGACCACGAGAAGCTGTTCCATCGCACCAAGCCCGGCCCCGACAACGCCACGCCGTCGGGCAACGGCGTCGCCGCCGGCGCGCTGATTGCATTCGGCCACCTTGCCGCGGAGTCGCGCTACATCGCCGCCGCGGAGCGCTGCTTGAAGTTGTTCGCGCCAATGCTGATGGACTCCCCCGCGGGCTGCTCGACGTTGCTGGTCGCGCTGGGAGAGCTCGAGCGCCCGCCCGCTGCGGTGATCATCGATGGCGAGCGCGAGGAGGCGATGGCTTGGCAGCGCGCACTCGAGGCGCGCTACCGGCCGTCGGTACGGATATTCAGCGTCGCGGGTGTGGCGGCATTGCCGCCGGCACTGGCCAAGGGTCCACGTCCTGCGACAGGGGCGGTCGCCTGGTTGTGCCGCGGCACGCACTGCCTGCCGCCGCTGTTTTCGCTCGCCGAGCTCGAGGCCCGACTCGCGGCGACTTGAAGCGGCATGCGGTAACATCCCCGCGCGGCCGTTGGTGCCGGGCAACGCAACCTGTGATTCGGAGACTCGATGAAGATTTTTCTTGCCAGTTTCGCCGCCGCCACGCAGTTCGCCGCCGGCTCGGCGCAGGCCGTTCTCGACAATGCGGCGGCCGAAGCGCTGATGAAGAAGGACGGCTGCGCGGCGTGCCATGCGATCGAGAAGAAGCTGATCGGCCCGCCCTATCTCGATGTCGCTGCCAAGTACAAGGCCGACAAGGACGCCGCCGCCAAGCTCGTGAAAAAGGTGAAGGAGGGCGGGTCGGGCGTTTGGGGCCCGACGCCCATGCCCCCCAACCTGACCACACCGACGGCGGACATCAGCGAGCTCGTCACCTGGATTCTCTCACTTAAAAAGTAAGCGCCCACTCCCGCCCGCCATTAATTAGGGCCAGACCCTAATTATTCTAATTATTCGGGAAAAGGCGAGTCTGACCCTACTTCCCGGGATGCCCCGACGTCGGTAGAATCGGTCGGGTTCGTGCAGGAGAGCGTGACGGTGCGAGGGTTCGTTGTGCATCGTCGCCGCCGAAGGCGTATTCCCGAAATCGCTCAGGTACCGAGGACTGCACGCAACGCAACGCCGATCTGGAGAGCGGCCGCGGATGATGCCAGGTGACAAGCCTGCGCCGTTCGAGGTCCACCGAAGGGGCACCGGGTGATGGGACCGTTGTTGCGGTCCCGCCTCCCCAAATCTCTCAGGTAAAGAGGACAGACGGGGCGAAGTAGCAGCATCGCTTCGCCCTTTTGTCGTTTCCATCCGGAGATTCGCGTGCTGAAGCAAACCCCGCTCCACACCACGCACCGCGCTGCGGGCGCGCGCATGGTCGACTTCGGCGGCTGGGACATGCCGGTCAACTATGGCTCGCAGATCGACGAGCACCACGCGGTGCGGCGCGACGCCGGCATGTTCGATGTCTCGCACATGCGCGCAGTCGATCTCGCGGGTGCCGGCGCGCGCGACTTCCTGCGCTTCGCACTCGCCAACAACGTCGACAAGCTGCAGGAGCCGGGCAAGGCGCTGTATTCGTGCCTGCTGGCGCCCGATGGCGGCGTGCTCGACGACCTTATCGTCTACTTCCTGCGCGAGGACTTCTTCCGCATCGTCGTCAACGCGGGCACTGCGGACAAGGACATCGCGTGGTTCCGTCGCCTGATCGCCGAACGCGCGCCGCAATTGACGCTGACGCCGCGTGACGATCTCGCGATGATCGCCGTGCAGGGTCCGAACGCACGTGCCAAGGTCTGGCAGGCGATGCCCGGCAGCGAGGCCGTGAGCGCGGCGCTCAAACCCTTCACCGGCGCCGCCCTGGCGGACGCGTTCATCGCGCGCACGGGCTACACCGGCGAAGACGGATTCGAAGTCATGGTGCCGGCGGCGCGTGCCGAGGCGACGTGGCGCGCTCTGGAAGCAGCGGGAGTCAAAGCCTGCGGACTGGGCGCGCGCGACACGCTGCGCCTCGAGGCCGGCATGAACCTGTATGGCCAGGATATGGACGAAGCCGTATCGCCGCTGGCTTCGGGCCTCGCGTGGACGGTCGACTTGCAGAGTCCGCGCGATTTCGTCGGCAAGGCCGCGTTGCTTGCCGCGCAGCCGTCGCACAGGATGGCCGGCCTGCTGCTGCAGGACGCGGGCGGTGTACTGCGCGCGCACCAGAAGGTGCATACCGCGCATGGCGAAGGCGAAATCACCAGCGGCACGTTCAGCCCGACGTTGGGCAAGTCCATAGCGCTCGCGCGACTTCCCGCCATCGTTTCGGTCGGCGACGTCGTCCACGTCTCGGTGCGCGACAAAAAACTCGCCGCACGGGTCGTCAAGCCGCCATTCGCGCGCAATGGCAAGGCCCTCGTTTCCTGATCGCTCTCCAGTCTTTCCTCTTTTTCCCCTTCTCATTTTTCCCGATAGCAAACCGCCCAACGGAGAATCCGAATGAATGTTCCCGCCCACCTCAAGTACGCGGAGAGCCACGAGTGGCTCCGCGCCGAAGCCGACGGCACCATAACGATCGGCATCACCGATCACGCGCAGGAAGCGCTGGGTGATCTCGTGTTCGTGGAATTGCCCGCCGTGGGCCGGCAATTGAAAAAGGACGAGGCCTGCGCCGTCGTCGAATCGGTGAAGGCCGCCAGCGACGTGTACGCGCCGATCGCCGGCGAAGTAATGGCCGTGAACGATGCGCTGACCGCTGCGCCCGAATCGCTCAACGCCGACGCGTATGCCGCGTGGCTGTTCCGGATCAAGCCTGCGGACGCGGGCGCGCTGGCGACGATGCTCGACGCCGCCGCCTACACCAAGCTGATCTGATAGGGCGACCCGCGAATGAAGATGAACGAACCCCTTTCCGGCGCAGCCTCGACGAGCTTGCGCGTGCTCGAGGATCGCGCGGCGTTCCTGTCGCGCCACATCGGCCCGACCGATGACGACCAGGCTGCGATGCTGGCGGTGCTGGGCTTCGCGTCCCGCGCCGCGCTGATGGACGCCATCGTCCCGCCCGCGATTCGCGAACAGTCGCCCCTGAAGCTTGCCGCGCCCGTTCCGGAAGCGGAGGCGCTCGCCAAACTGCGCGCGATGGCCGCGCAGAACAAGGTAATGAAGTCGTTCATCGGCCAGGGCTACTACGGCACGCACACGCCGGGCGTCATCCTGCGCAACATCCTCGAGAATCCGGCGTGGTACACGGCGTACACGCCCTATCAGCCGGAGATTTCGCAGGGCCGGCTGGAGGCGCTCGTCAATTTCCAGACGATGGTGTGCGACCTGACCGGCATGGCGATCGCCAACGCGTCGATGCTCGACGAGGCCACTGCGGCTGCGGAAGCGATGACGCTGGCGCTGCGGGTAGGCAAGAGCAGCAGCAAGCGTTTCTTCGTCGCGGACGATGTGTTTCCGCAGACGACCGACGTCGTGCGCACGCGCGCGGCACCGTTGGACATCGAAGTCGTCGTAGGACCATCCGCGGACGCCGCGGCGAGTGGTGCGTTTGCCGTGCTGCTGCAATATCCAGGCGCGACCGGTGAAGTGCGCGACTACCGCGCGCTGGCCGACGCCGTACATGCCAACGGCGCCCTGGTCATCGTCGCCGCGGACATCCTCGCGCTGACACTGCTGGCAGCGCCAGGCGAATGGGGTGCCGATGTGGTCGTGGGTTCGACGCAGCGCTTCGGCGTGCCGATGGGCTACGGCGGGCCGCATGCCGGCTATTTCGCGACGCGCGACGAATTCAAGCGCTCGATGCCGGGACGGCTGGTTGGAGTGACCGTCGACGCCAACGGCAACGCGGCCTATCGCCTCGCGCTGCAGACCCGCGAGCAACACATCCGCCGCGAAAAAGCGACGTCGAACATCTGCACCGCGCAGGTGCTGCTGGCCGTCATCGCCAGCATGTACGCGGTCTACCACGGACCGGAAGGGCTGACGAAAATTGCGCGCCGCGTACATCGGCTGACCGCAATTCTCAAGGAAGGACTGGAGCGGCTCGGATTCAACGTGACGACGAAAGCGTTCTTCGACACGATCACGGTGACTACGGGCGCCAAGACCGCCGAGATCGTCGATGGCGGCGCGGCCTATGGCTACAACTTCCGCAGGGTCGACGAGCGCACGCTCGGTATCGCATTCGACGAAACGACGACGCGCGAAGACGTGGCGCGCATCTGGGACATCTTCGGCCTCGACGACACGCCGTTTACCGTCGCCGATCACGATTCGGCGGTGACCGATGCGATGCCCGCCGCGCTCGTGCGCGCGACGCCGTTCCTCACGCACGCGGTGTTCCATCGCCATCGCTCGGAAACGCAGATGCTGCGCTACCTGCGGCAGCTGGCCGACCGCGACCTGGCACTCGACCGCTCGATGATTCCGCTGGGCTCGTGCACGATGAAGCTGAACGCGACGTCCGAGATGATCCCGGTGACGTGGCCCGAGTTCGGCGCGCTGCATCCGTTTGCACCCGCAGCGCAGGCCGCCGGCTACCTGCGGATGATCCATGAACTGGAAAAGATGATGTGCGCGGCCACCGGTTACGACGCGGTGTCGCTGCAGCCCAATGCGGGTTCGCAGGGTGAGTACGCCGGTCTGCTGATGATCGACGCGTATCACGTGAGCCGCGGCGAGCCGCATCGCAATGTCTGCCTCATTCCCGCGTCGGCGCATGGCACCAATCCCGCCTCCGCGCAGATGGCAGGCATGCACGTGGTGGTCGTCGCGTGCGACGCCGACGGCAACGTCGACATGGCGGATCTCGAAGCGAAGGCGGCCGAGCACGCGCTCGATCTCGCCGCGATCATGGTCACCTATCCGTCCACGCACGGCGTCTTCGAAGCCGGCATCAAGCGCATCTGCGAAATCGTGCACGGATACGGCGGGCAGGTGTACGTCGATGGCGCCAATCTCAACGCGCTGGTCGGGCTGGCCGCGCCCGGACATTTCGGCGCCGATGTTTCGCACCTCAACCTGCACAAGACTTTCTGCATTCCGCACGGAGGCGGGGGCCCGGGCGTGGGTCCGGTCGCGGTCAAGGCGCATCTGGCGCCATTTCTCCCGGGACATCGCGACATCGCGGAAGAAGATCGCGCGCCGCGCGCGATTGGCGCCGTGTCGGCAGCGCCTTACGGCAGCGCGTCGATCCTGCCGATTTCGTGGATGTACGTGACGATGATGGGCGGCGATGGGCTGAAGGCGGCAAGCGAGTGCGCGATTCTTTCCGCCAACTACATCGCCAAGCGCCTGGCGTCGCACTATCCGGTGCTGTACTCGGGTCCCGGTGGGCTGGTCGCGCACGAGTGCATCCTCGACCTGCGACCGCTCAAGGCCACGTCGGGTATCGAAGTGGAAGATGTCGCCAAGCGCCTGATCGACTACGGCTTCCATGCGCCGACGATGAGCTTTCCGGTCGCGGGCACGTTGATGGTCGAGCCGACGGAGTCCGAACCGTTGGCCGAACTCGACCGCTTCATCGACGCGATGATCGCGATTCGCACCGAGATTCGCGCGGTGGAGGAAGGCCGTATGGACCGCGCCGACAACGCGCTGAAGCACGCGCCGCACACCGCTGCCGCGGTTTCCGCCGACGAGTGGACGCACGCGTATTCGCGACTGTCCGCCGCTTATCCGACCGCGGCGCAGAAGGCGGTGAAGTACTGGCCGCCGGTGGCACGCGTCGACAACGTGTATGGCGATCGCAATCTTTTCTGCAGTTGCATTCCGCTGGCCGAAGCAGCCACGCCGGACGCCACGCCGGAATCCGCGCCGGCCGCCGCCTGATGCGCGTCCTGGTGCTTGGCGCGGGCGTCGTCGGCGTCACGGCGGCGTGGTACCTGGCGCAGGACGGTCACGAAGTCACGGTGCTCGACCGCCATCCCGGCGCCGCGCTGGAGACGTCGTTCGCCAACGGCGGACAGATCTCGGCGTCGTATGCGGAGCCATGGGCCAATCCGGATGCGCCGCTCAAGATCCTGAAGTGGCTCGGCAAGGACGATGCGCCCCTTCTGTTCCGGCTGCGCGCCGATCCGCAGCAGTGGCGCTGGGGGCTGCAGTTTCTCTATGAGTGCCTGCCGTCGCGCACGCGGCACAACACGATCCAGTGCCTCAATCTCGCGCTGTATTCGCGCGATTGCCTGAAGGAATTGCGCGCGCAGATCGGCATCGAGTACGACCACCTCGAACGCGGCATCCTGTCGTTCTATACCGACCCCAGGGAATTCGAACAGGGCGTCGCGTCGGCGGAACTGATGCGCAAGTTCGGCTGCGATCGCGACGTGAAGACGGTGGATGAGTGCGTCGCCATCGAGCCCGCGCTCGCCACATGCCGCGACAAACTGGCTGGCGGCATCTTCACGATCTCGGACGAGTCGGGCGACGCGCAGCGCTTCACGCAGGAACTTGCGCGCATGGCAGCGGACCGCGGCGTCAAGTTCCGCTGGGGCATGGCCATTGAATCGCTGGTGGCGGAAAGCGGCGCGCGCAGTGGTTCACTGAGCGGCGTGCGCTGCATCAACGCCGATCACCGCAAGGAAGTGCTCGCCGCCGATGCGTATGTGCTCGCCCTCGGCAGCTACAGCCCGGCGCTGTTGAAGCCGCTCGTCGTGCCGTGCCTCATCTATCCGGCCAAGGGCTATTCGGCGACCATCGCCATCGACGATCATCGCGGCGCGCCGACGGTATCGCTGACCGACCTCGCATGGAAGATCGTTTTCACGCGCCTGGGCGACCGGTTGCGCGTCGCGGGCACCGCGGAATTGTCCGGCTACAACAAGGACCTGAACCTCGTGCGCTGCGAAGCGCTGGTACGGCGGACCTTCGAATTGTTTCCCGATGCCGGCGACCGCGACAGTGCGCAGTTCTGGACCGGACTGCGTCCCGCAACGCCGTCGAACGTTCCGCTGGTGGGCGCTACGCGCTACAGAAACCTCTTTCTCGACACCGGACATGGCACACTCGGGTGGACGATGGCGTGCGGCTCCGGGCGTGCGCTCACCGATGTGATCGCGGGCCGCAAGCCCGAAGTCGACTTTGCCTTCACCAAACCCTGACGGGAAACCGGCCATGCCAAAGCAGCAAGCGGAACGCAATTGATTTCCTTTACACCGGAGTATTTCGCGCGTTTCACCCGCCGGCAGGCGGCATTCTTCCATCTTTGCGTCAGCGCCGTCGTTGCGGCGACGATCCTCGCGGTGATGGTCCTGCTCTGGTATCCCAGCCCGTGGTTCGGCGCCGCAGGCGGCGGCACGCTGTTGTTCCTGCTGATCGGCGTCGACGTCATCCTCGGTCCGATGCTCACGTTCATCGTGTACGATCCCGCGAAGAAGAGCCTCGTCTACGATCTGGCCGTCATCGTGATGCTGCAGGTCGCCGCGCTCATCTACGGCATCAACGTGATGGCGCAGGCGCGTCCGGCGTTCATCGTCTACTCCCGCGGCGCCTTCGAGGTCGTAGGCGCGAAGGACGTGGTAACCGAGGACATGGCCGAGGCCAAGCTCCCGGAATTCCAATCGGTTTCCTGGACCGGGCCGCGGCTTGCGGCCACTCGCATACCCACCGACCCTGGCGTGCAACTGCAGATCGCGATGGAGTCCGGCACGGGTGGCCCCGACTTCACCGTCTATCCACGCTTTTACATTCCGTATGCAACGGCCTCCCGGGAAGCCGTGGCGAGCGGCACGCCGCTGGCGGCGTTTGCGAAGCTCGGTCCAGACAAGGCCGACGCCGTCGCGAAGCTGCTCGCGTCTTCCGGCAAGTCCGCGGACGAACTGGTTGCGTTGCCGTTGCGTACGCGCACGGTGGAAATGACCATCGTGCTCGATAAAGCGAAAGGCGACGTCGTCGACGTGCTGGCGCTCAGTCCGCGCTGAGTTGGCATTGACTTCCTGCCACGTCCGCGCTGATCGGCGCCGGTATAATGGGACGTTTTTCCCGCCGCACATGTCCCTGCCCTCGCTAACTGCCGCACTCCTGGCCGCGGCGCTCTTCGCTTCCGCGACGTGCGCGGCGCAGACCCGGGCCGCCGCGCCTCCGATGGCCGCGCCTCCGATCGCTGCGCCGTCGATCGCCGCCACGGCGCACGTACTCATCGACGTGACGAGCGGCCAGACGCTCGAAGCCGTCAACGCCGACGAGCGCCGCGATCCCACCTCGCTCACCAAGCTGATGACGGCGTACGTGGTGTTTGGCGCGTTGCGCGCGAAGGTGATCGTGCCCTCGCAGATGGTCAACGTATCGCAGCGCGCGTGGCGCGCCGAAGGTTCCCGGATGTTCATCGAGCCCAAGCGCGCCGTCACGGTCGACGAGCTGACGCGCGGCATGATCATCCAGTCGGGCAACGATGCGTCCATAGCGCTGGCCGAACTCGTCGCCGGCGACGAGGCCGCATTTGTGGCGCGGATGAACACGGAAGCCGCGCGGCTCGGCATGGCGAACACACGCTTCGCCAATGTGACCGGCCTCACCGCGCCGGAACATCATTCGACTGCCGCGGACCTGGCGAAGCTCGCCAGCGCCGTGATCACCGACTATCCGGAGTTCTATCCGCTCTATTCGCAGAGGGAATTCCGCTACAACAACATCACGCAACCCAACCGCAATCGCCTGCTGTGGACCGATGCGGGCGTCGACGGCATCAAGACCGGTCATACCGACGCCGCCGGTTGGTGCCTGATCGCCTCCGCGAAACACGGCGAGCGGCGCGTGCTGGCCGTGGTGCTCGGCGCCGGCTCCGACGCAGCGCGCGCAAATGAGGCGCAAAAACTTCTGAACTGGGGCTTCCAGGCATTCGATACCGTGCAGCTCTACCAGTCGGGCAAGACGATTGCGACACTTCCCGTCTGGAAGGGGACGCTCAAGGAATTTCCCGCCGGATTCCTTGCCGACCGCTACCTGACGCTGCCCAAGGGCAAGGCCGACAAGCTGGCGTTGACGATGGATGCGCCGGAAACGCTGATGGCGCCGATTGCGCGCGCGCAGCGTGTGGGAACGGTCAGGGTGGCGCTCGACGGCAAGCCCGTCGCGGAGTTTCCGCTGATCGCGCTGGAAGAGGTGCCGGCGGCGGGAATCTTCGGCCGCGCGTGGGATACGATTCGCCTGTGGTTCAAGCGCTAGCGACCAACGTCATCCCGCGCGCAAACCGTGTCATCCCGAGCGCAGCGAGGGATCTGCTGTAACTCATCAAGGACCGTCAACTGACCATGTTCGATCCCGACCAGATTGTGCTGCTCAACGGCGAGTTCATTCCGCTGGGTGAGGCCAAGGTGTCCGTGCTGGACCGCGGCTTCATCTTCGGCGACGGCGTCTACGAGCTGATTCCCGTCTATGCGGGCGAGCCGTTCCGCCTGCCGCATCACTTGGCGAGATTGCAACGAAGTCTCGAAGGTATCGGTCTCGCCAATCCGCACACCGACCCGCAGTGGGAGTCACTGGTGCGCGGACTGATCGGCCGCCAGCCGTTCGCCAACCAGGGCGTCTATTTCCAGGTGACGCGCGGCGTGGCCAAGCGCGACCACACGTTCCCCAAGGATGCGGTGCCGACCGTGTTCATGATGAGCAATCCGCTCGCCACGCCGTCGCGCGAAGTCGTGGAACAGGGCGTAGCTGTGGTCACCGCGGTCGACAACCGCTGGCATCGCTGCGACCTGAAGACGATTTCGCTGATGGGCAATGTGCTGATGCGCCAGTTGGCCGCCGAGCACAACGCGGTCGAGACGGTGATGTTCCGCGACGGCTTTCTCACCGAGGCATCCGCATCGAACGTGCTGGTCGTGATCGACGGCACCATCGTCGTGCCGCCGAAGGACAACCTCATCCTTCCGGGCATTACCTACGACGCCACGATGGAATTCGCACGCGAGGCCGGCATTCCGCTGACGATGCGGCCGGTGTCACGCGAGGAGGCGCTCGATGCGAACGAGATGTGGCTGTCGTCATCGACCAAGGAAGTGATTGCCGTCACGACGGTCGACGGCAAACCGTTCGCGGGGGGACGCCCCGGGCCGGTGTTCCGCCGGATGTGGGACGTGTTCCAGACGATGAAGCCCAAGGCCCACTGAGGGCGCAATGAGCGAAGATCCCTCCCCCCTGCGCGGGGGGCGGGATGACACGCGGGTTGTTCGCCGGTCAATCCCGCGCCGGCTCAACGGAGCCAAAGCGCCCGTGGTGGAAAACCAGTCCATCACCTTCGGCGCGTTCGCAGGTCACCACTTCACCGATGAACACGATATGGTCGCCGGCGCGATGCCGGCCATGGGGGCGGCACTCGAACCACGCGGCGCAGCCTTCGATCAACGGCGCGTCGGCCCATCCCATCCGGTAGCGAACGCCGGCAAAGCGATCCTCGTGCGGGCGGGAAAAGCGGCGCGCCAATTCGGTCTGGTCGGCTGCCAGCACATTGACGCTGTAACGCTCAGCGGCTTCGAACGCGGGCAGGCTCAGTGAGCGCCGCGACAGGCTCCACAGCACCAGCGGCGGGTCCAGCGACACCGAATTGAATGAGTTGGCGGTCAGCCCGACATAGCGGCCGCTGCCGGTACCTGCGCAGATAATGGTGACGCCGGTCGCGTACTCGCCGAGCGCGTCGCGGAACTGGCGGGAGTTGAAAGCCTGCGGCGGGGAAGTCACGGATTGACCGATGGTAGGCGGCAGGTTGCGCCATGTCAAAACGCCATGGCCCGGCACGCGCATAATCGTGGAAGTCCGCAGGGCGACTGGCTGGAATCCTCGCCCGCGGTGCCTCGTGCAGCGGCCGCGCGCGAACGTCGTCCATTTCCCTGGAGGAACTGGAATCATGGCTGAAGCTCTCCGGCAGTTCATCGCGAGACGCTACAACGGTCGGGACGTGCCGGTGACACTCGTCCTGCCGGACGGCGCGCGCGTGCCGCTTTCCAAGGCGCCGATCGTCGATATCGTTGCCCGCTCCTGGCGGGGCCTGCGCGCGTTGTCGAAGCCGGCAATGGGCTCGCTCGCGCGGGCGTATGTCCGTGGCGACCTGGATTTTACGGGCAGCGCACGGCGCATGCTGGATGTGGCGGAGGCGATGGTCGGATCGGTAACGCATCGCCGCGATCGCGCCCATGCGCGCATCAAGGCATGGGTCAACCGGAAGCGCGGCAACCGCCAGAACATCGCCCACCATTACGATGTGTCCGATGCGTTCTACCGGATGTGGCTGGACGAGCGGATGGTCTACTCCTGCGCATATTTCCGGCGCGACGACGATACGCTCGACGCCGCGCAGGCGCAGAAGCTGGATCATATCTGCCGCAAGCTGCGCCTCACCGCCGGCGAGAGTTTCCTGGACATCGGCTGCGGCTGGGGCGCGCTGCTGTTCCATGCAGCCGAGCGCTACCGCGTCGATGCCACCGGCATCACGCTCTCGCAAAACCAGTTCGACCACGTGACGCGCGAAATCGCCGCACGCGGCCTGCAAGGGCGGGTGCGCGTCGAGTTGCGCGACTACCGTGACCTGCCGTCAACATCGGCCTTCGACAAGATCGCGAGCGTGGGCATGTTCGAGCACGTCGGCGTGCGCCGTTTCCCGGACTATTTCGGAACGATCCACCGTGTGCTGAGGCCCGGCGGCCTCGTGCTCAACCACGGCATCACGCTCAATACCGTCGATGCCCCGAACCTGGGCAGCGGCATGAGCGACTTCGTCGAGGACTATGTCTTTCCCGGCGGGCAACTGGCGCACGTGTCCCGCGTCGTCGAAGGCATGGCCAGGGAAGGGCTCGAGCCCATCGATGCCGAAGCGCTACGCGAGCATTATGCAAAGACGTTGTGGCATTGGGTGGAACGGCTCGAGGCGCACGCGGATGCAGCGCGCGCTGAAGTGGGCGACGAGCGCTATCGCGTGTGGCGCATCTACATGGCCGGATCGGCGCATGCGTTCGACCGTGGCTGGTTGTCGCTGTGGCAGGTGCTGGCCGGCAAACCCACGGCGGACGGGCGCCTGCCGCATCCGCTGACCCGCAACTACATGTACGGCGGCTGACGGCACGGCGACGGCGGTTGCAACCGGGCGGCGCCACCCGCATATTGGCGACTAGTGACCAAAGCCGGAGTTCGCCATGACCAAGAACGAAAGTGAAGCCGCCGTCGACGCCCTGCACACCGAGGAGCGCGAGTCGGCGCTGACCTTTCCATGTACATTCCCGATCAAGATCATGGGGCGTACGCAGGACGGCTTCGCGCAGGCGATCGCCGACGTCGTGGTCAAGCACGCGCCGGACTTCGACCCGGCGGCGCTGGAGATGCGCGCCTCCAAGGAGGGCAACTGGCTGTCGTTCACGGCGACGGTCAATGCCAACTCGCGCGAGCAGCTCGACAACCTGTATCGCGAACTGGTCGCCCATCCGATGGTGAAGATGGTGCTGTAGGGTGGCGCTGCCGGGGTTGCGGCAGGGGCTTTTCTGTGGAAAGATATAGGCATATTAATTTCCCTATGAACGCCCGTCCTCAACCCCTCGCCGCACGTTCCCCCAGCGCCGCCGCCGATGCTGCCGTGCTCAGCAAGGCCACCGTTCGCGCCGCGCAGCTGCTCGACCTGTCGCAGCGCGACATGTCGGCGGCCCTGGGCGTCTCGGAGGCGACCACCTCGCGCCTTTTCTCAGGCAAGTACCTGTTGTCGCCTTCCCACGCGAAGGAATGGGAGCTTGCGCGGTTGTTCGTGCGCATGTTCCGCGCACTTGACGCACTGTGGGGACACGAGGAGACGGCGCGCCAGTGGCTTGCGAGCGACAACCTGGCGCTCGCCGCGCGCCCCAAAGATCTGCTGCGCTCGGTCGAGGGAATGGTTCGTGTCGTCGCGTACCTGGACGCCGCGCGCGGTCGCCTCTAGCGCGTCGCCGTTCGCCGGCGACGTGTGGCGCGCGGTCGAGGCGCAGCACGTGGTGTCCACGCGCGC
This sequence comes from Betaproteobacteria bacterium, assembly GCA_031361045.1. Classification (GTDB taxonomy): domain Bacteria; phylum Pseudomonadota; class Gammaproteobacteria; order Burkholderiales; family Casimicrobiaceae; genus VBCG01. Next base: position 34,740 of record JANMCH010000017.1, on the reverse strand, counting down.
GCTGGTCGACACGCTCGAGGAGCAGCATGTCCTGGAGCGCGTGCTCGACGACGGCAAGCCGCCCATTCCCGCGGCCGCCACGCGACTGCACTATCTGCTGTTCACGCCCTTTCGCTATGCGCCGCCGCCGGGCGGTTCGCGCTTTCGCGCACCCAATGACGCGGGCGTGTTCTACGCCGCCGACGCGGTACGCACCGCGTGCGCGGAACTGGGTTACTGGCGCTGGCGCCACCTGCTCGATGTGCCCGCGTTACGCGCGATGCCGACGAAGCCGCAGACCGTGTTTCGCGTGAAGCTCGCGACCCTCGCCGTCGACTTGCGCGAGCCGCCGTTCCTGCGCGATCGCGCGACCTGGACGCAACGCGCCGACTACGGCGGATGCCAGAATTTAGGCAGGAGCGCGCGGGAAGCGCACATCGGCGCCATTCGCTACGAATCCGTGCGCGATCCCATGCACGGAGGCTGCTGCGCGGTGCTCGACCCCAAGGCCTTCGCGCGGCGGGCGCCGCTGGAGCAGCAGACGTGGATGCTGTCGGTGTCGCGCGATCGCGTCGCCTGGCAACGCACACACATCGTGGCCGCGGAGGAACACGAGTTTCCGACGACGATCTGGGATGCGCCGGCATGACGACGACGCGCATGACGCATTCCGGCGTCGCGATTCGCTCGCTCGGCCGCACCGACTACGAGACAACGTGGCGCGCGATGCAGGCATTCACCGACGCGCGCGATTCGGCAACGCCGGATGAAATCTGGCTGACCGAACATCCGCCCGTGTACACCCTTGGATTGGCGGGCCGGCGCGAACACCTGCTGCGCGACAACGGCATTCCGGCGATCAAGGTGGACCGCGGCGGGCAGATCACCTATCACGGCCCCGGACAGCTCATCGCGTACACGCTCGTCGACCTGCGGCGTCAGAAGCTGGGCGTGCGCGACATGGTCCGGCAAATCGAGGCTGCGGTGGTACAATGGCTTGATTCGGTTGGTGTTTCCGCATACGGCAAGGTTTCGGCTCCCGGCGTTTATGTCGTGCGCGATGGGGTCGAGGCCAAGATCGCCGCGCTGGGTCTCAAGGTGCGCAACGGCTGCACGTATCATGGCCTCGCCGCGAACATCGCGATGGACCTGGCGCCGTTCGCGGACATCGACCCGTGCGGCTATCCTGGACTCGCGGTGACGCAATTGTCCGCGTTGGGCATCACGCGCACGGTGGAAAGCGCGGGCAAGGAATTAGCGCCGATACTTGCCGCACACTTGAGCCAACGATGACCATCGACCGCCCACTGCCCGCAACCGACAACGCCGCCGGCGTCAAGCACCAGGGCGCCGCCAAGACTGCGCGCATCCCGATCAAGATCGTCGCCGCAGAGCGCTTGCCCAAGCCCGAGTGGATCCGCGTGCGTGCTTCGTCGTCGCCGCGCTTCAACGAGATCAAGCAGATCCTGCGCGAACACAACCTGCACACGGTGTGCGAGGAAGCGTCATGCCCGAACATCGGCGAGTGCTTCAGCAAGGGCACCGCCACGTTCATGATCATGGGTGACATCTGCACGCGCCGCTGCCCGTTCTGCGACGTCGGCCACGGCCGTCCGCTGCCGCTCGATGCCGACGAGCCGATCAATCTGGCCAGGACCATCGCCGCGCTCAAGCTGCGCTATGTCGTGGTCACGAGCGTGGACCGCGACGATTTGCGCGACGGTGGCGCTACGCACTTCGTCGACTGCATCCGCGCGGTGCGTGAACATTCGCCGGGCACGCAAATCGAGGTACTGGTGCCCGACTTCCGCGGCCGCCTCGACCGCGCGCTGTCGATATTGCGCGAAGCGCCGCCGGATGTGATGAACCACAACCTCGAGACGGTGCCGCGGCTGTACAAGCAGGCGCGTCCGGGTTCGGACTACGCGCACTCGCTCGCGTTGCTGCGCGACTTCAAGGCGCTGTTCCCGGACCTGCCGACCAAGTCGGGCCTGATGGTGGGGTTGGGCGAGACCGACGACGAAATTCTCGCCGTCATGCGCGACATGCGCGCGCACCACATCGACATGTTGACCATCGGCCAGTACCTGCAGCCCACGCAGGGTCACCTGCCGGTGCTGCGCTATGTGCATCCGGACACGTTCAAGATGTTCGAACGCGAAGCCATGGCGATGGGCTTTCGCCACGCGGCGGTCGGCGCGATGGTCCGCTCGTCGTATCACGCGGACAAGCAGGCGGAAGAAATACTCGCGAGTTCATAGCGGCACGTCGGCAGGAGGCGCCCATGAAAGCGTTGCGATTGCCCGGTGGTGTGCGAGTGCTGTTCGCGATGTGGCTCACGTGGACTCCTGGCGCGCAAGCGCTTGCGGCTCCGCTACCGTTGCCTTCGCCGGCGCAGTTGCGCGCCGACGTCCAGCCTTACCTGGCGGCTCCATTGCCCACGATCGAGTCGCTGGCAGGCATACGCATGCCGGCGCCGTCACCGATGCTGGTCGTCGCAAGCTTCGGCGATTCCGCGAACCCGGCAGACAACGACCGTGGCTATGCCGTCGGCCGGACGCTGAACGAATTGCTCTTTGGCGCACACGAGAACCTCGACGTCGAGGCGCCCGGCTACTACCCGCTCGATGTGTTGGACAAGGGCGTGGCTTCGGGCAGGGCGCGCGATAGCCGGGCCAATGCGTACCGAATCGCCGGACGCGAGGCGGCGCAGTGGTGCGTGTACGGCAACGTCGAAGGCAGCGAGAAGGCATATCGCGTGGTCGCCAGAATTGATGACTGCAGCGGTGCCGGTGAAGCGAAACAGAAAATTGTCGCCGTGCGCTCCGACGACGATTGGCCGCGCGCGCTGCGGGAAATCTGCGACTACGTCATTGCCGTGGCCGCCAGCCCGTCACAGCGCTCAGAGAAGGCATGTGGTCGCGCGACCGCCATCCGCCCAGCCAGCTTCATGGCGTTCACTGCCTATGCGGCAACGCGCGGCATGCCAGGGGAGCTAGTGGAGAAGATCGTTGCGGCGGATCCGACGTTCTCGCCGGCCGTCACGGATGTCATCTACCGGTTGCCAATGGGCGCCGACAAGGGTGCGTACCTCAATCGAATCCAGGCCCTGGCGCTCGCAGAGGGCGGCACACCCGCCGTGGCGATGGCGGCCTATGCGCGGCAGCTCGCCGCCAGTGCATGGAAGATCGAGCATCGGCCGTATCCCAAACTCATGGAGCTCATTCGGGCCAATCCGCAGCTGCGCGCACCGTGGTTGCTGCTGGCGAGTAACCTGTCCAATGCCGCGTACTGGGACTATCCAAGCGAACCCGCTGCCGTGACCTGGGTCAAGAAATTGGTCTCGTGGGAGGGCGCAAATTACTTTCCCAACGAAGTGACCCACAGCGCGGCATTGGCGGTCTCGCTCGCCTATTACGACAATTGGCCCGGCAGTTACCGCGCACGCTGGCAGGTTGGATTTGCGTTGGCACGGTATGCGTTGATGTTGCGCGGCAACGAATACTGGGTGAAGGTCCCGAGGCTGGGCAAGAAGGCCTTCAACCCGCTCATGACCATCGCCGACGCGTTCAACGCGTCGGCGCTCTCCGCGCAAAAGGCTTCATCGGGGCTCTGGGCCTATCGCATCACCACGGCTCGCCATAGCGGAGAAGATTGGCTCGCGATCTTCGACGCTGCGGCGGAGAGGCATCCGCGCGCGCAGTGGATCTACGACACCGCCATGTGCTTCGCGCAGAACAAATGGGGCGGCAACCAAGACGATCGCCAGCATGTGCAGGAACTCGCGATCCGGAACAATCCGGACGCGGAATGGGCCAAGACCCTGCACAAGCGCTTTGCCGACGGGATTCCGAGTCAGGAGTCCTAGAACATTGCTCAGAGGGGCAGGTCGGCGCCTTTCGGCCACAGCAGCCACATCCGGCCATCCTGCAGCATGCGTCCCGCCTCGCGTCCGGCTTGCGGTCCGAATCCCCAGAAGTAATCGGCGCGCACCGCACCGCGGATCGCGCCCCCGGTGTCCTGTGCCATGACCAACCGCTGCAACGGCGCCTTCGACAATGGCATCGTCGTCGCGAGGAATACCGGCGCGCCCAATGGAATGGACCGCGTGTCGACCGCGATTGTGCGCTCCGCGAGCAACGGAACACCGAGAGTGCCGATGGGCCCGTCGATGGCGGCGTCGAGCGAGCCGGGCGCGGGCGGCGGCACTTCGCGGAAGAAGACGTAACTCGGATTCTCGTCGAGCAGCGCCCGGGTTTGTTCCGGGTGCGCCTTGACCCACGCGCTGATGCCCTGCATCGACGCCCGTTCGCGCGGCAGGTCGCCGCGCTCGATCAGCACGCGCGCAATGGAACGGTACGCGTGTCCATTCTGGTCGGCATAACCCAGGCGCAGCACCGAACCCTCTGCCAATTCGATGCGGCCCGAACCCTGGATCTCCAGGTAGAACGCCTCGACGGGATCGGCGACATACACGAGCGGCTTGGCCGTAGTGGGTGGCGTGCCACGCTCGATGTCCTCGCGCGTCCAGTACGGCACGACCTTGTTGCCGTCGACGCGTCCCCGCACGCGCTTGTCCTTGAGTTCGGGATAGAGGCTGCTCAAATCCACCGTCAGCAGGTCGGGCGGCGGCGCGTACAGCGGCACCGAAAATTGCGTCGTGCGTTCACGCGAGCCCTTGAGCAGCGGCTCGTAGTAACCGGTGACGCGCCCGGTGTCGTTGCCGTCGGTGGCCGCGACCTTGTATGGGATAAAATGGGTTTCGAAAAACGTTCGCACGCTGTTCTTGCTGCTCGCGTCGACCGTTTCCGAATGGGCGCAGGCAGGTTGCCAGAGCGGCTGCGTCTTTGGGTCGGCCAGCAGTGCGCGGCAGCCAATGCGAAACGCGGGCCACGCGGCTTCGACGGCGTCGGTGTTCCAGCCGGGCAGGTCGGCCCAGGTGGCGGGTGTGAATACCGGTTTGGCGATGACGGTCGGCGCGGGCGCGGGAGTTGTCGGTGGGACGCCAACCGGCGGCGTTACAGGCGGGGGTGCAGGGAGCGGAATGGTCTGGCAGCCCGCGAACAGCACGCACAGCACGCACAGCACGACCGACGTTGCGCGCAGCGCGCGCGTCAGGTCAGGAAAGGGCGGCATGGAGTGGTTCTTCATCGAGGCGCTCTTCGCACTGGCAGTCGGTGCTGCCATCGTGTGGTGGACCATGGCGCCGCGGAAGAAGTTGCCGCGAGCGGAGGAGCCGCAAACCGATACAAAATCGGTCGCCAACGGTGTGGTGGACAACAGTGCCGATGCCAAATCCGACGCCGCACCCGCGGTGAAAAATCAATGAAGCGTACGCGGCACGGACAGCGTGAACAGCGGAATCGGCGCGTCGAAGGCCGTTCCGTCCTCGGCCATCATCTGGTAGCTTCCCTGCATGGTGCCCACGGCCGTCGGGATCGAGGCGCCGCTCGTGTATTCGAACGACTCGCCGGGCTTGAGCAACGGCTGCTGGCCGACGACACCGACGCCCTTGACCTCCTGCACCTTGTGATCGGCGTCGGTGATGATCCAGTGGCGGCCCAGCAGTTGCGCGGCAATGTCTCCGGTGTTCCTGACCGTGATCGTGTAGGAGAACACGTACTCGTTCTTCGCCGGGTCGGATTGCTCGGCGACGAAGCGGACTTTCGGCTCCACCGTCACTTCGTATCGCCTGTTCTCTGCCATGCCTCGGTTTCCACCTTGTTTCCACCACGCTGAACCTCACGGATTATAGCCCGATGCCAACGACCCACAGGATTGCGCCGTCATTGCTGTCCGCCGACTTTTCGCGGCTGGGCGAGGAGGTGCGCGCCGTCGTCGCGGCCGGCGCGGACATGATCCACTTCGACGTGATGGACAACCACTACGTCCCCAACCTGACCATCGGGCCGCTGGTCTGCGCGGCGATCAAGCCGCACACGAGCGTTCCCATCGACGTGCACCTGATGGTCAAGCCGGTCGATCGCATCATTCCGGACTTCGCGAAGGCGGGTGCTGCGATCATCAGCTTCCATCCGGAAGCCTCCGAACACGTCGACCGCACGATCGGACTCATCCACGAACAGGGCGCCAAAGCCGGCCTCGTGTTCAACCCGGCCACGCCGCTCGACTGGCTGATGCACGTAATCGACAAGCTTGATCTCGTCCTCATCATGTCGGTCAATCCGGGTTTTGGCGGCCAGGCGTTCATCCCGCATGCACTGGACAAGCTGCGCGCGGCGCGCAAGCTGGTCGACATGACACAGCAACGCACCGGCCGACCGATCATGCTGGAGGTCGACGGCGGCGTGAAGGTCGACAACATCGAGGACATTGCGCGCGCGGGCGCGGACACGTTCGTTGCGGGTAGCGCGATCTTTGGCGCCTCCGACTATCGCGCGACGATCGCGCAAATGCGCGCAGCGCTGGCCCGGGCCGGCTAGCGACGCTCGGCCGTGCAACGCGCGGGCATTGGAAGCGGGGCCTCGCCACACGCCGTCTTGTGCAGGTTGCCGCGCCCGATGGTATAGTCGATTGGTGAACTTCGACTTCTTCCACCGCAACAGCCTCCCGGTTCGCTCGGGTTGGCGGCGCAAGGGCGAGTGGCGCTGGCAGCGCCCCTCTTAAGCCCCTTCGCGTCCCGCGTCGCGCGCAATAACCATCCAGCGACGCCCCTGTTGACAGGTTGCACCGAAGCAAGAAGGTCGAAGCATGATCACCGATACCGAATTCCGCGCCCTTGCGGCCAAGGGCTACAACCGCATCCCGCTCGTGCTCGAGACGTTTGCGGACCTCGACACGCCACTTTCGCTGTACTTGAAACTCGCCGCGACACGCTATACGTTCCTGCTTGAATCGGTCGTCGGCGGCGAGCGTTTCGGTCGCTATTCGTTCATCGGGCTGCCGGCAAAGATCAGGCTGCGTGTACGCGGCCGCCGCACCGAAATCGAGAATGACGACGGCGTCATCGAAGCCCACGAAGGCGATCCGCTGACGTTCATCCAGGCGTTTCGCGAGCGCTTCCGCGCAGCACCGCTGCCGGGCCTGCCGCGCTTCTGCGGGGGGCTCGCGGGCTATTTCGGCTACGACACCGTGCGGCACATCGAAACGCGCCTCGCGCATTCGGCCAAGCCGCCCACACCCGGACTGGCTGACGTTCCCGACATGCTGCTGCTGCTGACCGAGGAACTCGCGGTCGTCGACAACCTGGGCGGCAAGATCTCACTGATCGTCTACGCCGACCCGGCGATGCCCGACGCCTACGCAAGGGCCGCGGCACGATTGACGGAACTGCGGCTCAGGTTGCGCGAGTCCGTGGCCATTCCACTGGGTACTGCGTCGCCCATCACCACGGCGGAGAGCGAATTCGGCGAAGCGGGCTACAAAGCGGCCGTCGCGCGTGCCAAGGAGTACATCGTTGCCGGCGACATCATGCAGGTGGTTGTCTCGCAGCGGATGGCGATGGCGTTTGCGGCGCCGCCCTTGTCGCTGTACCGCGCGCTGCGCTCGCTGAATCCGTCACCGTACATGTTCTATTACGACTTCGGCGACTTCCATGTGGTCGGTGCGTCGCCGGAAATCCTGGTGCGCAAGGAGGGCAGCGCGATCACGCTGCGCCCCATCGCCGGTACGCGCCCGCGCGGCAAGACGCGCGAGGCCGACGAGGCGCTCGCACACGAACTGTCCAACGACCCGAAGGAAATCGCCGAGCACGTGATGCTGCTGGATCTGGGCCGCAACGACGTCGGGCGCGTCGCGACGACGGGCTCGGTGCGCGTGTCCGACCAGATGGTGATCGAGCGCTATTCGCACGTGATGCACATCGTGTCGAAGGTGGAAGGCGAGCTGAAGCCGGGCATGACCAGCATCGACGTGCTGCGCGCGACGTTTCCCGCCGGCACCGTGAGCGGCGCGCCGAAAGTGCGGGCGATGGAAATCATCGACGAGCTGGAGCCGAGCAAGCGTGGCATCTATTCGGGCGCGGTCGGCTACATCAGCTTCCAGGACGACATGGATACGGCCATCGCGCTGCGCACCGCGGTGCTGAAAGACGGCACGCTGTATGCGCAGGCGGGTGGCGGCATCGTTCACGATTCATCGCCGGAAGGCGAGTGGCAGGAAACGCTGACCAAGTTGCGCGCGGTTCTGCGCGCCGCCGAAATGGTCCAGCAGGGCCTGGATGAAAATTAGGGTCAGCCTCGAATTTCCTGTACCTGTTGACGGACAATCTCCGGCCTGCGGGAAATTCGAGTCTGACCCTAATTTTCGATAGTCATACGATAGAACGACCATGCTGCTGATGCTCGACAATTACGACAGCTTCACCTACAACCTCGTCCAGTACCTGAGTGAGCTGGGCGCGGACGTCCACGTGTTTCGCAACGACGCGATCACCGTGGACGAGATCGCTGCGCTGCAACCGGCGCAGATCGTCGTCTCGCCCGGACCCTGCACGCCCAGCCAGGCCGGGATCTCCGTGCCGCTGATCCAGCGCTTTGCGGGGACGATTCCGATCCTCGGCGTGTGCCTCGGCCACCAGGCCATCGGCCAGGCGTTCGGCGGCCGCATCGTGCGTGCGCAGCGGGTGATGCACGGCAAGCTCTCGCCCGTCACGCACGACGGTCGTGGCGTCTTCGCGGGCATTCCTGCGCCGTTTGCGGTGACGCGCTACCATTCGCTGGTGATCGAACGGGCGAGCCTTCCCGGAGGCCTGGTGGTCACCGCCACGTCGGACGATGGCGAGATCATGGGTGTGCGTCACCGCGAGCACGCGGTCGAGGGCGTGCAGTTCCATCCGGAGGCGATCCTGACCGAACACGGCAAGCGCCTGCTCGCCAATTTCCTGGGAGGAAAGTCATGAACCGCAACGCCATCGCCACGATAGTGCTGGTGCTCGCATGGGCCGCGCCCGCGGCGGCCGGCGCGCTCGACGAGTGCATGACCACCGGTGACCACGCCGCGGTGACGCGGTGCCTGCTCGATTCCGATGCGCAGGTGCAGGCAAGCTTGCGCAATGCCGAGGCCGCCGCCGGCACGCGCGCGCGTGAAATCGACAACGCCACCGGCCGCGCCGGCGCCAATGCCGCGCTGGCCAAGTCCATGCGCGCGTTCGCCGAGTACCGCACGCTGCAATGCGACTACATCAAGGCACTTTACGGCAGCGGGGCCGGCGCCGAACAGGCAGGCCTGGCCTGTCGCGTGGATTTGACGCGGCGGCGCGTCCGCGAACTGCAACCCTAGGAAGCACCATGTCGATCACCATCCACGACGCGCTGCAGCGCACGATCGAGCATCGCGAAATCTTCCACGACGAAATGCTGTCGCTGATGCGGCAGATCATGAGCGGCGAGGTGTCGCCGGTGATGATCGCGGCACTGACGGTCGGCCTGCGCGTCAAGAAGGAAACCATCGGCGAGATCGCCGCGGCCGCGCAGGTGATGCGCGAGCTGGCGACCAAGGTCGACGTGCCCGACCGCGAGCACCTGGTCGACATCGTCGGCACCGGTGGCGATGCTTCACACACCTTCAACATCTCCACCGCATCGATGTTCGTTGCGGCGGGCGCGGGCGCGCGCGTGGCCAAGCATGGCGGGCGCTCGGTGTCGTCGCGCTCGGGCAGCGCCGACGTGCTCGAGGCGCTGGGCGCCAACATCATGTTGACGCCTGCGCAGGTGGCCACGTCCATCGCCGAAACCGGCGTGGGCTTCATGTTCGCGCCCAACCATCATTCGGCGATGAAGCATGCGGGTCCCGTGCGCAAGGAGCTGGGCATCCGCACGATCTTCAACATCCTGGGGCCGCTCACCAATCCCGCCGGCGCGCCCAACCAGTTGATCGGCGTATTCCATCAGGACCTGGTCGGCATCCACATCCGCGTGCTGCAGCGGCTGGGCAGCACGCACGCGCTGGTCGTCTACGGCAAGGACGGCATGGACGAAGTCTCGTTGGGTGCCGCCACCATGGTCGGCGAGTTGAAGGACGGCGAGGTGCGCGAATACGAAATCCACCCGGAGGACTTCGGCCTGTCGATGAAGTCCAATCGCGGCCTCAAGGTCAAGGACGCGATGGAGTCGAAGGAAATGGTACTGGAGGCGCTCGCCAACGTGGACGGCACGCCGCGCGAGATCGTCACGCTCAATGCGGGCGCGGCGCTGTACGCGGCCAACGTCGCGGCGTCGATCGACGACGGCATCCGCCGTGCGCGCGAGGCCATCGCCAGTGGCGCGGCACGCGCCAAGCTCGACGCGTTTGTCGCCACCACGCAAAAGCTTGGAACGCAAAAATGACCAAGAGCGACATCCTGGCGCAGATCGTCTCGACCAAGGCGGAAGAGGTCATCAACGCGCAGGTGGCGCGCCCGTTCAGCGTCGTCGATGCGGACGCGCGCGCCATGCCTCCCGCACGTGGTTTCGAGCGCGCGCTGCGCGCGAAGATCGCCGCTGCCAAGCCAGCCGTCATCGCCGAAATCAAGAAGGCCAGTCCCAGCAAAGGCGTGCTGCGCGCGGACTTCGACCCGACGGGCATCGCCGCCAGCTACGAGCGCGCGGGTGCCGCATGCCTGTCGGTGCTGACCGACCGCCCGTTCTTCCAGGGCGACCCGGCGTACCTGGTCGCCGCGCGCGCCGCATGCACGCTGCCGGCGTTGCGCAAGGAGTTCATCATCGACGAGTACCAGGTCGCCGAATCGCGCGCACTCGGGGCTGACGCGATCCTGCTGATTGTCGCGGCGCTGGAAGACGCGCAGATGGCCTCACTGGAGTCCGCGGCGCACGCCTATGGCATGGACGTACTGGTCGAGGTGCACGACGGCGGCGAGCTTGACCGGGCACTGCGCCTCACGACACCGCTGATCGGCATCAACAACCGCAACCTGCACAATTTCAGCGTGACGCTCGACACGACGTTCAACCTGCTGGCGCGGGTCCCGGCGTCCCGGCTGGTGATCACCGAGAGCGGCATCCTGGCGACGCGCGATGTCACGCTGATGCGCGAGCGCGGCGTGCACGCGTTCCTGGTCGGCGAGGCGTTCATGCGCGCGCCCGATCCCGGTGCGGCGCTGACCGCGATGTTCGGCTGAACGGCAGCGAGGCCCGAGGGGCCGGTTTGCTATGATGCGCTGCCCGATTTCCACGATCTGAATCCCACGCCTACAAGGACGCGCACGGTGTCGGCCATTGCCGTCGAAAACGTCAGCAAGCACTGGACGACGCCTTCCGGACAGGTGCGTGCGGTCGACGCCATCTCGTTCGAACTCGCGGCAGGTACGTTCAACGTGCTGCTCGGGCCGTCGGGGTGCGGCAAGTCCACGACTTTGCGACTGATCGCGGGGCTCGAAGCCGCGGACGGCGGGCGCGTGATCATCGACGGGCGCGACGTCACCGGGCTGCCACCTGCGCAGCGCAACATCGCGATGGTGTTCCAGAGCTACGCGCTGTTTCCGCATCTCTCGGTTGCCGAGAACATCCTGTTCGGCCTGCGCGTGCGGCGCATTTCCGACGCCGAGTGCAGGAAGCGCCTCGCGCGTGTCGCGGACCTGCTGGGGCTGGCCCCGTTGCTCGCGCGCAAGCCGTCGCAATTATCGGGCGGACAACAGCAGCGCGTGGCGTTGGGCCGCGCAATCATCAACGAAGCGCCGGTGTGCCTGATGGACGAGCCGCTGTCCAATCTCGACGCGCAGCTGCGTGCGGAAATGCGTCTCGAGATACGTGCGCTGCAGCGAGATCTTGGCATCACGATGGTCTACGTCACGCACGACCAGGTCGAGGCGATGTCGATGGCCGACCGCGTGATCCTGCTCAATGGCGGACGCATCGAGCAGAACGGCACGCCGGTCGAACTGTACGAACAGCCCGCGAACGCCTTCGTCGCGCGCTTCATCGGCACGCCGCCAATGAATCTGCTCAAGCTCGAGGCGGGCGCAGGCGGCGCGGTCATCCAGGGCGCCGATGGCGTGCAGGTGCTGCCGGCGCAATGCGCTGGCGGCTTGCTGGGCGTGCGGCCTGAGCATATCGAACTCGCGTTCGAGCGCGGCGTGCGCGCGAGCGTGGACAGCGTCGAGTACCTGGGCGGAGATTCGCTGATTGCCTGCCGGATCGGCGCGCAGCCACTGGCCGTGCGCGCGCAGGGCAATGTCGGCCTGGCGCGCGGCGATGCCGCATGGCTTGCGTGGGCGCCGGGCGCGCAACACTATTTCGCGGAAGGCGGCGTTCGCCAGCCGTCACCCGTACAGCACCAACCCGAAACACTGATTGCCTGACAACAAGCGGATCGCATCCGCTGCCATGGAGGAGAAGATCATGTTGCATCGTTGCATCGCCAAAGCAAAAAACTACACGCTGAGTACGCTGCTTGCCGGAGCCGCGGTCGTGCTGTCCACGCCCGCGCTGGCGCAAGCACCCACCGAGGTGTCGTTCTACTATCCGGTTGCCGTCGGCGGACCGATCACCAAGATCATCGACGGCCTCGCGGCGGACTTCGAGAAAGAGAATCCCGGCATCAAGCTGAAGCCGATCTACTCCGGCAGCTACCAGGATTCAGTCACCAAGGCGCTGACCGCGGTGAAGAGCGGCGAGCCGCCGGTGACATCGATCCTCTTGTCCACCGACATGTTCACGCTGATCGACGAGGACGCGATCCAGCCGTTCGATGATCTGGTGAAGACGCCGGAAGACAAGGCGTGGCTGAAGAGTTTCTTCCCGGCGTTCATGGAGAACAGCCAGACCGGCGGCAAGACGTGGGGCATTCCGTTCCAGCGCTCGACGATCGTCCTCTACTACAACAAGGAAATGTTCAAAGAGGCGGGGCTCGACCCGAATCGCCCGCCCGCGACGTGGAAGGAAACCATTGAATACGCGCAGAAGCTCACCAAGCGCGACGCATCAGGCAAGGTCACGCAGTGGGGCGTGCAGATTCCGTCGTCCGGCTTTCCGTACTGGCTGTTCCAGGGGCTCGCCATCCAGAACGGCGGCATCCTGATGAATCCCGCCGGCACGCAGACCTTCTACGACAAGCCCGAGGTGATCGGCGCGCTGCAGTACTGGGTCGACCTCGTGAACAAGTACAAGGTTCATCCTGAAGGCATCGTCGAATGGGGCACCACGCCGAAGGACTTCTTCGAGAAGAAGGTGGCGATGGTCTGGACCACGACGGGCAACCTGACCAACTTCAAGACCAACGCGAAGATGGACTTCGGCGTCGCGATGCTCCCCGCGGGCAAGCAGCGCGGCAGCCCGACCGGCGGCGGTAACTTCTACCTGTTCAAAAAGTCCACGCCTGCACAACGCGACGCCGCGTTCAAGTTCATCAAGTGGGTGACGACGCCGCAACGCGCGGCCCAGTGGGGCATCGACACCGGCTACGTCGCGGTGCGCGCCGACGCGTGGGACACGCCCGTCATGAAGAAGTATGTCGAGGGCTTTCCGCCGGCCGCAGTTGCGCGCGACCAGCTTCCGTTCGCGAAGGCTGAGTTGTCGACGCACGACAACCAGCGCGTGACCAAGGCGCTGAACGATGGCCTGCAAGCGGCGCTTACGGGCACCAAGTCGCCCGAGCAGGCGATGAAGGACGCGCAGGCGCAGTCGGAGCGGATCCTGCGCACGTACCGGCGATGACGGCGATGCAGCACGCATCGCTGCTGTGAGGCGGCTCGCTTCTTGTCGCCTCATTTGAAGCCGCTCGTTTGAAGCCACACCGGCAGTGGGTGTACGGCTGGCTGCTGTTGCTGCCGGCGATGGCGCTGCTCGCGCTGTTCACCCACTATCCGGCGGTGGCCAATCTTTGGCACAGCTTCCGCTCCACGCCCAAGGGCGATCGGCCGACGCAATTCGTCGGTCTCGAGAATTACCAGCAGTTGGCCGACGACCCGATCTTCTGGCAATCGCTGTCCAACAATCTCTGGTATGCGCTGGGCACCATTCCGGTGTCGATCGCGTTAGCACTCCTGATGGCGGTGTGGGTGAACGACCGCATCCCGGGTCGCGGCATCCTGCGCCTCGCGTTTTTCACTCCGACGGTGCTGCCGATGATCGCTGTCGCGAACATCTGGCTGTTCTTCTACACGCCGCAATACGGGCTGCTGGAGCAGTTCACGGGCGCGTTCGGGCTGCCGAGCCACAACTGGCTGGGCAGCCAGAGCACTGCGCTGGGCGCGCTGATGGTCGTCACGATCTGGAAGGAAGCCGGCTTTTTCATGATCTTTTACCTGGCGGCGCTGCAGTCGATGTCGCCGCACCTGGCGGAGGCTGCCGCCATCGAAGGCGCGTCGCGCGGCTATTTCTTTCGCCGCGTCACCTGGCCGCTGCTGATGCCGACCACGCTGTTCGTGCTGGTCAATGCGGTGATCAACGCGTTCCGGTTGGTCGACCATATCGTCGTCATGACCCGCGGCGGCCCCGACAACGCAACGGTCCTTCTGCTCTTCTACATCTATGAAATAGGCTTCCGGTTCTGGGACTCCGCTTACGCCGCTGCGCTGACGATGGTGCTGCTGGCGATTCTCGGGCTCGTGGCACTCGCGCAGTTCTACTTCCTTGAGCGGAAGGTGCATTACCAATGAGCATCGCCATAAACGTCTACGAGCCACGCGGCATCAAGCGCGCGCTGGAAACGGCAGGAGCATGGACCCTGGGCGTGTTGTGGGTTCTGCCGCTGCTGTATGCCTTTTGGACCGCCTTTCATACCGCCGAATTCTCGACGCGCCTGTCGCTGACCGCGCCGCTGACGCTGGCCAACTTCGTCACCGCGTGGCAGGCCGCGCCGTTCGCGCGCTATTTTCTCAACACCGTGCTGCTGGTGGCGATGATCCTCGCGGCACAAATGGTGCTTACGACTCTCGCCGCCTACGCGTTTGCGCGCTTTGAATTTCCGGGCAGGGATCTCCTGTTCGCGCTGGTGCTCGTGCAGTTGATGGTGATGCCCGACGTGCTGATCGTCGAGAACTACCGCACGATGACCGCGCTGGGCTTGAAGGACACGATCGCCGGCATCGGCTTGCCGTACATGGCGAGCGCATTCGGCATTTTTCTGCTGCGCCAGACTTTCAAGGGCGTCCCGCGCGAACTCGACGAAGCCGCGCGGGTCGAAGGCTGCTCGCCACTGCAGGTGTTGTGGAAGGTCTATGTTCCGCTGGCACGCCCGACCTATCTTGCCTATGCGCTGGTCAGCGTCAGCTATCACTGGAATAATTTCCTGTGGCCGCTCATCATCACCAATTCGGTGGAGGCGCGTCCGGTGACCGTGGGCCTGCAGGTGTTCTCGTCGACGGATCAGGGCATTGACTGGTCGATCATCACGGCGGCCACGCTGCTGACCACCGCGCCGTTGCTCGTCGCCTTCCTGCTTTTCCAGCGTCAGTTCGTCCAATCATTCATGCGAGCCGGAATACGATGAAACTCATTACGTGGAACGTGCAGTGGTGCTGTGGCGTTGACGGCAAGGTCGACCCGGCACGCATCGCGACCGAAGCCCGGCGCCAGGCCGACTTCGACGTGCTGTGCCTGCAGGAGATCGCCGACAACTATCCGCATCCGCGGCTGGCCGGGAGCGCGGGCGAGGACCAGTTCGCGCTGCTCGCCACACTGCTGCCGGGCTACACCGCGATTCCCGGCGTGGCGGTCGATCATCCGGCGGAAGGTGGCCGTCGCCGGCGTTTCGGCAACATGATTTTCTCGCGCCTGCCGGTACAGCAGGTGTTCCGCTACCAGCTTCCGTATCCGGCCGATTCCGATTACCTGGGCATGCCGCGGATGGCGCTGGAGGCGGTGGTCACCGCGCCGTTCGGCGATGTCCGCGTCATCACCACGCACCTCGAGTACTACTCGGTGAAAAAGCGCACGGCGCAGATCGAAGCGCTGCGCGCCCTCTACGTGCAGGGCCACCAATATTCGAAGGGCCTGCGCGTCACCGGCACCGACGGTGGGCCGTTCCAGACCTACCCGCGTCCTGCGGCGACGATCATCACGGGGGACTTCAACATGGACCCCGCCGATCCCGGGCACGCGCAGATGCTGGCACCGTTCGCCGATGGCACGCCGGCACTGTCCGACGCGTGGCAGCACGCGCACCCGGGCGTGCCGCACGCGCCGACGATGTGCATCTACCAGAAGATCAACGGCGTTCCGGGGTACTGCTGCGACTTCATCTACACCAGCGAAGACGTGACGGCGCGGATCAAGGACGTCACTGTCGACACCGACCTGCAGGCTTCCGACCACCAGCCGGTCGTCCTCACGCTGGCCTGACGCGGCATCACCTTGTCCCAAGCGACCCCAGCCACGCCCGCGCTGACCTTCACCGGCGAGCGCTTTACGCCCGAGGTGCGCGGGGCGATCTGGTACGAGCACTGGCATCGCTACGCCGTGGTGGCGGCCCACGTGGGCGGCCTGCGCGTGCTGGATGCCGCCTGTGGCGAAGGCTACGGCAGCTTCCTGCTTGCCAACGCGGGAGCGCGCGTCACCGGTATCGACATATCCGCCGACGCGGTCGCGCACGCGGGCGAACGCTATGCGCGCGCCGACCTCGAGTTCAAGGTGGGCTCGGTGACCGCGCTGCCGCTGCCCGAGGGCAGCGTGGACGTCGTCGTGTCCTTCGAGACGATCGAGCATCTCGTGGAGCAGCGCGAAATGCTGGCGGAATTCCGCCGCGTGCTGACGCCGGGAGGTGTCCTGGTGATCAGTTCGCCCAACCGCCCGGTCTACAACGAGGCCGGCGAGGTCGACAATCACTATCATGTCGGCGAGCTCGATCGCGCTGAATTGAAGTCGTTGCTCGACCCCGCGTTTCCGCACCAGCAATGGCACGCGCAGCGCGTGGTCGCGCAATCGGCGCTGTGGGCTGAAGCGGGCAGCGAGCGCCGCACGGAATACCTGGCGCTCGATGGCGACACCGCGCGGGTGCGCAACGAACCGGCGCCGCCCATGTATTACGTCGTCGTGTGCGCCGCAGCCGGCGTGGCGCTGCCTGCGCTGCCTGCGCTTTCGCTGTTTGACGACGGTGCACTTGCGCTGTGGAGTGACTACGCGCGAGCGCTGGGCCGCGAACGGCAGCTGGCGTGGGACGAGATCGACGCCCGCGCCATCGCCGAGGATCGGCTGCAGGGCCTGATCGCGACCGTCAACGCCCTGGCGAGCGAAAAGGAAGCCGGACTGGCACAAACGCGCAGGATCGCAACGATGGCATCATCGATTGCGGAGGCGCATGCCCAGTTGGCACGGGAGACCGCGGCGCATGCCGCGACTCGCGAATATCTCGCTTACCGCGAATCGTTCCGCGGGTGGTTGCGCCTGCCTCTGGCGTCGTTGCGGCGCCGCATGTCGGGTTCGCGCTGATGCCGACGATCGATGTCGTCGTACCGGTGTATCGCAACCTCGAGGCGACGCGCCGCTGCATCGACAGCATCCTCGCCTCGACCTGCCGCAGCGCGTATGAGCTCGTGGTGATCAACGATGCGACACCGGAACCCGAGCTTGCGCGATATTTGCGCGAGCTGAAGGACCGCGGACACGCGACACTGGTCGAGCAACCGGTGCACCAGGGATACGCGGCCGCGATAAATCGCGCGTTTACGCTGCACCGCGATCGCGACGTCGTCGTCGTGCAGTCCGATGCGGAAGTGGCCAACGATTGGCTGGACCGACTGGCGCCCTATGCCACGGCGCGCGGCGCAGGGGTCATCGGCACATTCACCAACAACGCGGGGATGGCGACCTATCCACTTCCGCGCAGCGACAATCCGCTGCCCGCGGGGCAGACGATCGCCACGCTCGATGCCTTGTTTGCCCGCGCCAATCCCGGCGCCTCGGTCGCGGTGCCTGCCGTCGGCGGGCCGGTCCTGTACTTTCGCCGCGATTGCCTGAACGTCGTCGGCGCGTTCGATGCAGCTCCGCTGGGCAGCGACTACGGAGTTGAAATCGACTTCTGCCTCCGCGCGGGCAGCGCCGGGTTCCGCAATTTGCTCGCCGGCGACGTGTTCGCGGGTCACGCGGGCCACGTCAGCTTTGGCCTGCGCGAGGCGAACGAATTGGCCGGCCGCACGGAATTGGCGCTGGCGAAGCTGTATCCGGCGTATGTCAACCAGAAAGCGGAGTCGCTGACACGTGATCCAGGTCGTGGCTTTGCAAGGCGCGTCGATCTGTTGCGCCTGGCGGAGGCGCCCGAGCGTCCGCTGCTGTTCATTTCGCACCCCTGGGGCGGCGGCATCCGCCGCCACATGAACGACCTCGCGGCGCTGGTGGCGCCCCGCTGCGAGGTGCTCTATCTCGAGCCGGCCGTTGGCGATACCGTCAAGGTGTATTGGCCGCGGGCCGGCGAGTCCTTTGCAATCTACTTCACGTTGCCGGGCGAACTGCCGGACCTGGCTGCGTTGCTGCGCACGATCGGCGTTGAACGAATGCACTTCCACCACGTGCATTTGTTGCCTCGCGGCATCCTCGAGCTGCCCTCGGCCGTCGGCATTCCGTACGACTGCACGTTGCATGACTACTATCCGATCTGTCCGCAATACCATCTGGTCACCGAAGACGGTCGATATTGCGGCGAGCCCGACGCCA
The DNA here is from genome assembly GCA_031361045.1 of Betaproteobacteria bacterium. Lineage (GTDB taxonomy): Bacteria > Pseudomonadota > Gammaproteobacteria > Burkholderiales > Casimicrobiaceae > VBCG01. Next base: position 16,216 of record JANMCH010000017.1, on the reverse strand, counting down.
CCGGATGTGCGGCATGCCTGACGCGCCGTCCGGGACAGTGGGGTCTCGACATCACGGCATGGCGGGGCGCGTTCGGACAACTGTTGCGTGGCGCCGATCGCATCATCGCGCCTTCGCACGATGTGGCCAAGCGCGTGCGACGGTACTTCCAGGACCTGGCCATCGAGGTGTGGCCGCACCCGGAGGTCGCACCGGATTCACCACCGCGCATCGTACGTGTCGCGGTCCTCGGCAATTTGTCCCCGGAAAAGGGACTGCATGTGGTCGCGGAGTGCGCGCGGGAAGCGCGGACCCTGGGACTGCCTCTTGTGTTTCGCCTGCTTGGATCCACCACCGAGCCGATTCCCCAGTCTCCGGATGTACCGCTGACGATTCACGGCCAGTATGTCGATGCCGAACTGCCCTCGCTGATCGGCGGGGAAAAGCCGGACGTGATCCTGTTCCCGGCCCAGGTGCCCGAGACCTACGCCTATACGCTGTCCGTGGCGCTCGCCACCGGATTGCCGATCGTCGCGTCGGCGCTGGGCGCGTTTCCCGAGCGCCTCGCCGGTCACCCGCATTCGGCGACCGTGCCATGGAATGCGCCGGCGTCGATATGGAATGCCGCATTGCTCTCGGCGGCCGGTTCCGCCGGGCGGGCCGCGACGCCGGTGCCGGCGCGGCCGCTCCAGGTGCCAGGCTGATGGACCCCGCACGATATGTAGCCCGGTATCTGGCGCCGCTGCCTCCGGGGTCGCGCGGTGTGCGGGTCGCGCAGCAGCCCACCTTTCCGGACGAACGCCATTTTTATCTTGCCGAGGGGCAGGTCGAGGCGCCACCGCTCTCGTTGATCCAGCTATTTTCCGCCGGCGTCGATTGCGGGCATACGGAGGCACGCAACGAACTCAAGCGCCAGGTGGCCATCGTCGATCATCAGTTGGACGAGTTCCGCGCCATTCGCGAACGCGCGCAGGGCGATCGGGAACACCTTGCGGCCGAACTGCTTTCCGCGCAGCGCACGTTGCTGACGATGCAGATTCACACCGGCCGGGTCGAGACTGCGCTTGCGGGCGCGCGCCACCGCATCGACGAACTCCAGTTGTCGACGACGTGGCGCATGACCGGACCTATCCGCGCAGCGGGTCACCGCGGCAAGGTGATCCTCGCCCGTACGCGCGCCCGCTGGGCCGCGATCCGGCGCGCACCGCAGTTTGCGGCGACGATGTGGTCGCTGATCCGCAACGAAGGACCCGCCGCGGCCGGCAACCGCGTCTGGAGCAAGCTCAAGGGGCGCGGACGCTTCAAGGCGCCGCGCGCAGCCATTTTTGCGCTCGAAGAGGGCATTGCGCCGCTCGCGTTCGCCGCCAGCGATGCACCGCGCATTTCGATCGTGATCCCGGTGTACGGCAAGCCGCTGCTGACCTTCACCTGTCTGAAAAGCGTGCAGGCGCATGCGCCGGCCGGCCAGTTCGAAGTCATCGTGGTCGATGATGCCTCCCCGGAGTCGGTGGCGGAGCAGCTCAAACCCGTGACCGGCGCGGTATTCGTGCGCAACGCGACCAACCTGGGCTTCATCGGCACCTGCAATCACGGCGCGGGACTCGCGCGCGGCGAGATCATCGTCTTTCTCAACAACGACACGATCGTGACGCCCGGCTGGCTTGACGCGATCCTGGCGGTGTTCCGCGATCGTCCGGATGCCGGACTGGTCGGCGCCAAGCTCATCTATCCCGACGGCAGGTTGCAGGAAGCGGGCGGCATCGTCTGGCGCGACGGGTCGGCGTGGAACTGGGGACGCAACGACGATCCGAACAAACCGGAGTACAACTACCTGCGGGAAGTCGACTACTGCTCGGGTGCCTGTCTCGCGGTTCCCCGCCAGTTGTTCTCCAAAATCGGCGGTTTCGATTCCGGCTTTGCCCCCGCGTATTACGAGGACGTCGACCTCGCCTTCTCCGTGCGTGCGGCCGGCCGCAAGGTGTATTACCAGCCGTCTGCCACGGTCGTCCATTTCGAAGGCCAGACGTCCGGTACCGACGAGGCGGTGGGTGTCAAGCGCCACCAGGTCGTGAACCAGGCAACCTTTGCCGCGAAATGGGGAAATGCATTGGCGCTGCACCGCGCGAATGGCGTCCATCCCGATCTGGAGCACGACCGCTGGGCGCAGATGCGCGTGCTGGTCGTCGACGCCTGCATGCTCACGCCGGACCATGACGCGGGCTCGCTGCGGATGCAGGCCATCGTCGAGATACTTGCGTCGCTGCAATGCAAGGTCACGTTCATCGCCGACAACCTCGAGTATCGCCAGCCTTACGTTTCCGAGCTCCAGCAGCGCGGAATCGAAGTTCTTTTCCATCCTTATGCCCAGTCGATTGCGGAGCTGCTCGCCGTGCGTGGCGGCGAGTTCGACATCGTGGTGATGTCCCGCCACTATGTCGCCGTCAAGCATCTGGAAGCGGTGCGCACGTTCGCGTCGGGGGCGCTCGTTGTGTTCGATACCGTCGACCTGCATTTCCTGCGCACCGAGCGGCAGGCCGAACTGGAAGGCAGCGCGCTGGCCCGCGCGGCGGCGCACGCGAAACGCGACGAGGAATTGGCGCTGATCCGCAAAGCCGACGTGACACTCGTCGTCTCGCCGTTCGAGCAGACGCTCCTCACCAAGCTCGTGCCGGACGCGCGCGTGATGGTGCTGTCGACAATTCACGAACTGCTGGATGTCGGCAAATCGTTTGCGGAGCGGGAAGGGCTCGTGTTCATCGGCGGTTTCCAGCATCCGCCGAATACCGATGCAGTGCTCTGGTATGCGCGCGAAATCCTGCCGCTGGTGCGGGAGGCGCTTCCCGGGGTCAAGACCTACATCGTCGGCAGCAACGTCCCGGCCAACGTGCGCGCGCTCGCGGCCGAGGACTTCATCGTCACCGGCTATGTTCCCGACGTCACGTCGTATTTCACCGGCTGCCGTGCGTCGATCGCGCCGCTTCGCTATGGCGCCGGCGTCAAGGGCAAGATCAATCTCGCCATGAGCTATGGCTTGCCGGTGATCGCGACCACGCCGTCGATCGAAGGCATGCACCTCAATGCCGGGGAAGACGTGCTCGTCGCGGATGACCCGGCGGCGTTCGCCGCCGAAATCGTGCGCGCCTACCAGGACGAAGCGCTGTGGCTGCAGCTCTCCGCGGGCGGGCGCGACAACATCCGCAAGCATTTTTCCCGCGACGTCGCGCGCAGCACGATCACCCGCCTCATCGCGCTGGCGCGCGGCAACGGCATCGCCCGGTCGGCCTGACCCACCCACTCCGGTGTCATCCCCAGCGCAGTGAGGGATCTTCGAACAGCGGGTCCCTCGCTACGCTCGGGATGACACAGTTCGGCGGATGGTTCAGCGGCGGCGAAACACGATGTCGCGCACGCCGTGTCCCAGCTTCACGCCACGCACCTCGAACTTGGTCCGCGGACGCCACGCGGGGCGCGGCGCATAGTCCGCCGTGGTGTTCTCAAGCGACGGCTCGGCACTGAAGGTCGCGAGGATTTCCTGCGCGTACTCGTCCCAGTCCGTCGCCGCGTGCAGATACCCGCCCGGCGCCAATCGCTGCGCGAGCGCATGAACCAGCGCGGGCTGCAGCAGCCGCCGCTTGTGATGGCGCTTCTTGGGCCACGGATCGGGAAAGAACACGTGGATGCCCGCGAGCGAGGCCAAAGGCAGCAGCGAAGCAACGACCTCGACCGCGTCGTGCTGGATCACCCGCACGTTGGCGAGTCCTGCGGCGTTGACGCGATTCAGCAGCGCGCCGACACCGGGACCGTGCACTTCGATGCCCAGGTAGTCGTTCTGCGGATTCGCGGCGGCCAGCGCGGCCGTCGTTTCGCCCATGCCGAAGCCGATTTCGACGATGACAGGCGCCACGCGGCCGAAAACGGCGGCGTAGTCGAGCAGCGCGGGCGCGTAGGCAATGCCGAACTTGGGCAGCAGCGTGTCCAGCGCGCGCTGTTGCGCCGGCGACATCCGACCCTGGCGCAGCACGAAGCTGCGCACCGGTCGCCGCAGGTCGGCGGGAAACGTTTCCGGTGCGCTCATTGCGGAATGCGCGGGTCGATCATTGTGGAGTGCGCGCGTCGGGTCATGGCGCCGTATTTCCGCTGACGCGCCGCCACTGCGCGTCGGTCAGTCGACGTTCGACGATGCGGGGCTTGTCCTCCCCATTTGCCGTGTATTCCACGCTCAACGTCGCCGCGTCTTTCCATTGAACCGTGACATCGGACCATGGCGCTGACCCCGCCGCATTGGGTTTCCAGACCAATTCCTTGCGGACTCCTTCGCGCGAGATTTGCCACACGGTGAGTTCGTTGTCGCAGATTTCGCGGCAGAAGTCCGCCACCGCAAAGCGTTGCCGATCGGGAGAGTGTGTCGGTTCCGCCGGAAGTGCGGTGACCTGGCCGGTATACCGCTGCAGCACGGCGTAACCGAGCCGATCGCCGTCGGTGGTGAACAGCACCACGGCGTTCAGCGCACTTATGTAGTCCCACAGCGACCAGGTGATGTCGCCGTGCAGCGAGTCGACATCGACGAACTCGCGCGTTCCCGACGGATACAGCAGCACCGAGAGCTTCCTGCCGTCGCGGTTGGCCAGGTTGGGCAGCGCTTTCAATTGCTCCGCTTCGATCAGGCGCCCGCAATGCGCCGGGCCTTCGGCCTGCGTGCACAGTTCGGCGATGCGCGCGGGCGTCACGGGCGCGGCCTGCGCGCACGCGAATGTGCAAACGGCGAGCGCCACGCCCACTGCCGTCGCACGCATGCCGCGCATGGGGATCAGGAAATGAGGCCGGAAGTGGGCGAGCTGGGACTGCCGGCGTAGAGCTTGCGCGGCATGCGGCCCGCGAGAAATGCGTCGCGCCCGGCCTCCACCGCAAGGCGCATCGCGCGCGCCATGCGCACCGGATCCTGCGCCTGCGCGATCGCGGTGTTCATCAGGACGCCTGCGCAGCCCAGCTCCATCGCGATGGCCGCGTCCGATGCGGTGCCCACGCCGGCATCGACCAGCACGGGAACCTTCGCCTGTTCGATGATCAGCTTCAGGTTCCACGGATTGACGATGCCCATGCCCGAACCGATCAGCGACGCCAGCGGCATGATCGCGACACATCCGATCTGCTCCAGTTCGCGCGCGATGATCGGGTCGTCGGACGTGTACACCATGACCTCGAAGCCGTCGGCCACCAGTTGCTCCGCGGCCTTCAGCGTCTCCCGCACGTTGGGATAAAGCGTTTCCTTGTCGCCCAGTACTTCCAGTTTCGTCAGCGCGTGCCCGTCCAGCAATTCGCGCGCAAGCTTGAGCGTGCGCACGGCGTCGTCGGCGGTGTAGCAGCCGGCGCTGTTCGGAAGGTAGGTGAACTCGGAAGGCGGCAGCACCTCGATCAGCGACGGCGCACCGGCATCCTGGCCAATGTTGGTGCGGCGAATGGCGACGGTGACGATCTGCGCGCCCGACGCGTCGATGGCCTCGCGCGTTTGCGCGAAATCGCGATACTTGCCGGTACCGACCAGCAGGCGCGAGCGATAGGCGCGTCCGGCAATGCTGAGCGAGTCAGCGTGCAGGATGGTTTTAGAGGTTTCGGCGGGAGCATTCATCCGGGATATTTTACGCCGGCCGAAACCCGGCGCGTCATCGGGCCGGCTATCCGCCGCCGACCGCGGCGACGACCTCGATGCGGTCGCCGGCCTGCACCGCCGTCTGCGCGTGGCGGCTCTTGGGCACGATCTCGCCGTTCATCTCCACCGCGATCCGCTTGCCCTCGAGGTTGAGCGCGCGTACCAGTTCCGCGACCGTCGCCGGAGGCGAATCGAAGTTGTGGAACAAGCCGTTAACGCTCACCTGCATGATCATCGATGATAGCGCGCCGCATGCGGACGGCGGTCAACGCCGCGCGCCGCCGCGACGTTATTGGGCATAATGACAGCCGCATCGCCCGCACCGAACGGGCAATGCCCGTCTCCTCCTGGAGTATCGATGAGCCCCTCCCGTTTCCTGGCGACGCTGGTCGCGACCGCACTGCTGGCCATGTCGGGGGCGGCTGCGGCGCAAGGCTATCCGCCGCCCAATACGCCGCCGCCCGCAGGCGCTTCGGCGCCGCAATCCGGGGCGCCGATGTCGCAGGATCTGCTGGACTCGCTGCTGGCGCCGATCGCACTCTACCCCGACCAGCTGCTGGCGCAGGTGCTGATGGCCTCGACCTATCCGCTCGATGTGGTCGAGGCGGCGCGATTCGTCAGGGCCCATCCAAACCTCAAGGGCGCCGAGCTCGACAACGCGCTGATGGACAAGTCGTGGGACGCCAGCGTGCTGTCGCTCGCGTCGTTCCCGCAGGTCCTCGACATGATGAACGACAAGCTCGACTGGACACAGCGCCTGGGCGATGCCTTCCTGGCCGACGAAGCGGCCGTGATGCGAACGGTGCAAGGTTTGCGGATGCGGGCACAGCAAGCCGGCAACTTGCAGAGCACGCCGCAACAGCAGGTCATCGTCCAGCAGCAGACGATCATCATCCAGCCCGCGCAACCGCAATACCTGTTCGTCCCCGTGTACAACCCGACCGTGATTTACGGACCCTGGTGGGGCGCGCCCATCTATCGCCCCTGGTACTGGTATCCGCCGCCGATCTGGGGCTTTGCGCCGCGTCCGCCCAATTGGGGTTTCTACTCCGGATTCTTCTGGGGAACGGCGTGGGGAATCAGCCGCAACAACTGGGGCTGGTCGCAACCGAACTGGCACAACAACACCATCAACATCAATATCAACAACAACAATGTGTGGGTCAACCGGCCGCAGAATCGAGATCGCTACCAGAACAACGGCAACTGGAGTCACAACCCGGACCGACGCCGCGGCGTGGCCTATCGTGACGACAACACGGCCAACCGTTACCGGCCAACCAACAACCAGGGCGTCAACACGCGTGAAGATTTCCGCGGACGCGACAGCGCGTCACGGCCATCGCAGGGCGGGAGCGGCAACGTCACGCGACCGTCGATTGGCACGGGAGAACGGCCAACGACGGGCGGAGGCAATGCCACGCGGCCATCACCAGGCACGAAGGAGCGCCCGACGACGGGTGGAGGCAATGTCATGACGCGTCCGGCCACCGGTTCGGGCCACACGACAGCGCGACCCCCATCGCCAAATGTCCCGGCGTCGCGGCCGCAGTCGCCGACCACGCGGCCAGCCTTCCAGCCGGAAACGCGCCCGCAGGTGCAACGCGACGCCAATCGTGGCGCAACCAGTCGCGCTTCGACGCCGCAGGCACCGCAGCAGCGTTCGTCGTCGCCGCAGGGCTCGACGCAGCGCGCTGCACCGAACCCTAATCGCGGTGGCGGCAACGGCGGAGGTGGTGGTGCCGGTGGTGGTGGCGGCGGTGGCGGCGGCGGCGGTGGACAGGGACGGGGTCGCTGATGGAACACGGACAGAACAACATGAACTCTTCGCGTAACGGCATCATCGGTAGCGTATTGCGGATGCTCGTCGCGGCAGCGCTGCTTGCAACGCCCATCGCCCACGCGGCGGACGCGGCGCCCGCGTCCAAGGCGCGCACGACGAATGTCCAGAGCACCTTCGCCTCGCCGGAAGAGGCAGCCAAGGCACTCGCCGACGCTCTGCGCACCGAAGAGCGCAAGCAGGTCTGGCGCGTCCTGGGGCCAGGGGCCAGCAAATTCGTGCGCTCCGGCGATCCGGTGCAGGACGACCAGGCGCGCGAGGCCTTTGTCGCCGCGTACGACAAGTCGGTGAAGTTCGAGCGATCGGGTGACGCGAAGGCCACGCTGCTCATCGGTCCGGGCGACTTCCCGTTTCCGTATCCACTGGTGCTGAAGGACGGGCGCTGGCAGTTCGACGCCAAGCAGGGCAACGAGCAGGTGCTCGATCGCCGCATCGGACGCAACGAACTGGCCGCCATCAAGGTGTGCCTCGCGGTCGTCGACGCGCAGCGCGAATACGCCGCGCGCGACCGCGACGGCAACGGCTTGCTCGAATACGCGCAGAAATTGATGAGCACGCCGGGCAAGCAGGACGGCCTGTACTGGGCGACGAACGCCGGCGATCCGCCCAGTCCGCTCGGCCTGCTGACCGCCAATGCGCGCAGCCAGGGCTATCCGGTCACCGGGGCCGGCAATCCCTATCACGGCTACTTCTACAAGATCCTCACCAGCCAGGGCAAGGATGCGCCGGGCGGCGCGTACGATTACATCGTGAACGGCAGGATGATCGGTGGCTTCGGGCTCGTTGCCTACCCGGCGCGTTGGGGAGCGTCGGGCGTCATGACGTTCCTCTGCAATCACGACGGCGTCGTGTTCGAGAAAAACCTGGGCAAGGACACCACGGCAATCGCTGCGAGGATGTCGGCATACAATCCCGACTCGACTTGGCAGAAGTCGCAGGATCAATAACCACACGGGAAACAAATCATGCAGATGCGGTTCGTTCTGGTTGCATTGGCAATGCTCGCCAGCGCAACCGCGTGGGCTGACTACGACGCGGCGCTCGAAGCGCAGGAAAAGGCGCAGCGCGACGCCGCGCAACGCGCCCAGCAGGCCAAACAGCGCGAGATACAGAAGATCCAAAATGATGCGAAGGCGAAGGCCGACAAGGAAATGATCGACAGCAAGCGCAAGACAGTGGGCGCGGCGGCGCAGGGCAAGTCGGACGCCGAGGTCAACAAGCTCTACGATGCCAAGATCAAGAAGGACGCCGACGCGGCCAACCGCGCCGCCGAGGAGGGCAAGCGCGCCATGAGCAGCCCGCAGGGTGAAGCGGCGATGAAGCAGGCTACCGGCAAGACGATGAAGGAAATGCAGAACATGTCGTCGGCCGAACTCGACGCGCTGTCCAGGGAGATGGAAAAGAAATACAACGTAAAGTAGCGGTTCGACTACGAGGCCGCCACCGATGGACATCACCGCACTTTCCGCGACCGAACTCGACGAATTGATCGCCAAGGCCGCCGCGCGCCGCGCCGCACTCGATCCGCCGCACACCACGCAGCCCCCGAAGCAGGCGGAGGCCATCGTCAACCCGCAGTGGTTCACCTGCCTGGTCGATCCCGGGACGCTGTTCCAGGTTCGCCATCCCGGACTGGGCTGGCTGTCGTTCGTGATTCCTTCGAATGAGCGGGCGCAGTTGCTGGGCATCCTGCTCAACCAGGCGCTGTACCGGCCCACCAGTCCGGCTGCCGTTCTGCCGCCCTCGGTTTCCGGCGGCTCAACTTTTCACTGAGCGTTTCTCTGAGATTGCCTCGCCGATGACCCAATCCGCTCCCATGCCGTTACCCGAGCAGATGGAGTTCGGTCATGGCCTGTGCCAATACCGCCCGCGCGGTCGACATTCGCTGGTGGACGCCGTCGAACTCATTTCGCGCGCGATCTCGATGTGCCGCGCCCGCCGCGTCGCGCGGATGATGGTCGACGTAACCGGCCTCACCGATATTCCGATACCCACGCTCGTCGACCGCTTCCTGATGGTCGAGGACTGGGCGCATGAGTCGAAGGGCGTGGTGGCGGTCGCGATGGTGGCGCACGAGGAGTACATCCACCCGAAGAAATTCGGCGTGAAGCTCGCGCTGCAGTTGGGCCTGGTCTGCGACGTCTTTACCACGGAAGAAGCGGCAATGAAGTGGCTGCTTGATAGCGGAACGGCAGGCGCCACGCAACAAGAGGGCGCGCGGTGACTCCGGAGGCGATCGTGCAGCGGCAGCTGGATGCCTACAATGCGCGCGACCTCGCGCGTTTCGTGGTCGAATACAGCGACGGCATTCGCGTCTATCGTCCGCCGGCGGCACAGCCGGCCCTCGTCGGCAAGCCGGCCTTCGCCGAGTTCTATGCGTCGCAGCGTTTCAACCGCACGGACCTGCACGCCGAGCTGGTCAACCGCATGGTACTGGGCAACAAGGTCATCGATCACGAGCGCATCTCGGGCGTGCGCGACCAGCCATTCGAGATGGTCGTGGTCTACGAGGTCGTCGCGGGCGCGATTGACTGCACCTGGGCATTCGCAGCAGATTAGGAGATTCGACGATGAAACCTGTGACATCCCTGACCCACTTGGTCGCCTTGCCGTTGCTGTTCGCAGTTTTCGCCTGCCATGCCGCGGACGGCGCCTACAACGAAGCCGCCGACGCGAAGCTCGAAATCAGCCAGGCGCTGGCGCAGGCCGCCAAGGATGGCGTGCCGTTGCTCGTGGTCTTTGGCGCCAATTGGTGCGGAGACTGCAAGGTGCTCGACATTGCTTTCAAGCAGGGTACGAGCGCGCCATTCATCGCGCGCGAATTCAAGGTGGTCAAGGTTGACGTCGGACGGTTCAACCGCAATGTCGACATCGCCGAATCGTATGGCGTGCCGTTGAAGAACGGCATACCCGCCATCGCCATCCTGTCGCCGGCGAACAAGGTTCTCTACGTGACCAAGGCAGGCGAACTGGCCGACGCCGGAACCATGGGCGATCGCGGCATCCTCGAGTTCTTCAGGAACGTGACGCCGAGCAGGAAGGTGAAGTCCTGACCGCTGCGGCGCGCTCAGCCGGGCTGCGGGCGGTCGAGGTGCGCGAGCGCTTCCTGCGCTGACTCGTAGATGTGTGGCGCGACGCCGCGGCCTTCCAGCGCGTCGCCCAGTTTCATCCGCAGGAAATTTGACGTCGTGTAGCGCGTGACGCGCGTGTAGTAGTGCGTCATCAGGTGCTGCACCATGGCCGACCACGCGTCGACCAGTTCCGGCACGATCTCGAAGCCGTCGTAGTTGACGATCGCGTAGACCTTGTGGCCGATCGGCTTCAGGTTCTTCTCCACTTCCGCGCGCACGTCCGCGATGTCCTGCGGACGCCTGATCGCCAGCCGCTCGAAATTGATGAAGAAGATGTCCTGGTCGGCCGCGAAGGCAAAGCGCCGCGGCAGCGGAATGGCAAGCATGCGCTCGCGCAGGCCCATCTTGCCGTCGCGGAAGATGGCGGACTCCATCGTCTTCGGCGGCGCGGTCATCACCGGCCGGAATTCCATTTGCGCGAGCACGTCGCGCTCGAGATCCACGCCCGGCGCAATCTCGACCAACTCAATGCCTTCCGAACACAGCCTGAAGACCGCGCGTTCGGTGACGTAGAGCACCGGCTGCCGGCGCTTCCATGCATAGCGGCCCGAAAACGTCCTGTGCTCGACGTCGCGGACGAACTTCATCGCGCGGCCCTCGGTCAGGATGACGAGCTTGCCGTCGCGCACCTCGAGCGCCAGCTTGCCGCAGGTGAACGTGCCGACGTACACGACCGCCTTGGCATTCTGCGAGATATTGATGAAGCCGCCGGCGCCGGCGAGCTTCGGCCCGAACTTCGAAACGTTGAGATTGCCTTCGCGGTCGGCCTGCGCGAGCCCGAGGAAGGCGAGATCGAGGCCGCCCCCATCGTAGAAGTCGAACTGGTACGGCTGGTCGATCACGGCCTGCGTATTGACCGCGGCGCCGAAGTTCATGCCGCCCGCCGGGATGCCGCCGATCACGCCCGGTTCCGCGGTCAGCGTCAGCAGGTCGATGATGCCCTCTTCCGCCGCCACGGCCGCAACACCTTCGGGCATGCCGATGCCCAGGTTGACGACGCTGTTCGGCTTGAGCTCCAGCGCCGCCCGCCGCGCGATGATCTTGCGCTCCGACATCGGCATCGCGGCCACCGTCGATGCCGGTACGCGAATCTCGCCGGCAAACGCCGCGCTGTACGGCTCCGCGAATGTCTGGTGATGGTACTCGGGCTTCTCCGCCACCACGACGCAATCGACGAGGATGCCGGGCACCTTGACCTGCCGCGGATTGAGGCTGCCGCGCTCGGCGATGCGCTCCACCTGCGCGATCACGATGCCGCCGGAATTGTGCGCGGCCATCGCGATGGCCAGCGCCTCGAGCGTCAGCGCCTCGCGCTCCATCGTGATGTTGCCGTCGGGGTCTGCGGTGGTGCCGCGAAAGATGCCGACGTTGATCGGAAACGTACGATAGAACAGGAACTCTTCATCGCCGATCGCCATCAGCGTGACGATGTCTTCCCTGGTGCATTCGTTGACCTTGCCGCCGCCGAAGCGCGGGTCGACAAACGTGCCCAGGCCGACGCGCGACAGCAAGCCGGGCTTGCCGGCCGCGATGTCGCGGAACAAGTGCGTGATGATGCCCTGCGGCAGGTTGTAGGCCTCGATCTGGTTGGACACCGCAAGCGCCTGCAGGGTCGGCACCAGTCCCCAATGGCCACCGATCACGCGCTTGACCAGGCCCTTGTGTCCCAGGTGATTGAGGCCGCGACTCTTGCCGTCGCCCTGCCCCGCAGCGTAGACGAGGGTCAGGTCACGCGGGCTGCCGAGAGCATGCGGGTCTTCGCGCGCCGCTTCGAGATAGCGCTCCTCGAGCGCCACCGCGATGTTCTCCGCGAAGCCGATGCCGACGAAACCGCCGGTGGCCACGGTGTCGCCGTCGCGGATCAGCGCGACCGCTTCGCGCGCGCTGACGATCTTGCCGTGTTCGAAGGTGCGCAGCGCGTCGAGCAGCTGCCGCGGGTCCGTGGCCGCCATCGCGCGCGCGGTCCTAGTACGCCCAGACCGGATCGGTGGCCAGGCGCCGCGCGTCGTCGGAAATGGGTTCCGCCTTCATTATTGGCGCCGATCATACCGCCGGCGCCCCGATGCGTCACCCCGCAACCAAGGCAAGCGACTACCGCGACGCTCTGTTACATTCTGGCCGCATGAGTGGACAGTCGACTCGGCGCCGCCTGTCGGTGCGGGACATGGAGGCGATCCTCGCGGTCACCGCCAAGCTCGCTGCCCCGTTCGATCTCATGACGATGTTGGCGGAGGTCGTCAGCGCGGCCAAGCAGGTGCTCAAGGCCGACCGCGGTTCCGTGTGGCTGTACGACGCCGCAGCGGACGAGCTGGTCCTGGAAATCGCCACGGGCATTGCACCCGTGCGCGTCCCCGCGAGCACGGGCCTGGCCGGCGCCTGCGCGCGCACGCGCCAGATCATCAACGTCCCCGACTGCTACGCGGACGAGCGCTTCAATCGCGACGTCGATCGCCAGTCGAACTACCGCACGCGCTGCATGCTGACGCTGCCGCTGGTCGACCACGACGTGCTTGTGGGCGTGATGCAGGTGCTGAACAAGGCCGACGGCATCTTCGACGAGAGCGACGAGGCGTTGGCGACGGTGCTCGCCGCGCAATGCGCGGTCGCACTGCAGCGGGTGCGCATGACCGCGGCGCTGATAGAAGGCGAGAAGATGCGCCAGGAACTGGAGATGGCGCGCGTCGTGCAGATGAGCACGCTGCCCGCCGTCATGCCGACCCTTCCCGGCTACGATCTCTTCGGCACCTTCCGGCCGGCGAGCCTGACCGGCGGCGACACCTTCGACCTCACGGTGATCGACCAGGGCGTGCTGATCGTGCTGGGCGACGCCACCGGCCACGGCATCGCGCCGGCGTTGTCGGTCACGCAGATGCACGCGATGCTGCGCATGGCGTTCAGGATGGGCGCCGATTTGGAGACGGCGTTCACGCAGGTCAACAACCAGCTGGCGGCGACGCTGGCCGACGACCGCTTCATCACCGCGTTCATCGGCTTGCTCGACGTCAACGCGCACCGGATGCGCTTCCACCGCGGCGGCCAGGCGCCCATCCTGCATTTCCGCGCGGCGGCGGGCGATTGCGCGCACCACGATCCCACCAGCTTTCCGCTGGCCGCCATGCCGCTGTCGTCGCTGCGGCCGGCCATCGAGCTCGACCTGGCGCCCGGAGACATCCTGATCCTGCTGTCCGACGGAATCTACGAATATCACGACGCCAAAGGCGAGCAGTTCGGCGAGCGTCGCGTCGAGCGGATCGTCGCCGACAATCACGGGAAGTCGATGGCCGAACTCTCGGCCATCCTGCAGGAGGCCGTCCGGTCCTTCGCGCAAGGCGCGCCGCAGGAGGACGACATCACCATCGTGCTGGTCAAGCGGGCGGCGAACGGAGCCGAGGCGCGAAATTATCCGCGCAGTTTCGCGGCGCTGCCTGACATCTTTGGCTTTACGCGGGACTTCTTTGCCCGGCACGGCATCGATTCCAGCCTGCTCAATACCGTCGATTTCACGGTGGAGGAGCTGTTCACGAACATGGTCAAATACAGTCCGGCAGGCGCCGCGGAAATCACGATGGGGATGACGGCCGTTGCCGATGGCGTCGAAGTGGCGCTGACGGATTATGATGTCGAGCGCTTCGACGTCACGGCGGCGCCCGACGTGGACACCGGCAAGCCGATCGAGCAGCGCAAGCCCGGGGGACTGGGGCTGCACCTGATCCGGCGGATGGTCGATGCGATGAATTACGAGTATGCGGACGACGGCCGGCGGAGCCGGATCACCTTCCGCAAGACGGTTTCCGGGCAGGCGCCAACCGGCGGGCAGGGCAAATAGAGGAAGAAGATGCTGGCGATCGATTTTGGTGCGACGGGCATGGTTATGATCACCGGCCGGCTGGATGCGGCGCAGGCCCCGGCCGCGCAGTCGTTCCTGGATGCGACGAAAGGGGTCGTTACGCTGGATTGCAGCGGCCTCGAGTACATCTCCAGCGCCGGGCTGGGCGTGCTGCTGAAGACCCAGAAGCGGCTGCTGGCCTCGGCTGGCAAGCTGAAGCTCACGGGCGTCAACCGGCACCTGCTGGACATCTTCCGGTATTCCGGCTTCGACCAGATCTTCGAAATCGAACCGGCGCAGTAGTCGCTTAGCCAACTTTTCCGGCCGCCGCGTGTAATTGTGGACAATGACACCGATCAGGCATTGCTGGAGCGTTACCGCAACGGGGACCGGGCCGCGTTCACCGAGCTCGTCGTCAAGTACCAGCGGCCAATCTACAACGCTGCGTTCTGGGTCACGCGCCGGGCCGAGGACGCCAGCGACATTGCGCAGATCGTGTTCCTCCGGGTGGCAGAGCACCTCGACGACTACGACCCGCGGTTCAAGTTCTTCAGCTGGATTTACAGGATTGCCGTCAATGAATCGCTCAACCTGCTGCGCCGCAACAGACGGGAAGACGCGCTGGACGAGGACGTCGACATTCCGGACGGCGACGGCGCCAGCCCGGAATGGCAGGTCGGTGCGGCGGAAGTCTCCCGGCGCATCCAGGTCGCGCTGATGAGCATGTCCACCAACGACCGGATGGTGCTGACGCTTCGGCACTTTTCGGAATGCAGCTACCAGGAGATCGGACAGATACTCGAATTGGACGAAAAAACGGTCAAATCCCGCCTGTTCGAGGCGCGGCAACGGCTGGCCGTCCTGCTTGACGATCTCCGCACCAATTGAGCCCAGATGAATTCCCAATACACCCACTTGATGCATGCCGTCCTCGACGGCGAGGCCACGGAAGGCGAAAACCGGGACCTTACGCGGCTTTTGGCGGCCGATCCGGTCGCCCGGGCCGAGTTTCTGGCCCTGCAGCGCCTGTTCGACGACCTCAAGAGCGTTCCCGGCGCGTGTCCGCCCGAAGGCCTCGTCGCCTCCGTCTTGGCGGCCCTGCCGGCGGCCGTGCCGCAGGCTCGGCCAGAGTCGAAATCGGGGCTTGGGTCCGGGTTTGGCACCGCATTTGGCAACATCCGCCAACTTTTCTCGAAGCCGCGTGTAATTGGGATAATTGGAGAAGAATCAACGAAAGCTCCGGGTACGGATCCGGGGAAGTCCGCAACGGTCCATCCGATCACTCAGCGGAGACCATTTTTCAAGGGTGAGAACAACATGAATGAAAAAACGGGTAATTCGGGCAACCGCAAGATCTGGATAGGCGCCGGCATCGCTGCGGCAGCCGCGATTGTCGCGGTGTCCACCGGAATTTTCCCGCCTGGCGCATCGGATACGGCCGGCACGATCGTTCCGGCGCAACGGTACCTGGCGCCCCAAGGTACGGCCGCTGACGTAAAGCTCGGCAATCCGTCCTCGACGCAGGCCCAGCAAGTCGTCCCGGCAACGCTTGATGCGGCGTCCAGCGCTGCGTCGAACGCCGCGACCAACGCCGCCACGAATGCGTCGAGCAATGCCGCGACCAGCGCTGCGACCAACGCCGCCACGAACGCTGCGACCAACGCCGCCACGAACGCTGCGACCAACGCCGCGACCAACGCCGCCACGAACGCCGCGACCAACGCCGCCACGAACGCGTCGAGCAATGCCGCGACCAACGCTGCATCCAAGGCGCAGTCGAACGCCGCGACCAA
>JANMCH010000152.1:0-8894 GCA_031361045.1 Betaproteobacteria bacterium | reverse complement strand
GCCGTAGGGATTGAAGTCCCAGGCGCCGGCCTGTGCGGGCGTTCCGTGCGCGCCGGTGACGAAATTGACGTACAGCCCGGCTGTCGTCTGCGGCACCGCATAACTGATGGGTCCGCTGTCGATGATCGCGGCCATCGACGTAGATGCCGCCATACCCAGCGCGGCGGCGATCGAGATTTTTTTGAAGTTCATGACGGCCCCGGAAGTCAATGCGACGGACCTGTAACTATGTACTGCAATTGAAGGGCTTCGTCCATGGCCATTCAGCGAAAGGTCATTCGGGGTGTCTGGCATACTTGCCCGTTGCCTTTGTCCACCCCCGCGCCTGCCATGTCCGCTCCCGAACCCGCATCGTTTCGACCCGCGCTGAGTCGACTGCAGGGCCTGCCGCCGCAGGCGCTGGCCGCGCTGCGCGATGTCGCGGCGCAAGTGGAGAAGGGCGACTTCAAGGCCGCCGAACGGGCGCTGTTCGTCGCCGATTTTCACGCGCCGGCCAACGCCGAGGTGCGGCGCGTCACCGGCATGCTCTACCACCGCCAGGGTCGTTTGCAGGAAGCGGCGATAAGTTTCGCGCGCGCGCTTGAGCTTTGTCCCGACGACCCGATGATTCTCACGCAATTGGGCGCGGTGCAGGCGGACCGGCTCGACGTGGTGAACGCCATCGCCAATCTGCGCCGGGCCGCAGCCGTGGCGACGGACATGCTGACGTGGCGCAATCTCGGCATCGAATTCGAGCGCCAGGGCTATAGCGCCGATGCGCTGGCCGCGGCGGAAAATGCGCTGGCCCTGCGCCCGAACGATACGGTAGCCCTGCTGCTGCGCGCGCAATCGCGACAGGCGGTGGGGGATGCGGCCGGTGCTGCGGCCGATTACCGTGCGCTGACGCTACACACTGAGGCCGCGGCCAAGGGCTGGTTCGGCCTGCTCGACATCAAGACGATTGGCATCGACGGCGACGAATTGCTCGCGCTGGAACGCCTGGCGGCCAAGCCCTCGCTTCCCGACAGCGACCGCATGCTGCTGTCGTTTGCGCTGGGCCGGGCGTACGAGGACGCTGGCCGCCCTGCCGACGCGTTCGCCGCATTCACGC
Source organism: Betaproteobacteria bacterium (assembly GCA_031361045.1). Taxonomy (GTDB): domain Bacteria; phylum Pseudomonadota; class Gammaproteobacteria; order Burkholderiales; family Casimicrobiaceae; genus VBCG01. The sequence continues at coordinate 7,804 of JANMCH010000152.1, read as the reverse complement.
GCGCCAATGCGCTGGCGCGCAAGGGGTCGCGCTGGGAAAAGGCCACGTTTTCGCGGCACGTCGACAATGTCCGCGCGGCGTTCGAGGCACCGCACGCGCAGGCCACGCCGGGCCTGGGCAGCGAAGTCATTTTCGTGGTTGGCCTGCCGCGTTCGGGAACGACACTGATCGAGCAGGTGCTGGCGGCCCATCCGCTCGTCGAGGGCGCGAGCGAACTGCCGTACCTCAACATGGTGATCTTCAACGAGACGACCCACCGCAAGAAGCCGTTTCCGCAGTGGGTTGCCGAGGCCACGACCGACGACTGGTCGCGCATGGGCGACATCTACCTGCAGATGAGCGCGCGCTGGCGCCTCGCGAAACCCAAGTCCACCGACAAGCTGCCGGAAAACTGGGTACACGCGGGCGCCGCGCTGACCATGATGCCGGGTGCCAGGGTGATCGTGCTGAGCCGCGATCCGGTGGAGACCTGCTGGTCCTGCTACAAGTTGCTGTTTGCACCGGGGCGCGTCGAATTCACCTACGACCTCGAGTCGTTGGCCGCGTACTGGCACGACTACGATCGCATGTGCGCATTCTGGGCGGAGCGTTATCCGACGCAGGTGCGCAGGCAAAGCTACGAGGCGTTCCTGGCCGATCCGGAAGGGCAGACACGCGAGCTGCTGGAATTCTGCGGCCTCGACTTCGATCCGGCGTGCCTCAATTACCGAAACGCGCAACGCGGCATTCGCACCGCGAGCGCCGCGCAGGTTCGCCAGCCGCTGCGCCACGATACGGCACGCAGCAACCGCTATGCCGAATTGCTCGCGCCGCTGCGCGCCCTGCTCGATCGTGGGAGCGCGCAACGTTGAAGCCGCGCATGCTGCGTCATGCGGGCTTCCATTTGCTGGAAGTGCTGATCGGCGTGACCATCGTCGGCGTGCTGGCGACGCTTGCCATTCCCAGTCTGCTGATCCGAAATACGATGAACGAAGTTTCCGATGCGATGGTGCTGGCGGACATCGCCAAGCCGCCGATCGCGCAGGCGTGGGCCGTGGTGCAGATGTTTCCCAATGACAACGAGACCGCGGGGTTGCCGCCCGCGGACAAGATCGTCAGCCAGTTCATCACGTCGGTGGAAGTCAAGGACGGCGCCATCCTGATCACGTTCGGCAACAGCGCGAACCAGATCATCAAGGGCAAGGTACTCACGCTGCGCCCGGCGGTGGTGGAAGATGCGCCCGTGGTGCCGATCACGTGGATCTGCGGCAACGCGGTCGCGCCGGACAAGATGACGATCAAGGGCGTGAACAAGACCACCATCCCCGACATGTACCTGCCGTACCGGTGTCGCGCCCCGGGTACCTGATGCCACACGACGGTGTCGTCTCGAGCGCAGCGAGGGAACTGCTGTGGCGATCTTTCAGCGCGCGGCGGGCGTGTCGAAGAAGAACTCCTTCATCAGGAAGGTCTCGAGCTCGGACTGGTCCTTCTGCCGCGCCGAAAGCGTGAGCTGACGACCCAGCCGATTCGACTCCCACAGGAAGTCGCCGGTCTCGTGCTCGCGCACGATGCCGATCATCTTGCGCACGATGGCCAGGCGGATGTCGGCGTTGTCGCCTTTGCGCACCTCGATCACCTGCCGGCTGTTGCGTGCGATGTCCTTGTTCCAGCCGAAGAAATAGAACTCCGCGAAATCGTATTCGAGGGTCTTCATCTGGAATACGCCGCCGCCGTTCTTCGGATCCTTGCCGAACGTCGGCCGGACATTGGTGCCGATATTGGCGGCAATGATGCGGTTCTTGCGGTCGTTCTCATCTTCCGTCTTCGGATTGTTCGACGCGGCCGGCTGCGATGGCGTCTCGCCGCGCTCGCGTCGCCGTGCCTCGACGTAGGCGGCCAGATCATTGAAATTGGGTTGTGGTGCCGGCGTCACCTGGGGTGTAGCGGGCAGCACCGGTGCATCGGGCGTGCGTTGGGGCGCCACCATCACCGGCGAGCGCGCCGGCGGGTGCAGCGACACCGTGGGCGGAGGCAGACTGTGTTCCGGCGCGCGCCTGGGAACCGTGGGCTCCGGTGCGGGCGGCGGCGGTGACTGCGGCACGGTGCCGGAAGGGCCGATCTGCTTGTCCACCAGCTTGACGGCCAGCGGACTGCCGGCGTCGCCTTCCACGGCGTCCGAGGGTGTCAGCAGCTTGAGGTGCGGCAGGAACGTGAGCAGCGCGGCGGCGTGAATGAGCAACGACAGCACGACGGCCACCTTGAAGGCGGATATCCTGATGTCGTCGTGTCGCCTGGGCGGCCGACCGCGCCAGTCGTACATGGAGCTGCTCAATGCGGACATCGGCGCCCGGAAGAAAGTGCGTCAATCATGCTGGGGGCGGTCACGGGCAGGGCCTGTCGGCGTGCCACGAGAGACGAAACGAATGTGAAAATAAGCCCTCAAATATACACTTGGCGGCTGGGAGACCGGTCGCAGGTCCGACCCTCCCGCCTTGTTACACTTTGTTACGATGACAATTCCGAAGATTTCACGCCTGTTCCGCTGGTCGCTCGCGTTCGTGGCGCTGCTGCTGTGCGGCCCGCTGTTGTCGGTGGCCTTCGGCCGCGCGTCGATTGCCGGCGACTGGCGCCATGCGACGCATCGCCCGACCGGGCTGGCGCCGGACCCTTCCAGCCACGCCGAGGCGATTGTCCAGGTCTATGCCAGCCGCGCATTCGGCTGGCGCGGCGCGTTTGCCGATCACACGTGGCTCGCGGCCAAGCCCGCGGGCGCGGAACGCTTCACGCGCTATGAGGTGATCGGCTGGAACGGCGGCGCGGGGCGCTCGGTGATTTCAGTGTCCGACGGCCGCGCGCCGGATGCCGAGTGGTTCGGTGCCGCGCCGCGGCTCCTGCGGGACGTTCGCGGCAACGAGGCGACGGCGATCATCGGAAGGCTTCCCGATGCCGTAGCGGCGTATCCGTACGGCATGACGTACCACGCGTGGCCGGGTCCCAACAGCAACACGTTCGTCGCGCATCTCGGCCGCGAGATTCCGGAATTGCGCGTGACGATGCCGTCGACGGCGATCGGCAAGGATTACCTGCCCGTCGACCGGATGGTGACCACCACACCCAGCGGCACCGGCACGCAGTTCTCGCTGCTCGGCTTGCTGGGCGTGCTGTACGGCGCGGACGAAGGCGTCGAACTGAACGTGCTGGGGTTGGTGACGGGTATCGACATCCGCCATCCCGCAGTCAAGCTGCCCGGCCTCGGACGCGTGCCGGGCGACGGCTAGATCGCGTCACTGCCTGCTGTTCACGATTTCCCGTCGACGATGACCACGCGCGAGGATTGCCAGCGCCAGGACCTAAGCGATCCGCTCGCCGCGTTGCGCGATCAGTTCGCCATTCCTGCTGACGTCGTCTACCTCGACGGCAATTCCCTCGGCGCGCTGCCCAAGGCCACGGCGGCGCGCGTGCAGCAAGTGATCGAACGCGAGTGGGGCACCCAACAGATCCGCAGCTGGAACAGCGCGGGCTGGATCGAGTGGCCGCATCGCATCGGCGACAAGATTGCGCGCCTGGTCGGCGCGGATGCGGGCGAACTGGTGGTCGCGGATGGCACGTCGGTGAACGTGTTCAAGGCGCTGAGCGCGGCACTGGAACTTGTTCGCTCGTCGGCCGACACCGCGCCGCGTCGCGTCATCCTGTCCGAGCGCGGCAACTTTCCGACGGACCTCTACATCGCGGAAAGCGTCGCGCGCGAACGTGGCTGCGAGCTGCGCCTGGTGGACGCGGCCGGCGTCGCCGCACAACTCACGGCCGACGTCGCGGTGCTGCTGCTCACGCACGTCAATTATCGCGACGGGCGCATGCACGACATGGCGGCGCTCAATCGTGCCGCGCACGCTGCCGGCGCGCTGGTCGTATGGGACCTCGCGCATTCGGCCGGCGCGGTGCCGGTCGACCTCACCGCGGGCAACTCCGATGCGGCCGCCGATTTCGCGGTGGGCTGCGGCTACAAGTTCCTGAACGGCGGACCAGGCGCCCCCGCGTTCCTCTGGGCGCATCCAAAGCACACCGCGCGCATGGATACACGGCAGATGGGACAGCCGCTGTCGGGCTGGTTTGGGCATGCCGCACCCTTCGAATTCACGCCGGAATTTCGACCCGCGGGTGGCATCACGCGCTTCCAGTGCGGCACGCCGCCGATCCTGTCACTGGCAGCGCTCGATTGCGGCGTGGACACGCTGCTCGCTGCCGACGCGCTGGGCGGCATGCGGGCGCTGCGGCGCAAGTCGCTGGCCCTGACCGATCTCTTCATCGCGCTGGTCGAGGCGCATTGCGGCGACGACGGCTTCGTGCTGCAAACGCCGCGCGATGCGAACGCGCGCGGCAGCCAGGTGAGCTTTTCGCGTGGAGAGGGCGCCTACGCGATCATGCAGGCGCTGATCGCGCGCAACGTGATCGGCGATTTCCGCGCGCCCGACGTGCTGCGCTTCGGCGTCACGCCGCTGTATACGCGCTACGTCGACATCTGGGACGCCGTCGCCATGCTGCGGCAGGTCATGGCGAGCGGCGAATGGCGCGACGCGCGCTTCAGTCTGCGCGCAACCGTCACCTAGGAATTAATCAGGTTCAAATAATTAGGGTCAGACTCGAATTTCCGGTACCGCTCGGCATCATCGCTACGAGCGGGGAAATTCGAGTCTGACCCTAATTATTGGTCAGGGGAACTGCGTGCTCCAGCCGACGCCGCCGTAATAGACCATGCCGCCGTTCCACCACATGTCGATGGCGTTGTCCTGCACGGTGTTCCAGTAGTTGTAGTACTCCGCGCTGATGCCGCCCGCGCCGCCGACGGTGCGGCTGTAGCCGCCATCGCCCCGGTCCTGCTGGCTCCAGCCGCTGTTGGGCGCGTTGGCGAAGCGCGTGGTGTTGCTCATGCTGTAGCTCGCCGCCGCGACGTCCGAATTGTCGCGCGCCTGCGATTCCTGGTCGGCCCACGACGTGTCGCCCGATGCGCTGCCCCAGGTGCCGCCGGTGTTCTGCTGCCAACCCTGGTCGCCCTGGCGATACACATTGCCGCTGTTGTCGACGTAGACGTTCTGCAGCTTCGGCAGCGAATACGGCTGCCACTGCTTCTGGCTCTGGGCAGGGGCGGGAGGAGCGTCGTAGCGCTGGCTGTTACTGTACGTGCCACCGCGGCCGCTGTAGGAACCGCCGTTGGAATTTTGTCCCGGGCTGCTGCCAGTCCACTTGCCGCCCGACACGCCGCCGGCGCCGATGTCGGAGGAAGTCATGTTCGCATTGGTTTTGAAGCGGCGGTACACGTTGGCCGACGCGGTCGCACAGCACGGATAGCTGCCGAAGTAGCCGGGGTGGTAGAAGACGGTCTGCGAATACGGTCCGGTCCACGACGGCGTACCCAAGCCGATCGCAAACGCATAGGTGTACCCGGTGTTCTGGTTGTAGATGGGCGAGGCGGCCACGCCATAGGTGACAGGCGCTGGAAACCAGACGTTGTCGGTCCACGACGAATACGTATAGCCGGTGCCGAACACCACCGTGCCCGACGGCGACACGGCGGTCCCCAGGTAGCCGGGCGTATAGCCGACGTTCACGGTATCGGCCGTGACGTCGTAGATGCGCAAATAGGTGATGTAGAAGATCGGCGACGACGCTGGAATCGTGTAGATCGCGTCCGGCACCTTGGTGGCCACTGTCCACGGGCCGGCGGCCTGCGTCGCGGTGAACCAGACTCCGGCGCGCGCCGCATAGAACGCATCCGGCGCCGTCCGCACGACGGGCGCCGATGCATTGGTGACATACGCCAGGGACGTGCCGGGGATCGTCGCGAATTGCGGCGCGCCGTCGAACCTGGGCGTGAACTTCGGCCCGTTCTTCAAAGGCACCTTGGCTGTTTGCGCGATCGAGTTTTCGTTCAGTGCCTGCTTCGCCTGCGGCGTACCGGCGACAGCCTGCAACACCGCGCCGGCAAGCGAGCCCGGCGGAATCTGCGCAAAGTCCGGCGGCAGCGCATTGGCTGCGACGAAGCTCCACTGGCCGTTGAGCGCGGAGGACCGGAACCAGCGTCCCGCGAGCAGCACGAAGTAATCCTTGCTGGTCGTGTCGACGAGCACGTCACTCGTCGTGTTGGTTGCCCACATGAGACTGGTGCCGACGATGGCGGCGAAATCCGGCGCGCCATTGAACACGATGAGCTCGGCGGGGCCGGTGCTGGTGTAGATGGTCGGCACGCCATTGGCGAGCATGGGCTTGGGTGACGCGCCTGGCCCGGCATCCAGCATGTCGACGCTGTGCGCCGCGTTGATCGCCTTGGCCAGGGCGTTGAGGCCCGTCGGCGCGATGAACGCCTGCTTCCAGGGTCCCTGGATCGACGCTGCCACCAGCCAGCCGTCGAACACGTGGATGAAGAAGTCCTTCTCGACGACGCGCTGCAGGATCAGCGCGCGCGTATTGATCACGCGCTGGAACACCGTGTTACCCGCAATCGGCCGCAGTACCGGCGCGCCGTCGATCGGCACCAGGATGGCGGGCGTTTGGCTGATGACGATGCGCGGCACGTTGTTCTGCACCGCGGCGGCGGGCGCAGCCGTGCCGGGAAGCGCGGGCGATTGCTTGAGCCGGTCCAGCGAAATCGTGCGCACGCCTTTCGCGAACAGCTTCTGCAGCTCGGCGACATACGCGGCGCCGTGGTCGGGCAGCGTGGGGAAGTCGCTCTTCGTGATCTGCATGTTGTCGAGCGCGACGCGATGCGAGGCCTTGTCGACGTTGGTGCGCGCGCTGGCAAAGACAACGCCGTAGACATCGCTGTCGGCGCCCTTGCGCCGAATGGCGACCGCGCTGCGGAAGTCCAGCCGGTTGTCGGTCCAGTTGTTGATCTGCGGCTGGTAGATGAGCGCGACAGCGTCGGACAGGATGACCTGGCGTGGCCAGGAACCGGTGGGAATGGGAATAGGCCCCGATGCGGACGTCGCTGCAACCAGGGTGAGGCCTGTGGTGGCAGCGGTGGCACCCGAGGCGGCACCTGAGGCCAGGCCCGCGCAAAGCGCAAAACCGACGAGGACGACGATAGGCCGAAAGGAGAGAGTCATGAACGTGGGGTCTGGAATGGGGGACGAGAGTCTGGGGAGGCGCGACAATTGGCTGCCGCAGACTAACATTTTCGCGCCGGCTTCTCACTTATAATGCGCGCCTGACTGAAACGCCCAAGGAAGAAATCGCCATGACCGACGCCGAAGAAAAGAAGCCCGTCCCGCAGACGCCCAAGGAACCCGAGGAACGCCTGGTCGTCACGCAGCACAGTCGGGTAGTCGGCGGCAGGAAGATCGAATACACGGTGACCTGCGGCACCGTCGTGCTGCGCGATTTCGACCATCAGGGCGATGGCAAGGACGGCAAGAGCCACGGCGACAAGTCGCGCGCGACGATCTTCTTCACCGCGTACACGCTGAAGGGCGTCAAGAACAAAGAAAAGCGCCCGCTGACGTTCAGCTTCAATGGCGGGCCAGGATCGAGCAGCGTTTGGCTGCACCTGGGCATTCTCGGACCGCAGCGCGTGGCCACCGACGACATGGGCAATTCGCCGGCGCCGCCGTACACGCTGGTCGACAACGAATTTTCGTTGCTTCCCACCTCCGACCTGGTGTTCATCGACCCGGTGGGCACCGGGTATTCGCGGGTGGCGGAAGGCGAGAAGGTCGCCGAATTCCACGAATACCAGCGCGACCTCGATGCGGTCGGCGAATTCATCCGCGTTTACCTGACGCGCAACGGCCGCTGGGGCAGCCCCAAGTTCTTGATCGGCGAAAGTTAC
>JANMCH010000137.1:0-9812 GCA_031361045.1 Betaproteobacteria bacterium | reverse complement strand
TGCGTCGTGACCGCGGTCAACCGGTCGGCCGTGGACAGGCTCGCGTCATTGATGAATCGGGTGAGCGCGGCGTTCCAGTCGGTGAGCAGCTGCGCGCGCTGCGGCGACTTCTCCAGCGTGACGAAAATGGCGAGATCGCTCGCGGTGTTGGTGAGGATGTCGAAATTGGCGCGGGAGGATTCGCGTTCGGTCAACGCGCGGCGCAACAGCGCGACGCCGCTACTGTCATCGCGCGGCTTGGCGTCCTTGGCGGACGCTGCGGCGGCCAGCGCTTTCAGCGACAGCCGCGTTACCGAGGCCGTCTGGTCGGCGGGGCACGCCAGTGCCAATTTCGAAAGCGTCGGCGCGACGTCGTTCTTCGCGACCAGCTGCGTGTCGTCGGTTTCCCAGGAGTAGAACGACAGCATCCGCCAGTCGTCGGCGGTGAGTGGCCTGGCCGAGGGGCCGCCGGTGGCGAGCGCTGTGGCGAGTGTTTCCTTGACCGGCCGCGCTCCGTTCATTCCCATGTTCAGCACCTGCATGTATTGCTCGGCATCGACCTCACCGGGAAGGCGCGTGATTTCCTTGCCGTCCGGCGTGAACAGGATCATCGTCGGGTAGCCGCTGACCTTGAAGCGTGAACTCAGGCGCTGCGCGTTCGGACTGTCGCCGTCGAGATATACCGGGACGAAATGGCGCGAACGCTCGATGAAGTCCTGCCGATTGAATAATGTGGCCTTCACCTGGTTGCACGGCGGGCACCACTTGGCGCCCCAATACAGGAAGACGGGCTTGCCGGCTGCACTGGCCTTGGCAAATGCCGAGTCGACGTCGCCTGACACCCAGGCGATGCCATCGTCGGCATGGGCCACCGCGACCTTGGGCGGCGTGGCGGCGGTGGCGGCTGGCGTGGCGGATTCCGGCGCCCTGGAGCAGGCGCTCAGGAGCGTGGTGGCCACAACGAGCGCGGCCAGGCAGGTTGCGATACGCGAAGTGGATTTCATCGTGAAAACGCAGGGAAAATGCGCCGATCGGGGAGGCGGGCATTATACGTCCGGACGCGCCATGTAACCTCTTTTGCCCTATAAGCTCCAGGTACCATGACCGCTTCGCCCCGCCTGATCGCGCATCTCGACATGGACGCGTTCTATGCCTCCGTTGCGCTGCTGCGCTATCCGGAATTGCGCGGCCGGCCCATGGTCATCGGCGGCGGCAGTCGCCATCTGCCCGTGGAGACGCCCGATCCGGTGACCGGCGACCCCCGGCGCACGTTTTCCACGCTGCGCGACTACACCGGACGTGGCGTGGTCATGACCGCCACCTACGAGGCGCGCGCGCTTGGGTTGCATTCGGCGCTGGGGTTGATGAAGGCCGCGGCGATCGCGCCGGAGGTGGTGTTGCTGCCGACCGACTTCGACGCGTATCGCAGATATTCGCGGCTGTTCAAGGCTGCGGTGCGCACGCTCGCCACCGAGATCGAAGACCGCGGCATCGACGAGATCTACATCGACCTGACCGGTATGGAAGTTCCTCATCACGGCCTGGCTGTTCGTGAACCTTCCGCGGATCCGTGGCTGCGCGCGCGCGACGCCGCGCAGGCGATCAAGGACGCGGTGCGCGCCGCGACAGGATTGTCCTGTTCGATTGGGGTGGCACCGAACAAGCTGCTCGCGAAGATTTCATCGGACCTGGAAAAGCCCGACGGCCTGACACTGCTCAAGCCTGACGATATTCCGGCGCGCATCTGGCCTCTGCCCGCGCGCAAGGTGAACGGCATTGGCCCCAAGTCGAGTGCGAAGCTGGAAGCGCTGGGCATCCGCACGATCGGCGAACTCGCGCATGCGGAGCCGGCGTGGCTGGTCCAGAAATTTGGCACCAACTACGGCGCATGGCTGCACGAAGTCGCGCACGGCCGCGACGAGCGCCGCGTGGTGACATTCAGCGAGACGAAGTCGATCAGCCGGGAGACGACGTTCGAGCACGACCTGTCGGCGACGCGCGACCGCGAGCAACTCTCGCGCATCTTCACCGAGCTGTGCCAGGGGTTGAGCCAGGACCTGCAGCGCAAAGGCTATGTCGGCAGGACCATCGGACTGAAGCTTCGCTTCGACAATTTCAAGACGGTCACCCGCGACCAGACGATTGCGCAGCCCACGCATGATGCGCAAGAAATCCGGCGCGTGGCCGGCGAGTGCCTCAAACGCGTTCCGCTCGACCGGCGCATCCGCCTGCTGGGGGTGCGTGCCAGCGCACTGACGCCCGAGGACGAGGCGGGGATGCTGTCCCAACCCGTGGCGGACGGGCCTTCGCGTTCCCTGTTCGACTGAGTGTCAACCCATGGCATAATTTATTACTATCGACATCATCCATTTATACAAATAGATTTATGACCGGGGTTCCCCGATCATTGCATCCATGCTCAACAACCCCGGAGTGACCGCCATGTCCCAGACCGTTCTTTCCAACCGTGAAGGCCAGCTCGTTCCCGACGTCACGTTCCGTCTCCGCCGCAACGGCGAGTGGGCCACCGTGACCACCGCCGACATCTTTGCCGGCAAGAACGTGGTCGTGTTCTCGCTGCCCGGCGCGTTCACGCCGACCTGCTCGTCGACGCACCTGCCGCGCTTCAACGAACTGGCGCCCGTGTTCAACGACCAGGGCATCGACTCCATCGTCTGCATTTCCGTCAACGACCCGTTCGTGATGGAAGAGTGGGGCCGCGACCAGGAAGCGGACAACGTGTTCCTGCTGCCCGACGGCAACGGCGAGTTCACCGAAAAGATGGGCCTGCTGGTCGACAAGTCGGACCTGAACTTCGGCAAGCGCTCGTGGCGCTATTCGATGCTGGTGCGCGACCGCAAGATCGAGAAGCTCTTCCTTGAGCCGCAGGAACCCGGCGACCCGTTCAAGGTGTCCGACGCGGACACGATGCTCAACTATCTCAATCCGGGCGCGCGCAAGCCCGACCAGGTGGCGATCCTGACGCGCGAAGGCTGCGCGTTTTGCGCCAAGGCCAAGCGGCAGCTTGCGGAAGCCGGATACCAGTTCGTGGAAGTGCCGCTTGCGCATTCGATTCGCACCAAGGCGCTCGGCGCGATCGCGGGTGCCGGCACGGTGCCGCAGGTTTTCATCAACGGCCGGCTGATCGGCGGTTCCGAGGATCTGGAAAAGTACCTGCGCAAGGCGGCGTAAGCTGCAACGGGGCCGTTGCGACAAGTAAGCTGCAACGAGGCCGTTGCGACAACTGTGTGTGGACGCCGCCCCCGGCGGCTGTCCACGCAATGAGAGACTCATCATGCTGAATCTGACTGACAAGGTACGCAAGGACGTCCACGCCGACGTGGCGGTGATCGGTGCCGGCACGGCCGGCCTCGCGGCTTACCGCGCGGCTACTTCGGCGGGCAAGCGCGCCGTGCTCATCGAAGGTGGTGTGGGCGGTACGACCTGCGCGCGCGTGGGCTGCATGCCGAGCAAGCTGCTGATCGCGCCGGCGGATGCGGCGCATGCGGTGGACCGGTTCGCGGGTTTCGGCCTTGAACTGGAAGGCCGTGTGAAGGTCGACGGCAGGGCCGTCATGGCGCGCGTGCGCGCGGAGCGCGATCGCTTCGTCGCTTTTGTCACGCGCGGCGTGGACGCCATTCCCGATGTTGACAAACTGCGCGGCTACGCGCGTTTCATTGACAACACCACGTTGTCGATCGACGACCGCGTAACGGTGCATGCGGCTTCGATCGTCATCGCCACGGGCTCATCGCCATCCTTTCCTGCGGCATGGATTGCACTCGGCGAGCGGCTGCTCACCAACGAGACCGTCTTCGAACTCGCCGACTTGCCGGAGAGCGTTGCCGTGTTCGGCCCGGGTGTCATCGGTCTGGAACTAGGCCAGGCGTTGCATCGTCTTGGTGTGCGCGTCAAGGTATTCGGGCGGGGCGGCGGTGTGGGGCCGCTGTCGGACCCCGCGTTGTTGCGCGAAGCACACGAAGTATTCGGCGCCGAGTTCTATCTCGATACGGACGCGCACGCGGAAGTCGCGCGCGAAGGCGAGGAGGTCGTCGTCAAGTATCGCGCGCTCGATGGTTCAACGCAGGTCGAGCACTTTTCGTATTTGCTGGCCGCGACCGGGCGCACGGCGAATGTCAATGGGCTCGCGCTCGAAAAGACCACGTTGGCTCTCGACGCGAAGGGCGTGCCGCTGTTCGACCGCACGACGCTTCGCTGCGAGGAGTCGTCCATTTTCATCGCCGGCGACGTCAACAACGATGTTCCTTTGCTGCACGAGGCGGCCGATGAAGGCCGCATCGCTGGAAGCAACGCGGCTGCGTATCCGGATGTGCGCGCAGGCTTGCGCCGCGCGTTACTCGGCGTCGTATTCTCCGATCCGCAGATCGCCATCGTGGGCGGCGGGCTCTCGACCATTCGTGACGTACCGCACGTGATCGGCTACGTCTCGTTCGCCGACCAGGGCCGCGCACGCGTCATGCTGCGCAACCATGGACTGCTGCACGTTTATGCAGAAGTCGGCACGGGATTGTTTCTCGGCGCGGAAATGCTGGGACCCGATGCCGAACACATCGGCCACCTGCTGGCCTGGGCGCTGCAGATGAAGTTGACCATCGCGCAGATGCTCGAGATGCCCTTCTATCACCCGGTCGTGGAAGAAGGATTGCGCACGGCACTGCGCGATGCGCAGGCCAATCTCGACCTCGCATCGGATAAGCGACGCGCGGCCTAGAGTCCGGTGTCATTCCGGCCCCCGCGCAGGCGGGGGAAGGAATCTGCTTTGATCACACCGAGGGACGGCGCGTGTGCCAGTCGGTGGCGGCCTGCACGGCGCGGCCGATCCGTATCAACGTGCTTTCCGCGAACGGTGCGCCGATGAACTGCACGCCGACCGGCAGGCTGTCTGCGGTGAATCCCCCAGGCAACGACAGCGCGCACACGCCCAGATAGTTGGCCACGCGGGTGTAAGTGGCCAGTGGCGTCAGCGATTCGTCGACCACGTCGACCGGAATGGCCGCGACGGGCAACGTGGGCGTCAGCACCGCATCGCGGCCGCGCATCCAGTCGGCGAATTGCGCGCTGGCGCGACGCTTGAATGCCAGGTCGTCGATGTAGTCGGCCGCGGTGATCCCTTTACCGCCGATGAGCCGCTTGCGCACCCACGGATCGAGCGGAAGGTTCTCGTCCTCGACGTAGGCACGGTGGAACGCGTACGCCTCGATCGCGATCATGCGGCCGTTGCGCACCATCAGGTCCTCGAAGTCGATCGGTATCGGCGCTACTTCGACGTTCGCGCCCAATTCCCGCAGCAGCGCGATCATCGCTGCGTGTGCAGTTCGTACTGCGGGAATCACGTCCGCCGTAAATTGCCCGGGTGGCAGCGCGGTGATGCGCATGCCGCGCACGTCGGCCTTGCCGGCAAGGGCCGCGGCGACGTCGAAGCGAGGCGCGAGCAGCGTCGACGGATCGTGCGCATCGGGACCTGACATCGCGGCGGCAAGCAATGCGGCATCCTCGACGGTGTGCGCGAGCGGTCCGATTGAATCGAGCGTCGTGGACAACGGCACCGCGCCATGCAGGCTGATGAGGCCATAGGTTGTCTTGAGCCCGGTCAGGCCGCACAGCGACGCCGGGATGCGGATCGAGCCGCCGGTATCCGAGCCGATCGCCGCGGGCGCCAACCCCGCCGCGACAGCGACCGCGGAGCCGCTGCTGGACCCGCCGGCCACGCGATGCGTCGCCATGTCCCATGGATTCCATGACGCGCCCATCGGCTGGTTACGGCCCCAGCCGCCGAACGCGAATTCGACCATGTGCGTCTTGCCGAGCGGAATCATGCCGGCCGCCAGCAGCTTCTGCACCGATGTCGCGGTGTGATCCGACTTGCGACCGAGCCAGCTCTTCGACCCGGCCGTTGTCTGCCGTCCCTCGATGTGGAGCAGGTCCTTCAGCGCAATCGGCAGCCCGTGCAGCGGGCCGCGCACGTTGCCGGCCCTGCGCTCGCGGTCGGCCGCCTGCGCCATCGCCGTCGCGTCGTCGCGATAGACCTCGATGAACGCGTGCAGCTTGCCGTCCAGCGCGTCGATGCGCGCCAGGCAGTCACTGACGATTTCCTGCGATGTGATTTCGCCGGCAGCAAGCCGGCGCGAGAGTTCGGTGAGCGGACATAATGGCAAGGCCAGGTCGGCGGACATGTTGATCGCAGAAGGTGGGGTGGGCGACGTCCGCGTCATGCGGGCGGCTTTGCCGGCATTCTGCCCTGTACTTGCCTTGTCCGCGCGCCGGCAACACGCCGTGTCGCTTAAACTACGCGCCATGCCTGCCTACCCGCATCTGCTTGCCCCCCTCGATTTGGGCTTCACCACGCTCAAGAACCGCGTACTGATGGGCTCGATGCACACGGGGCTGGAGGAGGCGGGCGACGGCTTTGCGCGAATGGCGGAGTTCTACGCAACGCGCGCACGTGGCGGCGTCGCGCTGATGGTGACCGGAGGCATCGCCCCTAATCTCTCGGGCCGGTTGGAGCCCAAGGCTTCGCAATTGTCGTTCTCGTGGCAGGTGGCGCGGCACCGGCTGATCACCGACGCGGTACATGCGGCCGGCGGCAAAATCGCCATGCAGATCCTGCACGCCGGGCGCTATGCGTATCACCCGCTGGCGGTTGCGCCGTCGCCCTCGCGCTCGCCGATCAGTCCATTTCGCGCGCGCGGCCTCACCGGCTGGGGTGTGCGCAAGACCATCTCCGACTTCGTGCGTTGCGCCGAGCTTGCCCAGCGCGCGGGCTACGACGGCGTCGAGATCATGGGGTCCGAGGGCTACCTGATCAACCAGTTCGTGGCCCCCGGCACCAATCACCGCGATGACGAATGGGGTGGCAACTTCGATCATCGCATCCGCTTCCCGGTGGAAATCGTGCGCCAAACGCGCGAAGCCGTCGGACCGGAGTTCATCATCATCTACCGGCTGTCGATGCTCGACCTGGTGGAAGGCGGCAGTACCTGGGACGAAGTCGTGCAGTTGGCGCAGGTGGTGGAAGCCGCAGGCGCCACGATCATCAATACCGGCATCGGGTGGCACGAGGCGCGCATCCCGACGATCGGGACGATGGTGCCGCGCGCCGCCTTCGCGTGGGTCACGCGGCGGCTCAAAGGCGCGGTGAACATTCCGCTGATCACCACCAACCGCTTCAACGATCCGGCGACGATTGAGGCTGTGCTGGAACGCGGCGATGCCGACATGGTGTCGATGGCGCGCCCGTTCCTGGCCGACCCGGATTTCGTCAACAAGGCGGCTTCGAATCGCGCCGACGAGATCAACACGTGCATCGGCTGCAACCAGGCGTGCCTCGACCATATCTTTGCGCGGCAGATTGCGTCGTGCCTGGTCAACCCGTTCGCCTGCCGTGAAACGGAAATGAAACTGGAGCCTGCGGCGCAGAAGCTGAAGGTCGTCGTCGTGGGTGCGGGTCCGGCGGGTTTGGCGTGCGCTACCACGGCGGCCGCGCGCGGGCACCACGTCACGCTGTTCGAAGCGGCGGCGGAAATCGGGGGCCAGTTCAATCTTGCACGCCGCATTCCCGGCAAGGAAGAGTTCGCCGAAACGCTGCGTTATTTCCGCACACGGTTGCGACAACTTGGCGTGCGCGTCGAATTGAATCGGCGCGTCACGGCGGAAAACCTGCGCGGATTCGATCACGTGATCCTTGCCACCGGCATCGTTCCGCGCACGCCGGATATTCCGGGCATCGACCACGCCAAGGTTGCGAATTATGTCGAGATAGTCGACGGACGCCGCAATGCGGGCCGCCGCGTCGCCATCATCGGCGCGGGAGGCATTGGCTTCGACGTGGGCGAACTGCTCACTGCGGGTGCTGCGCCGGACGGTCACTTGAGCGTTGGCCGCAACGACGATCCCGCAGTCCTGGCCTTTCGCGAAGAGTGGGGCATCGATCCCACCTTCACGCAGCGTGGTGGACTGATGGAGCCGCTCGAAAATCCCCCGCCGCGTCGTTTGTGGCTCCTGCAGCGCAAGGACGAGAAGGTTGGCGGTGGTCTCGCCAAGACGACGGGCTGGATCCGGCGCGCGCTGCTCAAGAAGCGCGGTGTCGCCATGGTCGGTGGCGTGCAGTACGACGGCATCGACGACGCCGGCCTGCACATCACCGTCGACGACAGGCAGGAGCTGCTCGACGTGGACACGATCGTGATCTGCGCGGGGCAATTGCCGCGGCGCGACTTGGTGGCCGGACTCGACGCCGCGCGTATTGCGTACCAGCTGGTCGGCGGCGCCGACGTTGCGCTGGAACTCGACGCCAAGCGCGCGATCGAGCAGGGCACGCGCGTGGCGATGGCGTTGTAGCGAAGCGCGGGCATCCGAGCGCCGCAATGGCCGCGCCGCAATGGCCACTTAGCGTGCGGGCACGCTCCCGCCGTGGCCGGCCATCCGTTGCGCGAGCACGCGCCGCGCGGTTGCCTGCAGACGTGCCGCGACCTCAGGTGTGATCGCGTAGGGCTGCGCGATTTCGGCGCGCATCGCCTTGCCCGCCGCGGTCGCGTCGACCATCGTCGACTTCGCAATCGGTGCTGCTGAATTGACGAGGCTGGCGAAGACGTCGGTGCGATTGGCCGTGTTGCCGTTGTTCGTCTGCGCGTAGAACGGTACGAACGTGGTGCCGACGCTGGCCAGCGCATGGTAGTCGCCCAGGAAGAGCCCCAAGGCATTGGGCGCAAGGGACAAGTCGAACGGCCCCGCCACATGGGTTTCGCTCCAGATCACGCCATCGGTGGATTGGGCCAGCCACAAGTCGGTCTGCAGTATCGACGGATCGGCCGTGTTATTGCGGAAGTCGTAGTAGGTGATGCCGATCGTGCTGTCGTCGCGAATGGTCACCGTCGGCGAAAACGCTGGCGCACCCGGCGCCGAATTGACGCGCACCGGTGTCGACCACGTGACGCCTCCATCGCCCGAGCGGGAAAACGCGATGCCGTCGCGCACGCCCGTGGAGAAACGCGAATCCTGCCACGCTACGGCCAGCGCGCCGCTCCTGCCCACGGCGATTGCGCCCAGCGCCGCGCTGTCGCGCACGCCGACACCCGTTTCGGGATCCTCGACACCGAGCGCCTGGGCCTGTGCAATCACGATCGACGCCGACCACGTCGCGCCCTTGTCGGTCGAGCGGATGACCGCCAGTTTCGGATCGGGATTGAACAGCGTGAAGAAATTGACCAGCGTGCCATCGGGCAGCACGACGATCTGGTTGTTGAGTGTCTGGTTGTTGACGCCCGGATCGAAGATCGGATGCGCCGGCTCCCAGCTGGCGCCACCGTCCGTCGTGCGCGCGAAATAGCTCGGCCCGGCATTGTCGGCGAGCCGGTCCCACGTCGCATAAGCGAAGCGCGCGTCCGTCGAGTCGGCAGTGATGGCTTCCTTGTCGTTGAAAGCGGCAGGGCCGTCGCGAATCAACGTGACCGGATCGCTCCAGGAAATTCCGCCGTCCTGCGACCTGCTCACGAGCACCGCGCTGGACGAACCCGGTTGGGCTTCCGCGCCGCTGAACGAAACCGAAATCTGATACGCGTTGCCATCAGCGGCAAACGATACCCACGGATCGGTGGCGCGTTCATAGTCGCCGCCGTTCGCCGCATTGCCTCCGGTGCACCGCGAGAATTTCGCCGCCGTGCGCGTCCAGGTCCGCCCGCCATCGTGCGAATGGCCGGTCAGCAGTCCACGCGAGCCGCCGTTGGACCAGCGGTCCTGCTGCCACACGCCGATCATGTTGAGCGGATCGAGCGGATTGATCGCGAGCATCGGCTCGACTTCGGAATTCTCGAAAA
>JANMCH010000070.1:0-13022 GCA_031361045.1 Betaproteobacteria bacterium | reverse complement strand
GTCCGAGCGCGCACGCTCGAAACTGAACAGGACGTCGTCCGCGTTGAAAGGCGTGCCGTCGTGAAATTTGACACCGGAGCGCAGCTTGAAGCGCCAGGTGGTCGGGCTGACCTGCGTCCACGACTCCGCGAGCGAAGGCTGGAGCCCCAGCTTCTTGTCGCGGACCAGCAGGAATTCGTAGATGAGGCTGTTGATGTTGTTGGTCAGGTTCTCGTTCTGGGAATGCGGATCGGTCGTCTGCATGTCGCCGCGACCGGCCCAGCGCAGCGTGGCGGCGTCGGCGGCCATCGCGGAGGCACCAAGGGCTACGGCGACGGCAGCCGCTACGAGCACTCGCCGTGATGCGAACTGGATTCTGGAATACATCGAAAACACCTCCCATCGAAAGGGCTGAGCGTCAGCCTGACGCCCGCAAGCGATAATGATAACCCTACGATGGTTCCCAACCGCACCCCTTCCCGGAATTCGCGCCGATCATCGCCCGATGCTCGCTTCGCACAGGCCGCCGCCCGCGCGGCCGCTCGCGCCGCGGCCAAGCCGACGTTCACTTTCCCGCCGGACTTGCCCGTCGCGCAGCGCGCCGACGAAATCGCGCGCGCCATCCGCGAGAACCAGGTCGTCATCGTCTGCGGCGAAACGGGGTCCGGCAAGACCACGCAACTGCCCAAGATCTGCCTGGCCGCAGGCCGCGGCGAAATGGGCCTGATCGGGCACACGCAGCCGCGCCGGATCGCCGCGCGTGCAGTCGCCACGCGTATCGCGCAGGAAATGGGGCAGCCGGTGGGCCAGGCGGTCGGATTCAAGGTGCGCTTCACCGACCACACCAGTCCCGACGCGTACATCAAGCTGATGACCGACGGCATCCTGCTGGCGGAGACGCAGGGCGACCGGTGGCTCGAGGCCTACGACACGATCATCGTCGACGAGGCGCACGAGCGCAGTCTCAACATCGACTTCCTGCTCGGGTATTTGAAGCAGCTTCTGCACAAGCGACCCGAGCTGAAGGTGATCATCACTTCGGCCACGCTGGACGCGGAACGCTTTGCGCGGCATTTCGGCAGCGATGGCAAACCGGCGCCCGTGATCGAAGTCTCCGGACGTGTGTATCCCGTCGAGGTGCGCTACCGGCCGCTGAAGAAGCCCGCTGCGGCAGGCGATACCGCGACGCCAAACGAGGCCGACGACGAAGAGGAGATGGAGGAGGCCATCGTCAATACGGCCGAGGACCTGTGGCGCGAAGGTCCCGGCGACATCCTCGTCTTCCTGCCGGGCGAACGGGAGATTCGCGAAACCGGCGAACTTCTGCGCCGCGGACTCGCACGACGACCGTATGCCGCGCAGGTCGAGATCCTGCCCCTGTTCGCGCGCCTTTCCGTGGCCGACCAGCAGCGCATTTTTTCCCCCGGCAACGGACGCCGCATCGTGCTGGCCACCAACGTCGCGGAAACCTCGCTCACCGTGCCCGGCATTCGTTACGTGATCGATGCCGGCCTGGCGCGGGTCAAGCGCTATTCGCTGCGCAACAAGACGACACTGCTGCAGATCGAGAAAGTGTCGCAGTCCGCCGCCAATCAGCGCGCGGGCCGCTGCGGCCGCGTGCAGGATGGCATCTGCGTTCGTTTGTACGACGCGGACGACTTCGCCGCGCGACCGAAATTCACCGACCCGGAAATCCTGCGCTCGTCGCTGGCGGCGGTCATCCTACGCATGGCTTCGCTCGACCTGGGCGCGGTCGACGCGTTTCCGTTTCTCGAGCCGCCGGGTGCGCGCGCGATCGCCGACGGCTACCAGCTGTTGCAGGAATTGGGGGCGGTCGACGACGAACGCACACTGACGCCTCTCGGTCGCGAACTCGCGCGCCTGCCGCTGGACCCGCGCATCGGCCGCATCGTGCTCGCCGCGCGCGATGCCGGTTGCCTGCCGGAAGCGCTGGTCATCGCCAGCGCGCTGGCGGTACCGGATCCGCGCGAACGTCCGCTGGAGCGGCAACAGGCGGCCGACCAGGCGCATCTCAAGTTTCGCGACGAGCGCTCGGACTTCCTTTCACTGGTCGCGCTGTGGGAATTCTTCAACGACGCGGGTGCGCAGAAATTGCCGCACCGGCGGCAGGTGGACGCGTGTCGCGCGCAGTTCGTATCGTGGCTGCGACTGCGCGAGTGGCGCGATGTGCACCAGCAACTGGTCGCGACACTCGAGGAGGCGGGTTGGAAGTGGGCGCCGGCATTGCCCATGGAGATGACCCCGCCACGCTATGCGTTGCTGCACAAGGCCGTGCTGGCCGGACTGCTCGGCAATATCGGCCTCAGGGCCGACGCCGAGGATTACTACCTCGGTGCGCGGGGCATCAAGTTCTATCTGCATCCGGGCTCCGGCCTCGCGAAAAAAGGAGGCGGCGCCAAGTGGCTGCTCGCCGCCGAACTCACGGAAACATCGCGCCTGTTTGCGCGCTGCGCGGCGAAGGTCGAGCCCGAATGGATCGAGGAAGTCGCGGGCGCACGCGTTACCCGTGATCACTTCGAGCCGCACTGGGAGGAGAAGCGCGGCGAGGTCGTTGCCAGCGAGCGCGTATCGCTGTACGGACTCACGCTGGTGGCGCGGCGTCCGGTGTCGTTTGGCGCGATCGATCCCAAGACCGCGCGCGACGTGTTCATCCGCGAAGCCCTTGTTCCCGGCGCGCTGGCGACCAAAGGCGCGTTCCTCGCGCACAATCGCGCGCTGGTGGCGGAGGTCGCCGAACTCGAGCACAAGGCACGGCGGCAGGACGTGCTGGTCGACGACGAGACCATCGCGACGTTCTACGCGGAGCAGGTGCCCGCCAACGTCTGCACGCTGGTCGCATTCGAACGCTGGCGCGCGCAGGCCGAGAGCGCCAATCCGCGCGTGCTGATGTTGACGCGCGACTTTCTGATGCGGCACGCGGCCGCGCAGATCACCGTCGAATTGTTTCCCGCGCAGATCGCGATGGCCGGCACAAAATTGCCGCTCAAGTATCGCTTCTCTCCGGGCCATCCGCTCGACGGACTGACGCTGACCGTACCGTTGTCGCTGTTGAACCAGGTCGACGATGCGCAACTGGGATGGCTCGTCCCCGGCATGATCCGCGAGAAGGTCACGCATGTCCTCAAGGCGCTGCCCAAGGCCTGGCGCAGCCGCCTGTTTCCGCTGCCGGAAGTCGTCACGGCGTTCCTCGAATCCGCACCGGACCAGGCCGCGCCACTGCTGGATACGTTGCGCGCCTATCTCTCCCGGCGACTGGGGGACGCGCTGCCGGTTGACGTGTGGGATGGCATCGATATGCCCGCGCATCTGATCGTCAACGTGCGCGTGGTCGACGCGGCGGGCGGCGAACTGAATATGGGCCGCGACTTGGCGGCGTTGCGCGCGCAATTGGGAGAGGCCGCGCAGATGTCCTTTGCGGCCAGTGGGCCGGCGATCGAGAAGCGCGGCATTCGTCACTGGGATTTCGGCACGTTGCCGGAAACGCTGGCCATCCAGCGAGGTGCTCAAAGGCTGACCGGCTACCCGGCACTGATCGACGATGGCGACAGCGTGTCGCTGGCGATGCTTGATACGCGCGACGGCGCCGACGCGTCCACGCGCGCGGGCGTGATGCGCCTGCTGCGCCTGGCGCTCAAGGAGGCGGCAGCACGCTTCGACAAGGGCGGTCCGGGATTCGGGCAAGCGGCGCTGCAGCTGAAGGTGGCGATTCCCACGGACCGGCTGCTGGCCGATGTGCTGGCGGCGGCAACCGATCGGGCGTTCCTGGGCGACGACCCGCTGCCGCGCGACGAGCAGGGCTTTGCGCAGCAGGTCAAACGCGCGCGAACACGGTTGCCGGCGGTGGGCGAGGGCGCGTTCCGGCTGCTGGCGGTCATTGCCTCGGAATACGTGGCCCTGGGGCAACGGCTGGCGGGGCTGCCCGGCGCGCTGTCGCGGTTGGCGACGGAGGTCAAGGCGCAGCGCGACGCGCTCGTCTACCCGGGTTTTTACTCCGCCACCCCTTGGGCTCAGTTGGAGAACCTGCCGCGCTACCTGAAGGCCCTGGACCGGCGCCTGGCCAAGTATGCGGAGCGTCCCGACCGGGACGCCCGGCATGCGGAACAGGTGGCCGGACTCTGGCAGCGCTACCGGGAGCGGGCGGAGCGCAACCGGAAGGCCGGGCGCATCGAGCCGGCCCTTGAAGATTTCCGCTGGCTGCTGGAGGAGCTGCGGGTTTCGCTCTTCGCCCAGGAGCTGAAAACCCCGGCGCCGGTCTCATTCAAGCGGGTGGACCGGGCCTGGACCGACCTGGCCCGGTAGGGTGGGCCGCCGGGTTTGGCGCCGGCCTTTCACGCGCGCCGCAGCGCGTGCTACAGTAAGTTCGCGGTATTGTTGCCTAAGACCTTGTCTGGGAATAACTTGAGCGCTACGAACAAAACCGAGGCGGCAGGCGCGCGGGCCAATCCGCGCGAGACATCCAGGATCCTTGGCGACTGCCGGGACCTGGCGGTGTCGCGCCTGACGATCTCGTTCGCGCAGATGATGGACCGCGTCGGCGAGCTGCTGATGGACCGGGCCAACAAGTCGGATGTGCGCGAGGAGCAGCAGCTCTACCTGGACGCCCGGCATGCGCTGAAAGGCGAACGCCCGGCGCTGATGGCGGAGTTCGAGAAGCAGTTGCGCAAGACCATCAACGACCGCATCGGCGGCAAGGTCGTCGACAAGGTCGACTTCTCGAAGGCCGACACCGCCAACCTCGCTCTGGTCGAGACGTCGTCGATGGACGAGTCGGTACTCACGGGCAACATCACGCGCATCGTCGAAAACCTGTCGCACGAAGAATTGCAGACGCTGAACCGCGGTCTGGGTTTCCTGCTGGGACGGCCCGACATGGAAACGGACATGAATCCGCTGGCGCCGTCGGCCATCGTCGACGCGTTCGCCGAGGCGCTGAAGTCGGTGAAGACGGACCGGCGCATCAAGTTCCAGATTCTCAAGGAATTGAATCAGGCGCCGATGGGCGACATCGCGGTGATCTACGCCGAACTCAACCAGCACCTGTCCAAGCTCAACGTTGTTCCCGCCGCGGGCCGGGCAACGATCATCAATCGCGGCAGCGCCGCGGATCGGGAAATGCAACGCGCGGAGGTGGCGCGCGCCAAGGCCAACGCCCCGCCCCCTGAAGTCGATGTGATGGCGATGTTCAAGCGCATGTACGGCAGCGCGACGCCGTCGTCGGCGCCTCCGCCGATGTCGCCGCAAGGCCTGGCCGGCGCGATGGGTGCAGCGATGGGCGCCGCAATGAGCGGCGACTTCCCGCAGATTCAGGCGCCTGGCTCGGGCGGCAGCTATTCATTCCAGCCCATGGCGCCGACGGCGTCAGGCTATGTTCCCGGCGCGCCGATCATCACGTCGCAGGACCTGCATGAAGGCCTGACGCGGCTGCAGGCCGGGCAGACCGGCTTCGACGTCGGCGGCGCGACCGTCGGCTTCTCGGGCATTCCGCAGGGCATGCACAACGTGCTGCGGGACCTGCAGGAGTCCCCGCTCGGGCAGAAGGCGAACCAGATCGAGTCGATGACCATCGAGATGGTCGCGATGCTGTTCGACTTCATCTTCGATACCAAGGACCTGCCCGACGGCATCAAGGCGCTGCTCGCGCGAACGCAGATCCCGGTACTGAAGGCCGCCATGCTCGACGGCGCGTTCTTCGCGAAGAAGTCGCATCCGTCGCGCCTGCTGGTCAACGCGCTGGCGCAGGCGGGACTGGGCTGGTCGCCGGTCATGGGCCAGGACGACCCGCTGTACAAGAAACTGAGCGAGATCGTCCACAAGATCCTGGACGACTTCTCCGACGACCTCACCATTTTCGACGAGCAGCGCGAAGTGCTGGAGGCGTTCCTGGCGGAGGAGGAAAAGGCCGCCGAAGCCAACATCCAGACTACGGCCGAGGAGATCAACCAGAAGGATCGCCAGCAGATTTCCAGCGCCTTCGCCAAGGCCGAGATCGAACGCCGGATCGAGGACTACCCGGTGCCGAATTTCCTGGCGACATTCCTGCGCCAGAACTGGGAAGGCACGCTGTCCCACATTTACCTGCACGACGGCGAGGAAAGCGAATCGTGGGGTTCGGCAGTCACCACGCTCGAGGACCTGGTCTGGAGCATCCAGCCCAAGAAAACGCCCGAGGACCGCCGGCATCTGGTCGCGCTGCTGCCGTCGCTGCTGAAGCGGCTGTCGGCCGGCATGCACAGCCAGGGTTGGCCGCCGGCCGAGCGCGAATCGTTCATGGCCAACCTGGTCGAAGCGCACGCCGCATCGGTCAAGCCATCGCTGGCCTCGGAGCGCTCGCCCACCGCCGCCGTCGCGGAGGCGGCGAAGGTGCAAGCGGAAATGGCCAAGGCCGCCGGCGACGAGACGCTGGCCGCCAAGGCCGAAGCGCTGGCCGCAGCTATGACGGACGCCGTGCCGGAGCCGGTCGAGCCGGAACGCGAGGTCATCGACGACGACTACCTCGAAATCGCACGCAGCCTGGAACGCGGCATGTGGATCGAGTTCGAGTCCGACGACGGCCAGCTGGCGTTCGCAAAGCTCGCCTGGGTCAGCCCACTGCGCGGCACGTATCTCTTCACCAACCGGCAAGGGCAGAAGGCGCTGTCGATGACCGCCGAAGACCTGGCCGAGCGCTTCCGCAACGACCGCGCGCGACTGGTCGAGGCCGAGCCGCTGATCGACCGCGCGTTCACGAGCATGATGACGCAGATGGAAGAGAAGCTGCAGGTCGCGTCGACCGATTAGCGGATTCTGCTGAGTTGCCCTTGAATATCGGCGCGCTGATCATTGGTGACGAAATCCTGTCAGGCAAGCGACAGGACAAGCACCTTCCGCATGTGATCGAAGTGCTCGCTGCGCGCGGCTTGACCCTCAGCTTCGTGCACTATCTGGGCGATGACCGCGAACGCCTGACCGCGTTGCTGCGCGATTCCTTCATACGCGGCGATCTCGTATTCAGCTTCGGCGGCATTGGCGCCACTCCCGACGACCACACGCGGCAGGCTGCCGCTGCGGCGCTGGGTGTGCCGCTTGCCCGCCATCCGGAAGCAGTCGCGGAAATCGAGGCGCGCTTCGGCGTGGACGCGTATCCGCATCGCGTGCTGATGGCCGAATTTCCACAAGGCGCGCGCGTCATCCCCAACCCGGTGAACCGCATCGCTGGATTTGCGGTGCGCGACCACCACTTCTTCCCGGGCTTTCCGCAGATGGCGTGGCCGATGATGGATTGGGTGCTGGCCACCGGTTATCCGGATCTGCGCCAGGTGCCGCCGCAGGAACGCGTAATCGTCGTCCATGGCGCGGGCGAGAGTCAATTGCTGCCACTGATGGAGGCCAACGTCGCGCGCTTTCCCATGCTGAAGCTCTTCAGCCTGCCTTCGTTCATGCCGGACGGTGGACGGCGCATCGAACTGGGCGTGAAGGGCGATCCGGTGTTTGTCGACGAAGGCATCGCGCACCTGCGGGAAGGTGTCGAAGCGGCCGGCTTCAGCTGGGAACAAGGCGAGGTGTCGGCATAATTCCCGCGGGTCCGCCGCGTGGCCTGTTGTCGGCGCCGATGACGGCACTTGCGCGCGCAATCCCATTCCTGGTCAGCGGGCGGATCCTGGCCGTCGTCGTCTTTCCGCTGATTGGCGCGGCGATGCTGTGGACCGTCATCGCACTGTTTGCATGGCATCCGATGACGCTATGGCTGAGTACGGCGTTGCTCGGAACGGACCAGGGCTGGAGTCTTTTCGCCGTCGGCGTCTTCGTGGCCTTGCTGCTGATGCTGGCCGCCGTACTCACGGCGCTGTTGGTCGTTGCCGTGCTCGCGATGCCGGTGATCGTGGACACCGTGGCGGCGCGCGAATTCGCGACACTTGAAAAGAGGCATGGCGGCACGTTCGCCGGAAGCATCGGCAACGCCATCGTCGCGATCGTCGTCTTCGTGCCGCTTTGGCTTCTGGCCTTGTTGCTGTTGGCGTTGCCTCCCGTCTATGTGGCGGCTTCGCTGCTGCTGAACACGTGGCTCAACGCGCGGCTGTTCCGCTACGATGCGCTGGCGGCGCACGCCGACCCTGACGAAATGCGCCTGGTGATCCAGGCTGCGCGGTGGCGGCTGCTGATGCTGGGCCTGGTCCTTTCGCCGCTGTCGCTGATACCGGTCGTCAACCTGTTCGCGCCGATCTTCGCGGGCATCGCATTCACCTGCCTCTGCCTCGCCGAACTCGCGGCACATCGAGCAACTGAAATCATCACGGACGAAAACTGATCATGGACAACAGCGGCAAATGGTTCGACGACATCCGCGTGGGCGACACTTTCAGCCGCTCGGTCACGATAACCGACGCGCACCTGGTGGCGAGCTGCGGCATTCTCGGCGACTTCAATCCCCTGCACGTGGACGAGGAGTTCGCCAGAAAGTCGCGCTTTGGCGGCCGCATCCTGCACGGCATGATGACCAGCGCGATCATGGGCGGGCCGATCGGCATGTACTTTTACGGCACGGCCATAGCCTATCTCGAACACAATGCGCGCTTCAAGGCGCCGGTACGGCCCGGCGACACGTTGAAGATCGAATGGAAAGTTGTCGGGCTGGTGCCCAAACCTGCGCACGGCGGCGGCATCGTGGAACTGGTGGCGACGGCGACGAATCAGGCCGGCGTAGTTGCGGTGGAAGCTGACGGCAAGGTGCTCGCTGCCACCCGACCCTGAAATGGAGTCAGGTTGACTTTCCAAAAAGGGGGTCAGGTCAACCTGACCCCATTTCATCGGCTGGCAGGAACGCGACGGTAACCAGCGTGCAAGCCGCGATGACGGCGAGGGCGGTGAGCAGTACCGGGAAGCCCGCGGCCTTGACCACCGGTCCCAGCAACGCCACGGCGACCGAGCTCACGCCCAGGGAAATGGCCAGCCGCACGCCGGCGACGCGCGAGCGCATCCGGTCGTCGACGTAGCGGGCGATCAGCACGTCGGTGAACGGAATCGCGCCGAACACGGCGATCATGAAGAGGAGCTGCAGCAGGTACAGGTACCAACCCTGCGCATGAGCCGCGAGCAGGAAGAGCGGCGGTTGCAGCGCCAGGATCGCGATGTAGATTCGCTTCAACGGATAGCGATCGAGCAGCCAGCCCACGACGATCTGCGCCAACGACGCAACGGCATACACCGCCGCCATCAGCACGCCCAGCGCCGCCGGATCGCTGACGATGCCATCCAGCCGGTCCTTCAGCAATTCCGGATTGCCGTTGGTCGTGAAGTTGAACAACAGGCCGCCGGTTGCGGATGCCGTCGTCATCACCAGGAAGACCCGCGCTACGACGGCCTTGGGAAACTGGAAACTTCGTGTCGCGCGCCTGGCGGGTGCGTGCGTCTCCACCGGCGTGATCCGCGCGAACGCAACGCCGCAGCCCAGGGCGAGGAGTCCCGGAATGGCGAATGCCTCGCGCCAGCCGATGTACTTGACCGCGAGTCCGGTCGACAACGCGGCGAGCGCGATGCCCAGGTTGCCGGCAAGGCCGTTGACGCCGATCGTCCAGCCGGGCTTGCGTGTCGTCTGCAGCAGCATCGGTATGCCGACCGGATGGTAGATGGACGCGAACGTGCCGAGCAGCGTGAGCGCCACGGCCAGTTGCCATGCGTTTTGTGTCGCGGCGGCAAGCACGGACGAAATGCCCATGCCGAAGAAGAACACCAGCATCATCGGCCGGCGCCCCCACAGATCGCCCAGGCGTCCGGCGGGTATCGACCCCAGCCCGAACATCAGGAACGCCGCCGCGCCGTAGGGCATCAGCTGCTCCCACGACGCGAAGCCGAAATCTGCGGCAATCACGGACACCGCGGTGGCGAAGATCAGCAGGAACATGTGGTCGATCGCATGCGCGACGTTGAGCAGCAGCGTCGTACCCTGCGAGTGCGCCGGCGGCGCGGTGTCGGCGACGGAGGTCATCGTCATGGCTGCACCAGTGCCTTCACGCATTCGTCGACCAGTTCCGGTCCGCGGTAGATGAGGCCGGTGTAGACCTGCACCAGCGACGCGCCGGCCGCGATCTTTTCCCGCGCATCATCGCCGGACAGGATGCCGCCCACGCCGATGATCGGCAGCGCGCCGTCGAGTGCCTTGGCCAGGATGCGGATCACGGCAGTCGAACGCTCACGCACCGGGCTGCCCGACAGGCCGCCTTTCTCGGCCGCGTGCGGCATGCCGGCAACCGCGTCGCGCGCGATCGTCGTGTTGGTCGCGATGACTCCTTCGCAACGGTGCTCGACCAGCAATCGCGCCACGTCGCGTACATCATTGTCGGACAGGTCCGGCGCGATCTTGAGAACCAGTGGGACGTGCCTGCCATGCTGTTGCGCAAGCGCAGTCTGTTCGCGTTTCAGTACCCGCAGCAGAGCCGCGAGCGCGTCCTCGGCCTGCAGGTCGCGCAGCCCCGTCGTGTTGGGCGAACTCACGTTGACGGTGACGTAGTCGGCTTTCGCGTAGACGGCGCGCAGGCAGGTCAGATAGTCGTCGGCCGCGCGTTCGTTGGGCGTGTCGAAGTTGCGGCCGATGTTGATGCCCAGTATCCCGCGGTAGGAAGACTGCGCGGCGTTGGCCAGGAACTGCTCGACGCCGGCGTTGTTGAATCCCAGGCGATTGATCAGGGCGTTGGCTTTCGGTAAACGCCACATGCGCGGTTTGGGATTACCTGGTTGCGGGCGCGGCGTCACGGTGCCCGCTTCGAGGAAACCGAAGCCGAACGTCGCGAGGCCGGCCAGATGCGCGGCATTCTTGTCGAGTCCTGCGGCCAGGCCGACACGATTGGGAAACTCGATACCCATCACTGACACCGGCGCGATGCGCAAACGCGGCGCGGCAAGTTGGGCGAGCCCGAGTTTCGCCGCGCGGTCGAGGCCGGCAAACGCAAGGTCGTGCGCCGTTTCCGGATCGAGTGCGAAGAGGAACGAGCGGGCGAACGGATAGAACTTGTGCATGGCCTTGGGGCACGCGCTTTTCGGCGCCTTCGCGCGAGCCGCAGCGATGATACCATCGGTGACATCTACATCGTCCGGTGCACGCCGCTTGTCGTTCCGCGCATTCGCCCTGTTCGCCTTGTTCGCCTGGTCCGCCTTGTCGATGGCGCAGGCGGCCGAGCCGCAGGCCGTCGCCGGCACCGCGCCCCCGCCAATCCCCTATGGCAAGCGCGCCGACGTGCGTGCATTCGCGGATGAAATCGCGACGTCGACAGGGTTGCCGCGCAAACAGGTTGAACAGTGGCTCGCGTCCGCCAGGTTCCAGAAGAAAATCGTGGCGGCGATGGACCGCCCGCTGTTGCTGCCGCCCAAATGGTTCGAGTACGCGCCGCCGCTGCTGGCAGCGGAACGGGTGAGTGGTGGCGTCGCATTCTGGCGTGCGCATGAGAAGTCGCTCGCCCGCGCCGAAGCGGAATACGGCGTCCCGCCGGAGATCATTGTCGCCATCCTGGGCGTCGAGACCGTTTACGGCCGTAACACCGGTTCGTATCGCGTGATCGATGCGCTGGCAACGCTTGCCTTCGACTACCCGCGCCGCGCGCCATTCTTTCGCGGCGAGCTGCGCGAGTACCTGCTGCTGGCGCAGGAGCAGCACTGGTCGCCGCTGGCGCCCACCGGGTCGTTCGCCGGGGCCATGGGCGTGCCGCAGTTCATGCCGGGCAGCTATCGGCAGTTCGCGGTCGACTTCGATGGCGACGGACACATCGACCTGTGGCGCAACAACGCGGACGTGATCGGAAGTGTGGCCAACTACATGGCGCGCCACGATTGGCTGGCCGGCCAGCCCGTCGTGCTGCCCGCGCGCATCGCGCCTGACGCGCGTGACGCCGCATTGCGCAAGCTCGACGGCGGCATCAGCGAGCGCCGCCCGCTGTCCGCATGGCAGGCCGATGGCGTCGACGCGGAACGCGCGCCGGCGGACCTGGCCGCCGATCCCGTGGGCCTGCTGCTGCTGGAGGAGCCGCCGGAAAACGGTGAGCCGCGCGCCAGTTTCTGGATCGCGTGCCCGAACTTCTACGTGATCACGCGCTACAACAAGAGCCGCCTCTATGCCGCGGCGGTGTTCTCCCTTGCGCAGGCCGTCAAGCGCGCATACGACGCGACGAACTGAAGGCCATGGCCATCACCCCATCACCTCCATCGTCGCTTGCGGCGACGGCGGCGGCTGCGAAGGATACGCCGCTGAAGGAGGACACGCGCCTGCTCGGCCGGCTGCTGGGCGACGTGCTGCGCGCGCAGACCGGCGACGACGGCTACGCGCGCATCGAGGCCGTGCGCCAGACGGCGATCCGCTTTCGCCGCGCAGCACCCGATGAAGCCGCCGCTGTTCGCGCCGAGCTGTCGGCGCTGCTCAACGACCTGTCGGTGCCGGCCACGCTCGACGTCGTGCGGGCGTTCTCCTATTTTTCGCACTTGAGCAACATCGCCGAAGACGTGCACCAGAATCGCCGTCGCCGCGCGCATGCCCTTGCAGGTTCGCCACCGCAGGCAGGAAGTGTCGCGGCCGCGCTGGCCACTGTCGCGAAGAACGGCGTGACGGCCGCCCAGCTGGAGGCATGGCTGGCCGAGGCGCTGATCTCGCCGGTACTGACCGCGCATCCGACCGAGGTGCAGCGCAAGAGCATCCTCGATTGCGAACGGGAGATCGCGCGCCTGCTGATGTGGCGCGACCGCATTCCGCTGACGCCCGAAGAAACCGAGGAATTCTCGACCGGTCTCTACCGGCAGGTGCTGGCGTTGTGGCAGACGGCGATGCTGCGCCTGTCGAAGCTCTCGGTGCACGACGAAATCGAGAACGGGCTCGCCTACTACCGCTACACGTTCCTGGCCGAAGTGCCGCGCATCTACGACGTCCTGGCCCGCGGCGCGCAACATTCATTCGGCACGCAGCATGCATTCGGCGCGCAGCATGCATCAGGAACTTCGACGGCCGCGCTGCCGCCGATACTGCGCATGGGCTCGTGGATCGGCGGCGACCGCGACGGCAACCCGTT
>JANMCH010000045.1:0-17634 GCA_031361045.1 Betaproteobacteria bacterium | reverse complement strand
ACTTCGGCGCTATGCTCGCAACGCCGCGGCTATCTCCACGGCGAAAAATGACAAGCCCACAAGGCCTGGAGGAAGAAGTGAGTCCCTCAGTTGATCCCTCAGTTGGTCCCATGCCGCCGCTCAAGCTGCACGTGCCCGAGCCCACCGGACGTCCGGGTCGCGAAACCGATTTTTCCTATCTCAATCTGTCGCCCGCGGGTGCCGTGCGGCGGCCGGCCGTCGACACGCGGCCCGCCGACACCATGGATGTGGCCGACGCGCTCATCCGCGTGCTGGACGACGAGGGTCGTGCCGTCGGCCCGTGGGATCCCAAGGCGGCGCCGGAAATTCTGCGCGCCGGATTGCGCGCGATGATGAAGACCCGGATCTTCGATGCCCGCATGCAGATCGCGTCGCGGCAGAAGAAGATCTCGTTCTACATGCAGAGTCTGGGCGAGGAGGCGATCAGCATCGGCCAGGTGCTGGCACTCAACCCGGACGACATGTGCTTTCCCACCTCTCGCCAGCAGGGCATTCTCGTCGCGCGCGGCTACAGCCTGGTCGACATGATGTGCCAGCTGCTGTCGAACAGTCACGATCCGCTCAAAGGTCGCCAGTTGCCGGTGATGTACTCGTCGAAGGCGAGTGGATTCTTCTCGGTGTCGGGCAACCTCGGCACGCAATACATCCAGGCGGTGGGCTGGGCGATGGCCTCGGCGATCAAGGGCGACACACGTGTCGCGTCGGCATGGATCGGCGATGGCTCGACGGCCGAAGCCGACTTCCACAGTGCGCTCACGTTCGCGGCGGTGTACCGTGCGCCGGTCATCCTCAACATCGTCAACAACCAGTGGGCGATTTCCTCGTTCACGGGCATCGCCAAAGGCGAGGCCGCGACGTTTGCGGCACGAGGCGTGGGCAACGGCATCGCCTCGATGCGCGTCGACGGCAACGATTTCCTGGCGGTGCTCAGCACGTCGCGCTGGGCCGCGGAGCGTGCGCGGCGCGGACTCGGACCCACACTCATCGAATGGATCACGTACAGAGGTGGCGCGCACTCGACCTCCGACGATCCGTCCAAGTACCGGCCGGCGGACGACTGGAAGCGCTTTCCGCTGGGTGACCCCGTGCAGCGGTTGCAGCAACATCTGCTCGCGATCGGCGCACTGACCGAGGACGAGTACACGCGCATGCAGCAGGAGCTGGAGCAGGAAGTGGTCGCGGCACAGAAGGAAGCCGAGAGCTACGGCAGCCTCTCGTCCGGCCACACGCACGATGCCTCGACGATGTTCGAGGATGTCTACAAGGACATGCCGGCGCACCTCAAGCGCCAGCGCGACGAGCTGGGAGCTTAGAGCATGCCTTCGATGACGATGGTCCAGGCGATCCGCTCGGCGATGGACGTGATGCTAAGGCGTGACGACAACGTGGTGGTGTTTGGCCAGGACGTGGGCTTCTTCGGCGGCGTATTCCGCTGCACGGACGGCTTGCAGGCCAAGTACGGTGCGTCGCGCGTGTTCGACACGCCCATCGCGGAGGGCGGCATCGTCGGCATCGCGGTCGGCATGGGCGCGTATGGATTGCGGCCCGTCGCCGAAATTCAGTTCGCCGACTATTTCTATCCGGCCTACGACCAGATCGTGTCCGAGGCCGCGCGCGTGCGCTATCGCTCGGCGGGTGACTTCACCGCGCCAATCACGGTGCGCATGCCGTGCGGCGGCGGCATCTATGGCGGACAGACGCACAGCCAGAGTCCCGAAGCGCTGATGACCCACGTGTGCGGCCTGCGCACGGTGATCCCGTCCAATCCGTACGACGCCAAAGGCCTGCTCATCGCGGCTATCGAGTGCGATGACCCGGTGATCTTTCTCGAGCCCAAGCGTATCTACAACGGCCCGTTCGACGGGCACCACGACAAGCCGGTGGTGCCGTGGACGGGTTTGCCTCTCGCCGAAGTGCCCGAGGGCCATTACACGGTGCCGCTCGAGTCGGCGGCGATCATCCGCCCCGGCAACGCGCTCACTGTGCTCACGTACGGCACGATGGTGTGGGTGTCGGAAGCCGCCGCGCGTGAGACGGGCATCGACGCGGAGATCATCGACCTGCGCAGCCTCTGGCCGATGGACCTGGACGCCGTCGCCAATTCGGTCAGGAAGACCGGCCGCTGCGTGATCGTCCACGAAGCCACACGCACCAGCGGCTTCGGCGCGGAGTTGGCCGCACTCGTCCAGGAACATTGCTTCTTCCATCTGGAGGCGCCGATCGAGCGCGTCACCGGATGGGACACGCCCTATCCGCACGCGCAGGAGTGGGCCTATTTTCCCGGCCCGGATCGTGTCGGCGCCGCGTTCCGGCGCGTGATGGAAATCAAATGAACGCCCACGCTCACTTGCGGGCACTGTCATGAGCGTCCATGTCGTCAAGGTGCCGGACATCGGCGAAGGTATCGCCGAAGTCGAGGTCGTCGAGTGGTACGTCCAGCCGGGCGATACGATCAAGGCGGATCAGACCGTCGCCGACCTGATGACGGACAAGGCGACGGTGGAGGTGCCGTCGCCGATCTCGGGGCGCGTGGTTTCGCTCGGCGGAAAGGCCGGCGACAAGCTGGCCGTGGGGGCCGAGCTGATCCGGCTCGAAACGGATGAGGCGGTCGGTGTGGGCAAAGCCGCGGCGGTTGCGCCGGCAATGGCGGCGAGCGCTCCTGCCGCTGCTGCGACGAATCCCGCTGCTCCGCCGCAAATGACTGCGACGGGTTCAACCACGTCCGCAACGGCGACGCAGACGCCCACCGACAAACCTCTGGCATCCCCCTCCGTTCGCCGCCACGCGCGCGAACTGCAGCTCGACTTGACCCGCGTGCGCGGGAGCGGACCCGGTGGACGCATCGAGCACGACGACCTTGTGCGCCATGCGCAAGGCGCCGGCGCCAAATCCGAACGCGTCCCGCGCCACGCCGAAGGCGTCCCGCGTTACACCGAGCGCGACGGCCAGCACGACGTGGCCGTGATCGGTTTGCGCCGGCAGATTGCGTTGCGCATGCGCGAGTCCCTTAAGATTCCGCACTTCACCTACGTCGAGGAGATCGACGTCACCGAGTTGGAAGCGCTGCGCGCGCAACTCAACGACGCACATGGAAAGGAGCGGGGAAGGCTCACCGTACTGCCGTTCCTGATGCGTGCCATCGTGCTCACCATGCCGTCGTTCCCGCAGATGAACGCGCGCTTCGACGACGAGAAGGGCATCGTCACACGCTATGGCGCCGTGCACATTGGCGTGGCGGCGCAGACTGAAGGCGGCCTCATGGTGCCGGTGGTGCGCCACGCAGAGGCGCGCGACCTGTGGTCCAGCGCTGCCGAAGTGACGCGCCTGGCCTTGGCGGCGCGATCCGGCAAAGCGACCCGCGACGAGCTTTCCGGCTCGACGATCACCATCACCAGCTTGGGTCCCTTAGGCGGCATCGTCACCACGCCGGTGATCAACCTGCCGGAGGTCGCGATCGTCGGTGTCAACCGCATCGTCGAGCGACCGATGATTCTATCCGGGGCCATCGTGGCGCGGAAAATGATGAACCTGTCGTCGTCGTTCGATCACCGCGTTGTCGATGGCCAGCAGGCGGCGGAGTTCGTGCAGGCGCTGCGCCGCTTTCTCGAGTGTCCCGCCTTGCTGTTCGTCGATTAGGCTGTCCGGACGCGCAGAACTTGCTGAAAACCGGGTTAAGCCAGCGCGCCACGCAACGACACCGTCCTGAGCGGCATCCGCGTATACGTCTCCTGCACCAGTCCCCCCGCGCGCAGTTCCTCGGTCAGTCGCACAAGCGCCTCCTGATCGCGGCACGCGACGCGCAGCATGTAATCGAATGCGCCGGTCATCAGCGTGGCTTCGAGGATCCCTGAAATCTTCTGCAGCTCGGCCTCGAACTTGACTGCCGTGGTGTTGGGGCAGAGCTTGACGTCGATGATCGCGGCCAGCGGCATACCCATCGCCCGCAGGTCGACCTTGACCTCGTATTTCTGGATCACGCCGGAATCCTCGAGGCGCCGGACGCGCTCGGACACGGCGTTGGGACTCAAGGAGACGTGTTCGCCCAAGTCCTTGTAGCTGGTACGGGCATTCTTCGAGAGCGTGGCGATGATTTCTCTGTCGAACTTGTCCATGGCTAAGATTTTCTCCGCTATATGGATCCCGGAGCGAATAATAACGCTGATAACGCATCGGCGACGCTGTTATCCTCAATGGATTCGCCATGAACAGAGAAAATCGCCTCATGCACCTCAAGCCCCTTCTGATTCCCTGCCTGCTGTTCGGCATTGTGCTCGGCGCCCTCGCGCAATCGCCGGCCGCGGACCCGCCCGTCTCCCCGGCCGCCAGGGCCGACGTGATCCAGACGCTTGGGCAAAAATTGAAGTCCGGCTATGTATTCCCGGACGTCGCCGATCGCACCTCGGCCGCGCTCACCGACAAATCGGTTGCGGGCGCTTATGCGACGACCAGCACCGCCAAGGCGTTCGCAAAATTGCTGACCACTGATTTGCGCGCATTGGGCAACGACAAGCACCTGGCCGTGTACTTCGATCCGAAAG
Source organism: Betaproteobacteria bacterium (assembly GCA_031361045.1). Taxonomy (GTDB): domain Bacteria; phylum Pseudomonadota; class Gammaproteobacteria; order Burkholderiales; family Casimicrobiaceae; genus VBCG01. The sequence continues at coordinate 13,075 of JANMCH010000045.1, read as the reverse complement.
CCCCGGTCGATGCGTCACCGGGTGCCGTGCCCAGTCCTGCGCAATGGGCAAAGATGCGCGAAGAAGTCACCCGCGACGGCTTTGGCATCGCGCGTGTCGAGCGGCTGCCCGGCAATATCGGCTACCTCGACCTGCGCGGGTTCGGACCCACGGAAATGGTCGGTGACGCGTACACGTCCGCGATGTCGCTGCTGATCGGTACCGATGCGCTGATCCTGGATCTGCGCCGCAACGGCGGCGGCGAACCGGCCAGCGTGGCCTGGCTGATGAGCCACTTCTTTGCCGATGGCGACGAGCGCCACATCAACGACATCTACGATCGGCCCAGGAATGAAACGCGTCAGTACTGGACCAGCGCGGCAGCCAAGTCGCGCTACCTGAAACCGGTGTACGTGTTGACGTCGAGCAGGACGTTCTCGGGTGGCGAGGAATGCGCGTACGACTTCCAGACGCAGAAGCGCGCAACACTGGTGGGCGAGACCACGGGTGGCGGCGCCAATCCGGGCGACTACGTGCCCGTGGGCCACGGTTTCATGGCATTCATTCCAAACGGTCGCGCGATCAACCCGATCACCAAGACCAATTGGGAGCATGTCGGTGTGAAGCCGGACGTCTCGGTGCCGGCCGCGAAGGCACAGCAGACGGCTTACGCGGAAATCCTGCGCACGCTCATTGTCAATGCCACGAATCCGGAGTTGCGGCAGGAACTGAATGGCATTCTCGCGCGGGTGGAGAAGGGCGAGGGCGAGAAGGTGGAGTAGGTCCAGGGCGCCACGGCCTCGCTAGTCCTTCTTTTGAAACACCGGCCGCTTCAATCCATCGCGCACTGCTTTATCCATCTCCGCTTCCAACTTGCGGATGGCCGGCAACCGCGCCACGACTTCCTCCAATCGCGCCCGCGGCACGACCACAACGCCATCCAGGTCCGCGACGATGACATCGCCGCTGGCGACCGGATGGCCACCTAACGTGATGTCGAAGCCGACCGTTCCCGGGCCGCTGCGGTGTGGCGAATTGGGCGTGACGCCCGCGCAGTAACACGGCAGTGCCACCATGCGTATGCCGGGCAGGTCGCGCACGCAGCCATCCGTCACAAAGCCCACCGCACCGCAATTGCGCGCCATGCCGAGTACCAGGTCACCGGTGACGGCAACGCCGGTAAAGCTGCCGGTCGTGCATACCACCACATCGCCGTCCTGCACCGAGTCGAGCGCCGCGATTAACGCGAGGTTGTCCGCCGGCCCCGCATCACAAGTAACCGCCACGCCACAAAATCCTGTTTGCTCTGCGATAGCCGGCTTGATGCGGTAGTCGAGCGCGCCCGTGCCACCCATCGCGTCCACCAGGAAGCCCGTGGGCGTGCCACGCAATGCGTCCACCAGTGCCTTCGCGGGCCGAACCACATCCTTGCGCTGAATGCTTGGCGCTTCCTCGATCATTGTCTTATCCTCCAATAAGGAGAAGCTATGGTAACCGACGCGCTTGCACTGAGCTTTCCCAATGTCCGCCTGATGCGCGAAGCTGCGCGGGTGCGCCTGCCCAAGCCGATCTTCGACTTTGCCGACGGCGGCGCCGAAGATGAAGTGACACTGCGCCGCAACGAGGACGCGTTTCGGCAATGGCAATTCCTGCCGCGTCCGCTGGAAGGCGCGGCCACGCGCGACCAATCGGTCGACCTCTTCGGCCGCACGTTGGCGTCGCCTGTTCTGATCGGACCGACGGGACTGGCGGGACTCTTCTGGCCGAAAGGCGAGATCGCATCAGCGCGAGCGGCTGCGGGTGCGTCCACCGTTTACTGCCAAAGCCACGGATCCGTGTGCTCGATGGAGGAACTGGCCGCGCAGCACGACGGAACGCGCTGGATGCAGGTGTTCATCTACCGCGACCGCGCCTTCACGCGCGAGTTGACGCAGCGCGCCCGCGACACGGGCGCGCACGCGCTGGTCCTGACCATCGACAACCAGTTGCTGGGCAAGCGGGAGCGGGACGTGATCAACGGCTTCTCGATTCCGCCGCGATTCTCCGGGCGCCAGTCGTTGGCCATGGCAACCAAATGGCGCTGGGGTTGGTCGATGCGCAACGAACTGCGCACGCTGACGTTTGGCAACTATGTACGGCCAGGTTCGACGGAATCGCTGGCCACGCTCGCCGGACGCATGGGTTCGTTGCTCGATCCCGCGATGAACTGGGACGATGTCGCGCGATTGCGCGAGCAATGGCGCGGACCGCTGCTGCTCAAAGGCGTGCTGCATCCCGCGGATGCACGGCGCGCAGTGAGATTGGGCATCGACGGACTGATCGTGTCCAACCACGGCGGCCGGCAACTCGATGGCGCATCGAGCGCGCTGGAGGCGCTGCCGGCAATCGTCGCCGCCGTGGGCGAGGGCTATCCCGTGCTGATCGACGGCGGCATCCGTCGCGGCTCGGATGTGGTCAAGGCCATCGCGTTGGGTGCGCGCGCTGTGTTGATCGCGCGGCCGCAATTGTGGGGACTGTCGGTTGCGGGAGAGGAGGGCGTGGCGCACGTCCTCTCCATTTATCGCTCGGAGATCGATCGCGTGATGGGGTTGCTTGGGGCTGACAAACTCGATGATCTAAGGCGGCTCGATGTGCTCGTTGCGACCGCAATGACGAAAGCTACATTTGCTTGAACAGGTGATTGAACGTCCGGCTCACCTCCAGCTTTTCTCCGCTTCCCTTCACATGCACGACCTGCTTGCCGGCGAAGTTGCGGCTGACCTGCTCGACGGCATCGATACGCACCACAGTTGAACGATGAATCTGCCAGAACTCGCCCGGGTCGAGTTCGTCGAGCAGGTCCTTGATCGGCTTGCGGATCAGTGCTTCGAAGGTGGTGGTCTGCACACGCGTGTATTTGTCCTCGGCGCGGAAGAACAGGATGTCGCTGGTCGGGATCATCCGGATATTGGCGCCCACACTTGCCTGCACCCAGCGCATGTATTCGCGCGGCCCAATGGCGCCACCGCCGCCACCTGCACCAAGTCGCTGCGATAGCTTCTCGAGAATGTCCTCCATCGGATCGGGCTTGCGCTGCATGCGCTCACGCAAGCGCTGACAGGTCAACGCCACTCGCTCCGGCTCCGCGGGCTTCAACAGATAATCGACCGCGCCTTGCTCGAAGGCGGTGACGGCGTGCTGGTCGTAAGCGGTGACGAAAACCACGTGCACCTGGCCGGCCAGCGCCTTCGCCGCCTGGATGCCATCCATCTCGGGCATGCTGATGTCGAGGAACACGATGTCGGGTTCCAGGCTGCGCACCATGGCCACCGCCTCGAGCCCGTTGCTGGCCTCGCCCACGATTTCCAGCTCGGGCCAGGCTTCCTTCAGGCGCGCGACGATCTGCACGCGCATAAGGCGTTCATCGTCGGCGATGACGGCGGTGGGAGCGGCGGCGGAGGCAGATGAGGCATTCATGCGGGTACTCGTCCAATCAGGTCGCAGATGCAGCGGGCGCGATTTCGTAGGGCACCTTGATCGTGGCGCAGGTGCCGCCCTCGGTCGGTACGCTGATGATCAACTCGGCGCGTCCGTTGTACAAGGTCCGCAGACGCTCGCGGATGTTGGCCAGTCCCACGCCGCCATCGGCCTTGGGTGCGAAGCCGCGGCCGGTATCGATGACGTGCACGGCTAACTGTCCGTCGACGACTTCGGCGCGGATCTCCAGCCGGCCGCCCGCGGCCTGTGGTTCCAGCCCGTGCTTGATGGCGTTTTCCACCAGTGTCTGCAGCATCATTGATGGAAATATCGCGGACTTCAATCCTTCCGGCACGTGCATCACCGGCTGCAGCCGTTCTTCCATGCGCACCGCCATGATTTCCAGGAACGCGCTGGACAGGTCGACCTGCTGGCCCAGCGTCGGCCGGCCGCCTTCGCGCATCTGCGGCATGGCCGAACGCAGGTAGCGGATCAGGCTCTGCTGCATCTTCGACGCGCGCGGCGGATCGGACAGGATGAGCTGGTCGATGCTGGCCAGCGTGTTGAACAGGAAGTGCGGCTCGATCTGCGCCTGCAATGCCTGCATGCGTGCCTCCATCACTGCACGCTCGAGTTGCTCGGTCTCGGCCCGCTGCGTCGCTTCGCTGGCCGTCAGTTCCGCCCTGCGCTTGCCGCCCGCGACGATCTTGATGATGAAGGCCGCGACGATCAGCAGGAAGGTCAGCGTGGCGACTTTGAATATGCCGCCGCCGATGACCATGCCCAGAACGGACACGAGGAACAGCGCCTTCCACTGAACGACCGCCACCCAGTCGAAGAAGGCCCACCACACCACGATTGCACCTTTGCGGATTTCGCGAAGGGCCTGGCGGATGCCCATGGACCCGGGAGCGGGGTCAGGGGAGTTGGGAGCGGAGGGGTCGGTGGTCATGGGGCGAGATTACGGGAGGAGGGGCCTGGGCTCCAGTGCGGCACGACACGATGCACGGGGGAGGGGATGAAATGCAGAAAACGCCGATAGCGTCGCTATGAAGCGTTGGCCAGGAAATCCGCCAACCTCACCATGGCCAACGTATCCCGCTCGCAATAGGTGAGCAGCGCCTGCTGCAGTTCCTGCTTGCGCGCGGCACTCGTCCCCGCATCCACCATCTCGAAATACACCGGCTCGACCATGTCCCCGCTCTGTACGGACTCGAGATTGGCGTAGTCCAGGTCCGGCGCAACCGTCGGCAGCACACGCTTGATCGACCACGAGCCCATCATCGCCGGATGATAGTAGTGCTCGCGCGCAAACGGCAGCAGGTCGAAGAGTTGCGTCGCCATCCGGCGCAGCGCGGGCGCCAGATCGTCGAACTGTTCCGCCATCTGCATCATGACGCCGCGCTCGAAGGTTGCGTTGTAGACGATGATGATTCCGTCGTCGCCCACGGCGGCAACCAGGCTCTGCGCAAACGCGCGCCGTGGATCCTCTCCCGTGGTATCGAGAAACGGCGGCAACCGGGTCAGCGTGCCGTCGCCGTCCTGCCGATGGCACGACCACTGCATCGGGATCTTCTGGTACGGGCGGGTGCCTTTCCACATCGGCACGGCGGGGCCGACGGTTTCGAAGTCGAGGAAGTAGCGGGGCCAGGGGAGGGCGACCAGCTTGGCGGCCGCAGCGGTATCCAGCTCGGCCTTGCCACTCACCGTCGCCCGCCAGATCCGCTGGTGATCGTCCCGACTCAATCGTTCCAGAGGCACGTCACGCAGATCGCTGAAGCCGTCGCCGCGCAATTGCCGCGCAAGCTTGGAGCTGTTCGGTAACAGGTCGACCGGATATTCAGCGGCCTTCGGCGAACAAAACGTCAGGAACTCGCACTCGAACGGATCGTTGCATTGCCGACCGACAGCGATATCCGGCATGGGTCCTGCCAGGTCGCGCTGCGCATCGGCGATCCACACCGGAATCTGCTCCTGCAGCGGAAGGACGAGTTCAGTCATGTCGGCGTGCGCGAAAAGACCACGGTAATGGCCGTCGCCCGGATAGACGAACGTGTTGTCGATATGCGCCAACTCCATGCGCTCGATGTCGAGGCCCGCGCCGCGCGCCACCCAGGTCTGTATGGCGGCGTCGGTGACGTGCGAGCTGCGCACCTTGGTCGAGGACTTCACCTCGATCATCCGATAGCGCCCGTCGTGACGGATGAGGACGTCGGCGCGCACCAGCACGTCAGCGCAGCGCAGCGCGGGCTCGAACAGCGTGACGTCACCCGGCTGCATGAGAGCTTCTTCAGTTTCGCGCAGCGCGGCCTTGAGGTCCATGACGTGCGCGATCAGCCGGCCTTCCGGATACAGGCGCTGCGCGGCTGCACCGACCAGGTTGCCTTGCGCCATCCGGTTCTCGGACGCTTCGCTTTGCTGCGCCAGTTCGCGCCGGAACGTCTGCAGCCACAGGCGCTTCGGACATTGCCTGTAGGCGACGAGTCTGGATTTGGAGAGGCGCATACCGCTCGGCGTGGACATTGCTACGCGTGCGGGTGCTTTGGCGCCACCCGCTCGATGCGCCGATCGGGTACCAGCCATATGAGCGCGACGATGACGTAGAACACGATACCCGCCCATGCGGAGATCGTCCACGCGGTTGCGATGCCGGCGACGTAGAGCACCAGGGATGCCTTGCCCTTGAGGTCGCCCTTGACCGCCGTGGCCAACAGCGAGTCGTGGCCATGGTGGCGAATGAGGGTCGACAGAAGCACGGTGTAGGCCATTGCACACAGCAGCAGGTTGATGCCGTACAGCACGGTCGGCCAGCGCTCGAAGTGGTTCTCGCCCATCCAGCCCGTCGTGAACGGCAGCAGCGACAACCAGAACAAGAGGTGCAGGTTGGCCCACAGCACCGCGCCATTGACCGTCTCGGTCAGCTTGAACATGTGGTGGTGATTGTTCCAGTAGATGCCCACGTAGACAAAGCTCACCACGTAGGTCAGGAACACAGGCAGCAGTGGCGTCAGCGCGGCGAACTCCGGCCCGTGCGGCACCTTCATCTCCAGGACCATGATGGTGATGATCACGGCGATCACGCCGTCGCTGAAGGCTTCGAGTCGGTTCTTGTCCATGGGGGGTGGCTGGCTTGAACAGTGGTCGAGCGGAGTATAGCGGTTCAATTTGTCAGCCGACGGGCTCACCGAATGAGCTATTCGTACGGTAAATCACGACGAAAGTCAGGCTGCCACCATGAATCCCCTCGAGCGCTTCTACAAGATCGACCAGCTGCCGCAGGAGCAGACGGTCGTTTCGCGTGCGACATTTCCGCTATTAGCTCGAACTTCCGTTTCGCGATGACCGCGAACTCGTTCTCGACATCATGCGGCACGGTGGCGAAGTGGAAGTTCTGTCGCCCATTGCGTTGCGGCGCAAGGTACAGGCGACGCATGGGGCTGCCGCTGGGCTCAACTTGATTGAGGTTGGACTGGCGCTGATGGCCAACCTGTCCGCTTGGGTGCCACAGCTTCGGAAGTCCCGTTGCCAATTGCATTTGTCCATGTCCCCGGCGCATCCAGTGACGGCACAGCGCCGTAGATGGTTGGGTAAGCATGATCCGCGGCATTTCGCCGGGACAACCTTTTAAGGAACCAACATGAACAAATTCAAGCTGGGAGCGATCGGGGTGGCGCTGTCGTTGTCGTTACTTTCCGGCACTGCGGGCGCACAAGTCATGGTCGGCGGTGCGCCGATGTACGCGAGCAAGGACATCATCGACAACGCGGTGAACTCAAAGGACCACACCACACTTGTCGCGGCGGTGAAGGCGGCGGGATTGGTGTCCACTCTGAAGGGGCCGGGCCCGTTCACGGTGTTCGCGCCGACCAATGCAGCATTCGACGCGCTTCCGGCCGGCACGGTGGACACGTTGCTAAAGCCTGAGAACAAGGCGACGCTGACCAAGGTGCTCACCTATCACGTTGTGGCCGGGCGTTTCGACATGGCGCAGTTGAAGAAGGACGTCATGACGGGCGGTGGCAAGGCTGTACTCACCACGGTCGAAGGCCAAAAGCTCACGGTCACGATGGACGGCGACAAGATCGCGGTCACCGATGACCAAGGCGGCACGGCTCACGTGACCATTGCCGACGTCAAGCAGTCGAACGGCGTCATACTGGTCGTGGACAAGGTGCTGCTGCCGGCCTGATCGCAGCGATCGATTCAGCCTTTGCCGGCGGAAACGGGGCGCTCATGGCAGCTCGTTTCCGCCGTTTCGATCTACCTCACTGTTTCTCAACCATCACGCGCCCCTGCGCATTGACGAAGACATGGTAGCGGTTGCCGTCCTTGCACACCGCCATGTGATCGTTGTCACTCTTCGTCGTGTAGCTCACCACTTCCACACAGGGCAAACCCTGCAGCGTGATCACAGTGAACAAGTCCTTCATGACCGCGGCGTCCTCGGCTGCGAGCGAGGGCGCGGTAAAGGAAGCGGCCGCCAGAATCGTAATCAGCCATCCCGCCATGCGTACATTCATGCTGTCTCCTGCGTCGAATCAGATTGCCGCGAACTTCTTGCGATCCGAGAGGATGCCCCAGATCGCGTCGCGTGAGGCCACGATGGCCGTCGCCAGTGGCGGGTCGCTGTCCTGCAGCAGCGAAAGTACCTTCTGCACCAGCAGATCATACGATTGGCGGAGATCGGCCAACGAGGTCTTGAGCTTCCCTTGGTAATATTCGCGGAATCGCTCGAGCAGGTCATCGACCTGATTCTTGAGCGAGAGCTTGGTAAGTACACCAATTGCAGGAGTACCTTTGAGGCGTTGCTCCAGCGACGTGAGATCCAACGGCGGGGCCGGAGGTTTTGCCACGGCCGCCGGCTGGCCGACCGCTTTCGGCACCTGTGCCGTAGTTGCGGGCGCCTTGGGAGCCACTTGAGGCAGGGCGGCTACGGGGGCCAGCGTCGCAGTGGCTTGCGGTGCCGAGTTGATCGCGGGCGGCGGCGTGCCGGCGCAGCTGACCAGCAATGGCAACCCTGCGATCAGGACGACTGACATTGCACGCATCTTCAAATCCTTGGTATGGACCATTGCCTGCGCATGTTACCGGTTCCCGACCCATTGCACAGCGCTCGACTCCATATTGACTTCGACAGCGCGGCGCCTGACAGGTTCTCCGCCGGCCGAGCCGGCCATGCTAGAGTGGGTCATGACCCAATCGAGCTTCGGTTGGCGCCGATTACGTTGGGGAACGCCGGACGCGCCGATCACGTTTTATCCGCATCGTTTTGCGCTGGTTGTCTTGCTGGTTGGATTCGCGTTCGTGCTGCCAGCGAGTGCCGCCAGCCGGCTTTGCATCGACAACGACGTCCTCCGTTTCGACAACAAGTTCGTCGGGACCACGACGGTCGCGAACGTCGTCGTGACCAACTGCGGCGACCAGCCGTTGTCGTTCACCGACGTCAGCGTGCATCCGGCAACAGGCCCGGCGTTTCGTGTCACAACGAATTGCGCAAACGGTCTGACTTTGGGTCCGGGCAACAGTTGTCCCGTGACCATTCAGTTCGCGCCGCTCGTCACCGGCCAGACGTCCGGAGGTCTGTGGCTGCGCAATTCCACCACCGATAACCCGGACGAATTGCTGACCTTCTACGGGCGCGGCATCGATGCACAGGCCGGCACCGCGTCGATCACGTTCATCGCGGCGACGGCGGCATTCGGTGCGGTGTTGGTGAATGTGGAATCGGGCGGGCTTCGCGTCGAACTCCACAATCCCGGGCCGGCGGCGCTGACCCCCTCGCGGTTTGTCCTCAACGGCGCCTCGCCCTACGATTTCAACAACGTGTTCGACACCTGCGGCGCAGGCATCGCCATTGCCGCGGGGCAAAGCTGCTTCCTGACGCTCTATTTTCGGCCGCTGGCCGCCGGCAATCGTTTCGCGAACCTCGTGATCGACTCGCCGCAGCTCGAGTCGCTGGCGATACTGCCGATCTCCGGCTTCGGCGCAACCATCGCGCCGCAGCAGGTCCAGGTGGTCGAGTACTACAACGCCGCACAGGATCACTACTTCATGACCACACTGGCGCATGAGATCCAGGCTCTGGACTACGGGGTCGTTGGTGGGTGGCAGCGCACTGGCCATTGGTTCAACGCATATTTCGACGCGATCACAGGCTTTGCACCCGTTTGCCGGTTCTACATACCGCCGGCATACGGGGACTCGCATTTCTATTCGGCGTCGCCTGCTGAATGCGCTGACGCCGCAGCGAAATATCCGTTCTTCGTGCGCGAGTCCGACAAGCTTTTCTACATCGCGCTGCCCGACACGCTCACCGGCTCTTGTCCGTCCGCAACGATTCCGGCGTATCGCGTGTGGGATGGCCGGGTCGACACCAATCACCGCTACACGACGAGCATGGCCGTAGTCGACCAGATGCGTGCGCAGGGCTGGACGGCCGAGGGATACGGCCCGGGGCCGTACTACCCGATCATGTGTGCGCCGTGATCTGCTCCGGGCGGACCCCGGAAAATACATGGCACGTACTCCGGCCCTGCATGCGCGCGACGATGCTGCCGCGGCCGCTGCGGTCTGGGCCACTGCGTGATCCGCGGCGACTGCACGCACGGCCCATGGAGTCGCCAACACGACAGTCCGTGGGGCAGATGCGGACTATTGGTCGTTAGCGGCTCTCGCGCTGGAATCAGACCAGTGCCTGGGTGTCCGCGTCGACCGGCAGCGCGTGACCGGAGATGTTCGCGCCCGCCGGCGACGCCAGAAACACAATCGCATTGGCGATGTCGTCCGCGCTGACCATGCGCTTCAGCGAAGCGTTGGCGATCATCTCGTCGCGCACGACTTCGGGCGCCACGCCGCGCAGCCGGGCCTTGTGGGTGTAGACCGCCTCGATGCGCGGGCCGGCGACGGAGCCGGGACAGATCGCATTGACGCGAATACCTTGCGGCCCGAGTTCGATCGACAGCGACTTGGTGAAGCCGATCACGCCCCACTTCGATGCAGCATAGGGCGTGCGATTGGGAAAGCCGAAGCGTCCCGCAGCCGACGACAGGTTCGCAATGCTTGGATTGTCGCTGGCCTTGAGCAGCGGAATGGCACGCTGCGCGCACAGGAACTGTCCGGTGAGATTCACGGCGAGCGTGCGCTCCCAATCGCGCAACGTGACCTCCTCGCATGGCGCCGTGGGACCGGCAATTCCAGCGTTGTTGACCAGCGCATCCAGGCCACCGAGCTTGGCAACGACGGCGGCAAAGAGTTGATCCACGGACGCCGGGTCCGACACGTCGCAAACGCTGCGCGTCAATCCCGGGTCGCTCGTGGCCAGTGCATCCAGCGCTATGGCGTCGACGTCGCAGACATGGACGCGGGCGCCTTCGCGGGCAAACGCGCGCGCGGTGGCAAGACCGATGCCCGAAGCACCCGCGGTGACCAGCACGCGCAAGTTGCGAATCTTGAGGTCCATGGCTTCTCGATGGCGGCGTGGACAAGCGTCCTGCGTTGCATTATAACTGCGTGCGCAGTCACCAATAACGAGGAGGAATGGCGATGATCGATACGACGAGCCGCGTGCGTCGCGGCGTACTCAAGGCCGGCGCAGCTGCCGCAACGTTGGGCGCACTGGGATTCCCCGCCATCAGCCGTGGCCAGGCCGAGACGGTGCGCATCGGTCACTTGACGCCGCTCACCGGCTTCCTTGGTCCGCTCGGCGAATACGCCGTGATGGGCGTCAACCTTGCGGTCGACGAGATCAACGCGGCGGGCGGAGTAATGGGCCGCAAGATCGAGCTGATCGCGGAAGACAGCGTCAACCCGCAGACGGCCTCGACCAAGGCAGCGCGACTGATCGAGCGCGACAAGGTGGTCGCGATCATCGGCGAAATCAGCTCCGCGTCGGGCTTGGCCATCGCCACGGTGGCGCAGCGCAACCGGATCCTGTTCTTCAATACGGGCTGCAACTCGGACGCGTTGCGCGGCAGCGCGTGCAACCGCTACATGTTCCACACCGAGGCCGCCAACACGATGTACGTTTATGCTGCGGGCCAGGCGCTGCTGCGCGACGGCATGGTCAAGGGCAAGAAGTGGTACAGCCTCACCGCGGACTATGCGTTCGGCCACGACCTGCTGAAGGCCGCCAAGCGCTTCATGTCGGCCAACGGCGGCGAGTTCGCGGCCGACGAGCTGGTACCCACCGACGCCGCGGACTTCTCCGCGTACCTGCTCAAGATCCGCAACGCCAAGCCGGACCTCGTCGTATCCAATCTCGCCGGCGCGCAGATCACCAATTTCATGAAGCAGTACATGGAATATGGCCTGCCGTACCCGGTGGCGGGCTTCGGCTTCGACACCGCGGTCGCGTGGGGTGCGGGCAAGGGCAACGTGACCGGCATCTGGCCGCTGGTGTGGGATTCGCAGGTCAAGTCGGCGTCGGCGCAGAAATTCACCGAGGCGTTCACGAAGAAGTACGGCAAGCCGCCGGAGAACCAGGCGTGGGGCGACTACATGTCGACCAAGCACGTGGCGCAGGCGATGAACGAACTCAAGACGACCGACTCGACGAAGATCGTCGAGCACCTGGAAAAAGGCGCCAAGTTCGACGTCATGAAGTCACGCGACGGCTACTACCGCAACTGGGATCACCAGCTGATGCAGGAGATGTATACGATCCGCTTCAAGCCGGCGAACGAAGTCACCAACAAGTGGGAGCTGTTCACGCTGTCGGCGCCGGTGCCGGCGGCCAACCAGAGCCTCGAGATCATCGCCCCGACGCGTGAAGACAACGCCTGCACGATGCCGGCCTAGTTGGTCCTGATCCAGATCCTCGAGCAGGTCATCAACGGCCTGCTGGTCGGCGCGTATTACCTGCTGATCGCGCTCGGGCTTTCGCTCATTTTTTCGCTGGGCGGCCTGGTCAACCTGGCGCACGGCGCGTTCTATGCGCTGGGCGCGTACGTCGCGGTCAAGCTGGTCGAGGTGCTGGGATTCGGGGGCGTACTGGTCGCGTCCCCGGTCGTTGTCGCGTTGATCGGTCTCGTCGTCGAGCGCTTTCTGTTCCGTCGTTTCTATCGCGAGGATCCGGCACTCGGGTTGTTGATGACCTTTGGCCTCGCGATGGTCGCGGAGCAGGCGTTGCGTCTCATCTTTGGCGCTTCGCCGCTGCCATTCTCGATTCCACAGGCGCTCAAGGGCCAGTTGCTGGTCGGCGATTTCATCTATTCGAAATACCGGCTGGTGATGCTCGCGATTGCCGCCGGCGCGGTCGGCGCGCTGTGGTTCCTGCTGCAGCGCACGCCATTCGGACGCGTGGTGCGCGCGGGCGTGCAGAACCCGGACATGGTCGCCGCACTCGGCATCTCGCTGCAGCCGTACATGAGCGCCGTGGTGGCGATCAGCGTCGCGCTCGCAGCGCTCGCGGGCGTGCTGCTGGCACCGATTTCCGGCGTGCATCCGGCGATGGGCGCGGAAATACTGACCGCCGCATTCGTCGTCGTGGTGATCGGCGGGTTGGGATCGTTCTGGGGCGTGGTGTGGGCCTCGCTGATCGTGGGCGTCGTGCGCGGACTCACCGTGTACTTCTATCCGGCTGCCGCTGCAGCCTCCATGTACCTGTTGATGGTGCTGGTGCTCCTGGTGCGGCCGCGCGGCC
>JANMCH010000039.1:0-3503 GCA_031361045.1 Betaproteobacteria bacterium | reverse complement strand
GCTCGGGCACGTGCAGCTTGAGCGGCGGCATGGGACCAACTGAGGGATCAACTGAGGGACTCACTTCTTCCTCCAGGCCTTGTGGGCTTGTCATTTTTCGCCGTGGAGATAGCCGCGGCGTTGCGAGCATAGCGCCGAAGTCGCAATTGCGGAAATACGCCGGCGCCGGACGAGCAAGCCAGCCCTGCTCTCGGCCGTTCGGTCGATGGTGCGTGTCGTGGCAGTCTCCAGAATGATTCATGTTGGTCGAGAGCGCACCTGCGTACGCGAGCATTTGTAATGCAGTACTTGACATACCGTATTGCATTACTTTACAATCCTGACGTTGCCAATTAACCCGTGATCCGTTCCTTTCAACACAAGGGGTTGCAGGCATTGTTCACTACCAGTTCTTCCAAAGGTGTGCCCGCCGCGTGGCGGCCACGGATCGAACGCATCCTTGACCGCTTGGACTCCGTCGTCCGTCCGCAGGACATGAACATTCCCGGTTGGCGTCTGCACTCTTTGCGCGGCGATCAGAAGGGCCGCTGGGCAGTGGATGTCTCCGGCAATCTGCGTGTGACGTTCGCCTTTGACGGCGAGCACGCAATGGACGTCGATCTCGAGGACTACCATTGATGAAATCGCTGCGGGATCACCGCCGGGCCCCTTCCCATCCCGGAGCGATACTTCGCGAGGACGTATTGCCGGCATTGCGCATGTCGCAACAGGAATTTGCCGACCGATTGGGCGTCTCCCGTGTGACGGTCAACACCTTTCTCCAGGAGCGGCGCGACTTGTCGGCCGAGTTGGCGGCGCGAATTGCCAAACTGCTGGGTCACACTCCCGAAAGCTGGCTCAGGATGCAGGAAGCATTGGACCTGTGGCGCATCGCGCAGGACCCGTCTCGTCTCGAGGGCATCACGCCGTTGCCGATGGAGGCGTTCGCTGCGTGATTGCGGTGGCGGAAGGTATCAGCGGCTTCGTTCGCAGCCTGGCGCCGTCGCGCCCTTGACGCACTTCGCGACCTTCCCGATGTCGGCGTCGCGTTTGGCATCCCGCGCGGCGGTGATGGCGCGCTGCTCGTCAACGCGTTCTTTCATATGCAACCGCGCGAGGTATTCAGGGGTGGGATCGCCACGCGGCGTAATCTGCTTCACTTCGTCACCGTTGAGGCACGGCTTGTCCGAGTAGATCGTTTCCAAGCGTGTGTTTCATTTTGTTTCGGGTCCGGGGCAAGCGTAGACCGTAAGTCAGAGGCACTTTCCATGCCACGAATGGGCGCATGACCATGACGGGATTTGTCTACTGGGCCGCGGATCTCCACAATCGCCCCTACCGCCACAGCTTCGGCTAGGTAGTTAGCAAAAATGCTAACTCGCACCGGTAACCCAGCCCATCCGCCATTGGGACGAACCGCCGCCGAACCAACGCCACTTGCGCGCGTTCCTGCAGGCCGATGGCGGTTCGCATTTTTGCTAACCATACTGGTGCGAATTCGTCGGAAGGATGACGATCCGCTCGGCCCGTGCGGCGGCACGCGAAGCTTGCGAACGTGTCAGACCAGCGAATGGGCCACCGAGAGTGTGTCGACCAAGTCGGTCAGCGTCTCGGCGCAGCCGTGCTCGACCTTCAGCGCGAACAGATGATCGGCGCGCGTGCGCCCGCGATTGATCGCGGCAATGGGCTTGCCCATCGCCTGCGCTTGCTCGCACAACCGGTAACCCGAGTACACCATCAGCGACGAGCCGACGACGAGCATGGCGTCGGCTTCCTCCAGCGCGGCGCGCGCGCCGTCGACGCGGGTGCGTGGGATGCCTTCGCCGAAGAACACGACGTCGGGCTTGAGCATGCCGCCACAATGCCCACACGCCGGTACGCTAAACGCATCCAGCGCACCGTGCTCGAGATCGGCATCGCCGTCAGGCGCCGTTTGCGCCACCGCATGGACGAATTCGGGGTTTTGTTCTCGCAATGCTCGCTGAACGGTTTCGCGCGGCTGCGTGGTACGGCACTGGAGGCAGATCACGCGACCGATGTTGCCGTGCAGCTCGGTGACTTCGGTGCTTCCGGCCCGCTGATGCAGTCCGTCGACGTTCTGGGTGACCAGCAAGTGCACTCGCTGCATCGCTTCCAGCGTTGCCAGGGCCCCGTGGGCCGCGTTAGGCTCCGCACACGCAACGACGGGCCACCCCATCATGCTGCGTGCCCAGTAGCGCCGTCGCGTCGCTTCGGAACCCAGGAAGTCCTGCAGCATCACCGGCGCGCGGCGCTTCCAATTGCCGTTGTCGTCGCGATAGCCAGGGATGCCCGAATCGACACTCACTCCCGCACCGGTCAGGACGAACAGGCGCGGATGCCGTTGCACGAAGTCATTAAGGTCGATCACGCTGCCAACGACGCCGTTTGATCTCGATCTGGACCAGGTCTGGCCGGTCGGAGATGATGCCGTCAACGCCCATGTCGAGCAGTTTAGCGATCATCGCGGGCGTGAGAAAGGTGTAGTTCGGCGCCCAGATCCTGCCCCCGGCCGCATGGACCGCCCGCGGTACCGAGTCCTCCCAGCGTTGCGAATTTCCGCGATCACCCTGCGCGCAAACTCCTCCGGCGCCAGTGTCGCGCCGCGCTCATTCGGCGACACCTTGGTCTCGCAGTCGAAGCCCACCGTTGAGTTACCCGATTTCTTGACCAGATCGAACAGGTCCGAGAGCTTGGGGATCCGATGGGACCACCGCCGTAGAAGGGGTCACGCCGAAAGCTTTTCCTCGAGCCAGACCTTGATCAGCGACTGATAGGGAACGTCCCGGACATTGGCCGCGGCTTTGATACGTTCGAGCGTGTGCACCGGAAGACGAAGCGAAATACTCCGGGTCGATGGCTTCAGATTGGGCAACCGCACGCGCTTGGCCTTTGACCAGTCGACCAGTTCCGCACTGTCGCGCGCTTCCCAGAAATTGCGCTCCTGCGCTTCCGACTTGAAGTTCGGAACCTTAGCCTTTGCGGTCATAAATGGCCCTTTCCTTTCGATGCATGTCGCGCGCCGAGATGACTCGGATCAGCGCTTCCTGCGCTCGCAACGTGAAGGTAATGTGCACATGCCGGTCATCGATCGTTTGCCCCAAGGCGTGGAATCGCGCCTCGGTGGTGGAATGCCCGGAGTCCACAACCATCAACAGGTGTGTGTCGAAAAAAACCTGCTCGGTCTC
Organism: Betaproteobacteria bacterium; assembly: GCA_031361045.1. GTDB lineage: Bacteria > Pseudomonadota > Gammaproteobacteria > Burkholderiales > Casimicrobiaceae > VBCG01. The sequence goes on along the minus strand of JANMCH010000039.1, from coordinate 318 downwards.
ACTCTGCGATACACCGTGCTTCTCGTTCTTTCGAGCGTTGCCCGAGTCCCAGGCAAAGCCAATGATACGCTCGAGATCAAACACGGATGTATATTACCATAATATACACGATGCGTCAACACAGGGTCAGTACTATGCGCTTCTTATCAACGCCGGCAGGTTGCGCACATCGATCGTGCGTGCGCGCTCTGCAATCGCACCACCGTACTGGCTCATCACGGCCCGCCCCTGCTCGAGCAGCGGCGCGAACGCGGCCTTGAGCTTCGCGGCATCGAGCGTGCGGCCACCGCCGTAGTACTGCTTGGCGAGCTGTCCGAG
>JANMCH010000132.1:0-6283 GCA_031361045.1 Betaproteobacteria bacterium | reverse complement strand
GCTTCGCCGCGATGTGCGCGCCCAACTAGGTCCGGTCGGCACAACGGTAAGTTTTTCAGTACCGCAAACGACTAATCCACCATGAAACGACGACACTTCCTGCAACTGGTTCTATCTGCCGCCGCTGGCCCGCTGGCGGCTCGGGTGTATGCCAAGTCCGAGGAGATCGGCAAAGTGGTGAAAACGGAAGCCGAATGGCGCAAGCTCCTGACGCCGCAGCAGTTCCATGTGCTCCGCGAGGAAGGCACGGAATGGGCGGGTTCCAGTCCGCTCAACAAGGAAAAGCGCAAGGGCAGGTATGCATGCGCGGGCTGCGACCTTGTGCTCTACTCGTCCGCCGCCAAGTTCGACAGCGGCACCGGCTGGCCAAGCTTTTACGAAAGCCTTCCCGGCGCTCTCGAGTACGAGAGCAACCCCAAGGCGTTCAAGACCCCGTTCAGCTACACGGAAATGCACTGCGCGCGCTGCGGCGGCCACCACGGGCACGTGTTCAACGACGGCCCCAAGCCGACCGGCTGGCGCTACTGCAGCAACGGCGTCGTGCTCAAGTTCATTCCGGAAAATTAGGGTCAGACTCGAATTTTCGAGAAATGAGGGTCAGACTCGAATTTTCTTGACCGCGATCGATAGTGCGAAGGCTTACCGCGAAAATTCGAGTCTGACCCTAATTTCTTTCAAGTCTGAACCTGTTTTTCACGCCAGCGGCGCGACCTTGATGACTTCCTCGGCGGTCGTGAGTCCCGCCGCCACTTTCATGGCACCCGACACGCGCAGCGGCTTCATCCCGTCCTTGAACGCCTGATCGCGAATCGCGCGGTCGTCGGCCTCGTGGCCCAGAAGGCGCCGCAGTGCCGGGGTCATCAGCATGATCTCGTAGAGGCCGATGCGCCCGAAATAGCCGCTCATCCGGCACTCGAGACAGCCTTCGGCCTGCATGACCGACGTGGGTTTTTCGCCACGCCACGGCGCGGTGATCGCGCGCCACGTCTCGTCGTCGGGCGGCTCGCCCGGCTTCTTGCAATGCGGGCACAGCGTGCGCACCAGGCGCTGCGCCATCACGCCCAGCAGCGTCGAGCTCAACAGGTAGGGCGGCACCTTGAGGTCCAGCAGCCGGGTAACGGCCGTAGGCGCATCGTTCGTGTGCAGCGTCGAGATCACCAGGTGGCCCGTCAACGCCGCCTGCACCGCCATGTCCGCCGTATCGTGGTCGCGGATTTCGCCGACCATGATGATGTCCGGGTCCTGCCGCAGCAGCGTGCGCACGCCGCTGGCAAAATCGACGCCGATCGCCGGATGCACCTGCATCTGGTTGAACAGCGGCTCGATCATTTCGATCGGATCCTCGATCGTGCAGACGTTGACCTCCGGCACCGCAAGCTCTTTCAGCGACGAGTACAGCGTGGTCGTCTTGCCCGATCCCGTGGGGCCGGTGACCAGGATGATCCCGTGCGGCTCCTTGATCATCTTCTGCCAGCGTTCGCGGTCGTCGTCGGTGAAGCCCAGGTCCGTGTAGTCGCGCACCAGTACTTCGGGCGTGAAGATGCGCATCACGATCTTTTCGCCGAACGCGGTGGGCATCGTCGAGATGCGCAACTCGACCTCCGAGCCGTCCGGCGCCAGGGTCTTGATGCGGCCATCCTGCGGCCGGCGCTTCTCGACGATCTCCATGCGCGCCAGCAGCTTGATGCGCGAAGTCATGGCGATGAGCACCGGCGCCGGAATGGCATACACCTGGTGCAGCACGCCATCGATGCGGAAGCGCACCAGCCCCACGTCGCGCCGGGGTTCGATGTGGATGTCCGACGCGCGTTGCTCGAATGCGTATTGCCACAGCCAGTCGACGATGTGGACGACGTGCGTGTCGTTGGCATCGAGATGGCCGTGCTTGCCCAGCTCGACCAGCTGTTCGAAATTGCCGACGGCCAGCTGCCCCTTCGATGCGGCCTGCGCGCGCTTCATGGAGCGCGCCAGGTTGAAGAATTCGCCCAGGTAGCGCTTGATGTCGGCCGGATTGGCAAAGACGAACTTCACGTCGAGCTTGAGGATTTCCGCCAGCTCGTCGGCCCAGGAACGGATTAGCGGCTCGCTCGTGGCCACCGTGAGCGTCTGCCGGTCCACGGCCACCGGCAGGATCCGGTAGCGCTCGGCATACGCCACCGACATGGTGCCGGTGACCGCGCCCAGGTCGATCTTCAGCGGATCGATATGGAAGTACGGCGTGCCCAGCTTGCCCGCGAGCCACTCGACCAGCCATTCGAGCGTCATCATCCGGTGCGGCGCCTTGGTCGACTTCCATCCGCGGTCGGCGATGGCCTCGAGCGGGTGTTCGAAGCGGTGCGTGCGCCCCTTGGCGAGCACTTCGGCGTCGCTCGTTGCGACGAGGCCGTCCGCGATCATCAGCTTCAGAATGTCGTCGAGCCGCAGCCGCCGGTCCTGCGGCTTGGTGCCCGCGGACGAGGGTGGCGGCGCGGCGCCGGCGGAAGGAGGCACGGCGGGAGGAATTTTGGCGTTGCTGACGGGGGTAGCCATCCGATTACTTTACACCTGTGCCCTCGTCCCTACACCGCCGCCCGGGCCCTCGCTCACCCGTTGGCGGTCTTGCGTTGCGGCGATGGCACTTCCGGCACCTGGAACACCTCGCGCAGGTAGGCGACGTACGACCGGTCGTAGTCCATCGCCTTCGACGGCTCGTCGCTGATCTTGGCCACCGGCTGCCCGTTGCAGCGGGTCATCTTGATGACGATCTGCAGCGGCTCGTAGCCCAGATCGTTGGTGAGGTTGGTGCCGATGCCGAACGAGGTCCGGACGCGGCCCTTGAAATAGTCGTGGAGCCGCATCGCGAGCGGAATGTCCAGGCTGTCGGAGAACACCATCGTCTTGGTGCGCGGGTCGATGCGCATTTTTTCGTAATGCGCGATCAGCTTTTCGCCCCACTCGAACGGGTCGCCGGAGTCGTGGCGCACGCCATCGAACAGCTTGCAGAAGAAGAGGTCGAAGTCACGCAGGAAGGCGTCCATGCCGCAGACATCGGACAGCGCAATCCCAAGGTCGCCGCGATACTCGCGCGCCCACATGTTGAACGCAAACACCTGCGAGTCGCGCAGCCTGGGGCCCACCGCCTGGCATGCCTGCAGGTACTCATGCGCCATCGTGCCCAGCGGCGTCAGGCCCTGGTCCATGGCGATGCGCACATTGCTGGTGCCGACAAAATGCGCGCCGAGGCCGCCCTTCAGCGCACGCACGACCTCGTCCTGCCAGCTGCGCGAGAACCGGCGCCGCGTGCCATAGTCGGCGATGCGGAATTCGCCATCGGTGATGGTGTTCGCCTGCGCAATCTTGGCCGCCAGACGGCGACGCCCTTCGGCCAGGTCCGGTTCCGGATGCAGGTTGCGGTTGTAAACCTCGGACACGATGGCCAGCACCGGCACCTCGAACAGGATCGTATGCAGCCAGGGGCCCTTGATCGTGATGTCGATCTCGCCCGGCGAACCGGGAATGCGCGTCACGCTGATGAAGCGCTGGTCCAGGTTGAAGAGTCCGAGCAGGTCGACGAAGTCGCTTTTCAGGAAGCGCCAGCTGCGCAGGTAGTCCAATTCGTCGCGCGTGAATTGCAGCGCGCACAACCCGCGGATTTCCGCCTCGATCTCCGCGACAAACGGCGACAGGTCGACCTTGGCATTGCGGCAGCGGAAGCGGTACTCGACCTGCGCCTCGGGAAAATGATGCAGCACCACCTGCATCATGGTGAACTTGTAGAGGTCGGTGTCGAGCAGCGAGGTGATGATCATCGGCTTCGCGCGGGCAAGCGCGCTACACGGAATCGAGGCGACGATGTTACCTGCCCGCCGCGACGGCGTCCAAAAAGCGCCTAATCGGGTGCATGGCTGCCATCGGGCAGCACGTGGATGCGCCATGCCAGCCACACCGCAAGCAGCGTGAAGGCACAAGCCAGCGCGCCGACCACATGGTAATTCGTCAGCGTGCCGTCGGCTGCACGGCCAATGATGAGGCCGGCAACCAGCGATGCGACACCCGATCCCAGCTGCTGGACCGACGCATTGAAGCTCATGAAGCTGCCGCGCAGCCGCGGCGACACGCTCCCCGAAACCAGCGCCATGGCCGGTCCGAAGCGTCCCGGCACGAATACGAAAAACGCGATCGTGGTCGCCAGCACCCAGCCGAGCGAAACGCGCGGCAGGTTGGTCTGGACGATGATCGGAATCAGCGACAACAGCGCGACGATCGTGAAGATGCGCTTCTTGCCGTACTTGTCCGCCAGGTAACCGATCAACTGCGCGGTGAACAGCGTGGTCGCGCCGCCGGCCAAATAGATGTAGGGCAGCTCGGCCTCGGTGAGTCCCACGTTGGCGACGTTGTATGGCGCGATGAAGGGCACCACCGTGAATACCGAGAGCATCAGCGCGACGATGAAGGCAAACGCTGTGAGGTGATTGCGCACGCCGAAGATGGCGCGCATCTGCGCGATCGGATTGCGACGTGGCGCATCGCGGATATTGGCATCGAGCGCAGGCAACACGCGCCAGGTAAGCAAGCCGACCGCGACACTCAGGCCCGCCAGCGCCAGGAACGGCATGCGCCAGCTGAAATGCGCGGCGAACCACAGGCCCAGTGGCACGCCCAGCACCGCTGCCAGCGAAAATGCCGACGACACCACGGCGGTGCCGCGCGCCCGCCGCGCATAGGGCAGCAGATCGGCGACGATGGTCATGACCAGCGCGCCGATCACGCCACCAAAAATGCCGGCGACGACGCGCGCCAGCAGCAGCATCGGATAATTCGGCGCCAGGCCGCACAACGCCGTCGCCACGATGAAGCCCGTGTACATCGTGAGCAGCGCGCGCCGGCGCCCGAAGCGGTCGATCCAGAACGCCGACACGAAGCCGCTCGCCGCGGCCGCGAAGGTGTAGGCCGACACCAGGAACGCGAAGTGCTGCGGGTCGAGCGCCATGATCCGCATGAACTGCGGCCCCAGCGGCATCATGATCATGAAGTCGAGAACGTGCGTGAACTGCATCGCGGCCAGCGTGAGCAGGATCGCGAGTTCGCGCGGCCGGCGCATCGCGGCGACGGCATCGGCCGGTCCGGCGGCAGGCAGTGTGGTGGGATGGTCGACGGGCATATAAAGGTCGGAACCCGCACAACTGACCGCGGGTCATTTGTAGTATAGCATTGCGCAAGGCTATGATTCGGTGACCGCACATCGCCCTCCAGGTTACCGCCGCCATGCTGATCAGCTGTGTCGCCTACCAGAACGGCCGCAAGCTCGCCGACATCCCGATCGAGGACATCAGCGAATATGTGAGCCGGCCGGATTGTTTCGTGTGGGTGGCGTTGTTCGAGCCGACACCCTCCCAACTGGACGAAATGGCCGAGGAATTCGGGCTGCACGAACTGGCGGTCGACGACGCACGCCACGGCCACCAGCGCCCCAAGATCGAGGAATACGGCGATTCCCTGTTCGCGGTGCTGCACACCGTCGAGCTCGAGAAGACACCCGACGGCGTCGACGAGATGATCGCCGGCGAGGTCGACGTCTTCGTCGGCCCAAACTATGTCCTCTCGGTTCGCCATCGCACGCAGGTCGGCTTCTCCGCCGTGCGCACGCGCGCCGAACGCGAACCTGAACTCCTGAAGCACGGCTCAGGCTTCGTGTTCTACGCGCTGATGGACAACGTGGTCGACCGCTATTTTCCGATTCTCGACGGGCTGGAGACGGAACTCGAAAAAATCGAGGAGCAGATCTTTGCGCGCAATGCCGCGCGCTCGAACATCGAGTCGCTGTACGCGCTGAAGCAGAAGCTGATGGTGCTGAAGCACGCGGTGGACCCGCTGATGGAGGCCACCGGGCGCCTGTACGGCGGCCGCGTGCCGCAGATCTGCTCCGGCATGGGCGAGTACTTCCGCGACGTATACGACCACCTGCACCGGATCCACGCGACGATCGAGGGCATCCGCGACATGCTGACCACGGCCATCCAGGTCAACTTGGGCATGATCTCGCTGTCGGAATCCGAAGTGACGAAAAAACTTGCCGCCTGGGCCGCCATCATCGCGGTACCGACGATGGTCGCCGGCATCTACGGCATGAACTTCAAGAACATGCCGGAACTCGACTGGGTCTGGGGCTATCCTGCGGCCGTCGCAGTGATGGTGGTCATCGACGTGTGGCTCTATTTCAACTTCAAGAAAACACAGTGGCTATGATTTCACCGGTCATCCCGAGCGCAGCGAGGGATCGGCAGGTAACGTCTTCTGCGTCGGC
>JANMCH010000069.1:0-6639 GCA_031361045.1 Betaproteobacteria bacterium | reverse complement strand
CGTGTCCTACGGGACGTCGAGCTACGGCTACGACATCCGCTGCTCGCGCGAATTCAAGATCTTCACCAACATCAACTCGACGATCGTCGATCCCAAGGCCTTCGATGCCGGGTCGTTCGTCGACTTCGAAGGCGACGTGTGCATCATCCCGCCCAATTCGTTCGCGCTGGCGCGTACCGTCGAATATTTCCGCATACCGCGCAACGTGCTGACGATCTGCCTCGGCAAGTCGACCTACGCGCGCTGCGGCATCATCGTCAACGTGACGCCCTTCGAGCCGGAGTGGGAGGGCTACGTGACGCTGGAGTTCTCCAACACCACGCCACTGCCTGCGAAAATCTACGCCAACGAGGGCATCGCGCAGGTCATCTTCTTCGAGTCCGACGAGGTGTGCGAGACGTCGTACAAGGACCGCGGCGGCAAGTACCAGGGACAGATGGGCGTCACGTTGCCAAAGATCTAGTCGTCGCGTTTGCGTGAAGGCCTGAGGAGCGCGCATGGCGCTGTCTGATTCCAAAGTCGCGTCGGTGACGATCATTGCCCTATGTCAGGTGATGGCAATGGCACTGTGGTTTTCCGCCTCCGCCGTCGTGCAGTCGCTTGCCGCGGAATTCCACCTGTCGCATTTTGCGCAAGCCGCGCTGACCAGCGGCGTGCAGGCCGGATTCGTCATCGGCTGCCTGGCCAGCGCTGTGCTGGGCCTGGCCGACCGCGTCGATCCGCGCCGGCTGTTCGCAGCGTCCGCCACGGTGGCCGCCATCGCCAATGTATTGCTGCTCGTCGTCGACCCTGCGTCGTTGGCGGCGCCGGCGTTGCGCGTGGTCACCGGCATCTGCATGGCCGGCGTCTATCCGGTGGGCATGAAGCTCGCGTCCACCTGGGCCAAGGGCGACATGGGTCTGATGGTCGGCATCCTGGTCGGCGCACTTACGCTTGGCTCGGCGTCGCCCCACCTGTTCAACGCTTTCGGCGGCGTCGACTGGCGGGTTCCACTGGTCGTATCGTCGGCGACCGCGCTGGTGGCCGCGCTGCTGATCGGCATCGCCGGCGTCGGTCCCAATCGCGCGCCCGCGCCGCGCTTCGAGCCTTCCGCCGCGCTGAACGCGTGGCGCGACGTGCCCATCCGCCTTGCCAACCTGGGCTATCTGGGCCACATGTGGGAGCTGTATGCGATGTGGGCATGGATCGGCGTTTTTTTCGCCGCCAGCTTTGCGGCGACATTGCCGCCCGATGTCGCGCCGGTGGCCGCCAAGCTCGCGGCGTTCGCGACCATCGGCGTGGGCGCCATCGGGTCCATCGGCGCCGGGTTGCTCGCCGACCGGCTGGGGCGCACCACGCTGACGATCGCGGCAATGGCCATCAGCGGCACCTGTGCGGCGACGATCGGATTGCTGTTCGGTGGCAATCCGGCGCTGCTGGTCGCTTTGGCGCTGGTGTGGGGAGTCACCATCGTCGCGGACTCCGCGCAGTTCTCCGCATCGATCGCCGAGCTGGCCGACCGCGAACGCGTGGGCACGATGCTGACGGTGCAGACTGCGCTGGGCTTCACGCTGACGCTGGCGACCATCCACCTGATGCCCTACCTGGTCGAGGCGCTCGGATGGCGTTTCGCGTTCCTGCCGCTGGCCATCGGTCCGGCGCTGGGTGTCTGGGCCATGGCCCGGCTGCGCGCCCATCCACGCTCGGCAGCCATTGCCGGTGGCCGGCGCTGAAACGCCGCCCGCTGAAACGCCGCCCGCTGAAACGCCGTCCACTGAAACGCCGTCCCACGAAAAGCCGCCCGCTGTCGCGCCGCCAACAGGCCGGAAGATTTTACGTATGGCATCGCGACCGACGCGGGCGTAGGATAGTTGCACGCCGTTCCACTTCGCAAGGAGACATTCATGGGTTATCACCTCGAAGGTCGTCTGCTTGAAGTATGCAATTGCCGCGTGCTGTGCCCATGCTGGATCGGCGAGGATCCGGATTTCGGCACCTGCGACACCATCGTCGCGTGGCGCTTTGACAAGGGGACCATAGATGGCGTCGATGTTTCCGACCGCACGATTGCGCTGATCGCCCACGTGCCCGGCAACATCCTGCAGGGCAACTGGAAAGCCGCGGTCTACCTGGACGAACGCGTGACGCCGGCGCAGGAAGCCGCCATCCTCAGCGTGTACACCGGCAAGCTGGGCGGACCCGTCGGTGAACTGGTCAAGCTGGTCGGAGAGATCGTGTCGGTGGAAAAAGTACCGATCACCTTCACGGTTCAAGGCGGCCACGGCACCATCCAGCTGGGTGATGCCGGTTATGCGGAACTGGAGCCGTACAAGAACGCCACGGGCGCCACGACCACTCTGGCCGATACCGTGTTTTCGACGGTTCCAGGTGCCCCGGTGTTTGTCGGCAAGGCGTCGACGTACCGGTCAAAGAACGCCAAGCTTGGCATCGATCTCGACATCAAGGGTCACAACGCGTTGCAGAGCACGTTCGTGTTCGACGCGTAACGCCCAAGTGGCGCGTCGCGCCGGGCTCGATACGTGACGGCGAGCGCACCACCCGCCGCGGCGCCGGCCGCTCGCTTGCCCGGCCCTGAACGGCGCACGCTCTTTGTATGGCTGTTGTCGATGCTCGTGACCGGTGCATGGGTGGCGCTGTGGGCATTCCACGCGAGCCCCTACGGTCGTCTGGTCGAGCACGGCGGATGGGGCGACGTGGGCGCGCTCGCTGCGTTGTGCCGTGCCGTTCCCGGCGGCGACTTCGTGGTGCCTGCCGTCCTGCACGCCGGCGCGTGGCTGCTGATGATCGCCGCCATGATGTTGCCGACGACCTTTCCGCTGCTGGCCACTTTCCGCCGCGTCGTCGCAGCGCGTCCCGATGCCGGACGATTGACCGCCCTCGTCGTGCTGGGCTTCTTCGTCGCATGGATGGGCTTTGGCCTGCTCGCGCATGCCGCGGATGCGGGGCTGCTGCGGGCCGCCACCACCTGGGGCGCACTGGTTGCCTACGGTTGGGCGATCGGTGCGGCGGTGCTGGCAGGGGCGGGTCTCTTTCAGTTCAGCGCGCTCAAGTATCGCTGCCTGGAGCAATGCCACACGCCGTTCGGCTTTGTCGTCGCCCGCTGGCATGGGCGCTCGCCGTCGCGTGAAGCCTTTCGCCTGGGGCTCGATCACGGACTCTTCTGCGTCGGCTGTTGCTGGGCGTTGATGCTGGTGACTTTCGTCGTCGGCATGGGCAGCGTCGGCTGGATGCTCGTGCTCGCCGCGGCGATGGCGGCGGAGAAGAACCTTCCGTGGGGCAGGCGGCTGCGCACGCCACTGGGGCTGGGTTTGCTGGGCTGGGCGGGCGCCATCGTGGTTGCCAACGCCTGAACGCGGGCGGTTTGTTGCGCGGTTGCAATGCCCGGGGCGTCGCGAGACGGCTTCGCGGCCCGCCATCCGCCATTCGCCGCCCTCAGTGAACCAATCTGGCGCACAATTCGCGTCTGTCGAGGGGCGCTGCCGGAGCATCGGGCGCCCCGCTTTCCTTTTCCGCTGCGCCCCAGGGCAGGAGCCGTTAAATGAAGTTTCGCTTTCCGATCGTCATCATCGACGAGGACTACCGCTCCGAGAACACGTCGGGCCTGGGCATTCGCGCCCTCGCCAAGGCGATCGAAGGCGAGGGCATGGAAGTGCTCGGCGTGACCAGCTATGGCGACCTGTCGCAGTTTGCGCAGCAGCAGTCGCGCGCGTCCGCGTTCATCCTGTCCATCGACGACGAGGAGTTCACGCCCGGGCCGGAACTCGACCCTGCCGTCGTCAATCTGCGCAATTTCATCACCGAGATACGGTTCAAGAACGCCGAGATCCCGATCTACCTGTATGGCGAGACGCGCACGTCGCAGCACATTCCGAACGACGTCCTGCGCGAACTGCACGGCTTCATCCACATGTTCGAAGACACGCCGGAGTTCGTCGCGCGGCACATCATCCGCGAGACCAAGTCGTATCTCGACTCGCTGGCGCCGCCGTTCTTTCGCGCGCTGGTCGACTACGCGCAGGATGGCTCGTATTCCTGGCACTGTCCGGGCCACTCGGGCGGGGTCGCGTGTCTCAAGAGCCCCGTCGGGCAGATGTTCCACCAGTTCTTCGGCGAGACCATGCTGCGCGCCGACGTCTGCAATGCGGTGGACGAGCTGGGCCAGCTGCTCGACCACACGGGTCCCGTGTTCGCCGCCGAACGCAATGCCGCGCGCATCTTCAACGCCGACCATTGCTTCTTCGTCACCAACGGCACCTCCACGTCGAACAAGATGGTGTGGCACGCCAACGTCGCGCCCAACGACATCGTCGTCGTCGACCGCAATTGCCACGTGTCGATCCTGCACGCGATCACGATGACGGGTGCCATCCCCGTATTCCTGCCGCCAACGCGCAATCACCTGGGGATCATCGGCCCCATCCCGCTGGAAGAATTCAAGCCGGAGAACATCCAGAAGCGAATTGACGCCAATCCCTTCGCACGCGCGGCCAAGAACAAGAAGCCGCGGATCCTGACGCTCACGCAAAGCACCTACGACGGCATCGCCTACAACGTCGAGATGCTGAAGCAAACACTGGGCAACAGCATCGAGACGCTGCACTTCGATGAAGCGTGGCTGCCGCACGCGACATTCCATGAGTTCTACCGCGACATGCACGCGATCGGCAAGGATCGCCCGCGCAGCAAGGAAGCGCTGATCTACGCGACGCACTCCACGCACAAGCTGCTGGCGGGTATCTCGCAGGCGTCGCAGATCATCGTGCAGGATTCCGACACGCAGAAGCTCGACCGCCACCGCTTCAACGAGGCGTACCTGATGCACACGTCGACGTCACCGCAGTACGCGATCATCGCGTCCTGCGACGTGTCGGCCGCGATGATGGAGCCGCCCGGCGGCACCGCGCTGGTCGAGGAATCGCTGATCGAGGCGCTCGACTTCCGCCGCGCAATGCGCAAGGTCGACGACGAATGGGGCAAGGACTGGTGGTTCAAGGTCTGGGGACCGGATCGGTTGTCGGCCGAGGGCATCAAGCGCGAAGACTGGTTCCTGCGCGCCAACGAAAAGTGGCACGGCTTCGGCGAGATCGCGGCGGGCTTCAACATCCTGGACCCGATCAAGGCAACGATCATCACGCCGGGCCTCGACGTATCGGGCAAGTTTGCCAAGACGGGAATTCCCGCGTCGATCGTCACCAAGTTCCTGGCCGAGCATGGCGTCATCGTGGAAAAGACCGGGCTCTACTCGTTCTTCATCATGTTCACGATCGGCATCACCAAGGGCCGCTGGAACACGTTGGTCACCGCGCTCCAGCAGTTCAAGGACGACTACGACAAGAACCAGCCGTTGTGGAAGATCCTGCCGGAGTTCGTCGCGAAGCAGCCGAAGTACGAGCGGGTCGGCCTGCGCGATCTGTGCCAGCAGATCCACGAGATGTACAAGGCCAACGACGTCGCGCGCGTGACCACGGAAATGTATCGCTCCGACATGCTGCCGGCGATGAAGCCGTCGGACGCGTATGCGTGCATGGCGCACCGCGAGTTGGACCGCGTCGAGATCGACAACCTCGAGGGACGCGTGACCAGCGTGTTGCTCACTCCCTATCCGCCGGGCATTCCGCTGCTGATTCCGGGTGAGCGGTTCAATCGCACGATCGTCGAGTACCTCAAGTTCGCGCGCACGTTCAACGAGAGATTTCCCGGCTTCGACACGGACATCCACGGTCTGGTCGAGGAGACGCAGGACGGGAAGACGCGGTATTACATGGATTGCGTGAAGGTCAGCGCGGTGCCCGCGAACGGGCGGTAGATCACGCACCTGTCGCCCGGGCCAGCCTCGTGCCCGTGTCCTCCGGTCGCAAACGTCGGCCTGCGGGTGCCCGGCGCGCCTGCGCTCGTCAACACAAGACTTCGCTGATCGGCGCAAACGTCGACATTGCGCCACGGCCCCCGGTCGCAAACGTCGGCCTGCGGGTGCCCGGCGCGACTGCGCTCGTCAACCCAAGACTTCGCTTGTCGCGCCACCCGCGACGGCCGACGCGACCTAAAGGCCTTCGCGCAATGCCGACGTTTGCGCTTATGCGTCGCGCCAGCGCCACGGAAGCGCGACCGCAGCGTGGGGCAGGCGATCCGATCACGGGCGAATCTGGAGCCGTCGGCGCAGTGCGTGTGGCGTGGCAAGCGAAGTCTTGTGTTGACGAGCGCCGCCGCGCCGAAACACGCACCCGCCATACTGCCTGGCGACAGCTGAGCTCGGAGCGGATGGCCCGCCCCGCGCTACCAGTAGACCCTGGCGGGGACAAGCGGTAAAACTCCGTTGCGCGGCCTCGCCGCTACTCAGGCCGCGACCTTGGAGTTGGCTTCGGCCACGATCGAGCTGCCGGCCGCCTGCGCCTGGCTGGCCGCCGCTTCACCGACGGAGGACACCGCCAGCGACGCGAGCACGCACGATGCCATCCGCACTTCCATCGAATCGTTGCGGCCCGGAATGACGATCGGAATGCGTGCGCCCAGCACGATGCCTGCGGCGAGGCCGGCATTGAACGCCATCAACGTGCGCAGCACCATCAGCGCCGACTCCATCGACGGCGCGATCAGCACGTCCACGCGTCCGGCCACTTCCGACGTCACGCCATTCGCGCG
>JANMCH010000059.1:0-48521 GCA_031361045.1 Betaproteobacteria bacterium | reverse complement strand
CGTGATGGCGCGCTCGATCCGCGCGGCGGGCGGTCGCGCCGGCGACTTGCTGCACGTCGCTTATGGCTATGGCCTCTTCACCGGCGGCCTTGGCGCGCATTACGGTGCGGAGAAGCTGGGCTGCACCGTCATCCCGATGTCGGGCGGCCAGACCGAGAAGCAGGTGCAGCTGATCCAGGACTTCAAGCCGACGGTGATCATGGTGACGCCGTCCTACATGCTGGCCATCGCCGAGGAAATGGAGCGGCAGGGCATCGATCCGGCCACCTGTTCGCTGGAGATCGGCATCTTTGGCGCCGAGCCGTGGACGCCGACGATGCGCAAGGCCATTGAAGGCAAGCTGGCGATGGACGCCATCGACATCTACGGCCTGTCCGAGGTGATGGGGCCGGGCGTCGCCCAGGAGTGCATCGAAACCAAGGATGGCCTGACCATCTGGGAAGATCACTTTTATCCGGAGATCATCGATCCCGAAACGGGTGCCGTGCTGCCGGATGGCCAGGAAGGCGAACTGGTGTTCACATCGCTGACCAAGGAAGCGCTGCCGATCATCCGCTACCGCACGCGCGACCTCACGCGCCTGCTGCCGCCGACCGCGCGCGCGATGCGCCGGATGGAAAAAATCACGGGTCGGTCGGACGACATGATGATCATCCGCGGCGTCAATGTGTTCCCGACCCAGATCGAGGAGTTGATCCTCAAGGATGCCGCGCTTGCACCGCACTATCAGCTCGAGATCACGCGCCCCGGCAATCTGGACGAACTGACCGTGCTGGTGGAACGCGTGCCGGTGGCGGGCTCGGCGGACGGCAATGCGGCGGGCACCAGGCTCGCGCAACAGATCAAGAACCTGATCGGCGTGACCGCGGAGGTTCGCGTCAGCGCCCCGGGCAGCATCGAACGCTCGCTCGGCAAGGCCAAGCGCATCGTCGACAAGCGGCCGAAGACGTAAAGGCCTGACGATCATGTCCGACAAAACCGTCATTGCGCCGGTCGAATGGAAGGCACGCGTCGAACTGGCCGCGTGTTACCGCATCTTCGCAATGTTGGGCTGGACGGAACTCATCTACAACCACATCACGCTGCGGCTGCCCGGGCCGGACAAGCACTTCCTGATCAATCCTTTTGGCCTGCACTACACGGAAGTGCGCGCATCGAACCTGGTCAAGATCGACCTTGCGGGCAACGTCATCGGCGACAGTGAATGGCCGGTCAATCCCGCCGGGTTCACCGTGCACGCGGCAATCCACGACGGCATCCCTGACGCGCATTGCGTGATGCACACGCATACCACGGCGGGCATGGCGGTGGCGTGTTCGGCAGGCGGATTGTCGTTGTCCAATTTCTACTCGGCGCAACTGCATGACAAGGTGGCGTACCACGATTTCGAAGGCATCACCGTGCATGCGGACGAAGGACCCCGGCTGGTACGCAACATCGGCGGCCGGCCAGCCGTGATCCTGCGCAACCACGGCCTGCTGGCTTGGGCCGACACGGTCGCGCGCACCTTTGCCACCCTGTGGACGCTGAACCGGGCCTGCGAGATCCAGCTGGCCACGATGGCGATGGGTGCGGTGATCGAAATCCCGGAGGAGATCCGCCGCAAGTGCACGCGCGACTCGCTGCAGTTCAATTTGGGATTTGGCGCTGGACAGGACGTATTCGACGCCCTGGTGCGGCAGGTCGACCGCGTGGACGAGACCTATCGCACATGAAGGTGTGCATCGTCGGCGCAGGGGCCATCGGAGGGCTGGTCGGTGCACGACTGGCCCAGTGTGGCTGCGAGGTGTCCGCCATCGCGCGTGGCGCAACGGCGGCGGCTCTGCGCGCACACGGCATGCGCGTGGAGAGCGAAGGCACGACCACCCACGCTGCCGTGCAAGTGGCCGAGGAGGGTGCGGCGCTCGGCCCTCAGGACCTGGTCGTGGTGGCGGTCAAGGGCCCGAGCCTGGCCGGTGTGGCCGCGCTTATCACCCCGCTGCTTGGCGACGACACGATGGTGCTCACGGCGATGAACGGCGTGCCGTGGTGGTTCTTCCAGGGCTTCGGCGGCAAATTCGCCGGCACGCGCTTGGGCTCGATCGATCCGGAGGGAGTTATCGCGGCGGCCATTCCTCATCGCCACGTCATCGGCTGCGTCGTCCACATCGCGAGCGCGTCGCCGGAACCCGGACTTGCGCGACACGCGTTCGGCAACCAGCTGATCATCGGCGAACCCGATGGCACGATGTCGACGCGCGTGCAGGCACTTGCTGACATGCTGAAGAAAGCAGGTTTCGCGGCACCGATTTCAACGTCGATTCAGGCGGACATCTGGTACAAGTTGTGGGGCAACATGACGATGAATCCGGTGTCTGCGCTCACCGGCGCGACGGGTGACCGGATACTCGACGATCCGCTGATACTGAAGTTCTGCCTAGATGTCATGGCCGAGGCGGCCACCATCGGCACGGCCATCGGGTGTCCCATCGCGCAAAGCGGCGCGGACCGCATCGCCATCACGCGTACGCTGGGCGCCTTCAGGACCTCGATGCTGCAGGATGTCGAAGCCGGCAAACCGGTCGAGCTCGACGCGCTGGTGGCGGCCGTTCGTGAAATTGGACAGCTAGCCGGCATGGCCACGCCCAACATCGACGCGCTGCTCGGATTGGCGCGATTGCAGGCGCGCGTGCGCGGACTCTATCCATGATCCGGAGCCTTCGCCAGAGATGAATCCCGCCGTGCGCCGCCGCGTTGTTCTGCTGTTGGCAGCGGTGTGCTTCACGCAGGCGTCGGCCGAAGCGCCCGCCGATCGCTGGAACCTGGCCGACATCTATCCGTCGCTTGCCGCCTGGAATGCCGATGCGCAGAAGCTCAACGCGCAGATGAATGAACTCGCGGGTTGCAAGGGGCGACTGGGTGACGGTGCCGCGCGTTTCCGGAAGTGCCTCGACCTGCAGGCGGACATGAACAAGCGCTACTACCGCCTGCTCACGTTTTCGAGCGAACTGCTGGCCGAGGACACCAGTGTCGCGTCATCGCTGGAGCTGAATCAGAAGGCCGAGGGCCTGGGCGTCAAACTCGACTTCGCCTCGTCGTTCATCAAGCCGGAATTGCTGCGGCTGGGTTCGGCCCGGATTGCGCGCTTCGTGGCGGCCGACCCGGCGCTGAAAATCTACCGGCACCCTCTGGACGAGATACTGCGGGCGGCGCCGCACACGTTGAACGCCGACGGCGAGGCGTTGATCGCACAGTTCGGCGCGATGAACGACACCGGCAGCACCGTTTATACGATCCTCACCGATGCCGACGTGCGGTGGCCGGTGGTCAAGCTCTCGACCGGGGAGGAGGTGCGCGCCGACGAATCGGGCTTCGGCAGGTACCTCGAGTCCGCGAACCGTGACGATCGCAAGCTCGTATTGGACGCCTATTTCGGCGCGTACAAGACCTACGAGCGCACGCTGGGCGTCGCGCTGTATTCGCAGATGAAGCAGGATGCCGTCCACAGCAAGGTGCGCAAGTATCCGGACACGCTCACGCGCAAACTCGACGCCGGTCGCGTGCCGCTGGCGGTATTCGATACGCTGGTCGCGCAGGCGAATGCCAACCTGCCCACGCTTCACCGCTACTTCCGGCTGCGCGCAAAGCTGCTCGACATCGCCCAGCTGCGCTACTACGACCTCTACCTGCCGCTGGTCAGCAGCGATCTCAAGTTTCCGCTCGCGACCGCCAGGAAGAATCTGCTGGAGGCTGTTGCGCCGCTGGGCCGCGATTATGGCGCCGGGCTGGAACGCGGTTTCAACGGCCGCTGGATGGACGCCTATCCGCGCAAGAACAAGATGTCCGGAGCGCACACCAACACCAACGCCTACGACGTGCATCCCTATCTGCTGCTCAACCATGTCGACAACTACGAATCGATGACGACGCTGGCCCACGAATGGGGACATGCGATGCACACCTACCTGGCCAACCAGGCCCAGCCGTTCGTGACCTCGGACTATTCGGTGTTCGTCGCCGAAATTGCGGCGACGTTCAACGAACAGTTGCTGCTCGATCGCATGTTGCGAACGGCCGCCACCGATGACGAACGCCTGCTCTACCTCGGAGCGGCGCTCGAGGACCTGCGCAGCACGTTCTTCATGCAGGCGATGTACGCGGAGTTCGAACGGGACATGCATGGACGGGTGGACAAGGGCGAGTCGCTCACGGGAGAAATGCTGACCGGATCGTTCTGCAATCTGCTGAAGCGCTATGTCGGCGACAAGGAAGGTGCGGTCGCTGTCGATGACCCCTATTGCATCGCATGGGCGCGCAACCCGGTTCTCTACAACAGCTTCTACAGCTACCAGTACGCGACGTCGATCGCCGCGAGTTCGCTGTTTGCGCAGAAGATCCGCGACGCGGAGCCGGGCGCGCAGGCGCGCTATCTCGACCTGCTCCGCGCCGGCGCGTCGGACTATCCCTACGATCTGGTGAAGGCCGCCGGCGTGGACTTGGCGACTACCGCACCGTATCGGGCGCTGTTCGCCAGGATGAACGGAATCATGGACGAAATTGAGGCTATCCTAGGCAGGCGGAAATAGGGAGCCCCGAGTGGAAGTTTCGTTCAGCAACGAAGTGCGCATGCTGCGCCTGGGCGAGGGCGCCCAATTCCACGGCGAGGGCATCCTCGCCATCACCAAGGCGCTGCTGCAATCCGGCGTGGCCTATGTCGGTGGCTACCAGGGCGCCCCGGTATCCCACCTGCTCGACGTGCTCGTGCAGGCACACGACTACCTGGCGGAACTCGGCGTGCATGTCGAAGCCTGCTCGAACGAGGCCTCGGCGGCGGCGATGCTCGGCGCGTCGATCCACTATCCGCTGCGCGGCGCAGTGACCTGGAAGTCGATCGTCGGCACCAACGTCGCCGCCGACGCGTTGTCCAATCTCTCGTCCCCGGGCGTGACGGGCGGCGCGCTGATCATCGTCGGCGAGGACTACGGCGAGGGTGCCAGCGTGATCCAGGAGCGCACGTATGCGTACGCGCTCAAGTCCTCTCTGCTGTTGCTCGACCCTCGACCGGAACTTGCGCACATGGTGCGGACGGTGGAGGATGCCTTCGCCTTGTCGGAGGCGTCGAACATGCCGGCCGTGCTGCAATTGCGCATACGCGCCTGCCACGTGCGCGGCAGCTTCACGGCCAAGGACAACATTGCGCCGCCGGTCTCGCCACTGCACCTGATGGCCGAGCCTGCGGCGTTCGACTACGCCAAGCTGTCCCACCCGCCGGTCACCTATCGACAGGAAAAACTGAAGCACGATGCGCGCATTCCGGCGGCGCGTCGTTTCATTCGCGAGCACAAGCTCAATGAAGTGTTCGTCGGCCGGCCCGGGGGTCTCGGCGACATCGGCCTCATCGTGCAGGGAGGGCTTTACAACTCGCTGAACCGCGCGCTGCAGCAACTGGGCCAGGCCGACGTGCTGGGAAATGCCAGCGTGTCGATCCTCGCGATGAATGTCATCTATCCGATCGTGCCGGAGGAAATCAGCGACTTCTGCCGGTCAAAGCGCGCGGTGCTGGTGATCGAGGAAGGCCAGCCGGAGTTCATCGAGCAGGAGATCCTCGCCATCCTGCGCCGCAGCGGCGTGGACACGCCCATCGCCGGCAAGGATGTGCTGCCGATGGCCGGCGAATACACGGTGGAGGTCATTGCGCGCGGCCTGGCGGCGTACTTCTCGCGCGTGGCGCCGGAATTGGCCATTGCCGCAGGTACCGCGTGGCTGGACCAGACGACGAAGCGCCGCAGTGACGTTGCGGCGGCGCTCGCTGCCCCGTTGCCGGCGCGGCCGCCACAGTTCTGCATCGGCTGTCCGGAGCGGCCGGTGTTTGCTGCATTGAAACTGGTCCAGCAGGACGTCGGGCCGGTGCACATTGCCGCAGATATCGGCTGCCACGCGTTCGCAACTTTCGAGCCGTTCTCGATGGGCCACTCGATTCTGGGCTACGGCATGAGCCTGGCCAGCCGCGCCGGCGTGTCGCCGATGATGAACCGGCGCACGCTGGCCATCATGGGCGATGGCGGTTTCTGGCACAACGGACTCATCACGGGCGTGCAGTCCGCGCTGTTCAACGGCGACGATGCCGTGCTGGTGATCCTCAAGAACGGCTATACGTCGGCGACCGGCACGCAGGACATCATTTCCACGCCGGACCACGACGCGAAAGCGGATGCCGTCGACAAGCAGGACAGCCAGGTCCATACCAACCGGCTGATCGAGCAGACGTTGACGGGCATCGGCGTCAAATGGATGCGCATCGTCGACAGTTATCGCGTTGCCGAGATGCGCCGCACGCTGGACGAGGCGTTCACCACCGACTTTGCGGGACTCAAGGTCATCATCGCGGAAGGCGAATGCCAGCTCGAGCGGCAGCGCCGGGTCAAGCCGTGGCGCGCGCAGAAGCTCAAGCGGCGCGAACGCCTGGTGCGCATCAAGTACGGCGTGGACGAGGACACCTGTTCGGGCGATCACTCGTGCATCCGCCTGTCCGGTTGTCCGACGTTGTCGGTCAAGGAGAGTTCGGATCCGCTGCGCGTCGATCCGGTGGCCACCGTGCTGGAAGGTTGCGTCGGTTGCGGGCTGTGTGGCGAAAATGCGCACGCGGCGTCGCTCTGCCCATCGTTCTACCGCGGCGAAGTGATCCAGAACCCCGACCTGTTCGAGCGGGCCGCCGCGCGCGTGCGTGCCGCGGTCATCGCTTTGTTTCAGCCCGCGTGAGTGCTCAGTTGACCAACCCTCAGTTGACGACCCCTCAGTTGACGACCCAATTGCGCGACGCCATGAACCCAGGAATGCCGGTCACCATTCTCATCAACGCCCTCGGCGGGGAGGGCGGTGGGGTGCTCGCCGAATGGCTGGTCGACACTGCGCGGCAGGCGGGCTTTCCGGCGCAGAGCACCTCGATTCCGGGCGTTGCGCAACGTACCGGCGCCACGACCTATTATGTCGAGGTCTATCCGCAGACGATTGCGTCGTTGCAGGGCCGCACGCCCATCCTGAGCCTGCTGCCGGTACCGGGATGCGTCGACCTGGTCGTCGCTTCCGAGTTGCTGGAGGCGGTACGCAGCGTGCAGGCCGGCATGGTCAGCCCTGATCGCACGATGCTCGTCGCGTCCACCAGCCGCACGCTGACTACCGCGGAAAAAATGTCGCTGGGCGACGGCCGCTTCGACTCCGAGCAGCTGCTGAAAATTGCGCGAGAACACAGCCGTCGGCTGGTGACCTTCGACATGGAACGCATGGCGCGCGACGCCGGCACCGTTCCCAGTGCCGTGATGTTCGGCGCCATCGCCGGCAGCGGGCTGCTGCCGTTCTCGCGCGAGCATTATGAGACCGTCATCAGGCAATCGGGAAAGTCGGCCGATGCCAGCCTGCGCGGATTTGCCAACGCATGGGACGCCGTGCAGGGTGTCGCGGCGGTTGCTGCAGGAGGCGACACAACTTCCGCTGCGCGCGAGACGTCCGCTGGTCCATTGGCGAAGTCGGCCCTGGTCGAGACGGAGTTTCCAATGGCCACGCGGGAGTTCGTGCGACTGGGATACGACCGCATGGTCTCATTCCAGGATCGCGCCTACGCTGATCTCTATCTCGACCGCGTACGTCGCGTCGTTGCCGCGGAAATGCGCGCCGACCCTCAGGCGCTGAATAGCCACGCGCTGACCCGCGAAACGGCGCGCTTCCTGGCGCTGTGGATGGCCTTCGACGACATCGTGCGCGTGGCCGACTTGAAGACGCGCGCAAGTCGCTTTGCCCGGGTACGGCGCGAGGTCGCCGCCGGCGACGCCGATGTGCTGCGCATCGTCGATCACTTCAAGCCCGGCGTGCCGGAAATGGCCGCGCTGCTTCCCAGGGGTCTTGGCGCACGGCTGGACCGGTGGGACCGCCGGCGGCAGGCCCAGGGCAAGACGCCGCTGGCAATGGCGCTGCATCTGCGTACCGATACCGTCACGGGCTTTCTCATGCTGCGCTCGCTGGCGGGATTGCGCTGGCTGCGCCGGAGCGGAACGCGCTACACGCACGAACAGGCGATGATCGAACGCTGGCTGGATGCGATCGAAACCGCGGCGAATGACGATTGGCAGTGCGCGTTCGAGCTGGCGTTGTGCGGCCGGCTGATCAAGGGCTATGGCACCACCAACGAACGCGGCAAGCGCAATCTTGCGCATATCGCCGACCAACTGGCCACCGGCGGCACGTTTGCGTCGGTGTCGGCGCGCACAACGGCCATTCGCGAGGCACGCGAAGCCGCGCTGGCGGACGAAGGCGGCAAGGCGCTCGACCGCGCGCTGGTGGAGCACGGTGCGCCGCCACGGCCGGTCGTGGCGCAACCCATACGCTGGTCACGGCCGCGACCGGTGTCCGCTGCAGCGAAACCGCGGGGTGTCGCATGAATGATGGAGCTTCGGCGGCAGAGGATCCGCGCGTATGAATGATGGAGCGTCGGCAGCACGGGAACCGCGCGTCGGTGCCGTTGCGTTGACGGCTTTTGTCGAGCGCCTGTTTACCGCCGCCGGATGCGCCGCCGACGAGAGCGCGCTGATCGCGCAGGGACTCGTGCGCGCCAATCTGTTCGGACACGATTCGCATGGCGTGGGACTGATTCCGCTTTACCTGGGCAACCTGCAATTGGGCATGGTGCGCGCGGGGCAGAGCGTGCGCGTGGTGGCCGATCATGGAGCGATCATCGGCCTCGACGGGCAAAAGGGCTTCGGGCAGGTTATCGGCGGACAGGCGATGCGGCTTGCGATCGAACGCGCGCGCGCCACCGGCCTGTGCATGGTCGGGCTGTCCAACACGCATCATCTCGCGCGCATCGGACATTGGGCGGAGCAGTGCGCGGAAGCCGGGCTGGCCTCCGTGCACTTCGTCAACGTGCTGTCGCGCCCGCTGGTGGCGCCGTGGGGTGGGCTCGATGCGCGGCTGGCCACCAATCCGTTCTGCGTCGGCGTGCCGCACGAACCGCATCCCCTCATCCTCGACTTCGCCACCAGCATGATCGCCATGGGCAAGGCGCGCGTCGCGCTCGATGCGGGCGTGCCGCTGGCCGATGGCATGGTACTGGACGCGCAAGGGCAGCCATCGAACGACCCGGCGGTCATGTTCCAGGATCCGCCCGGCGCGCTGATGCCCTTCGCCCAGCACAAGGGCTTTGCGCTGTCGGTCATGTGCGAATTGCTGGGCGGGGCCTTGTCGGGAGGCATGGTGCAGGATCACGACGAACGCCCGGCGCCGATGATCAACAACATGTTGTCGCTGGTCTTTGCGCCGGACAGATTGTGCAGTCGGCAGGAGCTCGACGCGCAGGTCGCAAGCTTGTCGGCGTGGCTCAAGGCGTCGCCGGCAGTGCCGGGCGGCGACGGCGTTGCGCTGCCGGGCGAGCCGGAACGCGCGACGGCGGCCGAGCGCAGCCGCCAGGGCATCCCACTGCCTGAGCGTACGCGTGACGTGCTGGTGGCGTGCGCGCGCCAAGTCGGCATTGCACCGACGGAATTGACCCAAAGTGAGTCGAGATGAGCAAAGTCCACGTTACGCGATTCACTGTCGAGTTCGGCGACTGCGATCCGGCCGGCATCGTCTTCTATCCCAATTATTTCCGGTGGATGGATGCATCGACGCTGCATTTTTTCCGCGCGGCCGGCGTCCCGCCCTGGAAGAACCTTGAAGCGGAAACGGGAATCATCGGCACGCCGATCGTCGACGTCTCCGCGCGCTTCCTGCGCACCGCAAGTTATGGCGACGTGATCGACGTGGCGACGTCCATTCCCGAATGGCGCGGCAAGAGTTTCGTCTTCCGGCACGTCATCCTGCGCGGCAGCGATGTACTGGTCGAAGGCCAGGAGGTGCGCATCTTCGCCCGCCGCCATCCCGACGATCCCGGGCGGATCCAGGCCGTCCCGGCGCCCATGGCCTTCCAGCAGGCGTGCGCATGACAACTCGGGCAGAATGACGGGCATCGCATAACAGGGCGCGGGTACCGCCAGGCCGGACATCGCGCCGACGCAATGGCAGGGAGGAGTGGCATGCAGGAATCGAAGTTGGCCGCAGGGGGGATGGCGCCTGTGCCTGTCACCGACGGCAGCAGCTATGGCCCTGCGGGTCGCCTGCTTTTCATCTGGTCGAAGTACATGGCCATCGCAGGGGGGCTCGTCTTTGTCGGGCTGGTGGTGATGTCGATTGTGTCGATCGTCGGCCGCAAGCTCTTTGCGTGGGTCGTTCCCGGCGACGTCGAGCTGTTGCAGATGTGCGCGGCCTTCGCCTCCTCCGCATTCTTCGCGTATTGCCACATTAGCAACGGCGACGTGAAAGTCGATTTCTTCACCCACAACCTGGCGCCGCGAACCGTTGCGCGCCTGGATGCGTTCGGGTCGCTGCTGGTCGGCCTGTTCGGCACGTTGATCGCGTGGCGCACCGCCGTGGGTGCGCTGTCGATCAAGGAAGTGGGCGAGACTTCCGCAATCCTGGGCTGGCCCGTGTGGGTGGCGCAGATCCTGATGGTGCCGGGCTTCGCGATGCTGGCCGCTGTCGGCTTCTACACCTGCGCGTTCCACTTGAGGCAGGCATCACGGGACAAGTCAGCCGCAATGTCCGGGGATCGTCGGGCATGAGCGGCATCCAGGTCGGCTTCGTCGTGTTTGGCGTGATGCTGTCGCTGATGGTGGTCCGCGTGCCCATCGGCATCGCGATGTTCAGCGTCGGCGCGGCAGGCTACGTCTACATGACCGGCGGCAATGTCATGGTGCTGCTCAACTCGCTGAAGAACCTGGCCTACGCGCGGCTTTCCAACTACGACCTCGTCGTGATCCCGCTCTTCCTGCTGATGGGCCAGTTCGCAACGCATGGGGGCTTGAGCAAATCGCTGTTCCGCTTTGTCAGTTCATTCCTCGGGCACCGCAAAGGCGGTGTGGCCATGGCCGCCATCGGTGCGTGCGCGGGCTTCGGCGCCATCTGCGGATCCTCGCTGGCGACGGCGGCGACGATGGGACAGGTGGCGCTTCCGGAATTGCGCCGCTTCGGCTATTCGGGCGCGCTGGCCACCGGCGCGCTCGCCGCGGGCGGCACGCTCGGCATCATGATCCCACCGTCCGTTCCGCTGGTGATCTACGCCATCCTCACGCAGGAGTCGATCGGCAAGCTGTTCATGGCGGCAGTGATTCCCGGAATCATCGCCATGCTCGGGTACATGCTGGTCGTGCGCATCGTGGTCACGCTCGACCCCGCCGCAGGTCCGGCCGGTCCGGCGGTGCCGTGGCAGGAAAAGCTGACGAGCCTGCTCTCGGTGCTTCCGGTGCTGCTGGTCTTCGTCGTCGTGATCGTCGGCATCTATGGCGGCTGGGCCAATCCCACCGAGGCCGCGGCAATCGGCGCAGCCGCCTGCGGCATCCTTGCCGTGACCACCGGTCGCATGGGCCTGCGCGGACTGATCGACAGCGCGCTGGGCACCGCGCAAGGCACTGCGATGATTTTCCTGGTGCTGCTGGGCGCGGACATGATGAATTCCACGCTGGCGTTGTCGCAGATGCCCGCGGAACTGGCGAGCTGGGTCAAGGCCAGCGGGTTGTCGCCGTTGCTGGTGATGGTGATGATCCTGCTGATCTACATATTCCTGGGCTGCGTCATGGATTCGCTCGCGATGATCCTGCTGACGATCCCGATTTTCTACCCGATGATCATGGGCCTCGACTACTGGGGCATGTCGCAGCAGGACAAGTCGATCTGGTTCGGCATCCTGGCGCTGATGGTGGTCGAAATCGGACTGGTACATCCGCCGGTGGGCATGAACGTCTATATCATCAACCGGCTGGCCAAGGATGTGCCGCTCACGGAAACGTTCAAAGGCGTCATCCCGTTCCTGGCGTCCGACTTCGTTCGCATTACGTTGTTGTTGTTCTTCCCCGTCATTTCACTGTTTCTCGTGCATACGTTCCACCAGTAGAGGAGAACGAAAGATGAATGCAAGTCGATGGTTGCAGCTCACGGCAGCGGTAACGCTGACTCTCGGATTCGGCGTCGCCCATGCACAGGAGGTCGTGCTCAAGATCCACCACTTCCTGCCGCCACAGGCCACCGTGCAGAAGCAGGTGTTCGAACCCTGGTGCGAGAAGATCGGCAAGGAGTCCAGCGGCCGATTGAAATGCCAGATCTATCCGTCGATGCAGCTGGGCGGCACGCCGCCCCAGCTGTTCGACCAGGCGAAGGACGGCGTGGCCGACATTGTCTGGACCGTGGCCACCTACCAGGCGGGCCGGTTCATCAAGTCCGAGATCTTCGAATTGCCGTTCATGGCCAAGAGCGCAGAAGTGGGCAGCCCGGCGCTGTGGGAATACGTCCAGAAGAACTCGCTCGATGAATTCAAGGGCACGAAGCTGCTCGCGCTGCACCTGCACGACGGCGCGCTGCTCCACTTCTCGAACAAGCAGGTGAAGACGCTCGAGGAACTGAAGGGACTCAAGGTGCGTGGTCCGACGCGCATCGGCGCGCAGTTCCTGGTGGCGCTGGGCGCGGTTCCCGTGCAGATGCCGTTGCCGCAGGTGCCCGAGTCGATTTCCAAAGGGGTGATCGACGGAGCGATGGTCCCGTGGGAAGGCGTGCCGCCGATCAAGCTGCAGGAAATCACCAAGTATCACCTCGATACGGCAGCCGGCGCGCCCAAGATGTCGAACACCACGTTCGTCATCGCGATGAACCAGGCCAAGTACGACGGCCTGCCGCCGGAACTGAAGAAGGTCATCGATGCCAACAGCGGCCTCGAATTCTCGAAGCAGATCGGCAAGTCGTTCGACGCCACCACCGAGCCGGCCAAGAAGCTCACGGCCGCGGCGGGCGGGGTATTCGACACGTTGACGCCAGCCGAATTCGACCGCTGGAAGAAGGCCACCGACGGGGTCGAAAAGGCCTGGTTCACCGAGGTGGCGGCCAAGGGCGGCAACGGCCCCGCGCTGCTTGACGACGCCCGCGCGCTGATCAAGAAGTACGGGGGCTGACCCGTATCGTTTCACGGTCCCGACCCATGCCGCGTTCCCGACGGGGGCGCGGCATTTGTTTTGGGTATGATGGCTCTCCCGACCGATCGGAAGCAGGCCGTGCTCGACCGCAAAATCACGCCCAGTTACATCGTCCAGCAACTCGACCAGTATGTGATCGGGCAGGATGACGCGAAGAAGGTGATCGCGGTCGCCGTCTACCTTCACCACCGCAAGATCGAATGGGCGCAGGCAGACAATCCGGCATCCACCAAGAGCAACGTCCTGCTCGTCGGGCCCACCGGCACCGGCAAGACACTGCTGTGCGAAACGCTGTCGCGCATCCTCGACGTTCCCTTCGTATCGGCGGAGGCCACTGCGTTGGCGCAGTCCCGCTTCGTCAACGAGGAGATCGAGGCCATCCTGCAACGGCTGGTCGACAAGGCAGGCGGCGACATCGCCAAAGCGCAGAGCGGCATCGTCTTCATCGACGAGATCGACAAGCTCAAGGCCACCGACAACCAGCCACGCAGCCAGTCGGGCGAGAGCGTCCAGCACGCGCTGCTGAAGATCATGGAAGGCTCGCCGGTCAAGCTCGGCAGTTCGCTATACATCGACACGACGAACATCCTGTTCATCTGCGGTGGGGCGTTCGTCGGGCTCCAGGACATCATGTCGGCGTCGAACAGTTATGGCTACATCTCGACGTCCGTCGGCGACAACAAGGCGATCATGGATCGGCTCAATGCCCACATCAAGCCGACGGACCTGTTCACCTTCGGACTCATACCTGAATTCACCGGCCGGCTGCCGATCATCGCGCGCTTCACGGACCTGTCGCGCGACATGCTGGTGCGGATCATGACCGAGCCCATGGACTCCATCTATGCGCAGTTCCGCGCGATCTTCCGGAACGAGGGCGTCGAGCTGATCGTGGCGCCGCGGGTGTTCGAGCAGATCGCGGAACTGGCGCTCGAATACAAGACGGGCGCGCGCAGCCTGCGCGGAATCTTCGAGGAGCTGATCACGCCGATCCTCTATCTGGTCCCCGACCAGAAGGACATCCGCAAGGTGACGATCGCCTCGCTCTTCAACGACCCCGTGTTCGTCCGCGAGGAGCGACCCTCCTGAACGCGTGGGCCAAGTCGCGCCATCCCGCGTACCGCGCGGCCGTCGCCGTGTGCGCGGGCTCGTGGCTGGCCATTGTGCCGCAGGCGAATGCCGCGGGCGATCCCGGCGCGCTGTGGCGCATCGTGCACGAGCAGTGCGTGCCGCACATGGCGCAGTTCGGCACGGCGTTGCCGTGCGCCGCGGTGAACGAGCCAGCCGGATATGCGGTCCTGAAAGACATTCGCGGCGCCAGCCAGTTCCTGTTGATCGCTACGGCACGCGTGTCGGGCATCGACGATCCGGCGATCATGGCACCCGATGCGCCCAACTACTGGCTGCCGGCGTGGGACGCCACGCGCTATGTGCAGGCGCTGCTTGGCCGCGCCTTGCCGCGCGAGTCCCTGTCGCTGGCCATCAATTCGGCCTCGCGCCGCACGCAGGACCAGTTGCACATCCACGTCGATTGCGTGAGCGCCGAGGTGCGTGACGCATTGCGTGCGCATGGCGCGAAGATCGGTGCGGCGTGGACACCGTTCGCGGTTCCGCTCAACGGACATGTTTATCGGGCGATGCGGGTTCCCACGCTCGCGCAACCGGGAGCCTCGCCGTTCCAGCTGGTTGCGCGCCTGCCTGACGCACGCGCCGACATGGGTGAGGAGTCTCTGGTGGCGGTCGGCGCAACCTTTGCGAACGGCGAAACCGGCTTCTACTTGCTGGAAACGCGCGCAGGACCCGGCGAGGAATTGCAGGATCACGGATGCGCGGTCGCCCGCGCTTCCTAGCGCGCCCTTCGCCACCGTTCCACAGAATCGTTGTTGACGCCGTCCCAAAGGATCCCGCATGAACACCAAGAAATTCGCGTCGCACGCCGACCTGGAAGAGAAAAACGTCAGCTTCGACCGGCTGTCCGACCACGCCTACGCGTACACGGCCGAGGGCGATCCGAATACCGGTGTCGTGGTCGGCGACAATTGCGTGATGGTCATCGACACGCAGGCGACACCGGTGATGGCGCAGGACGTGATCCGACGTATTCGCGAAGTCACCGACAAGCCGATCAAATACGTGATGTTGTCGCACTATCACGCAGTGCGGGTGCTGGGCGCCACCGGCTACCAACCCGAGCACATCATCGCCAGCCGCGATACATTCGACCTCATCGTCGAGCGTGGCGAGCAGGACATGAAGAGCGAGATCGAGCGCTTTCCGCGGCTCTTCCGCGCCGTCGAGTCGGTGCCCGGGCTCACCTGGCCCACGATCATCTTCGAGAAGCACATGACGCTGATGCTGGGCAAGCTGCAGGTGGAGATCATGCAGCTCGGTCGTGGCCACACCAAGGGCGATACCGTGGTCTGGCTGCCACAGGAAAAAATCCTCTTCTCCGGCGACCTGGTCGAATACAACGCCACGCCCTATACCGGTGACGCTTACCTGACGGACTGGCCGGCGACGCTCGACGCCATCGCGGCATTGCAGCCGCAGAAGCTGGTTCCCGGACGCGGCGCGTCGCTGCAATCGCCGGCCGAAGTCAAGGCGGGGTTGGACGGCACGCGCGCGTTCGTTACCGCGATGTTCGAGTCGGTGAAAAAGGGCGCCGCGGCCGGGCTCGACCTGCGCACGGTATACAAACAGACCTACGCTGCGCTCAAACCTCAATTCGGTCACTGGGTAATTTTCGATCATTGCCTGCCGTTCGACGTGACGCGCGCCTATGACGAGGCCACCCAATACAAGGACCCGCGCATCTGGACCGCGCAGCGCGACAAGGACATGTGGCTGGCGCTCGAAGGTTGAAGCCCCGCAGTTGAAGACCCGAAGTTGAAGACTTATACCAATCCCGTCTACGAATATCACCGCCCGCCGGAATTGGACGGCGCGGCGAGGCATTGCGGCGTCGTAATCGTGGGCGCCGGCCCGGTTGGGCTTGCGGCGGCCATCGACCTCGCGCAACGGGATATCCCGGTGCTGGTGCTCGACGACGACGACACGGTCAGCGTCGGTTCGCGGGCGATCTGCTATGCCAAACGCACGCTGGAAATCCTCGATCGCCTGGGTTGCGGAGAGGCGATTGCGAAGAGGGGCGTGAGCTGGAGCGTGGGCAAGGTCTTCCACGGCGACCGGCTCACGTATCAGTTCGACCTGTTGCCGGAACCGGGACATCACCGGCCCGCGTTCATCAATCTGCAGCAATATCACTTCGAGGAGTGCATGGTGCAGCGTGCACGGTCGCTGCCCGCCGCCGAACTGCGCTGGAAGCACCGCGTGGTCGACGTCACGTGCAACGATTCGCAAGTGCAATTGCGCGTGGCAACCGCGGATGGCGAGTACGCGCTGACCTGCGACTGGCTGATCGTGTGCGATGGCGCGCGCAGCCCGGTGCGCCATATGCTCGGCCTCGACACCGAAGGGCAGGTGTTCCGCGACCGCTTCCTGATTGCCGATATCCACATGACGTCCGATTTTCCGACGGAGCGCTGGTTCTGGTTCGACCCACCGTTCCACCGCAATCAGTCGGTGCTGTTGCACCGGCAGGCCGACAACGTGTGGCGCGTCGATTTTCAACTGGGATGGGATGCCGATCCCGAGGTGGAAAAGCGACCCGAGAATATCCTGCCGCGGCTGCATGCGATGCTTGGGCCAGACGTCGACTTCGAAATCGAATGGGCCAGCGTCTACACATTCCAGTGCCGGCGTATGCAGAAATTCCGCCATGGCCGCGTGCTGTTCGCCGGCGATGCCGCACATCTGGTCAGTCCGTTCGGCGCGCGCGGCGCCAACAGCGGCATCCAGGATGCGGACAATCTCGCGTGGAAGCTGGAGATGGTGGTGCGTGGTCACGCACCCGACGCGTTGCTTGACACCTACAACACAGAACGCGTTGCGGCGGCCGATGAGAACATCGTCAACTCGACGCGCGCAACCGACTTCATTACGCCAAAGAGCGCCGCATCGCGCACCTTTCGGGATGCCGTGCTTGCGTTGGCGCGACACCATCCATTCGCGCGCAAACTGGTGAATAGCGGCCGCCTGTCGGTACCGAAGATCCTCGTCGACTCCAGCCTCAATACCCCGGACGCAATGGTGGCAAGTGAGGCGGACCATGAGAGGTTTTCCGGTCCGATGGTGCCGGGCGCACCCGCTGCGGATGCCCCGGTTTCCGGACCGCAAGGGGAGTGGCTGCTGCAGCATCTTGGGGGCGGATTCGACCTGCTGGTATTCGGGGACGGCGTGACCGGTGACCAGGCGCGCGCCATGGCGAGCGATCCCATCCCGTGCCGCCTGGTGCAGGTGGGCGGCGGGATGCCGGCGGCAGGAATCCTGATCCACGACAACGAGGGACTGGTTGCCGCACGCTACGATGGGCGTACCGGCACCTGCTATCTGCTCAGGCCGGACCAGCACGTATGCGCGCGCTGGAGGTACTTCGATGCGGATGTCGTGCGCGGCGCCATCGCGCGCGCCACGGGCTGTACGGAAAGGACCACGCAATGGACACATTGAGAGTCGGAGGAACATTGAACACGGAACTCAACCTGGCGGCGCCGGATGACTTCTACGACGAGCTGATCGGGCTGCACCGCGACCTGACCGAGACGCAGAGCGCGCTGGTCAATGCCAAGCTCATCCTGCTGCTCGCGAATCATGTCGGCGATGCTGACGTCCTGCGCGCCGCCATGGCCGCTGCCCGCGAGGACCTTCCGCAATGACGACCCGTCCACTGAATTACCCGTCAGGACTGAACTACCAAAGCGGATTCGGCAATGAATTCGCCACCGAGGCGCTGCCCGGCGCGTTGCCGGTCGGCCGCAACTCACCGCAGCGCGCGCCGTACGGCCTGTACGCAGAGCAATTGTCGGGAACGGCGTTCACGGCCCCGCGCCATGCCAACCGACGCTCATGGCTTTACCGGATCCGCCCCGCGGCCGTACACCTGCCGTTCGTGAAAATCGGCAACGGCCGCATCGAAAGTGGCTTTGGCGACGTGCCCACGCCGCCCAACCAGTTGCGCTGGGACCCACTGCCCAATCCTTCGGTGCCCACCGACTTCATCGACGGGCTCGTGACCATGGCCGGCAACGGCGCTCCCGCGGCGATGAGCGGATGCGGCATCCACCTCTACGCGGCCAACCGGTCGATGACAGATCGCTTCTTCTATGACGCCGACGGTGAATTGCTGATCGTGCCGCAGCAGGGCCGGCTGCATGTCGCCACGGAATTCGGACGCATCGACGTCGACCCGCAGGAAATCGTGGTGATTCCGCGCGGCGTGCGCTTCTGCGTGGAACTGCCGGACGCCAGCATGGCCAACCCCGCGCGTGGCTACGTCTGCGAGAACTACGGCGCCCAATTCCGCCTGCCGGACCTGGGCGTCATTGGCTCCAACGGCCTCGCCAATCCCCGCGATTTCCTGGCGCCGCATGCCGCCTTTGATGATCGTGAAGGCAAGTTCGAGCTGATCGCCAAGTTCATGGGCAACCTCTGGTCCGCGCCCATCGGCCATTCGCCGCTCGATGTTGTCGCGTGGCACGGCAACTACGCGCCGTACAAGTACGACCTGCGCCGCTTCAACGCGATCGGGTCGATCAGCTACGACCATCCGGACCCGTCGATATTCCTGGTGCTGCAATCCATCAGCGACACGCCCGGAGTCGACACGATCGACTTTGTGATTTTTCCGCCGCGCATCCTGGCCATGGAGAACACGTTCCGGCCGCCGTGGTTCCACCGCAACGTCGCCAGCGAGTTCATGGGTCTGATCGACGGCGTGTATGACGCCAAGGTGGAGGGTTTCCTTCCCGGCGGCGCCAGCCTGCATAATTGCATGACGGGCCACGGTCCCGATGCCGAGACATTCGAGAAGGCCAGCGCGGCCGATCTCACGCAGGCGACGCGCATCAAGGACACGATGGCGTTCATGTTCGAGACGCGCGCGGTCATACGCCCCACGCGGTTCGCGCTCGAGTCGGCGCAGCTGCAGCAGGAATATTTCCGGTGCTGGCAAGGGCTTGCCAGGCACTTCGATCCCACCAAGCCCTGATCCAGGCTTCTTTCCGACAGGACCCACCATGACCTACGAGAACATCATCGTCGAGACGCACGATCGCGTCGGCCTTATCCGCCTCAACCGCCCGACGCGGATGAATGCGCTCAACGACGCACTCGCGAAAGAGCTGGCGGTCGCGCTGCACGCGTTCGATGCCGACGACGGCATCGGCTGCATCGTGATCACCGGCAATGACAAGGCGTTCGCGGCGGGTGCCGACATCGGGGCAATGGCCGAGTGGGATTACGCCAAGGTGTACGGCGACGACTACATCTCGCGCGACTGGGAGGAGATCGTACGCATCAGGAAGCCGGTCATCGCCGCGGTGGCAGGCTATGCGCTCGGCGGCGGCTGCGAACTGGCCATGGCCTGCGACACGATCATCGCCGCCGACACCGCAAAATTCGGCCAACCGGAAATCACCATCGGCACCATTCCCGGCATGGGCGGCACGCAGCGGTTGCCGCGCGCGATCGGCAAGGCCAAGGCGATGGACTGGTGCCTGACCGGACGCATGGTGGAGGTCGCGGAGGCTGAGCGTGCGGGCCTGGTCGCGCGCATCGTTCCGGCCGACAAGCTCGATGCGGAGGCGCTCGCGTTCGCCACCAAGATCGCGTCGTTTTCACTGCCGGTCGTGCTGAAGATAAAGGAGGCAATCAACCGCGCGTTCGAGACGACCCTGACCGAGGGCCTCAAGTTCGAGCGCCGCGAGTTCCATTCCACGTTCGCACTCGCGGACCAGAAGGAAGGCATGCGCGCGTTCGTCGAGAAGCGCAAGCCGAAGTTCGGCCACCGCTGACAATACTTGGTAAACTGCATTTCCGCTCCATTCACCACGCAGGATTCCTCCATGCACAAGCTCATGTCATTTTCGATGATGCTGGTCGCCACGCTGTTGCTCGCCGCGTGCCAGACGACATCGATCCAGTCGGCCTGGTTCGACCCATCGTTCACCGGCGGCCCAATGAAGAAGATCGACGTGGTCGGCATAGGCACCAATCTCACCGACCGGCGCGTGTTCGAGGATATTTTTGCGCAGAAGCTGCGCGATGCCGGCGTGGACGGCGTGGCCGGCTATACCGTGATTCCGGATGAGGCGCGCGCGGCCCAGCAACCGTTCACCGACGCGGTCGTCCGCACCGGTGCGCAGGGACTGCTGGTGGTTCGACTGCTCGGCGTGGATACGCGCACGCAGGTCAGCACGACGATGGTGTCCACGGGACCCATGTGGGGCGGACCCGGCATGTGGGGCGGCGGCTGGGGCGGCGGCCCGTGGGGACCGTCGATGGTCCCGGTGCAGCAGATTTCGCAATACGATCTGGCGACGGTCGAGGCGACGCTGTTCGAAGTCAAGACGGGCCGCGCCATCTGGAGCGCGACAACGCAGACGATCAATCCAAATTCGGTGCAGCAGGAGACGCCGAACTTTGCAGCGTTGATCATCTCGCAACTTGCGGGTCACGGCATCATCGCCGCCGCTACCAAGAAGTAGCGCAGTATCGACCGCTACAGGACCCGCTTACGGCGCGGGGCGAAAGTGCATCGACCCGCCGCCGGATAGCGTCAGCACGAGCTCATTGCGGTCGATAGCGCGGTCGATGGCATAGCCGGTGACCTGCGTCAGGTCGCGCAGGAAGTCGGTGTCCTGCGACCCTGCCGGACACATCATCCGCGTGAGCGCGATGGCGCCGAAACTCATCTGCGCGCTGTTGACTTCATAGCTGGCGCTGCCGCGATTGCAGTCGGCGCGCAACTGGACCCGCCCGCCCGGCTGGAATGACAGCGTATAGCGATCAGGCGCCGCGATAGCGACGGCCGGCACGGCGCCGGGTTGCGTTCCCTGCCACTGCCACAGCGGTCCGACGATCTGGTCCGATGCGGCCGTCACGACAGGCGGCATCGCGTTGGCGGGAACATGGGCCGGCATGCCGGTGGGCGCCTGGCATGCCGACACGGCAAACGCCATAGCGCAGCTCATAGTCATGCCCGGCAGCGTGGTCCGGTTCATGATTCATTTTACAACCCGGGTTAGAATCGCACGTCGATCCGCAGTAACCCGCATCGAACCCCGCGCCGACTTTGTCATGGCTACCGATTCTTCCCTCATTTCTGCCCTGCAGCCGCAGCGTATCTGGGACCGCTGCAATGCCTTGGGCCGCCTGTCCGAACTGGACGGCGGACTGACGCGCGTGTTCCTCTCGGCCGAGCAACGCCAGGCCAACGAACTCGTGCTGCAATGGATGCGTGACGCGGGCATGGCCGCGCACGTGGATGCCATCGGCAATTGCGTGGGCCGCTATGAGGGCGAGCGTCCCGGGCTGCCTTGCCTGATGCTGGGGTCGCACCTGGACACCGTGCGCGACGCGGGAAAATACGACGGCATGCTGGGCGTCATTTCGGCGATCGAGTGTGTTGGTGCGCTGAACGCCAATGGCCAGCGCCTGCCGTTTGCAATCGAGGTGCTGGGCTTCGGCGATGAGGAAGGCGTGCGCTACGGCTCGACGTTGCTCGGTAGCCGCGCCGTCGCGGGCGCATTTGATTTTGCGGTGCTCGACAAGGTCGACGCGAATGGCATGACGATGCGCGACGCACTGCGCGAGTTCGGGCTCGATCCAACGCAAATCGCCGCGATCGCGCGCAAGCCGCAGGATGTCCTTGCCTATGCGGAACTGCACATCGAACAAGGCCCCGTGCTGGAGAGCGAAGGTCTGGCCACGGGTGTTGTTACCGCGATCAATGGCGGCAATCGCTTCACGATCGAATTGACGGGAATGGCCGGGCACGCAGGTACCGTGCCGATGGCTTTGCGTCGCGATGCGCTGGCTGCGGCGGCTGAATGCGTATTGGCCGTTGAGCGCATCGCCGCCGGCACCCCGGAAATCGTGGGCACCGTTGGCCGTATCGAGGCATTGCCCGGTGCCATGAACGTGATTCCGGGCACGGTCCGGTTTTCACTCGACGTCCGCGCTCCCACCGACGCCGCGCGTCATGCAGCGGTGAGCGCGATGCGCGCCGAATGCGAGGCCATCGCCCAACGACGCGGCATCGGAATGGCCGTCACACAGGTGTGGGACGCGAAGACCGCGCCCTGCGCGCCGGTCATGCAACGCCAGATCGCCGCCGCGATTGCCGAGGGTGGCGCTCGCGTGCACCACTTGCCGTCCGGTGCCGGTCATGACGGGATGGCGCTAGTCGACATCGCACCCATCGGCATGGTCTTCGTGCGCTGCAAGGGCGGCGTCAGCCACAATCCGGCGGAGGCGGTGACGCTGCCCGATGTGGCCGCCGGCGCAGAGGCCTTCCTGCGCTTCATCGCGGCGTTCAAGCCGTGACCCAATTGAGCGAAACTGAGCGCAACCGCGTCCACACGAGCGCGCCCGAGCGCACACCGGTTCCACTGACATGGCGCTGATCGACACCACTCGCACCATTCACGCGTTCCTGCAGGCGTGCCGCAACGACGAAGTGCGCTTCCTGGCCGAACTGGTCAAGGTGCCCTCCGACAACCCGCCGGGCGCTTGCGCGCCGCATGCCGCGCGCGCCGCGGCATTGCTGGAGGCGCTCGGGTTCGCGGTCGAGCGCCATGTTGTTCCGCAGGATCTCGTTGCAGCCAATGGGATGGTGAGCTGCACGAACCTGGTCGTGCGCGCGCGCTTCGGTGCCGGCAACGGACCGGTGATCGCGCTCAACGCGCACGGCGATGTCGTGGCGCCGGGCACCGGGTGGAGCAGCGACCCTTACGGCGCCGAAGTTCGCGATGGTTTCATGTACGGCCGGGGCGCTGCGGTGTCGAAATCCGATTTCGCGACCTACGCGTTCGCATTGCTCGCGTTGCAGGACGCCGCAGCACAAGGCGCGGCGTTCGACGGCACGGTGGAACTGCACTTCACCTACGACGAAGAAGTGGGTGGGGCAATCGGCCCGGCATGGCTGCTGCAACAGAAGATCAGCGCGCCGGACTATGCGATCTCCGCAGGTTTTTCGTGGGGAATCACCACGGCGCACAACGGTTGCCTGCACCTGCAGGTCGATGTCGCCGGCAAATCGGGACACGCCGCAGAACCGGAGAAGGGCATCGATGCGCTCGAAGCCGCAACCGGAATGCTGGCCGACCTGTATGCGCTGCGCAGGACGTACACGTCGATCAGGTCGAAGGTCGCCGGCATCGGGTCGCCCACGCTGGTCGTCGGACTGATCAAGGGCGGCATCAATACCAACGTGGTTCCCGATCACGTTTCGCTGCGCATCGACCGCCGGATCATCCCTGAGGAAAATCCCGCCGAGGTCGAGGCGACACTGACGCGACAGCTGGAGGAATTCGGCGCTAAATGGCCGGGCATCCGAGTGAGCGTCACCCGCGTGCTGCTGGCCGTGCCCCTTGTGCCGATTCCCGGACAGGAAAAACTCGTCGCGGCACTGTCGCGCCATGCCAGGACGGTGCTGGGCGAGGAGATCCATACCCACGGCGTCCCGATCTACACCGACGCGCGCCTGTATACGACCGCGGGCATTCCTGCGGTGCTTTACGGCGCCGGTCCGCGCACGCTGGTCGAGGCAAATGGACATCGCGCCGACGAGAAATTGAAGCTCGACGACCTGTACCGTGCGACGGAAATGGTGGCGCTCGCACTGGCTGACTTGCTGGGCAATGACGCAAAGTCGCGCTGACGCAGCCGGCAGCATCGAGCGCGATCCGCATCTGTGGCGTACCACCAGCGCGCTCGGCGTCGCGCAGATCATTTCCTGGGGCACGCTCTATTACACGATCGCGGTGCTCGGATCGGCCATGCGCAAGGACCTGGGCGTCTCGGACGTCGTGCTCTTCGGAAGTTACACTGCCGGCCTGTTCGCATCGGGCATGGTCTCGCCGCTGGTGGGGCGCCAGATCGACGCGCATGGCGGCGGGCGAGTGCTCGCCGTGGGCTCCCTGCTGGGCGCACTGGCCACGACGCTGCTCGCCACCGCGCAGGGACCGCTCACGCTGCTCGCCGGATGGCTGCTGGCCGGTGTTGCGATGTCGGCGTGTCTGTACGATCCCGCGTTCGCGACGCTGCACCAGATCTCCGGAACGGCGTATCGTCGCGCGGTCACAACGCTGACGCTATTCGGTGGCTTTGCGAGCACGGTGTTCTGGCCGCTGTCCCAATATCTGCTCGACGCCATCGGCTGGCGCTATACGTTTGCCGTCTATGCGGGCTTGCACCTGCTGGTGTGCCTGCCGCTGCACCTGCTGCTGGTGCCGCGCATCGTGGCGGAAAAGCTGCCGGTAGTCGCGCACGCGACTGCAGCTGTGCCCGCGGCCAATGGCGCCGTGTTCGGCTGGCTCGCGACGGCGTTCGCGCTGGCCGCGTTCATGGGCACGGCGATGGCGTCGCATCTCATCGGCCTGCTCACCGCGACCGGCCTGACCGCGCGCGATGCGGTGCTCGTAGGCTCGCTGATCGGACCGATGCAGGTGGCCGGACGGGTGATGGAGTTCGCGTTCGGCCGCCACCTGCGTGCGCTCGCCGTCGGCACGCTGGCCTTCGCAATGATGGCGTTGGCGCTCGCGATATTCACGCAAGTGCGCGGCGTGTGGATCGTCGCGCTGGCCTTCGCGATCATCTACGGCTGGAGCAATGGCGTGTTCACGATCGTGCGCGGCACCGTTCCGGCCGAACTGTTCGGGCAGCGTGGCTACGGCGCGCTGCTGGGGCGCCTCGCACGACCGCAATTCGTGCTCAAGTCCATCGCACCGCTTGCACTTACCCTGTTTTTCGCGCTTGACCCGGACCGCAGCCTCACGCCGTACGCATTGTTGTTGGTTACGCTGGTGGCGTTGACGGCGTATCGATTGGCGGTCGTGGCGTCGCTCCGCCACTCACGATCGGTCCGGTGACGCGGAGAACTGCCATCGAAAACAGGCAAGCGCGAGTGCCGCTCCGACGCATTGCGCGACGATGAATCCGGCAACATCCGTTGGCCGGATACCGGCGAAGGTCGGCGTGAACGCGCGCGCCACAGTCACGACGGGATTCGCAAACGATGTCGATGCCGTGAACCAGTACGCCGCGGCAATGTATGCCCCGACCGCTGCCGCAAGTACGGGTACGCCGTACCGCGCCGTGCCGCGCAGGGTCAGCACGAGTCCGAAGGTGGCAACACCTTCTGCCAGCCACTTCCCGAATCCGGTGCGCGCGGTGGTCGACGCCACCAGAAGCGGCAGGTCGAACATCGCGTGCGCGAGCGCGACACCGGCAAAGGCGCCGCACAACTGAGCCGCCAGATACGCCGCCGCAAGTCCAGCGGACAGTGCACGATCGACAACGGCGCACGCGCTGACCAGTGGATTGAAATGCGCGCCGGACGCGGGCGCAAACACCAGTATCAGCACGAACAGTCCGCCGCCGGTCGCAAGGCTGTTGGCCAGCAGCGCGATTGCCGCGTTGCCGTTGGCCAGCCGCTCGCCCATGATTCCCGACCCGACGACGATGGCGAGCAGCAATGAGGTGCCGATGAATTCCGCCGCCAGGCGGCGCGCCACCGCTGCGTTCAAGTCCTCGACTTTCCGATGTCGTCGAGCCGGCGCTGCAGCGACAACCTGTCCAGCGTGGTCAGCGGCAGGCTGACAAAGGTCCGGATGCGATTGAGCAGCACGCGACTGGCATCGGAGAACGCCTTGCTCCTTGCGGCATCATTGCCAATGGCGGCGGCGGGGTCGGGTATGCCCCAGTGCGCGGTCATCGGCTGCCCGGGCCAGACCGGGCAGACTTCACCGGCGGCGTTGTCGCAAACAGTGATGACGAAATCGAGCCGCGGCGCGCCGGGTTGCGCAAACTGTTCCCACGACTTGCTCGCGAGTCCGTCGGTGGGCATGCGCGCCGAATTCAACAATTCCAGCGCCAGCGGATTCACCGTGCCAGCAGGCTGCGAACCGGCACTGAATGCGTTGAAGCGACCTGCGCCGACTTGGCGCAGGATCGATTCGGCCATGATGCTGCGCGCGGAGTTGCCGGTGCACAGGAACAGCACGTTGTAGTGGCGATCGGACATGAGAGACCGGGGATCAGCAGCAACGACGGGCCGTCTTGTCAACGTCGCCGGCGGGGACGCCCGTCTGCGCGGAGGGCGAACAGCAGCTGCTGGCGGACACGTGTTCTGCGTCCGCCGCTCCAAATAGCGGAACGGATTCCAACGTGTGGAACGCTTCCCAGGCAATGCCTTGCGGGTCGGTGACCCAATGTTTGTCCGACTTCACGTAACAGCAATGCGCGTCCGGCTCATCGGTCGTGGCCAGCGCGTCGGCCGCAGCGAATTGCGCGCGAACGCCGCTGAGTTCCGCCGCGGATTCCACCTGCAGACCAAGATGATTGAGGCCGGCATCGCGGCCTCTGTGCGAGATCGCGAAATTGACGCGCGGGTCGTCGAGCATCCACTTGGCGTAGTCGTCCTTCTGGACGGACGGCGCTGCGCCGAAGAGACCGGAATAGAAACGAATGCTGGCGGCCAGGTCGGGCACGCCCAGGTGGACATGGAAACGCTTCATGGCTTGATCCTCTTGCGCTTGGCTGAAGGTCCACAGGCGGTCGGCGCGCAAGCCGTATCGCAAGTGGCGCCGCCGGTGCCCTGGCAGCAATGTTCGGTGAGGTAGCCGAGCAGCGCATTCATCGCGGTCAGGTCGGCGTGGTACCAGATGAAGCGCCCGTCGCGGCGATCGGCGATGAGGCCCGCGTTGGCCAGTTCCTTGAGGTGGAACGACAGCGTGGCGGGGGCGAGTTTCAGTTGCAGCGCGATGGCGCTCGGCGTAAGTCCGGTGGGCGCGTACTCGACCAACAGCCGGAAGATGGCCAAGCGCGTCTCCTGGGCGAGCGCCGCCAGCGCGTCGACGGCGCGGCGGGCCTCTGCGGCGGTCGCGGAAGTGGGGCGGAGTCTTGGTAACGATTTCATAATTCCAATATTATCGAAATGACTGGAAAGTGTCAAGCGGCACGAAAGGAGGGCAAAGGGAGGGTACGGAAAAACTAGCGGGCGCGACGAATTGGCCGGGACTGACGCCAGCGCCACAGGCGCCACAACACGAACGGAATGCCGACGACCGTCAGCACGCCCCAGACGAGAACCGCGTAATCGGAGGGCCGCCACGAAGGCGGCAGCAAGTCCGGGTCGCGCAGTTCGGCAGGGAACGGCCGCGGCGGAACCGGCACGATCTGCACCATCGCCGGATCGTTGGGTATGAGCGAGCGATACTCCCACGTCGATACCGCTGGCGCGTCGCCAAAGGCACGGCTCGACGGAAATTGCGGAAAGCGCACCAATGCAAGCGCATCGAGATCCTCGGCGAGCATTTGCGCGAGAAGACCATTGCCGGCCGCGACTTCGCCGTTGCCCAGCGCCGTCAGACTGCCGAATATCTCCTCCAATGCGGCGGCGGGCATCAGCCGCGTCTGGTCAGTACGCAGGTAGTCGAAGGCGAGCTTGGCCTTGCCGACCGAGAGTTCCTTCAACGCCACGAATGGAAAGCCGAGCCACGCCAGCGTGCGCGACGTGGGCCCGCGCTGCGGAATTTGCCAGCCCAGCGCGCGCAGCGTATCGACGCTGATGCTCGCGCAGTTCTCGTTCGGATGGTAGTAGACGAGCTGGTGGCGCCAGAACTGGTTGTACACGCGATTGAGCGCCGATTGCACGAGCGCCGCGGCGCGCTCGTCCTTCAGCACCGCGACGACCATGTACGACGGCCGGTACCAGCCCTGTCCGGAATTGAAGTCCGACAAATAGGCGTCGAGCGGCACCGGTGCCGCCAGGATGCCCTTTTCGCTCTCGACATCCAGCGAATAGAAATTGTTGACGAGCCAATTGCCAATCCGGCCGTCGGCCTGCACGCGGCCCGTGACCAGCGCGAAGTGTCCGCCGTGCGCCTCGTCGTCGTCGCCTTGCGCGCCGTTGACCATGAACGCCAGCACGGGTCTGCCGGCCCACTCGCGCGTCACCCCGGTCTTCTGCCACAGCGTCGACGTGGCGAATGAACTTTGCGCGCCCCCGCGAGGTTCGCTGCGCATCAGGCCGCGCAAGGCCTCTGCCGGTGGCACGCCCACCGGCATCGTGCCGGGCAGGGGAGCTGCGCCACCGACGCGGAAGTCGTCGGGCCACATCGTGCGCGCGATGAATCCATCAGCGGATGGCGTGCCGCGCACCGTCAGCTCGCGCTCGCGGAAAAAGGCCACCGAGGAGGCGTCGTAATACGACCGGTTAAGGGGAATCCTGGCGATCGGCCGGAACGGAATGCTGCTGTCACCGACGAGCAATTGCGACGCGTCCGCCGAAAAACGCGCCCCGCGGACAATGTCGGTGGCGGCGACCCACACCAGTGGCGGATAGTCGATCGGCGCACCCGCCGGCCGCGCCTTCGCCCAGCCGCGCACATCGTCGATCGCGTGCACGCCGATCTCGAATCCCGCCACCGGTCGGCCGTCGAGCGGCAGGGCAATGGTCTGGTCGCGGAAGTACCACAGCGCCTGCCGGATCGCCGCGCAATCGCGGCATTCGCCGGTGACCAGGCGGAAGTCCTGCGCCGGATAGAGTCCGAACGCGCCGCTGGCATTGGCCAGCTCAGGTCCGGGCGCGGCGGCGCCGGTGACAGTGGACAGCATCATCAGGGCGGGCACGAACCGTCTGGCAGCGGCGCTCGCGCGAGTCATCTGAACCGGTTGGGCGCGGTTTGGCGAGCCGGTCCGTCGACGGCTCGCGCGCGTTCGATGAGCGGGACATTCATTGGCATGTCGTTCATTGGCGAACAGCGATACGCGGCGTACCCGCGTGGAATTCACCGATAATCGCGGCCTGCGCAAAGCCTTCGGCGCGAAACAGCGCGAGCACATCCGCGGCGCGTTCCGGCGCGCAGGCAACGAGCAGGCCCCCGGAGGTTTGCGGATCGGTGAGCAATGCGCGTTCCGCGTCGCCGATTCCGGGTTTCAGGTCGACGTCTTGGCCGATGCCCGCCCAGTTGCGGCCCGATGCGCCGGTCACGATGCCGTCGCGCGCGAATTGCATTGCGTCCGGCAGCAGCGGCAGGCGCGCGAAATCGACGCTCGCGCCGACACCGCTGCCAAGGCACATTTCGCGAAGGTGCCCCAGCAAGCCGAATCCGGTGACATCGGTCAGCGCATGGACTTCCGGCATCCTGCTCAACGCGATGCCGGGCGTGTTCAGTTGCGTGGTACTGGCGATCATCGCGGCGTAGCCCGCGTCCGACAACTGGTTCTTCTTCAGCGCCGCGCTGTAGATGCCAACGCCGAGCGCCTTGCCCAGGATCAGCGCATCTCCCCCTTGAGCGCCCGCGTTGCGCTTGACGTTCGCCGGATCGACGACGCCGATCGCCACCAATCCATAGATCGGCTCGACCGAATCGATCGTGTGTCCACCGGCGATGGGAATGCCTGCCCTCGCACAGATGGATTCGCCGCCGGCGAGAATTTTGCGAATGGTATCGACAGGCAATTGATTGACCGGCATGCCGACGAGCGCCAGCGCGAACAGTGGCGTAGCGCCCATCG
Organism: Betaproteobacteria bacterium; assembly: GCA_031361045.1. GTDB lineage: Bacteria > Pseudomonadota > Gammaproteobacteria > Burkholderiales > Casimicrobiaceae > VBCG01. The sequence goes on along the minus strand of JANMCH010000059.1, from coordinate 18,858 downwards.
CGTAGATGTCGGAGATCGCGTTGGTGGCCGCGATGGCGCCGAAGTCGAAGGGATCGTCGACGATGGGCATGAAGAAGTCCGTCGTCGCGACGATCGCCTGGTGTTCATTCAGCCGATACACGGCGGCGTCGTCGGAGGTCTCGATACCGACGAGCAGCGCTGCGGGAACGATGCCCGGCGTCGCGCGACCGAGGATTTCCTGCAGCACGGCGGGTGCGATCTTGCAGCCGCATCCGCCGCCATGCGAAAACGACGTCAGGCGCAGCGGTACAGGGTCAGGGGCATTCATGGTGGACTCCATTCTAGCGTCCCATCTTCCCCCCGGCGCATGTCCGGACCGGCAGCTTTCGCCGTTGCAAAAACCCCACGGATAACAAGCCCTTGGCGCCCCTACAGCTTTCCCTTTCGCAGCGGCAGGCGTAGCATCGCGGCAGCGTCAAGGGCACAAGCGTGGGCAACAGGCGTGAATCCTGCTTAATGGGAAAGATTCCGCGCCACGCAGGAAAAGCGACCCGGCGTACCACTGGAGAGTTTGGCTTTGAAGCCGACGGACATTGCACACCCCGACTATTTCCACAAAGTCGTCGATTGCCAATGGGCCTGCCCGGCCCACACCCCTGTTCCTGAATACATCCGGTTGATCGCGGCGGGACACTACGGCGACGCTTATCTCGTCAACTGGAAGTCCAATGTCTTCCCCGGAATTCTCGGCCGCACCTGCGATCGTCCGTGCGAGCCTGCGTGTCGCCGCGGCCGTGTTGAGGAAGGTTCGCCCGAAATCGCGAGCACGCACGCCAAGCCGGAGCCCGTCGCCATCTGTCGCCTGAAGCGCGTTGCGGCGGATTTCAAGGAAGACATCCGCGACCGGCTGCCGTCCCCTGCGACCAAGCAGAACGGCAAGCGCGTGGCGCTCGTCGGTGCCGGCCCCGCATCGCTCACGGTCGCCCGCGATCTGGCGCCGCTCGGTTACGAGTGTGTCGTCTTCGATGGCGATAACCGCGCCGGCGGCATGATTCGCTCGCAGATTCCCAAATTCCGCTTACCCGATTCCGTGATCGACGAGGAAGTCGGCTACGTGCTCGACCTTGGCATCGAGTTCCGCGGCGGGCAACGCGTCGACAGCATGAAGCAACTGTTGGCGGAAGGCTGGGACGCGGTATTCGTCGGCAGCGGCGCGCCGCGCGGACGCGATCTCGATTTACCCGGGCGCCAGGAAGGTGCAGCCAATATCCACATCGGCATCGACTGGCTGTCGTCCGTGTCTTTCGGTCACGTCACGCAGATCGGCCGGCGCGTGATCGTGCTGGGAGGCGGCAACACGGCGATGGATTGCTGTCGCTCGTCGCGGCGATTGGGTGGCGAAGAGGTGCAGGTCGTCGTGCGCTCCGGCTTTGACGAAATGAAGGCGTCGCCGTGGGAGAAGGAAGACGCACAGCACGAGGGCATCCCGATCCACAATTATCTGGTCCCCAAATCGTTCACGCACGACAACGGCAAGCTGACCGGAGTCATGTTCGAGAAGGTGGCGCCGCAGAAGGATGCGAAGGGCAAACGGCAACTCGTTGCCACCGGCGAGCCGGAAATCCACTTTCCGTGCGACGACGTGCTGGTCGCGGTGGGCCAGGAGAACGCCTTCCCGTGGATCGAGCGCGACGCGGGCATCACGTTCGACGAATGGGGCATGCCGGTCGTGGACAAGGCGACGATGGCGTCGTCGCATGCGGGTGTGTTCTTTGGCGGCGACGCCGCGTTCGGTCCCAAGAACATCATCTGGGCGGTCGCGCATGGACATGAAGCGGCGATCTCCATCGACAACCACTGCCAGAACGTAGCGGTCACCGAGCGGCCCGCGCCGCACGTGAACCTCATGTCCCAGAAGATGGGCATCCATGAGTGGAGCTACGACAACGCGATCCACAACGACAAGCGCTACCGGGTGCCGCTGAAGGACACGGTGATCGCGCTGCGCGACATCCGCGCCGAGGTCGAGCTGGGCTTCGACAAGCGCGTCGGATTCGCCGAGGCACAGCGCTGCTTGAATTGCGACGTCGAGACGGTTTTTGCCGCCAAGCTGTGCATCGAATGCGACGCCTGCGTCGACATCTGTCCGATGGACTGCATCACGTTTACCGCGGACGGCGCCGAAGCTGAACTGCGCACGCGGCTCAACGCGCCGGCGGTCAACCTGGCGCAGGATCTGTATGTGGCGGACGGACTCAAGACCGGACGCATGATGGTCAAGGACGAGGACATGTGCCTGCACTGCGGCCTGTGCGCCGAGCGCTGTCCGACCGGCGCCTGGGACATGCAGAAATTCCTGCTCGAAATGGCGCAGGCCGACGACCGCTGCCACGCATGATCAACGATTTCGTCGTCAAGTTCGCCAACGTCAACGGCTCCGGATCGGCGTCGGCGAACGGCCTGTTCGCCAAGGCCATCCTGCGCATGGGCGTGCCGGTTGCTGCGCGCAACATTTTCCCGTCGAATATCCAGGGCCTGCCGACGTGGTTCGAGGTGCGTGTCGTCGAGTCGGGGTGGCGCGGTCGACGCGGCGGCGTCGACATGGCCGTCGCCATGAATCCACAGACGTGGGACAAGGACCTCGCGGAAGTCGACAGCGGCGGCTACGTCTTCTACGACTCGACCAAGCCGCTGCCGCCATCGAAGTTCCGTTCCGATGTCACGCCGGTCGGCGTTCCGCTCACGGCGATCTGCAATGCGGAATACAGCGATCCGCGCCAGCGGCAGCTGTTCAAGAACATCGTTTACCTGGGCGCACTGTCGGCGCTGCTCGATATCGACCCCGCGGAAATCGAAAAGCTGTTCGGCGAGCAGTACAAAGGCAAGGAAGCACTGCTCGAGTCGAACAAGAAGGCGCTGCACATGGGTCGCGACTACGCGCTCGCCCATTTCGACTGTCCGCTGCCCATCCACGTGAAGCGCAGCGACAAGGTCGGCGACCGCATCTTCATCGACGGCAACAGCGCGGCAGCGTTGGGCTGCGTGTACGGCGGGGCAACGGTGGCCGCCTGGTATCCGATCACGCCGTCGTCTTCGCTGGCCGAGGCATTTGCCAGCTACTGCCAAAAATTCCGCAACGACAAGGACACCGGCAAGAAGCGCTATGCGATTGTGCAGGCCGAGGATGAGCTGGCGTCCATCGGCATGGTCATCGGCGCCGCCTGGAACGGCGCGCGCGCATTCACGGCAACCTCCGGACCGGGGGTTTCGCTGATGCAGGAATTCCTTGGCCTTGCGTATTTCGCTGAAATCCCGGCGGTGCTCTTCGACGTGCAGCGGGGCAGTCCGTCGACCGGCATGCCCACGCGTACGCAGCAGGCCGACCTGTTGTGCTGCGCCTACGCGTCGCACGGCGACACCAAGCACGTTCTGCTGTTCCCCGAGGATCCGAAGGAGTCCTTCGAGTTCGCGGCCAGGTCGTTCGACTTGGCCGACCACCTGCAGACGCCGATATTCGTGATGCTGGACCTCGATATCGGCATGCAGGACTGGCTCACCGAGCCATTCGAGTGGGATGACACGCACCGGATGAATCGCGGCAAGGTCATGACCGCCGAAATGCTGGATTCCGGCCGCGATTTCGGTCGCTATCTCGACGTGGACGGCGATGGGGTTCCGTTCCGCACCTATCCCGGCACACACGCGTCCAAGGGCGGCTACTTCACGCGCGGGACGACCAAGGATCGCTATGCGCGATACACGGAAGAAGGCCCGGCCTACGTCGACAACATGCAGCGGCTGCAACGCAAGTTCGAGACGGCAAAAGAGCTGGTCCCCGCGCCCGTGATCCAGCAAGGTGCCAAGCCGACGAACTCCGCCGTGATCTGGTTCGGTTCCACCGGCGCCGCGATGGCCGAGGCGCTGGCCGCGCTGGAAGCCGACGGCATCCGGCTCGATTGCCTGCGCATCCGCGCGTTTCCCTTCGCCGATTCGATCGTGGACTTCATCAATGCGCACGAGCGCGTGTTCGTGGTCGAGCAGAATCGCGACGCGCAGATGAAATCGCTGCTGGTCAATGAATGCGGCGTCGATCCGGCCAAGCTGGTCTCGATCCTCCATTACGACGGCACGCCGGTCACCGCGCGCTTCATCACGCGCGAGATCACCGAGAAGGCGCGCCTGTTCAACGTGACTCCCCTGCGGAAAGTGGCCCCGTGACCTATCTCGCCAAACCGAAGATCCACCATCCTTCGCTGCCGAAGAACGCGCTTGGCTACACGCGTCGCGACTACGAAGGCGCCATCTCCACGCTGTGCGCCGGCTGCGGCCACGATTCGATCTCGGCCGCGATCATCCAGGCGTTCTTCGAACTCGATGTGGCGCCGCATCGGGTGGCCAAATTATCCGGCATCGGCTGCTCGTCGAAGACGCCCACGTACTTCCTCGGCAATTCGCACGGCTTCAACAGCGTGCACGGGCGCATGCCGTCGGTGCTGACCGGCGCAGCACTGGCCAACCGCGATCTCATCTATCTTGGCGTGTCGGGCGACGGGGACTCGGCGTCGATCGGGCTCGGCCAGTTCGCGCACAGCCTTCGCCGCGGCGTGAACATGGTCTACATCGTCGAGAACAACGGCGTGTACGGCCTGACCAAGGGCCAGTTTTCCGCTACCGCCGATCGCGGCAGCAAGAGCAAGCGTGGCGCCATCAATCGCGACGAATCGATCGACCTGGCGATGCTGGCGCTGACCCTCGGCGCAACCTTCGTGGCACGCGGTTTTTCCGGCGACAAGCCGCAACTGGTGCCGCTGATCAAGGCGGCGGTCCAGCATCGCGGCGCGGCGCTGATCGACATCGTCAGTCCGTGCGTCGCCTTCAATAACCACGTGGGGTCGACCAAGAGCTACGACTACGTGCGCGAGCACAATGACGCCGTCAATCGGCTGGACTTCATCTCGTCGCGCGAGGAAATCACCACCGACTACGCGCCGGGCGAGACGCGCGATGTGTTGATGCACGACGGCGACACGATCCGCCTGCGCAAGTTGAACGGCGACTACGAGCCGACCGACAAGGTCAGCGCCATGGCGTTCCTGGAGGCGCATCGCGCGGCGGGAGAGGTCGTCACCGGGTTGCTGTACCTGCATCCCGACAGCACTGACCTGCATGACGCGCTGGAGACGGTGGCCACGCCGCTCAACGCGCTCAACGACGCCGACCTGGTGCCGGGCAGCGCCGCACTCGCGGCGGTCAACGCGAGCCTGCGCTGACTGCCGCCCTCGGTTTCCCTCATTTTCCCTCGGCCTCTCTCATTTTCCCCTCGCTTCGTTCGCTGCTGCGATAGCGGTAGGATTTAGCGCGGGTTCGCCGACCCTGCGCAGCGTATTGCGGTCCGTGTGGTGGAACGGCTCGGCCTGTCCCGGGATGACCAGCACGGTGTCGTGTTCGTAGGACCACGTGCCATCTGCATTGATGGTGACCGCCATTGTGCAGCTGTCGGTACGAAATGCGTATTCGAGAAATGGGCCGGAGATGATGCCGTTGGTCAGCGAGCCCCTCAGCGCTTCCACGCGAAACGATCTGGCATCCGCCGCAGCGTGCCCGGTGTACATCGCGACCTGTGCCCGCGGAATGGCCAGCGTCAGCGTGATGGTCCCCGTCGCCGGTTCCCACAGCCAATAGCCGACCTGGTCGTGAAACGTCTCCGGGTCGTCCGGCTTGAAGATGCGCGTGTGATAGCGCAATCCATAGAGCAGCTGCGGTCCGTTGACTTGCGCGTCGATGGGCTGCAGTTCGTAGGTCTCGATGAAGGCCTGTTTCTCGGGGCCATCGGCCTTGGGCGCGACGTCGAGTCCGCGCGTGCCGGTCCAGGTGCCGGCCATCGCCTTGAGCGGGCCCAGGTTGGCCAGCGTGTCGACGTCCGCGTCCGCTTCGGTGAAGATGTCCTTCGGGAATTGTTCCATGGCTCGCGAGTCAATACGGCAAAAACGACTGCCGAAGTTGGGAATTATAGATTGCGGCAGCGCGCGCTAGCGATCGATCAGCGTCTCGAGACGAAAGCGCGCGATCCGCGCCACCTGCCGCAGCGCCTCCGCAAATTCCGTCGCACGATCGCACTCCACGCGGCGTGCGAATTCGCGCAATATGCCGTCGCGGTCCTGCCCGGTCACCGCCAGGATGAACGGGAAGCCGAATTTCGCGTTGTAGCGCCGGTTGAGGTCGTTGATGCGCGCGAATTCTGACGGGGAGCAATTGTCCAGACCCGCGGAGTCCTGTTCGCGCGCGGATTCGACGGTCAGCTCGCGTCGTACCGCCGCTTTGCCCGCAAGTTCCGGATGCGCCTGCAGCAGCGCCACTTGTTCACTTGGCAATGCGCGCTCCATTGCCGCGACCATCGCCGCGTGCAGCGCGCCGATGCTCGCGAACGGGCGGTCGCCGCAGCTGCGCTCCGCGACCCACGGCGAATGTTCGAAGATGCGGCCGAGCGTCTCGACAAAAGCCGCGCGGTCCATGCTGTTCAGTGCGGCGAGCTGCATTCGGCGAGCGCTTCAGATTTGCGCAGCCAACGGAAAGCGGTCAAGCCAATGGCGCGCGATGTCGATCCTGCGCGCCACCCAGACGTCGTCGTGCTGGTGCACGTAGTCGAGGAAGCGGGCGATGGCCGCGGCCCGCGCCGGACGCCCGCAGATACGCCCGTGCAGTCCGACCGACAGCATCTTCGGTGCGTTCAGTCCCGCAGGGTTGCCTTCCGCGTAAAGCACGTCGAATGCGTCCTTGAGATAGGTGAAGAACTGCTCGCCGCTGTTGAATCCCTGCGCCGTGGTGAAGCGCATGTCGTTGGTGTCGAGCGCATACGGCACGATCAGCAGAGGCGCGCCGCCGGCGGAAGTATCGACCTTGGCGTAATACGGAAGGTCGTCGGCATAGCTGTCGGCGCAATAGGCGAAGCCGCCATGCTCGACAACCAGACGTTGTGTGTTGGGGCTGTCGCGGCCGGTGTACCAGCCCTCCGGCGCGTTCCCGGTCAGGCGGCGGATCGTCGCGACGGCCCGCGCCATGTGTTCGCGCTCGATCGCCTCGTCGACGTGCTGATACGAAATCCAGCGCCAACCGTGGCTCGCGATTTCGTGGCCATCAGTCAGGAAAGCGTCGACGATGGCCGGATTGCGCTCGAGCGCCATGCCCACGCCGAACACCGTCAGCGGCATGCGGCGCTCGCGGAAGAGCCGCAACAGGCGCCAGGCGCCCGCGCGCGAACCGTATTCGTAGAGGGACTCCATCGACATGTGGCGCGCCGCAAACGGCTGCGCCGCCACGATTTCCGACAGAAAGGTCTCGGATGCCGCGTCGCCATGCAGCACGCTGTTCTCGGCACCTTCCTCATAGTTCAGCACGAACTGCACGGCGATGCGCGCGCCGCCCGGCCACTGCGCATGAGGGGGCGAGCGACCGTAGCCGGGCAAATCCCGGGGATATCCGGGGTCGAAAGGGGCGCTGGAGGTCATGGCTTGTGCTGACGATCGCATACAATGGGTGAGGAAACTGTATGCAATCCTGCGCATCAATGCAATCGCGCCGCGGACACTCTTGTCGGGCGGTCACGCTGGAGGACGCTGATGGGACACCTGACCACGCACGTTCTTGACACCGCGCGCGGGCAGCCCGGCGCGGGCATAACGGTCACGCTCCATCGTCATGCGGGCGATCGGGTCGAGCTTGTCCGTGCAGCCGTGACCAATGCGGACGGCCGCTGTGACGCACCGCTGCTCGACGGCGCGGAGTTCACGCCGGGACGCTATCGCATGGTGTTCGCGATGGGTATCTATTTCGCCAAGGCGGGCTTCGCGGTAGCGAATCCTCCTTTTGTGGACGACGTGATTCTCGACTTCGGCATTGCCGACGCGCAGGAGCACTACCACGTGCCACTGCTGGTGTCGCCGTGGAGCTGGTCCACCTACCGCGGCAGCTGAGCACGCAACTGAGCACGCAACTGAGCACGCAACTGAGCACGCAACTGAGTACGCAACTGAGCACGCAACTGAGCACCATCTGACTACGCAACCGGGACTGCGCGCATGGAAGCCTACGCTGGCGAGTGGCTGCAGCTGCTGATCCGCTGGGTCCACCTGATCACCGGCATCGCGTGGATCGGGTCGTCGTTCTATTTCGTCTTCCTCGACAACAGCCTGCTGCCGCCGGCTGCGAAAGAGGACGCCGACGCGGGGATCGGCGGCGAGCTCTGGGCCATCCACGGTGGCGGCTTCTACCACGTGCAGAAATTTCGCCTGGCGCCCGCGACGCTTCCGGAGCCGCTGCACTGGTTCAAGTGGGAAGCCTACTGGACGTGGATGTCCGGTTTCGCGTTGTTTGTCGTCATGTACTACGCGCACGCGGACGTCTACATGATCGACCGCAGCGTGGCCGACATCACCGCGTGGCAGGCGGTCGGGCTGTCGCTGCTGCTGCTGGTCGGCGGCTGGGTCTTCTACGACCAGCTGTGCCAGCGCCTGGGCTTCGGGCATGAAAAGGTGCTCGCCCTCGTTGTGGTGCTGTTCTTTGTGGCAGTCGCCTGGGGCGTGGCGCACGTATTCAGCGGCCGCGCGATGTTCCTGCAGGTCGGCGCGATGATGGGCACGATCATGGCGTGGAACGTCTACTTCGTGATCATCCCGTCGCAACGCAAGCTGGTCGAAGCGAAGCAGCAGGGACGAGCGCCAGACCCGGTGTACGGCCAGCGCGGCAAGCAACGCTCCGTGCACAACAACTACCTGACTCTTCCGGTGCTGTTCATCATGATCAGCAATCACTATCCAATGACCTTCGGGCATGCCCATGCGTGGCTGGTGCTGGTCGCCATACTGCTGCTCGCGGCGTACGTCCGGCACTTTTTCAACCTGCGGCACAAGGGCAGGACGGTCTGGGCCATTCCGGTGACCGCCGCGCTGGCGACCGTCGTGCTGGCGGTGGTCATCGCGCCGGGAAAGCCGGAGGTCGCCAAGGCCTTCACGTTTGCAGACGTGCAGAAAATCGTCGCGGTCCGCTGTGCCGGGTGCCACGCCGCCGCGCCAACGCAACCCGGTTTCGCCGTCGCGCCAAAAGGTTTGCTGCTCGACACTGACGACGGAATCGTCGCCAACGCGCAAAAGATCAACGAACAATCCGTCCTCACCCGAACGATGCCCATCGGCAACCTGACGCAGATGACGGACGCCGAGCGCGCCGTGCTCGCTGCATGGATCGCTGCCGGCGCAAAGGCCAACTAGGGGCACGCTAGAACAGCGAGTCCTGCTCCGGCTCGGGTGGAGGCTCGTCGGGTTCGGCCGCTGCGGCGGCAGGTTCCGGTGTGGCGGCTTCGTCCACGCGCTGGATCAGCGACGCGTCGTCGTTCTTGACGCTGTTCACGCGTAACGAAACCGGGTAATACATCATCGCCTCGGCGGGGTAGGGCGCGAAGAGCGGCGCGGTGTCTTCGTTGGCGACATCCAGCCAGCGGTCGTACGCCACCGGCGCGATGATCGCTGGCATGCGGTCATGCAGCGGCGACAGCAGCGCATTGGCCTGCGTCGTGATGATCGTGCAGGTGTCGAGCACTTCGCCCTCGGGCGACAGCCAGCGCTCGAACAGCCCGGCAAAGGCGAAAGGTGAAGCGTCCTTCATGCCAATATGTATCGGCTGCTTGCTGCCGGAAGGTGTCTGCTTCCACTCGTAGAAGCCGTCTGTCGGCAGCAGGCAACGATGGCGCTTGAGCGCGGTGCGAAACGAGGGCTTGTCAGCCAGCGTTTCCGAGCGGGCATTGATCATGCGGTTGCCGATCGACGGGTCCTTGGCCCAGCGCGGAACCAGTCCCCAGCGGACATTGACCAGTTCGCGTTCACCGGCCGTGTTGCGCCGTATGATCGGCACATCCTGCATCGGTGCGATGTTATAGCGCGGGCGCAGCTGCGCAGGAAAGGGAACGCCGAAAGCCAAGGCCAGCGCGGCGGCCTGCGTGTGCAGTTCGTACCGGCCGCACATGGGGCGTACTGCCCGCTAGCTTTCGTCGGCGCCACTGCGCTCGACCAGCAGCCTGTGCGCTGTGCGTGCGACCTGCAGCGTGTCCCAGTAGGCATACGCACCCACTGCCGCGGCGCCGGCCAGCGGCACCCAGCGGCTTGCCGCGGTTCCTGCCACGCGCTTGGTCAACGTCACCCCGACTTTCTGCACGATGCCTTTGAGCGCGCCGGACGCGACCTGCTGCACAATTACGCGTTGCCCGGTGCGCACGACGACATCGCGCAGCACCTGGCTGGCCGCATGCCGGAACAGGCAATACAGCATGTGGACGCGCGTCAACTCCGCGCTGCGACCATACAACCCGAAGATGTCCGCGACCATCTGCCGCTGCGTCTTCCATATGAGGTAGAGGTCCGGCAGCACCGTGAGCATGCCGAGTGGCCCTGGCGGCAACGCCAGCGAGCCGGACAGCAAGGCGGCATGCTTGGCTGCGCGCTTCGCGATCGCTTCGGCTTCCCGCGCGGGATCGGCGACGGCATGCGTGCGCGGCATTGGTACGCCCGAAATGATGCGCTCGATCGTGCCGGTGACAGTGCTCCCGGAGGCGTCGGTCGTTGTGGGCAGGTGGGCGGCGCGGGTCTTCGTCATGGAATGTGCACTATAGGCCGGCGCGCCGCGCTCCGGCAATCGAACCACCAGCGGAACGTTACAATCACCGGCTCGCTCGCACCACCGGACCTTCCCGCAATGAAGTTCACATTTGTCCTGGAAACATAGCTCCAATGCGCATCTTCGGCTTTGCCGGCTGGTCCGGCAGCGGCAAGACAACGCTGATCGAGCAGGTCGTCCCGCGCCTGATCGCCCGGGGATTGCGCGTATCGCTGGTCAAGCACGCGCACCATTCGTTCGACCTGGACCAACCCGGCAAGGACTCGCATCGCCATCGCCAGGCCGGCTGCAGCGAAGTGCTGATCACGTCCGGCGTGCGCTGGGCGCTGATGCACGAATTGCGCGGCGAGGCCGAAATGACGCTGCCGCAGGCGCTGGCCCGGCTGTCGCCCTGCGACCTGGCGCTCGTCGAGGGCTACAAGGCCCATCCTTGCCCCAAGCTCGAGATCTGGCGAAAGTCGGTGGGCAAGCCGCTGCTTCATCCACAGGATCCCCACATCGCCGCCATCGCGACCGATTTCCCGGAAACCTTTGCCGGGGGCCGGATTCCGGCGTTCGCCATGACCGACCTGGACGGAATCGCAACATTTATCCACACCCATGCGGGCGAATGGACAAGGCCGGATTGACTCGGCGAGGGACGTAGGAGTAGCTTGAACTTGACGGCGCGCGCACTGACCAAGCAGTGGGTGGCCCGGTTTTCGGCCGTCGACACCCCAAGTTGTAGCGCCCGACCGCAGTTTCGTAAAGCCATGAATAAAAATCAGATACTTGCAGCGATTATCGTATCCATTGCTGGAACGGCGTCCGCCATTCCAGCGTGGGCGGACGAGCGACTGCCGGCTGATGACATGACGGGGTTCTACGGCGGACTTTCGATGCGCGACCGCGGCACCGAATCCGATGGCCTGCAGTTCGGCCATATTTCCTCCGCATGGGGCAAGTTCACGTTGCCCGCGACCGACGACTACGGCACGCGCTCGCTCGCCTTCGGGGGCTATCGCTGGGCCAACGACATCGCGGTTGAGGCGGCTGTCGCGTCGGCCGACCGGTTCGCGTTGCAGCCGGATGCCGCTGCCCGCCCGGGCATGGGCTTCGCGTTTGCCAACGGCGGCGAGCCTGCTCCAAAGACCTGGAACGCCGACGTCTACACCAGCTGGGGCTTCGCCAAGCAGTTCTCGCTGTACGGCCGCCTTGGCTACATCCAGAACGAACCGGCGGGCAACCTGCCCAATTCGCTGGTCTTGAGCGACGTCAAGCGCACTCGCGACGGCGTCAATTACGGTCTCGGCTTGCGCTATGACGTGACGCGCGCGCTGGGACTGCGCGTCGAATACGCGCGCTACGGACGCCTGGCCGGCGAGGCAACCTCCGGCTTGCTGCCGGAGTCCGACAAGGTCCAGTTGGGCGTGCAGTTCCGCTTCTGATTCGCCGCTGGTGATTCGTCGCTTCTGATTCGTCTCGCAGCGAGTAAAATCGGGATGTCGCACGCGGCAGTCGCCGCGACCGGCAGCCATCCCATGCCCGATTCCCGCGCCACCTCCGCCACGATGACCGTTCACCTGGTCTTTCTCGCGCGGCTGCGCGAAGCTTTCGGCAGCACAGGCGAATTGCTTTCCGTGCCGGGAGATGTTTCGTCGGTCGCGGACATCACCGCAACTTTGCGCGAGCGCGGCGGGGCATTTGCCGCGGAACTCGCGCCTGGCCGGGCGGTTCGCGTTGCGGTGAATCACGCGATGGTCGCCGCCGACGCGCCGGTACGCGATGGCGACGAAGTCGCGCTTTTTCCGCCAGTCACTGGCGGCTGACGAAGCGCCAAGCACTCATGACGGTCCGCATCCAGGCCGAGGATTTCGACGCCGGTGTCGAAATCACCTCGCTGCGCGCCGGCAATCCGCGCGTCGGCGCCGTGGCGACCTTCATCGGTACCGTGCGCGATCTCAGCGACGCGGCGCAGGTATCCACGCTCACGCTCGAGCACTATCCGGGGATGACCGAGAAGGCGCTTGAGGCCGTGGCTGCGGAGGCGCGCAGCCGCTTCGACATCATCGACGTCCTCGTGATCCATCGCATCGGCACGCTCGCACCGGCGGACCAGATCGTGCTGGTGGTGGTCACCAGCGCTCATCGCGGCGACGCCTTTGATGCGTGCCGCTTCGTCATGGACTATTTGAAAACTCGCGCGCCGTTCTGGAAAAAGGAAACGACGCCACAGGGCACGCGCTGGGTCGATGCGCGCGCCAGCGACGAAGAAGCGGCTGCGCGCTGGCAGGATCCGCCGGCGCCTGCGCGCTGAACGCAGACCACGGACCACAAACCACCCTCATGGCCACTACGGCACTCATTGCGATTGACTGGGGCACCACTTCGGCGCGCGCGTACTGCCTGTCCGCCGCAGGGGAGGTGATTGCGAACCGCGCCGTTCCATTGGGCGTTCTGCAGGTACAGGACGGCTGCTTTCCTGAGGCGCTGGCCACGTTGCTCGGCGACTGGCACGACGTGGATGCGCCGCGTCTCGCGTGCGGCATGGTCGGCAGCCGCCAGGGTTGGCGCGAGGCACCCTACGTCGATTGCCCTGCGCCGCTGGCCAAGCTTGCGGAAGGCATCGTTCGCGTCGACGGCGACGCGCTCGCGATCGTCCCCGGCGTACGTACGCGCGATGTACACGGCACGCCCGACGTGATGCGCGGCGAGGAAACGCAACTGGCCGGCGCCGTCGACGAACGCGAAGATCGCGTACTGGCCGTGCTGCCCGGGACGCATTGCAAGTGGGCGCTGGTCGAACGGGGACGCCTCGTCGACTTCGCGACCTACATGACCGGCGAAATGTACAGCGTGCTGCTCACCCACAGCATCCTCGGGCGACTCGCGCAGCCGGCGGGCGCAACACCGGGTGCCGGTTTCGCTCTCGGCGTCACGCGCGGTCTTGGGCAGGGCGCATTGAGCCACGACCTCTTCGGCGCGCGCACGCTGGCGTTGACGGGCGAACTCGCGCCCGCCGACGTTCCCGATTGGCTGTCGGGACTGCTGATCGGCCGCGAAGTCCGCAATGCGCTTATCTGGGCGCAACGGCAGGGCTGCGACGGCGCGCGGGTGCGGCTGGTCGGTGCCGACGCCTTGCTCGCGCGGTATGCTCTGGCCATGACGCAGGCGGACATGGAAGTCGAACGGGCGCCCGTGGATGCTGCGGCGGCCGGCCTGTGGCGCATCGCGCAACACGCTTCACTGGTTTCCGCAAAACAGCATTGACGAGGCCCATGAATCCACTGCTTCCCTATCTCGATCCCTTGCCGCTGATCGCCGTTTTGCGCGGGATCACGCCGGAGGAAATTCCGGCCATTTCCGAGGCACTCGTCGCCGAAGGCTTTCGCGTGCTCGAAGTGCCGCTCAATTCGCCGCGCCCGTTCGACTCGATCCGTTTGCTGGCAAACGCGTGCGGCGACCGGTGCCTGGTCGGCGCGGGCACAGTGCTGAATGTCGCGGATGTCGCCCGCGTGCGAGAGGCAGGCGGCAAGGTGATTGTCATGCCGCACGCTGACACCGCCGTGATCCGCGAAGCCAAGGCGCAGGGAATGGTGTGCGTACCTGGCGTGGCCACGCCGACGGAGGCGTTTGCCGCGCTTGCCGCTGGCGCCGACGGACTCAAGATGTTTCCCGCCGAGGGCCTGCCGCCCGGCGCGCTCAAGGCGTGGCGCGCGGTGCTGCCGCGTGAAGCGCTGGTCTTTGCGGTGGGCGGCATGCGGCCCGACAACATGGGGCCGTACTGGAGCGCAGGCGCGTCAGGATTCGGCACCGGGTCCAATCTTTACGCGCCGGGCGCGCAAGCCGAGAATGTGCGCGCGGCAGCGGCGGCGTATGCCGCTGGATTTCGCGCGTTGCCGGTAAGATAGGCAGCAGTTCCGACAGTTTGCCTGGGGGATAGTGATGACAAACGCGATGCGCGCGGCCGTGGCGCCGACCATCGTCGTGCTGGGGGTTCCGGCCGCGCCGCCGGCGTGGGCCGCGCGCGGCACGATCCGTTGCGAGAGCCGGAACAACAGCCGCAACTTCACCGCCTGGGATCCGGAGTTCCGCAGCCTCGCCATTCTCGACGTCGGCGGCGACGGTCGCGTGTTCCTGCGCGACCAATCCGGCCGCATCAACAACCAGGGTGGCTTTCGCGACGGCATGGTGTACTGGAACAACGGCCAACGCTCGTGGCTCGCGCGCGAGGGGCCGGGCATCATGCTGGGCGATGTCAATTCCGGCCGGCACTTCAACTTCAATCGCAGCTGATGTCCGCAAACCCTGCCGGCAACACGCTCGACATCGTCGCGCTCGGCGAGCCGATGATCGAGTTCAACCAGATCAAGGCCAGCGATCGGCGCGCCTATGTGCAGGGTTTCGGCGGCGATACGTCGAACATGGCCATTGCGGCGGCGCGGCTCGGTGCCCGCGTCGGCTATGTCACGCGACTCGGCGATGACGCTTTCGGCCGGATGTTCCGCGACCTGTGGACGGAAGAGGGCATCGACTTGCGCGGCGTGGCCATCGACGCCGATGCGCCGACCGGCGTTTACTTCGTCACGCACGCTGAACACGGCCACGAATTCTCGTACTTGCGCACGGGCTCGGCGGCGAGCCGCATGCGGCCCGAATCACTGCCGGTCGAGGTGATCCGTTCGGCACGGCTGTTGCACGTCTCCGGCATCAGCCAGGCCATTTCCGCCAGTGCCTGCGACACGGTTTTCGCCGCGATCGACGTTGCGCGTGCCGGCGGCTCGACCGTCGTCTATGACCCCAATCTGCGGCTCAAGCTGTGGCCGCTCACGCGCGCACGCGCAACCATACTGGCGACCATGGCTCGCTGCGATTGGTGTGTGCCCAGCCTGGACGACGCGCGCGTGCTGTTCGACGGCGCCGATCCCGCGAGCGTGGTGGCGACCTGTCATCGCGCCGGTGCATCGGGCGTGGTCGTCAAGTTGGGCGCAGACGGCTGCCTGGTATCCGACGGCAAGCGGCAGGTGCACGTTGCCGCGCATCGCGTGACACCGGTGGATGCCACCGGTGCGGGCGACTGCTTCGACGGGGCCTTCGCCACCCGGCTGCTCGCGGGCGACGACCCGTTCACCGCGGCCGGCTATGCGAATGTGGCGGCTGCGCTCGCAACGACGGGCTTCGGCGCCGTCGCGCCACTGCCGCGCGATGGCGACGTGCGCGCCGTTCTGGGCAAGGCCGCGGCTTGAATTGAAACCAAGGGGGAACTGAGGGCGATATGAGCGCGGCCACATTTCATCCGGATCTGTTCTCGGGCAAGGTTGCGCTGGTGGTGGGCGGGACGAGCGGCATTGGCGCCGCGATTGCCGACGCATTTGCGCAACTGGGCGCGGTGGTGACGGTGACGGGCGCGACGCGCGCCGAGTGCGATGCCGCGCGAGCTTCGCCCCGATTCCGCTGTCGTGACGCGTGTGCACTGGACGTGCGCGACGACGCGCAAGTGCAGGCGCTGATCACGGCGCTGCCACGGCTCGACGTGCTGGTGAACTGCGCGGGAATCATCCGGCGCGGTGACGAGCACGACGTCGCGGTCTTCGCGGAAGTCCTGGCGATCAACCTGACGGGAACCATGCGCTGCTGTTCGCTGGCGCGCGAGAAGTTGAAGGCGGCCAAGGGCGCGATCGTCAACACTGCATCGGTCCTGTCGTTTTTCGGCGGTGGCCTGGTGCCCGGCTACAGCGCGAGCAAAGGCGGTGTCGCACAACTGACCAAGTCGCTGGCCATTGCCTATGCCGCCGACGGCATTCGCGTCAATGCCATCGCGCCGGGCTGGGTGAATACACCACTGACGACGGCGCTGCAAAACGATGCGCAGCGCAGTGCCACCATACTCGCGCGAACGCCGCTTGCCCGCTGGGCACAACCCGAGGACATCGCCGGCGCCGCGGTCTTTCTGTGTTCGCCCGCCGCACGCTTCGTCACCGGCGCGTTGTTGCCCGTGGACGGCGGATATTTGGCGAACTGAGTGGTGACCTGAGATGTCGAACTGAGATGGTGAGTTGAGGAGGAACGATGCCGATCGGCACTGCGGTCCGTCACTTGAAGAAGCGCAATTGGGAAAAGGCGCACGTCATCGTGCAGGAAGATGCGTCGACGCTCGGATGCTGGGCGCACGGCATCGTCCACATGCAGGAAGGAGACGTCGGCAATGCGCGCTATTGGTATCGCAAGGCACATCGCGAATTTCCAAAGTCCTACGACGAGGCTGCCGAAATCGCCGCGCTGGCGCTGGCCGTGAAGGGCGCGACGGAATGAATGCACCGTTGATCCTGGCGACATCCGGAATCCAGCCGGAGATCGCCGTGGCGGCAATACCCGATGACGAGCGGGTGTGGGTGCCGCAGGCGAAGGACGTCTGGTTCCGCCCGTTGCTGCTCAACACCGTCAGCGGCGGATGGTGCAATCTTCTGCGCGTGCGCAGGAGCGGCGTGCTGTCGCGACACCGGCATCCGATGCTGGTCATCGGCTACGTCATCAAGGGTCGCTGGAAATATCTCGAACATGACTGGACCGCGGAAGAGGGCAGCTTCGTCTATGAGCCGCCTGGCGAGGTCCACACGCTGACCGTGCCGGACGATTGTCCCGAGATGATCACGTTCTTCAATATCAGCGGCGCGATGATCTACCTCGATGGCGAGGGCAGGCAGAACGGATACGAGGACGTCTTCAGCAAAATCGACATGTGCCGCGCACATTACGCGGATTGCGGGCTGGGCGCGCATTACGTCGACCAGTTCATCCGGTGACGCGCGCGAAATGACCACCGAATGATCGGACAGTTCGCGGCAGTCGGCATTGGTGCGGCGTTCGGCGCCTGGTTGCGCTGGGGATTGTCGGTGTGGCTCAACGCGCGCCTGCCGACGTTTCCTCTGGGCACGCTCGCCGCCAACCTGATCGGCGGCTATCTGGTGGGATTGGCCGTCGCTTACTTCATGTTGCGGCACGACCTGTCGCCGGAGTGGCGGCTCCTCGTCGTCACGGGATTCCTGGGCGGCCTGACCACGTTCTCCACATTTTCCGCGGAAGTGACCGAACTGCTGGCGCGCGGTGACTACACTTCCGGCTTGCTGCTTGCCGCGACTCATCTGTTCGGGTCGCTGCTGCTTACCGCGGCCGGCTTCGCCACGTTCCGCGCCCTCGTGTAAATTAGGGTCAGACTCGCATTTTCGCGTAAATTAGGGCCAGACCCGGTTTTTCATCGCGCACCTCGAAGATACGCGGCGTCGCACGATAATTCGAGTCTGACCCTAATTGACGATAATTCGAGTCTGACCCTAATTTTTCTAATTTTTTGCCTGACAAAGCCATGCCCCAAGCCATTCGCATTCACCAAGTCGGCGGTCCCGAAGTTCTGACGCTGGAGGATGTTGCCGTCGGCGCACCCGCAGCCGGCGAGGCGCGCGTGCGCCACACGGTCATCGGCCTCAACTATATCGACACCTACCACCGTAGCGGCTTGTACAAGTTGCCGCTGCCCGCCGGCATCGGGCTCGAGGCCGCCGGGGTCGTGGACGCCGTGGGTGCGGGCGTCGATTACCTCAAGGTTGGCGATCGCGTCGCGTATTGCGGCGGCGGGCCGGGTTCCTACAGCACCGAACGCCTGATCCCCGCGGACCGGCTGGTGCCCATTCCCGCGGGCGTCGACGATGAGACGGCGGCGACACTGATGCTCAAGGGCCTGACGGTGCAGTATCTTTTCCGGCAGACTTTCCCATTGCATGGCGGCGAGACGATCCTGTTCCACGCGGCGGCGGGCGGCGTGGGCTTGGTGGCCTGCCAGTGGGCACGCGCACTCGGCGTGACGATGATCGGCACGGTCGGCTCCGACGACAAGGCGGAACTTGCCAAGGAGAACGGCTGCGCCCACACGATCGTCTACACACGTGAAGATTTCGTCGCGCGCACCAGGGAACTCACCGGCGGCAAGGGCGTGCCGGTGGTCTACGATTCGATCGGCAAAGACACTTTCCCGACCTCGCTCGACGTGCTGCAGCCGCGCGGCATGTTCGTGAGCTTCGGCAGTGCGTCCGGACCCGTTCCCGCATTCGAGCTGAGCCTGCTGGCGGCCAAGGGTTCGCTGTACGCAACGCGTCCCACGCTGTTCAGCTACGCGGCAACGCGTCCGCAATTGCTGGCGATGGCGCAGGACATGTTCGCGCTGGTGGCAGCGGGCAAGATCACGTCGAAGGCACGGCAGCG
>JANMCH010000020.1:0-6405 GCA_031361045.1 Betaproteobacteria bacterium | reverse complement strand
GCCGTCGGCGCGCTGGTCGGATTCGATGGTGATGGCCAAGGCCGGGCACACCGCCTCGCACAGCTTGCAGGCGATGCAGCGCTCCTCGCCGTTCGGGTAACGGCGCAACGCATGCAGGCCGCGGAAGCGCGGGCCCTGGGGCGTCTTTTCTTCCGGGAACTGCACGGTGACCTTGCGCGCGAACAGGTACCTCCCGGTAAGCGACATTCCCTTGATCAATTCGGCCAGCAGCCAGGTGTCGAAGAATTGCTTGACGCGAGCGATCATGAGCGGTCTCGTTCTCGTCAGTGGAAAAGGTAGGCCCAGCGCGTCTGCATCATCGCGCCAAGGAAGACAATCCAGATCAGCGTAACTGGAATGAACACTTTCCAGCCCAGCCGCATGACCTGGTCGTACCGATAGCGCGGGCAGGACGCGCGGACCCACAGGAAGAAGAACAAGACGATCGACATCTTGGCGGCGAGCCAGAGGAAGCCGTCGCCCAGCGGCGTCGTGCCGAACAATTTGAAGTCGTTGAGCAGCGGCCACGGCGTCAACCAGCCGCCCAGGAACATGAGCGCAGTAAGGGCCGCGATCATGATCATGTTCATGTATTCGGCAAGGAAGAACACCGCGAACGCGACACCCGAATATTCGACGTGAAAGCCGGCGACGATTTCGGATTCGCCTTCGGCCATGTCGAACGGATGGCGGTTGGTCTCGGCCAGCCCCGACACGAAATAGACGATGAACAACGGGAACAGCGGCCACACATACCAATGCGCAGCGCCGCCTTCCTGCCCGCGCACGATGTCCGTCAGGTTGAGGCTGCTCGCGCACATCAGCACGCCGACGAGCGCAAAGCCCATCGCGATCTCATAGGAGACGATCTGCGCAGCCGAGCGCAGCGCGCCCAGGAACGCGTACTTGGAATTGGACGCCCAGCCGGCCAGGATGATGCCGTACACGCCCATCGACGTCATCGCGAGGATGTAGAGCAGGCCCGCGTTGATGTCCGACAGCACCACGCCATCGGCAAACGGAATCACCGCCCACGCGGCGAGTGCCGGGCCGATGGCCAGCAGCGGCGCGATGAAGAACAGGTACCGGTTGGCACCTGAGGGAACGATGATTTCCTTGAACAGCAGCTTGAACACGTCGGCGAATGGCTGCAGCAGGCCAAACGGCCCGACTCGGTTGGGTCCGATGCGCACCTGCATGTAGCCGATCACCTTGCGCTCGGCGTAGGTCATGTACGCCACGCCGAGGATCAGCGGCACGGCGATGCAGACGATCTTCACGAGCGTCCACACCGGGATCCACGCGGAACCCAGCAGCTGCTGCACCGGTGCCAGCAATTCGTTCACGCCTTCTCCACCGTGACCGGACCGGACAGGCCCGCCAGACCACAGGTCGATGCATGCGCGGCGGCGATGCGTACCACGCCGGGGGGAACCCCACCGTCGACGATGGCGGTGAGCACGGCTTCGCCATTGCCCTGCGTTATCTTCACCTGGGCACCTGTCGCCAGCCCCAGCGTTTCGAACAGCGACCGGTGCATGCGCGCCCGCGGCGCCTTGGCGTCGGCCGTGAGCTGCAGCGAGCCCGCGCGCCGCACCAGCGGATCGGCGAAATAGATCGGCACGTCGGCGACACGTTCCACCGGCGATGTGGCCAGCACGGGCTTGGCGGCGACCGCCGTCGTCGCATTGGAGAGGCTGCCCGCGACATCGCCGCCGGCTGGAAGCACCGACGCGCGAACCTGTTCCGCCGTATCGACGTCGAATCCGGGCAACTGCAGCATCGTACCGAGCACGCGCAGAACCTTCCATCCGGGACGTGTCTCGCCAAGCGGTTGCACGACGCCATGGAAACCCTGCACCCGGCCTTCGCTGCTCACGAACGTGCCGGCGGTTTCGGTGAACGGCGCAATGGGCAACAGCACATCCGCGTAGGACGTGCCGTGCCTGAACGGACTCATCACGACGACGAGGTCCGCCTTTTCGAGCGCGGAACGCGCGGCGACGGCATTGACGAAATCGAATTCCGGCTCCGCGTGAAGTACCAGGTACGCCGAGCGCGGGTCATCCAGCATGGCGCGGGCATTCATGCCGCCCTGCTGCGGACGCGCCTGCGCGAGATGCGCGCCGACCGTATTGGCGGCTTCAGTCAGGAAGCCCAGCGTGGCGCCGGTCAGTTCAGACAGCAACTGTGCGAGCGCATGCAACTGGGATGACGCAGCATGCTGAGTCGCGTAATTGCCAAGCAGGATGGCCGTTTTGGTGCCCGACAGGAGGCTCGCAGCCATTGCCTTGGTGGCTTCGTTGGGCTCGATGCCCGACAGCGCCGCCGGCACCGTCTTGTCCGAAGCCTGCGCGACGGCCACCACCAGGCTTGCCAGCGCGGCCGGAAGCTGCGACGGCGGGACAATCGACTTGTGCGCGACCGGCAGCAGCCAGTCGTCGTCGACGGAATGCAGCATCGATACCTGCGCGCCCTTCTTTGCCGCCTGCCGCAAGCGCTGCGCGACCAGCGGATGGTCCTTGCGCAGGAAGCTGCCGATGATCAGCGCACGGTCGAGAGTATTGAGTTGGGCAACAGGCAGGCCCAGCCACGGCGCGGTACCGGGCGAAGCTTCGCCGCGGAAGTCGCTTTCACGCAGACGGAAATCGATGTTGTCGCTGCCTAAGGCCCGCACCAGGCGCGCGGCCAGGGTCAGTTCCTCCAGTGTCGCGTGCGGCGACACCAGCGCGCCCAACGCCTGCGGGCCGTGTTTTGCGATGACGTCCTTGAGGCCGTTGGCCACGAATTCCAGTGCGGTCTGCCAGTCGACCGTCTTCCATTCGCCGCCCTGCTTCACCATGGGCGCCGTCAGGCGCTCGTCCGAATTGAGACCTTCGTACGAAAAGCGGTCCTTGTCGGAGAGCCAGCACTCGTTCACCGCCTCGTTCTCGAGCGGCAGCACGCGCATCACGCGATTGGCCTTGACCTGCACGATCAGGTTGCTGCCCAGCGAATCGTGCGGCGACACCGACTTGCGCCGGGCCAGTTCCCATGTGCGCGCCGAATAGCGGAACGGCTTGGACGTCAACGCGCCCACCGGACAGATGTCGATCGAATTGCCGGACAGTTCAGAGTCGACCGTCTTGCCGACGAAGGCCACGATTTCCGCGTGCTCGCCGCGGCCGATCATGCCCAGCTCCATGATGCCGGCGATTTCCTGCCCGAAACGGATGCAGCGCGTGCATTGGATGCAGCGGGTCATTTCCTCGGCGGAAATGAGCGGCCCCAATTCCTTGTGGAAGACGACGCGCTTGGGCTCGTCGTAGCGCGATGCCGATCCGCCATAGCCGACCGCGAGATCCTGCAGCTGGCATTCGCCGCCCTGGTCGCAGATCGGGCAGTCGAGCGGATGATTGATGAGCAGGAACTCCATCACGCCCTTCTGCGCGGTGATCGCCTGCTCCGAATGCGTCCACACCTTCATGCCTTCGGTGGCCGGCGTGGCGCACGCCGGCAGCGGCTTGGGCGCCTTCTCGACCTGCACCAGGCACATCCGGCAGTTGGCGGCGATCGACAGCTTCTTGTGATAGCAGAAGTGCGGCACGTAGATGCCGAGCATGTTCGCGGCGTCCATCACCGTGGCGCCCTGCGCGACTTCCACCTGCCTGCCGTCGACTTCGATTTTCAGCATGACTATCTAATCAGCTATAGGGCTTGACCAGGCAATGCTTGTGGTCGATGTGGTACTGGAATTCGTCGCGGAACTGCTTGACGAAACTCTTGACCGGCAGCGCCGCGGCGTCGCCCAGCGCGCAGATCGTGCGGCCCGCGATGTTGTCGGCCACCGAGGTCAGCTTGTCGAGGTCTTCGTTCTTCCCTTGTCCGTTTTCTATGCGATTGACCATGCGCCACATCCAGCCCGTGCCCTCGCGGCACGGCGTGCATTGGCCGCACGATTCCTCGTAATAGAAATAGGACACGCGCAGCAGCGACTTCACCATGCAGCGCGTGTCGTCCATCACGATCACCGCGCCGGAACCCAGCATGGAGCCGGCCTTGGCGATGGAGTCGTAGTCCATGTCCGTGGCCATCATCACGTCGCCGGGCAACACTGGCGCCGAGGAGCCCCCGGGAATGCAGGCCTTCAGCTTGCGGCCGCCGCGCATGCCGCCGGCCATTTCAAGCAAGGTGGCGAACGATGTGCCCAATTTGATTTCGTAGTTGCCCGGGCGCTCGACGTCGCCCGACACCGAGAAAAGCTTGGTGCCGCCGTTGTTCGGCCGGCCGAGTTCCAAAAATGCCTGCCCGCCGTGGTTGATGATCCAGGGCACCGCGGCAAAGGTCTCGGTGTTGTTGATGGTGGTGGGCTTGCCGTAGACGCCGAAGGACGCCGGGAACGGCGGCTTGAAGCGCGGCTGTCCCTTCTTGCCTTCGAGCGACTCGAGCAGCGCCGTTTCCTCGCCGCAAATGTACGCACCGAAACCGTGGTGGTTGTACAGGTGGAACGAGAAGTCCGAACCCAGGATGTTCTTGCCCAGCAGGCCGGCGGCATAGGCCTCGTCGATGGCCTCCTCGTTGCGCAGGTATTCTTCCCAGATCTCGCCGTGGATATAGTTGAAGCCGCGTGTCGCGCCCATCGCGTAGGCGCCGATGGCCATGCCTTCGATGACCGCGTGCGGGTTGTAGCGCAAAAGGTCGCGGTCCTTGAACGTTCCCGGCTCGCCTTCGTCCGAGTTGCAGACGACGTACTTGTCGCCGACATAGTTCTTGGGCATGAAGCTCCACTTGAGGCCGGTCGGGAAACCCGCGCCGCCACGGCCACGCAGCGCTGACTTCTTGACTTCGGCAATCACCTGGTCCGGCGGAATCTTTTCGTTGATGATTTTCTTCAGCGCGTCGTAGCCGCCGCGCGCGACATAGTCGGCCAGCCGCCAGTTGCGGCCGTTCAGGCCCGCCATCAGGATGGCGTCGGGACCGTAGTCCAGGAATTCGGACGGCGCGTTCATGTGGACTTTTCCGGGTGGACCGGATTGCCTTCGCCGCGCGCCGCCGCGGCCTTGAGTTCATCGACCAATTCGTCCAGCTTGGCGTCGTTCATCCAGCTGCACATGCGGCGATCGTTGATGATGAGCACCGGCGCATCACCGCACGCGCCCATGCACTCGCCTTCCTTCAGCGTGAACGTGCCGTCGGCGGTGGTTTCGTTGAAGCCTACCCCAAGCTTGTGCTTCAGGTGGTCGGAGGCCACTGTGGCGCCCCGCAACGCGCACGGCAGGTTGGTGCATATGCTGATCTTGAACCGCCCGGTCGGCGACAGGTTGTACATCGTGTAGAACGACGCGACCTCGTACACCGCGACCGGCGCCATGCCGAGATAGCCCGCGACCGCGTCCATGACCTCGGTGGACAGCCAGCCGTGTTCGGCCTGCGCGAGCGCCAACGCCGACATCACGGCCGACTGCTTCTGGTCGGCAGGATATTTGGCGATCTCGCGATCGATCTTCTTATGTGTTTCCGACGACAGCATGATTCCTTGCCGCTAACGAATGAAATAACCGGAAACGCGCCACACATCGCCTTCGCCGAGCATCCAGATGACCTGCTCAGCCGCGACCTTGCCGTTCCTGAACTTCGAAGTGAATTCGACGATCGAGTAGTCACCGTCCGGCGCGCCGGGCAGCTGGTGCGCGCGTGCAAATTTTTCCGCGGTGCGCGAATCGAGCTTGCCGAAGGGTTTGCGCGCCGCCGTGATGCCCTCGATCCACTTCTTGCGCGTGACGACGGACTGCAAGTGCGGCGCCGCGGTGTCCCATGCCGCGCCGATCTTGCCGGAATCGAGCAGCCGCAGCCACTTCTCGGCGGCCACGATCGTGTCCTTGTCGTCGGTCATCGTCGGCTGCACCGCCGGCGGCTCGGTGGCAGGTGGCGTCGCGGTAACCGGGGCGGGCGTTGCCGGCGACGGCGACGGAAGCTGCGCCGCCGCGAACGGGGTCCACGCGCATATCGTCAGCAGGAACACGATGCGCGCGCTCATCTTCCAATCCATCGGTCCGCTCATCGGTCGGCTCATCGGTCAATTGATCCGAACACGATGTCCTGCGTCCCGATGATCGCGACGACGTCCGCGATCATGTGTCCCCGCGACATCTCGTCCAGTGCGGCCAGATGCGCAAACCCCGGCGCGCGCAGCTTCAACCGGTACGGTTTGTTGGCGCCGTCGGACACGATGTAGACGCCGAATTCTCCCTTCGGGTGCTCGACGGCGGCGTAGGCCTCGCCCGGCGGCACGTGCATTCCCTCGGTGAAGAGCTTGAAGTGGTGGATCAGCTCGTCCATGTTGGTCTTCATTTCTTCGCGCGACGGCGGCGCCACCTTGTGGTTGGCGGTGATCACCGGACCGGCGTTCTGCCGCAGCCAGGCCAC
>JANMCH010000018.1:0-44065 GCA_031361045.1 Betaproteobacteria bacterium | reverse complement strand
CTCCACCGATGTCATGGACTACGGCATCACGCTGGTCGGTGTCAACCAGGAGATCGCGTACCGGATGAAGAGCGACAACGGCGTGCAGCGGTATGACGACAACGGCGATGAAGCGGTGATGGGGAGTTCCGTGCGGAACCTCAAGGTCAGCGAAACGATTCAGGCCGATCGCCGCCGTCGTTGAGACCCGGATGGGCACGTCACGCCCCGAACCTCACTCCACGAAAAGCTCGCTTTCCACCGGTTCGACGGCCGCGAGCGCTTCCTCGAGCAATTCGGGGCCGGCATCGCGCAATCGCGTCGCATCAGACAGGATCTGACGAAAGCGCCGGCCGCCGGGACGCCCGTGATAAAGCCCGAGGAAATGCCGGGCGATGGAGCGCAGCGGCGTGCCGCGGTCGCGCTGAGCGGCAACGTAGGGCATCAGTGCACGCAGGATCTCGGCCCGCGTCGGCGGCGGCGATTCGACGCAGAACAATCGCCAATCCACGGGCGCCAGAATGTATGGATCGTGATACGCCGCACGTCCCAGCATCACGCCATCGACGCGATCCAGTTCGCGCTCGATCGCCGGCCAGTCGGTGATGCCGCCGTTGAGCACGATGGTCAGTTGCGGGAACTCGCGCTTCAGCCGATGCACGACGTCATAGCGCAGTCGCGGCACTTCGCGGTTCTCCTTCGGCGACAGGCCTTTCAGCACCGCGTTGCGCGCATGGACGATGAACACATCGCAGCCGGCGGCCGCGACCGTTCCCACAAAGTCGCGCACGAATCCGTAGTCTTCATTGGCGTCGAGTCCTATGCGGTGCTTGACCGTGACAGGAATCGTCACCGCGTCGCGCATTGCCTTCACGCAATCCGCAACGAGCGTCGGATCGCCCATCAGGCAGGCACCGAAGCTTCCCGTCTGCACGCGCTCGGAGGGGCAGCCGCAATTCAGATTGATCTCGTCGTAGCCCCACTGCTCGCCCAGGCGCGCGGCGTGCGCGAGCATTGCCGGATCGCTGCCGCCCAGCTGCAGCGCGACCGGATGCTCCTTGGCGTCGAAGTCGAGATGGCGCGGCACGTCGCCGTGCATCAGCGCGGGCGCCGTCACCATCTCCGTGTAGAGACGCGCGTTACGCGAAATGAGGCGCAGGAAGAACCGGCAGTGCCGGTCCGTCCAGTCCATCATCGGCGCCACGCAGAAGCGATGTGAAAGGCGATTCATTCAGTTGATACCGTACATGCACGCTCGAGTTCCCTGATGCGCCAGGAGGTGTTCCTGCCCGCTCTTCGCATACCCGCGCTCCCGAACGCCGCGAAGGCAAGCGCACTCAACCAGCCGCAAAGCCGCGCCAGGGCTGGTCAATCATGCCGATCCAGAATGGGGGCAACACAGAACAAGTGATCTTGTTCTTTCAATCACTCAGCGGTAATTGGTGTGGGGGCTTCCCCAAGTGCAGGTGACGCCCGGTACGCCGGAGAACTCCCATCCCGACCTGCCTGTTTCGCGCCGATCGGCTATTGCAAGGGTCGATACAGATTGGATGCGCAGTCACTTTCCTTCAGCGACGTCCAAACGTTCTGCAACTGCATCCGGGACGGGGCCACCGCCGGCTTCCACGGCAATTTCCAATATTTCGCGCAACGCCGCAATGGCTGCGTCAAGCGCTTCACAGGCATCCTGGGTTTTCCCCGCCGACAAAACCAGAGCTTCTCTCGGATGGTCCTTGTAGCAGCAAAGGTCCTGGCTCAAGGCCGCCAGGCTATCGAGTATGGTGCTGACTTCACGGGCGGTTTTCTTGGTTTCCTGCATTTGCCCAGCTTATCAGTCCTTTGGTCCGGCCGCCACTTTGGGCATGTGCTCAACCGCGACGCGCCGCCTCGATGGCCGCGATGTCGATCTTGCGCATTTCCATCATCGCGTCGAACGCGCGCTTGGCGACACCAGGATCGGCATCGGTGATCGCTTGCGTCAGGGCGATCGGCGTGATTTGCCAGGACAATCCCCACTTGTCCTGGCACCATCCGCACGCGTTTTCCTGCCCGCCGTTGCCCACGATGGCGTTCCAGTAGCGGTCCGTTTCGGCTTGGTTTTCGGTGGCAACCTGAAAGGAGAATGCAATGGTGTGCTTGAATGCGGGCCCCCCGTTGAGACCGAGGCACGGTATGCCGAGCACGACGAACTCGACGGTCAGCACATCCCCTTTCTTGCCGGAAGGAAAGTCGCTTGGTGCGCGACATACCGCGCCCACGGATGAATCGGGAAAAGTTTCGGCGTAGAACCTCGCCGCGTCCTCGGCGTCGCCGTTGTACCAGAGGCAAATCGTGTTCTTTGCGGGATTGACCACTTCATTTCTCCTTTCCACTTCTCCATAGAGGTGAGTCCGGGACTAACGCTCCGGGAAGCTCTGTTTCAGTATTGCCGCGATGGCGGCCTGGGCAATCGGAATTGGATGGAACGGCGCCGTACTGTCTTCGTTGTAGTACAGCACGGTGATGCCATAGGTCCACGGCTCCCTGGTGCAATACTCATGACCTTTGACAACGCCGGAGATGTCCGCGACCGACACGCCGTCGATTCCGCTCACGGCCGCGATGAGGGTCTCATTCAGTTTGTTCTCCAGCGAAATCAGGTAATCGATTTCGTCGTCGTAGAGAATGCCCAGGTCCTCGCATGATCGCGATTGCGAAGGTCCCGGCAATGGCTGGTGGTAGGTCGTGAAGATGATCTTCGGCACCTTGCCGGCTTTTTCGCCACGCGCCTTGATCGCCGCCACCAGGCTCTTGTAGTTGCCCGCAATCTGGCCGCTGTTGATCGGGTCCCAGAACAGGTTCAGGATCGGTGAGCCCGGACTGTTCGCCGTGCAGATCGACGAAGTCGCCCGAGGCGCACGGTTTTGCCAGGCCTCGATCGTTGGAAATTTCTTCAGATACATGGCGCGAAGTTGGCGCGACCGGTCCGGCGCCCTGGCCAGCGCGGCCGCCTCCGCGGCACCGGTAACGCCGACCATGCAATAGGTGAAGATATCCGCGAAGCTGACGTCGTCGGCCCCCAACGTGACGATCACGACATCGGGCGCAGCGGCGTCGTAGGCAGCATTGAGATTCGTTTGTCCGAGCCAGTTGCCGAACTGCGCCGGCCGATACAACACGTTTCCATAGCGCCGGTCGAACGTCATTCCGTTGTCGTAGGTGGAACCCGTGCACGCAAACTTCGTGAGCGTCGCGCCGATCATCGGCGCCAGCACGTCGCCGTAGGCCTTATCGGAGTCGTGGCAAAGCTGGTAGTTGCCCTGCCAGACCGGATTGATGACACCACCCTCCCAGTGTGCGGGGAAGAAATCCGAGTAGTAGTAGGTATAGCCATAGTCGATGCCCTCGCCGGAGGCAATCGAGTCGCCCAGGACGACCAGGGAAAGTGGTGGACGGGCGTCCAGACCCGATGGCGCGTCGGAGCCGCCGCCGCAAGCGGCAACAAGCAATGCGGCCAGGATCATCACCTTGGTTATCCTGAAATCGGTCATAGCAAGTCCCCCACGCCAGCTCCATTTCGCGCCGGATGCGCGCGGCCATATGCAATCTTATCGCGGGAACCGCTTCCGACTACGCAGACGATGGAAAGCGCTTCGACGATGACGCATACTTCAGGACGTTCCACTCTTCCGGTACCCCATGGATACCACGCCCAAACCGGCCAATACGCACCTGTCGATCCGGCCCGACTGGCTGGCGCTGCATGACGAGGAGGTGCTCGAGCCATCGTTGCCGATCGTCGATGCGCATCATCACCTTTGGGACCACGCGGGCAATCGTTATTTCTTTCCCGACATGCGGGGCGACCTTGTCAGCGGCCACGACGTTCGCGCCACGGTCGCCGTCGAATGCGGCGCAATGTACCGGCAGGACGCCGCACCTGAATTGCGGCCGGTCGGCGAGACGGAGTTCCTGAACGGCATCGCCGCGATGAGCGCGAGTGGGGCGTATGGCGCGTCGCGGATCTGCGCCGGCATTGTCGGCCACGCCGACCTTCGACTGGGCGCCAACGTAAAACCCGCGCTGGAGGCCCACATTCGCGCCGGCGGCGGCCGTTTTCGCGGCGTACGCGTCAGTTCCGTCTGGCATCCGGACCCTGCGGCGCGAGGATCGCTGGCCAATCCACCGCCGTACCTGATGCGCGATGCCAGGTTTCGCGAGGGCTTCGCGGAGTTGGCCCCGTTAGGCTTGTCCTTTGATGCGTGGCTGTACCACACGCAGTTGCCGGAACTGGTGGAGCTTGCGCAAACGTTCCCGGAAACCACCATCGTGCTGGACCATGCGGGCGGAGTTATCGGCATCGGCCCCTATGCCGGGAAGCGCGATGAAACACTTTCCGAATGGCGCGCGAGCATGCGGGAGCTGGCGCGCTGTCCTGGCGTCTTCGTCAAGCTCGGCGGATTCGGCATGCGGCTCTTCGGCTTCGATTTTGCGAGTCGCGCCCGGCCGCCATCGTCTACGGAATTGGCCGAGGCCGCTCGCCCCTACGTCGACACCTGCGTCGAGGCCTTCGGTGCCGGCCGCTGCATGTTCGAGAGCAATTTTCCCGTCGACAAGGGAAGCTTCAGCTACACGGTCGTGTGGAACGCTTTCAAGCGGCTTGCCGCTGGCGCGGCACCGGCTGAAAAGCTTGCGCTGTTCAGCGGCACCGCGACGAGGGCCTACCGATTGTAAAGGCGGATTGTAGATGCGGGTTGCGAGCGCCGTTACTTGGGCGCAATCGCGAACTTCCCGTCCTTCACCGTGACCAGCGCAGCGCCGTAGGCGGCGTCGCGATTGGCGTCGAGGCTGTACTTGCCGTTGCCGAGCACCACCGGCACGTCCTTCAGCGCGGTCAACTCCTTGCGCACCTTTTCGCGATCGGCGCCGGGTCCGGCATTCTTGATGGCGGTGGCAACCAGATACATCATCGTGTAGCCAACGCCGGTCCAGTTTTCCGGATCCTTGTTGAACATCTTGCGATGCCGCTCGATGAAGTCGGCGTTCTGCTTGCCGGGTGTGCCGACGAAGTAGTCAGCGGCGATGACGGAGCCTTCGACCGCCTTGCCTCCGATGCGGATCAGCGATTCCGCCGACATGGCCTGCGGCCCCAGGAAGCGCACACTTTGCGGCAGGCCGGCCTGGCGAGCCTGGCCGACCAGGCTCGCACCTTGTTCCGCCGGCATCGCGAAGAACACGACATCGGGCTTGGCGTTGGCGAGCTTGGTGCTGATTGCCGTGAAGTCCACATCGCTGCCGGCCACCGAGTCCTCGAGCACGATCTCCACGCCATGGCTCTTGAAGTAATCGCGGACCGCATTCTTCTGCGTGATGAAGCCGTCGTTGTCGCGCACGGAAAGCAATGCCGCGCGCTTGGCCTTCAGCGTGTCGACCGCGTATTCGGAAAGCGCGCCCATCGTCTTTACCGGTGGGCTCATGACCTTGAACGACCACGGGCCGGCCTTCAGGATGTCCGGCGACACGCCCGTGGTGATCATCACCACGCCCTTCTCGTTGGCCACCGGCGCGGCGGCCAGCGCTTCGAGGCTCGACAGCGGCCCGATGACCGCCACGACATTGTCGACGGTCACGAAGCGGTTGATCAGCGTGATGATCTGGTTCTTGTCGCTGGCGTTGTCCTGCACGATCAGCTTGATCTTGCGGCCGTTCAGGAAATTGGTGTCGTTGATTTCCTCGGCCGCCACCTTGATGCCGTTGGTGACCGGAACACCGGCGAATGCGTAGTTGCCCGTCAGCGCCATGCCGACGCCAACCGGAACTTCCTGTGCCTGCGCAGGCAGCGCCAACGCCATGCCGAGCGCGACGGTCGCCGCAAGTCTTGTAGCGATGTTCATGATTTCATCTCCTTGGGGTTGACTCTGTATTCACACGACAGCCGAGGCCGGTTTAGCGCCGCCGGCCCGTCCGAGATAGTGTTCGATGATCGCGGGGTCGTCCGCCAAGTCCGCGCTGCGGCCGCTCTGGACCACCCGACCTTGTTCGAGTACGTAGGCGCGCGCCGTGATGTCCAGCGCGCGTCGCGCATTCTGTTCGACCAGCAGGATGGTCAATCCTTGCTGGTTCAGTCGCTGCAGCGCCGCGAACACCTGGTTGGTGATCAACGGGGACAGTCCGAGGCTGGGCTCGTCCAGCAGCAGCAGGCGCGGCCGGCCCATCAGCGCACGCCCGATCGCCAGCATCTGCTGCTCGCCACCGGACAGCGACCCGCCTTCCTGTTCGCTTCGTTGCTTGAGCAGCGGGAACAGCGAGTACACGCGTTCGAGATCGTTGCCGCCGTCGGTCGCGCGCCCCCCCACCGCCAGGCGGCCCAGGTCCAGGTTCTCCGCCACCGACAAAGGCCCCAGGATCTGGCGGCCTTCGGGCACATGCAGCAGGCCCAACCGCGCAACTCTGTACGGTGGCGTGCCGACGATATCCTTGCCTTCGAACAGCACGCGTCCCTGCGCCGCCTTGACGCTGCCGCAGATCGCGTTGAGCAGCGTCGTCTTGCCGGCGCCGTTGGGCCCGATCAGCGCCACCATCGAGCCTTCGGCGACATCGAGGCTCACCTGTTTCAGCGCGTGTACGCCGCCGTAGTCGACGCTCAGTCCCTCGACCTTAAGCACTGACGGCCTCCCCTAGATAGGCGGAAATCACGGTTGGGTCGTTGCTGACGGCGTCGGGCGTGCCGGACGCGATCAGCCGTCCCGCATTGACCACGTAAATCTGCTCGCAATGGGACATCACGAAGCGCATGTTGTGCTCGATCAGCAGAACGCCGATGCCCTCGGCCGCAAGATCGCGGAAGATCACGCCGAGTTCGAGTGCCTCGACATCGTTCATGCCTGCCACAGGCTCATCCAGCAGCAAGAGCTTCGGGTCCATCGCCAGCGCGCGCATCATCTCCACCCGCCGCTGGTGGCCATAGGACAGGCTCCCAGCGATGTGGTCCTGGTAGCGCTCCATGCGAAAGCGCTTGATGAGTTCCATCGCCCGGGCGCTGAATTCCTTGCGCTCGCGCCGCGCCGCCGGCAGGCCGATCAGGTTGTCGATAAAGCCGGTCTTCTCCCGGATGTGGTAGCCGACGATGATATTGTCCAGAACCGTGGCTTCCTTGAGCAGCCGGATGTTCTGGAACGTCCGCGACACGCCGCGCCGCGCCACCTCGTTGGCCGGCAGCGCCGTGATGTCCTCGCCGCGCAGCAGAATGCGTCCGGCGGTTGCCTGCAACAGCCCGGTGATGAGATTGACCATCGTGGTCTTGCCGGCGCCATTGGGCCCGATGAGACCGGTGATCTGTCCCTCCTCGATGGCGATGGTCAGACCGCCGACGGCTTCGACTCCTCCGAAGCGCTTCGACACGTTTTCGGTTTGCAATAGCGTCATGGCGCGCTTTCCGATCCGCCGTGGCTGGCCGCAAGCCGTTCGGAGGCGCGGCGACCCAAACGGAACTTGATTGTGTCGACGATGCCGCCGGGCAGGTAGATGATCACCACCATCAGCAACGCGCCGTGCAGAAGGTAGCGCTGCTCGGCCAGGCCGCGCGCCAGTTCCGGCAGGATGGTGAGCATCACCGCGCCGACGATCGGTCCCGCCACCGAGATGCGCCCGCCCAGCACCACCGCGGCCAGCGATTCCACCAGCAGCGGAAAGCCGAACTGCTCGGGCACGATGCTGTAGCGATGGAACGCGTACAGGCCGCCGGTCAAACCCGCAATGGCGCCCGACAGCATGAACGCCAGCGCGTGATAGCGGACGACGGCAATGCCGAGCGCCACTGCCACCGTTTCGTCCTGGCGCGCCGCATCGAAGGCACGGCCGATGGACGAATTGCCGAGGGCCAGCATCAGGTACACCACGGCCGCCAGGAACAGCATCAGGTCCCAGGTGCCAATCACGTGGGGGATGCCGTTCAAGCCCAGCGCGCCGCCGGTCACGGGTTCGATGTACAGCGTGACGGACAGCACGATCTGCACGAACGCAAGTGTGGCGATGGCCTGGAACACGCCGCGCAGTCGCGCCAGCGGAATCGACAGGATGCCGCCAGCGAGCGCGCCGACGAGGAGGCTGGCGACGAGAGAAATGGCGGGCGGGAACCCCAGACGCATCGTCAGCAGCGCGGCGGTGTACGCGCCGATCGAGGCCAGTCCGGCGGTCGCCACGGAAAAGACTCCTGCGCGCAGCACGATGTATTGCGAGAACGCAAAGCCGCAGGCCAGGATGGCCTGCGACACCAACGGCGCGTAACCGATCAGCCAATCGCTCATGTCGGGATACCCTTCACCCGCCGCAACTCATGCACGAGTCACCCGCGCATCGCGCCGCAATCCAGCAAAAAGGCCGGTGGGCCTGACCAGCAGCATCGCGAACAGGATCGAGAAGATGATCGCGTCGGACAATCCGGAACTCAAGTAGACGACGGTGAGCGTCTGGATCACGCCGAGCAGCAGCCCGGCGACCACCGCGCCCACCACGCTGCCCAATCCGCCCAGTACGACGACGACAAACGCGCGCATCAGGTAGGGCTCGCCCATCAGGAAATGCACGGAGTTGAAGAGCAGCCCGATCAACACGCCGGCGGCGCCCGCGAGCGCGCCCGAGATGAAGAAGATCTGCAGGTAGACGCTGGTCGGGTTGACGCCGAGCAGCGTCGCCGTGCGCTCGCTCACGGCGACAGCGCGCACCAGGCGGCCGAAGGTTGTCCGGTACAGGTAGTAGACCAGCGCGCCGAACAGCACCAGCATGGCGACGACGATCGTGATCTGCAGCAGCGACACGCGCAGGCCCAGGAACTCGTAGATTTCGACCGGAAACGTGCCGAACGGAAAGCGCAGGATGGCGGTGCGCGACAGTTGCTGCGCCAGGCTCAGCAGGATCAGCGACGCACCGATCGACGAAACCAGCGCCGCGAACTCCGTCGCCCCGCGTTTTCGCAGCGGCCGGAACGCGACAAGGTCAAGCAGCACGCCGATCAGCCCTCCTCCCGCCATCGCGAGAATGATGGCAACCGGCAGCGGCAGGAACGGCGTGGAGAGACCTATGTCCGGCCACAGCGCGGAAGGCGCCACGGCGATCAGCCCGATGAACGCGCCCCACATGCAGACCGTTCCGTGCGCCAGGTTGAGGATGTGATGGACGCCGAAGATCAGCGTGAAGCCGAGCGCGAAAATGGCATACACGCTCCCCACGATCAACCCGTTCAACAACTGCTGCGTAAGCATCGCGGTCCTTTCACTGTCATGGGGCGCCGAGAGAGAGCGTGATGACCTTCTCGTCCGTCATTTCGCGAATTGCGTAGCGCGGCCCTTCGCGTCCGAATCCGCTGTCCTTGACGCCGCCGTAAGGCATTCCGTCGAGGCGCGAGCTGGAGGTCTCGTTGATGTGCACGGCACCGGTCTTGATGGTCCGGGCCGCGACGAATGCCCGCTCGAGATCGCGCGTGAACACGCCCGCCGACAGGCCGAAGCGCGTCGCATTGATCCCGGCTATGGCCTCCGGCAGGCTGTCCACGGGAAGCAGCGACAGTACCGGCGCGAAAATCTCCTCGTCGACCACCTTCATGCCAGCGCGCACGTTGTCAACCAGGGTAGGTTGCAGCACCGATCCGCAGCGCGTGCCGCCAAACACGATTTTTGCATCACCGGCGGTCGCCTCGTTGAGCCAGCTCTCGGCGCGCCGTGCGTCCTTTTCGGTGATCATCGGCCCGACGCGGGTGGCAGGATCGCGCGGATCGCCGGCGGGCATGCCGGCCGCCTCCTGCGCGAGGCGCTGCATCACTTCGCGCTCGATCGTGCGCTCCACGTAAAGCCGTTGAATGGAGGTGCAGACCTGGCCCGCTTTGCGAAACGACGCGCGGGCGATCTTGGGAATGGCGACGTCGAGATCCGCATCCGCGCAGACGACAGTACAGGCAATGCTGCCCAGTTCCAGCTGCGTGCGCCGCAAGCCGGCGCCGGCCTGGACCAGGCGGCCGACGCGAGTGCTGCCGGTGAACGTGTAGAAGTCGATCCCCTGGTCCTCGAGCAGCCAAGTGCCGACGTCGACATCACCGTGGACAAGGGCCAGCAGGCCTGGTGGCAAACCTGCTTCGAGGAAGGTGTCGCACAAGAGGCTCGCCGACAGCGGTGTATAGGCGGATGGCTTCAGAATTACCGCATTGCCTGCGGCCAGCGCCGGCGCCAGCTTGTGCAGCACGGCGTTCAGCGGCGAATTGAACGGCGTGATCGCGCACACGACGCCCACGGCTGAGCGCAGCGTGAATCCAAGCCGGTTCTGCTGAGCCGGGTTGCCATCCAGCGCGACGACGTCGCCGGTGATGCGCTTCGCCTCCTCGGCAGACAATTGCGCGGTGTCCTTTGCGCGATCGATTTCCGAGCCCGCATCGGCGATCGTGAATCCGGCCTCGGTAACCAGCAGGTCCACGAACGCATCGCGGCGCTGCGCCAGCAAGTCGGCCACGCGACCCAGGATGCGCGCCCGCTCGTACGGCGGCGGTGAATGCGGGTAGGCGGCGCGCGCGGTGCGCACGGCCAGCGCGACCTGGTCGCGCGTGGCCTCGCCGACTTCGGCCACTTGCACCTGCGTGTACCGGTCGTGGACCGGCAGTGTTCGTTCGCAAGCCAAACGGCGCCCGCCAATCAGCGTTTGCGTCGACGGCAGCCCGTGCGGCAGGAATGAGGACGTCGGTGCGCCGGTCAGATGATGATGACGCATCGCGGGTCCCGGGCTGGCGCCGCTCATCACGCCGCGGCCGCCGCCATGCGGGCGGAACCCTGCGCCACCAACCGCCCGCGAATCAAGTCCGCGGCTTTTTCCGCGACCATCAGCGTCGCCGCGAGCGTGTTGGCCGAGGGAACCTGCGGCATCACCGAGGCGTCGACCACGCGCAGGTTCGACATCCCGTGCACGCGCAACTGCGGATCGACCACCGTAGTGCGGTCGGTGCGCGGTCCCATCTTGCAGGTGCCCACCAGGTGGTAGGCCGTGGCGCCGCGACGGCGCGCGAAATCCAGCAGCTCGTCGTCGCTGTTGACCTGCGGGCCGGGCACGGTCTCGTGATCGAAATACGGTGCGACGGCGCGGGTTGCCATCAACCGGCGCGCCAGCTTGAGTGCACCTACCAGTACCCGCTGGTCTTCCTCGTGTGTGAGGTAATTGGGCTGGATCAGCGGATCGGCATCGGGGTCGGACGAGCGAAGCCGCACGTAGCCCGCACTGCGCGGGCGCTGTTGGCGCGCACCACAACTCATGCCGGGGAAGTCGTCGAGCGCGTACGTTTTGCCCTCCTTGTAGCTGCCCGGCGTGAACAGCACCTGGATGTCGCCGCGCGCCAATTCCGGCCGGGACTTCCAGAAGACGTGGATCAGCGACGGACTGAGGCCGATGATGCTCGGATATCCGGCGAGCCACTTCGCGATCTCACCGCCCAACCGCCATCCGCGCGACAGTTCGTTGATCGTCGTCACGTTCTTCGCGCGCGCGGCGATGCGCACGGTGTAGTGATCGCGGAGATTCTCACCTACGCCGGGCAGGTCGTTGACCACGGCAATGCCACAGTCGCGCAGCAACGCCGCGGGACCGATGCCTGACAACTGCAGCAGCCGCGGCGAATTGAGCGTGCCCGCGCACACGATGACTTCGCGCCGCGCCATGACGTCGCGCGTCTGCCCATCCTGGAGATACCGCACACCGGTCGCGCGCGTGCCGTCGCACAGAATGGCGCGGGCACCGGCGCCAACGCGCAGGTCGACCGCGCCGCCCCGGACGGCGGGATGGAGGAATGCGTCGGCGCAGCTCACGCGGCGGCCACGATGGATGTACCGCTGGAAGTAGCCTGCGCCATCCTGGATCGCCCCGTTGTAGTCGGGATTGCGCGGGATGCCAAGTTCCGTTGCGCCCTGCAGGAAAGCTTCGCAGAGCGTGTTATGCCAATCAGGATCGGTGATGGGCAGCGGACCGTCGCGACCGCGGAATTTATCATCCCCGGCCCCGACGCGCCGCTCGGAGCGCATGAAATACGGCAACACGTCGGTGTAGCTCCAGCCGTCGCAGCCCGCCGCAGCCCAGTCGTCGAAATCCTGCGCCTGCCCGCGGCTGTAGACCAATCCATTGAGCGAACTCGACCCGCCGACGATGCGTCCTTGCGGCACCTTGATCGCCCTCGACGCGGTGGCCTCATGCGGCTCACTGACGAACGGCCACAGCAGCGCAGGCTGGTAGAGCAGCTTCACGAAGCCGGCGGGGATTCGCACGTACATGCTGTTGTCGGGGACGCCCGCCTCGAGCACGCAGACGCTGACGCGCGGGTCCTCGGTCAGTCGACAGGCCAGCACCGCGCCTGCGGGCCCTGAGCCGACGAGCACATAGTCAAACGTGTCTGTCATTGCGTTGCGATCCCCCGCGGGCGCCTATGCGGCTGCTCCTGGACGGCAAGCTTAACGCGTCAGGGAAATTCCCGCTGCAAGCAATATTGATCGCGATCCATCAACATTATTAGCTGGTTGTGCGGTGCAGGCACCGCTATCGTTGCTCCCAAGATACGAGGCCCGGAACCCTACCGGCCCGCCCCAACGAGGATCATGCAAGCAATCGTAATGCGCACAACTGGCGGCGTGGACGTCCTGCATCAGGAGGAAGTCGCCCGGCCACGCGTGGGCCACCGCGATGTGCTGATTCGCTGTACCGCGTGCGGCGTGTGCTTCCTGGACATCGTGACGCGCAACGGAACGCACAAGAAGGGAGTCGAACTCCCCTGCATTCCTGGGCATGAAATTGCAGGCGTCGTGGAGGAGGTCGGCGTGGAGGTCAGGCGTTTCAAGACAGGTGATCGTGTTGCGACCACGCAGCGCTATCACATCTGCGGCGCCTGCCGCTTTTGCCGCAGCGGCTTGGAGGCGCTGTGCGTGGAGCGCCGGTTCCTCGGCGAACACGGCATGGTCGGCGGTTACGCCGAGTATGTCGCAGTGGAGGAAGACAACGTGGCGCGGGTTCCGGATTCGGTCAGTGACGAGCAGGCGGCCATCGCCGCGTGCTCGATCGGCACCGCGCTGAACGGCATTCGCGACGTCGGCCACGTGAGCGTCGGCGACCGGGTTCTGGTCACCGGCGCGGGCGGCGGACTTGGCGTGCACGCGATCCAGATCGCGCGCATCGCGGGCGCTTACGTGGTCGCGCAGACGACGTCGCCGGACAAGGTGTCGCTGCTCGAATCGCTGGGCGCCGATGCTACGGTCTTGAGCAAGCGCGGCGAGGACTTCTCCGGCCAAGTGCGCGCGCTCACCGATGGCGAGGGCGTCGACGTAGTGGTCGACAACGTCGGCACGCCGCAGTTCTCCGCGACGCGCCGCAGCTTGGGCATCAACGGCCGCTGGTTGCTGGTTGGCCAGCTGACGGGCGACTTCGTTCCGTTCAATCCGGCGCAACTGTTCCTGCGCAACCAGTCGATGCTGAGCGTGCACAGCACGACGCGGGCGCAGCTCGAGGATTCACTGGCGCTGATCGCCGCGGGCAGCCTCCGGCCGGTCATCAGCGGCATCCACCCGCTGTCCGAGATCCGTGATGTCCACGCGCGCGTCGAACGCGGGGGCGTGCCCGGTCGCGTCGTCGTGCGCCCCGGCGCATGAAGCATGTCACGCAGATGAAATTGGAGAGGCAATCATGCTTGTCGAAGACATTCTGAGACACCCGGCCACGGTGCTGACCGAGGCCCAGCGCGCCGACTACTTTGAAAAGGGCTTTCTCGTCCTGCCGGAGTTCGTTCCGCCAGCGTGGCTCGAGCGTCTGCGCGCCGCCATGACCGAGTGCATCGACCGGTCGCGTGCATTGTCCCAATCGGACAAGATCTACATCCTCGAAGACGGGCACAGCGCGGAACGGCCGCGCCTGCATCGCGTGAGTTCGCCGCAGGACCAGCATCCGGTGTTCTGGGAATTCATGACCTCGCCGCTGATGGTCGACCTGGCCGCCGATGTCGTCGGCCCCGACGTCAAGTTCCACCACGCCAAATTGAACCTGAAGGCAGAACGCGGCACCCGTCCATTCAAGTGGCACCAGGATGCGCCCGGCCAGCCGCACACCGACTACAGCCCGGTGACCATCGGCATCTACATCGACGGCTGCACCGACGAGCAAGGCCCTCTCACGTTCATCCGCGGCAGCCACAACGGCCGGTTGTACAGCGAATACGACGCCGACGGCAATTTCGTCGTCGCGATCAAGGACGAGGAACTGGCATGGGTCGAGCCCGGCATGCTGGAGCGCGCGACGGGCGGCCCCGGCACGACAGTCCTGGTGAACTTCAGGGTCGTGCATGGCTCTTCGGTGAACCGCTCGGAACGCGCGCGTCCGCTGCTGCTGCCGGTGTACTCGTCCGCCGATTCCTTTCCGTACACGCCGCCGCCGCTGCCCAGTCCGCACCAGGGCGACATCGTGCGCGGCAAACCTGCGCGCTTCGCCAGCTTCGACCCACGCCCTTGCGAGCTGCCCCCCGATTTTCGCGGCGGATATAAGCCGCCCTGGATGCTGCAGAAGAAGAACGAAGACCTGGCTCACGCCAGCCGTCCTTCCTATTGAGATTCCCGGACAACGCGTTGAAAAAACTCTCGCAGCAGCAAGTCGACAGGTTCCACGACGATGGATTCCTGTACCCGATCGACGTCATGACCCGCGACGAAGCGGCGCAGCTACGCGAAGGCTTCGAGGAATCCGAACGCATGCAGGGCTTCCAGTTTGGCCGGGGATGCAACTTCAAGCCACACCTGCTCTATCACTGGGCCGACGAGCTCGTGCACAACAACGCATTGCTCGATGCAGTCGAGGACATCCTGGGGCCGAATGTGCTTCTGCTGTCGTCGGCCTGCTTTCCCAAGAACGCCGGGGAAGGCGCCTTCGTCGCATGGCACCAGGATGGCACCTACTTCGGGCTCGAGCCGCCGCGGCAGATCACCGTGTGGGCCGCGCTGTCCGATGCGCCGGAGGCATCGGGCTGCATGGAGGTCCTCGCGGGTTCGCACAGGTTGGGACAGCTGCCGCACCGGGAGGCGCAGACCAAGCTCAACATGCTGTCGCTGGGACAGACGGTCGGCGAAGGCTACGACGGGGGCCGCAGCGAATTCATGGCACTGAAGGCCGGCCAGGTCTCACTGCACGACACGTATGCAATCCATCGCTCCGCGCCAAACAACGCGGCGTTCCGGCGCATCGGGATCTCGATGAATTTCATTCCAACGCACGTGCAGGTGATCATGCCGACCAAGCCGTCGGCAACACTCGTGCGCGGCGTCGATCGGTACCAGCATTTTCAGCCGGAACGCCGGCCCGTGGTGGACGGCGGTGACGCCGAACGCGCGATGCACCAGACGGCAGACAAGCTGTTTCGGCAGGGACATATCGAGCAACGCGCCAAACTGGCCGCGGAAGCGGTCTGAACTCACGTCATGCGCAACGGAGCAAAACACTAAATGGCAGCGGGACGCCTGAACGGCAAGACGGCGGTGGTCACGGCAGCGGGCCAGGGCATCGGCCGCGCAATCGCCGAGGCTTTCGCGCGGGAAGGCGCCAGCGTCTGGGCAACGGACATCGATCCCGCCAAGCTCGCCGGTTTGTCCGCAATCCAATGCCGCAAGCTCGATGTGCGCTCCGATTCCGATGTCGCTGCGTTGCGGGCCGAGGTGGGCATCGCCGATGTGCTGGCCAATTGCGCGGGGTGGGTGACACATGGCACGGTGCTCGATTGCGACGAGAGCGCATGGGACGTGTCGTTCGACATCAACGTGCGGTCGATGCACCGGATGATCCGGGCGTTCCTGCCCGGCATGCTCGAGCGCCAGGCCGGGTCGATCGTGAACATCGCGTCCTGCGCGTCTTCGGTCAAGGGGTACCCCAACCGCTACATCTACGGCACGACGAAGGGCGCGGTCATCGCGTTGACCAAGTCGGTGGCAATCGACTTTGCCGGCCAGAACATTCGCAGCAACGCGATCTGCCCCGGCGCCATCGATTCGCCGTCGATCAACGAGCGCAT
Organism: Betaproteobacteria bacterium; assembly: GCA_031361045.1. Lineage (GTDB taxonomy): Bacteria > Pseudomonadota > Gammaproteobacteria > Burkholderiales > Casimicrobiaceae > VBCG01. Next base: position 28,047 of record JANMCH010000018.1, on the reverse strand, counting down.
GGCGGAGACGGCCCGGAAGTCCGGCCAGCCGCTCGCAACCGTCCGCCAGACATATATCGACAAGCAGCTGAACAAGCGCCTCGGCACGTCGGAGGAAGTGGCGTTCGCGGCGGTCTACCTGGCCTCCGACGAAGCCAGCAACACAACCGGGCACATTCATTTCGTCGACGGCGGACTCGCACTTTGATCCCATCAGGATTGGCCACCATGAACTCCAATAATTTCGATCACGGTCGGGCACGATAATGCTGCAGGCACTCATCAGCGGCATCCTCGTCGGCAGCGTCTACGGACTGTTCTCGATGGGCTTCAGCCTGGCCTTCGGCGTCATGCGCATCGTCAATTTCGCGCACGGCGAATTGGTGATGATCGGAATGTTTGTCGGACTGGTCGTGGCCAACAACCTCGGTGTCGATCCGCTGCTCGCCATGCCGCTCGCGGTCGTGATCGTGGCGGCCGTCAGCGCCTTCCTGTACCTGTTCGTGTTCCAGCGCTTCGTCGGCCGCGCAACGCTGCAGCAGTTGCTGGCGGCCATCGCCGTCGCACTGATCCTGCAAACCGCGGCGGCGCTGATCTTCGGACCCAGCGCGCACGCCGTGCGTTCCAACTGGGGGTCGCAGTACCTGCTGGTCGGCCCGATCTTCCTCTCCTACGCGCAACTCGCCGCATTCGGCATTTCACTGGCCTGCGTCGCGGCCGTCGAGATCGTGCTGCGCGGCACGTCCTGGGGCAAGTCGATCCGCGCCATCGCCGATGACCCGGAAGCTGCGCAACTGGTGGGGCTCAATGCGCACTTCATCAACGTCAGCGCGTTTGCCGGTGCGGGCGCGCTGGCCGGGATCGCCGGTTCCGTGCTGGTTTCCTACTACCCGGTGAGCCCGCACGTCGGCTTTGCACTGATGCCGATCGCGCTGATCGCCACCGTGCTGGGCGGCCTGGGCAGCGTCGGCGGCGCGTTCATCGGCGGCCTCATTTGCGGCGTGGTGCAGCAGGTCACCAGCGTGTTGTGGACCTCGGCGTTGCAGGACGTGCCGCTGTACGCGCTGCTGATCCTGCTGCTTGCCTTCCGCCCCTACGGACTCTTCGGACGCAAGTCCGCGCACTGACATGGTGAAACTGTGAGCACCGGAGACTTGCCGATGGCGCGCGTGCCCCGCGGGAACAACTGGCTGCGCGAGCATGCCACTGGAACCTGGCTGATCCTGCTCGTCCTGTTCGTCGCCAGCGTGCCGCTGCTGCCGTTCGGGAACAACTATGTCATCGCGATCGTGGTTCGCGCGCTGCTCTTCATCGCACTCGGCCAGGCGTGGAACGTCATCGCCGGCATCGGCGGGCAGATGTCACTGGGTCATGGCGTCTTCTTCGGCATCGGCGCCTACGCCACGGGACTGCTGTTCAACGACCTGGGACTCACGCCATGGATCGGGGCGTGGGCGGCCGCGGTACTGGCCGCCTTTGTCGCCCTGATCATCGGCATCATCACCTTCCGGCTGCGCGGAATCTACTTCGCGCTGGCCACCGTGGTCATCTCGCTGGCCTTCGAGAAGTTGAGCCGCTACTACTCCGCATTCACCGGCGGCGATACCGGTCTGGCGATACATTTTCGCGGCACAGCGCCCGCGGTGATGCAGTGGCGCGAACCGCAGGCGTTCCTGTGGATCACGCTGGTCGTGGTCGTCGTGTACTTCCTGATCACCCGGTGGCTGCTGAAAGGCGACTTCGGCCTGTCGCTGCAGGCCGTTCGCGATGACGAGGAAGCAGCGGCCAGTGCCGGCGTCAATGTTTATCGCACCAAGATCCTTGCGTTCCTGCTGAGCGCGGTGATGACCTCGCTGGCGGGCACGCTCTACTTGCAGTTCTACTCATCGATCGACCCCGGTTCAGCCTTCGGCCTGAGCCAGGCCATCCAGATCCAGCTGCCGGCACTGATCGGCGGCCTCGCCACAGCCGGCGGCCCCGTGATCGGCGGCGTGATCATGATCGTGCTGAGCGAGGTGACCAACATCGTATCGGGAAAGATGGATTGGCCGGGCGTCGATGTGCTCGCCTACGGCCTCGTGCTGCTCTTCATCGTGTTCAAGGCGCCGCAAGGCGTCATCGGCTTGATCACGTCGCGGCGGCCACCCAGGAAAGCACCCGATTCGATGGCAACGAAAGGCGTCCAATGACCGCGTCGACATCCGACGTGGTGCTCGAGGTCGACGGACTGCATCGGCAGTTCGGGGGCCTTACCGCGCTGCGTGACGTCTCCTTCTCGGTGCGCCGGCAAGAAGTGGTCGGCCTGATCGGGCCCAACGGCGCCGGCAAATCGACGATGTTCGAAGTGATCAGCGGCAACATTTCGCCCAGCAGCGGCCGCGTCGAATTCTACGGCGAGGACATCACGTCGATACCGCCCTACCGGCGCCGCCGCAGCGGACTGTGCCGCACGTTCCAGAAAATCCGCCTGTTCAACGCATTGACCGTGGAGCAGAACATCGCGGTTGCCGCCCAGCAATGCGTCGCTGACGGCAGATGGAAGGAGGAAGTGGTCTCGGTGCTCGAGAAACTGCGCCTCACCGCGCAGGCAAAGAAATTCCCGCACGAGATCACGCTGCCCGACCGCAAGAAGGTCGAGATCGGACGCGCGATTGCCGGCCATTGCCGCCTGCTCATGCTGGACGAGAGCCTGTCGGGCCTCACCCGCGACGAGGCGGACGAGATCGTCGAGGAGATTCTTGCGCTCAATCGCGCCGGCCTGACCATCATCGTCGTCGAGCACGTGATGCCGGTGGTGATGGCCATGGCGCAGCGCTTGATCGTGCTGCAGCACGGATCGCTGATCGCCGACGGCCCGCCCGCGCAGGTCGCCGCGGATCCCGTAGTCATCGAAGCCTACCTGGGCGGGAAGCACAGGCCCGCGCCATGAGCCTTCTCGCCGTCGAAAATCTGCGCGTTGCCTACGGCGACCTGTTGGCCGTCCACGACGTCTCGTTCACCGTCGAGCCGGGAGAGATGTTCGTGCTGCTTGGCGCGAACGGCGCCGGCAAGACCAGCGTGTTGCGCACGATCTCCGGTTTGCAGCGTCCGGTCAGCGGCAAGCTGTCCTCGGAAGGCAAGTCGCTGGCCGGGCTGCGCCCCGATCAGGTGGCGTTGCAGGGCATCGCGCACGTTCCGGAGGGGCGGCGGGTTTTTTCCAGCCTGACCGTGGAGGAAAACCTCGACGTGAGTTTCATTCGCAAGCGCGCCGCCGGTACGCTGGCGCACTCCCGCGACCACGTGTACGAATTGTTTCCCAAGCTGGCGGACCGGCGCGGGCAGACCGCCAGCACGATGAGCGGCGGCGAGCAGCAGATGCTGGCCATCGGCCGCGCGATGATGAATTCGCCCAAGTTGCTGATGTTGGACGAGCCGTCGCTCGGCTTGTCGCCATTGATGACCCAACTGGTCTTCGAGCAGTTGGCCAAGATCGGCAAGCAGGGTGCGTCAATCCTGCTGGTCGAGCAAAACGCATCGTGCCTCGACATCGCGACACGCGGCTTGTTGCTGGCCAACGGGCACACGGTGTTCAGCGGCGATCACACGATGCTCAGTGATTCCGATTTCGTTCGCAAGGCCTATCTGGGCGTATGAGACCCGTCGATGAGCCGGCGAACTGTCGCAAGTGGATTCAACCTTCAGGAGAATGAAATGCGTTCAGGCATGAAATGGAAAACATCGGTGGTTGCGGCGGCACTTTCGCTGCTCGCCGCGCAAGCGCTTGCCCAGGTCCCGGAGATCATCATCGGCGCGCCGAACTCGATGAGCGGCGGCTATGCCGAAGGCGGCCGCCAGGCCGTGGCCGGCCTCAAGATCGCGATCGACGAGATCAACGCCAACGGCGGAATCAAGTCGATGGGCGGCGCCAAGCTGAAGCTGATCTCGGCTGACGCCTCCAGCGACAATCCGGCGCAGGCCGCGAGCGTAACTCGGCGGCTGATCACGCAGGACAAGGCGATCATGCTGATGGGAGCACACGTCAGCACGATGACGCTGTCCGCGCAGATCGAGGCGGAGCGCGCCGAAGTGCCGCTGATCACCACGTCCTATGCCGACGCGATCGTCAACAAGGGCATGAAATACACGTTCAAGATCCCGCCGGTCTCGACCGCGTTCTCGGCCGCCAGCTTCGACTACATCACCGCGATGTACGCCGAATTGAAGAACCAGAAGATCAGGAAGGTCGCGATCTTCTACGGGTCGGATGCCAACAGCCAGGCGCTCGGCGCAGGGCTGATCGAGAATGCGAAGAAGAACGGCATCGAGGTCGTCGCGACCGCAGCGCTTGCATCGGGAATCTCGGATCCGACGCCGGTGATCGGTCCCGTGCTCGCCGGCAAGCCGGAAGTCATCTTCCTCAACCTCTACACCGATGACACGATCCTGATCACCAAGGCTCTGCGCAACCTGGGCGTCACGGCGCCGATCGTCGGCAGCGGCTCCGGCATCGCGGTCAAGACGATCTCCGAAGCGCTGGGCAAGCAGGCCAACAACCTGATGGGCACCATCGCATGGAACGGCGACCTGCCGATCAAGGGCGTGAAGGAATTCGCCGCCAAGTGGAAGGCTGCCTTTCCCGAAGAAAAGCTGCTGCCCCAGGAAGCGGCGGGTGAAGGCTATGCAATCGGCCAGCTGATGGGTCAAGTGCTGGAAAAGGCCAAGTCGACCGATCCCAAGGTGCTGCGCGAGACGCTCGCCAACATCGACGTGTCGACCATCCTGGTGGGCGAGCAGGTGAAGTTCGGACCGAACGGACAGAATATCCATGCGGTCCCGTTGTTGGTGACCTGGTATGACGGCACGTTGCACTCGATCTGGCCCAAGAAATACCAAACGATGAAGCCGCAGCTTCCCTGAAAGGCGAAAGCATGAACGAACGAGTGGAAATCGGCATCGTGGGCTGCGCCATCCACGCCCCGCAAGGATCGGATAGCCGGTCACTGGAGGAGTCGATTTACGCGGTGACGCAGGCGGCATTGCGCGACGCGAAATTCGACATCGAGGCCATCGATGGCATCGTGGTGGCCGGCAATGACGAGCTCGACGGGCGTGCCATTTCAGTCATGATGGCGTCGGGCCCGGTCGGCGGAGTCGACCGCGACATCCTGTGCACGCCGTCGGCCGCGGAGCATGCGTTCGTGCTCGCGGCGCTGCGCATAGCATCCGGCCAATTCGCGACGCAGTTGGTGGTCTCGTGGAGTCCTCTGGAGGTCGACTCGGTGCCGGATGTGCTTCGGCTCGGCACCGACCCGTACTTTCATCGTGCGCTGCCACTGGACGAGCTCTCGGCAAGCGGGCTGCAGGCGACGGCGCTGGAACACGCTGTCCCGGGATTGGGCAACACCGTGACGGCGATCGTGCGCAAGAATCGTCGGCAGGGTTCGGTGGCGTATCCGGACCGACCGCTCGGCCCCGTCGAGGAGGCGTTCATCGGCGCGGGCAAGCCGACGCGCTGGCCACTGACCGACACGATGGTGAGCCCGCCGGCATTCGGCCTGGTAGCGATGGTGCTGGCCGACGATGCCACGATCGCGAAGCGCGGCATCAAGGATGTCGCGTGGATTCGCGGCATGGGCTGGGCCACCGAACCCGGTTTTCTCGGCGATCGCGACTTGGCCCACCTGCCCTCGCTCGATTCCGCGTGCAAGCAGGCCTACACCACGGCCGGCATCACCGATCCGGCCACCGCGTTCGACCTGGCCGAAGTCGCCGATGCCACGCCGTACCAGGAGCTGCTGGCGTGCGAGGGATTGGGCCTGTGCGGTCGCGACCAGTGGCGCGACTACCCGACGAGTGGGGGCAAGTTGCCGGTCAATCTGTCGGGGGGCGCATTGTCGTTCAATCCCATTTTTTGCGCCGGCCTCATGCGCATTGCCGAGGCGTCCAACCAGCTGCGCGGACGCGCGGGAACGCATCAGCTGCCCAATGCACGACGGGCGGTGGCACATGCGGCGAGTGGACCTGCAATGCACTACAACACGGTCGTCGTCATGGATGGAAAAAGCAGGGCGGACCTAGCTAGCAAAGGCGCACGGACATGAAGTCCATACCTCGGGTAGGAATCATCGGCATCGGCCAATCGCAATTCAAGCCGCGCCGGGAAGACGCCAACTATACGGAGCTCGTCCGTGAGGGCGTGGCGTTGGCGCTCAAGGACGCCAAGCGCGAATTGAGCGACATGGAAGCGGTGGTTTATTCGCTGGCCCCGGATGCGCTGCTGGGCATCGGCAATGCCGAGCGGCTGGGCGTCGACGCCGTCGGCGCGCGCAGCAAGCGCTTCATGCGGATCAACACCGGTGGCGCCACCGGCATCTCCTCCGTGATCAGCGGTTACACGCACATCGCCGCGGGTGTGTGCGACCTCGTGCTAGTGGCCGGCGCGGACAAGGTCGGCGAGAGCGGTGACTCGCAGACGATCCTGAACAAGATCTGGGATCCGACGTACGAGCGCTCACTGCCGCTGGGCACCATCACCATGCTGGCCATGTCGGCCGTGCGCGCGATGGACAAGTACGGACTGACCGAGGAAGACATGGCGCGGGTGACGGTGAAGAACCGCGCCAACGCCGCGCTCAACGTCAACGCCCACCTGCGCAAGCCGGTGACGATCGACGACGTCTTCGCGTCGCGCTACATCGCCTGGCCGATCAAGCTGCTGGACGCGTGTCCGCAGTCCAGCGGCGGCTGCGCGATGGTGCTGGCCTCGGAGCGCTATATCAAGGAGAACAATCTCGATGCGGTGTGGATCACGGGCGTTGGACACTGCTCGGAGAGCTACTTCATGGGCGACCGGATGGGCAACAAGATCATGGCCGACCATGCCGACGCGCACGCATTGGGAAAGGCGTTCCAGCGATCGTACAAGATGGCCGGCGTCACCGATCCCGCCAACCAGGTGCACGTGGCCGAACTCTACGCGCCATTCAGCAACACCGAGTTTCACTCGATCGAGGCCACCGGCATTGCCCCGATGGGCGGCTCGATGGCGATGATGCGCGACGGCGTGTTCAACATCGACGGCAAGACCGCCGTCAATCCTTCCGGCGGCACGCTGTGCACCAACGCGATCGCGGTATCGGCGATGGTGCGCGCGGCCGAGGCGGCCCTGCAGGTCTGGGGCCGTGCGGGAGGACATCAGGTCAAGGGCGCCCGCATGGGAATTGCCAGCGGAAACGGTGGCGACCACCAGTTCTTCGGAACGATGGTCATCGAAGCGTAGTCATTGAGGCGTAGTCATTGGAGACTCAGGCAATGGAACTCTTGAAACGCAAGGAATCGTGGAACATCGGGTACGAACATGCGCTCGGCGAGACCGCGAGCTTCTTTTTCGCCAATGTGCGCGACCACGCGCAGATTTACGGGCGGCGCGATCCCAAATCGGGACGGGTGCTGGTGCCGCCGCGCTCGTTCTCGGATCAAACGCTGGAGCCCACGACCGACTGGGTCAAGGTCGGCCCTGGCGGCCGGATCGAGGCCTTCACGATCGTCTACGAGGAGTTCAAGACGCTGCCGGACCCGCCCTACGCGTTCGGCTACGTCCTGCTGGACGGCGCGGACACGGCGATTGGCGGCTATTTTCGCGGCATCGACTTGAAGGACCCGGCCAAGGCATCCGCCCAGTTGAAGCTCGGCACGCGCGTCAACACCCGGTTCGCCGAAAAGCGCAAGGGCGACGTGCTCGACTTCTGGTTCGAACTGGCATGAACAAGCTCGTCAGGTTGGCGCTGCTCGGCGCGACGTTGATGGCCTTCGCGACCGGCGCACTCGCGGCGTTTCCGGACAAGCCCGTTCGCCTGATCGTGGGCTTTGCGCCCGGCGGCTCCGATATCGGCGGGCGCATTGTCGCGCAGAAACTTTCGGAACTATGGGGGCAATCGGTCGTCGTCGAGAACAAGCCGGGCGCAGCGGGGAACATCGCCGCCGACCTGGTCGCCCATGCGCCACCCGACGGCTACACGATGCTGCTGTTCGTCAATTCGTACACGATCAACACGACGGTCTACAAGGGACTGACCTGGGATGCCGTGCGCGACTTTGCGCCGGTCGGCAGATACACGACGTCACCGATGGTCGTGGTCGTCAACTCCACGCTGCCCGTGAAGAGCGTGAAGGAGCTGATGGCCTACGGCAAGGCCAATCCCGACAAGCTTTTCTTCGGGTCCGCGGGCAATGGCACGGCGCCCCACCTGGTCGGGGAACTCTTCGTCATGCAAACCGGCGTGCCGATGACGCACGTGCCATACAAGGGTTCCGCGCCTTCGGTCACCGGACTCGTGACCAACGATGTGCAATTGTCGTTCGCGGCGTCGAGCTCGGTCTCCGCGTTCATCAAGGACGGCCGCCTGCGCGCCCTCGCGGTCACCACGGCGAAACGCGATCCGCAGTATCCCGATCTGCCGACGGTGGCGGAAGCCGGCGTTGCCGGATTCGATGCCGACATCTGGTATGCGTTCGTGCTGCCGGCGAAGACGCCGCCCGCGATTGTGAAGAAAATTTCCGACGATCTGGCCAAGGTCGTGGCGGATCCCGAGATCCAGGCGAAATTCCGCCAGAACGGCCTCGAACCGGGATACCTGGGGCCGGACGCGACCGGAGCGTTGATCAAGCGCGACGTTGCGCGCTGGAAAGACGTCGCAAGCAAGATCAAGCTGGAACTGGACTGATATCGCCATGCCGGATAGCGCCGCGCTCTTCGCCACCGAGCCCGAGTTGCGCTCCGTGGGGCACGATCTCCATCGCCCGGAATGCGTGCTCGCCTGCGCGTCCGGCCGGCTGTTCATGTCCGACGCCCGCGGCGGCGTGATGACGATCGGCCCCGACGGTGCGCAGCGGATGATCGGAACCTCGGGCCTGCTGCCCAATGGCATCGCGTTATGCCGCGACCGCTCGCTGCTCGTCGCCAATCTGGGACCCGACGGCGGCGTCTGGCGCATCGGCGCGGAGGGCGAGGTGTCGCCGTTCCTGCAGGAGGTCGACGGGCATACCACGTTCCGGCCCAATTTCGTCGCGCTGGACATGCAGGAGCGCGTCTGGATTTGCGTGAGCGCGCAGGTGATGGGCGATGCCTATCCCATCCATGCGCAGACCGGCTTTGTCGTTCTCGTCGACAAGGGCGGTGCGCGGATCGTCGCCGATGGCCTGCAATACACGAACGAGTGCCGTATCGATGCGGCATCACGCTATCTCTACGTCAACGAAACATTCGGACGCCGCCTGACCCGCTTCACGCTCGGGGCGGATGGTTCGCTGCGCGACCGGGAAACGATCGCGCAGTTCTCGGGATGCGACTTTCCGGACGGCATGGCGCTCGACGCAGAAGGCGGAGTCTGGGTCGTCTGTGTCGGCAGCAACCGGATCTACCGCGTCGGGCCGGACGGCAAGGTCGAGACGATTCTGGACGATGCCGACCCCGCCACTGCCCGGCAACTGGAGGCCGCCTTCGCGTCCAACACGCTGCAGCGCCCGGCATTGTCGGGGGCCGCAGGGCGGCGATTGCGCAACGCCAGCAGTCTCGCGTTCGGCGGTCCCGATCTGCGCACCGCCTACCTGGGCTGTCTCAACGGCACGTCCCTCGCGTCCTTCCGCTCGCCGGTCGCCGGACTGCCCCTTGTACATTGGAACTGGAGCTAAAAAATGAAGGCCCCCTACAGCAGGACCCTGTTCGACCTGCTCTGCGAACAGGCCGAACGCTTCCCCGATCGGGCGGCGGTCATTGGCGATCTCGTTCCGCTCACCTACATGCAACTGCGGGAGCGCGCCGGCCGCGTCGCGGCAGGATTGCGCGCGCTGGGCGTGCGCCGCCATGACCGCGTCGGACTGCTGCTGGACAACTGCACCGCATGGATCGAGATCTGTTTCGGCGCGGCCGCGCTCGGCGCCGTGCTGGTCCCGTTCAGCACCTGGTCGAAGCGCCGTGAACTCGAATTCCTGTTCAGGGATTCGCGTATCAAGGTGTTGTTCGCGGCGGACCGTATCGGGGATCAGGATTTCGCGGGCGACATCGCCGGCCTGGTGCCTGGACTCGCCACGGCGGCGCCTGGAAAGTGGCGCGACCCGAATTTTCCGGAATTGGAGAACGTCGTGTTCGTCGGCGCCGCTCCGGTCAGCGGCGCGCTGGCCTATGACGCGTTCCTGACTTCGCATGCCGCGCTTGTCGAAATACCTGCGCCCGGGGATGGCGCGCGTCCCGAGGACGCCGCGTTCATCCTCTATACGTCCGGCTCGACGTCCTATCCGAAAGCCGTTCCACTACGGCATGGCGCGACCATCGAGAATGGCTTCAACATCGGCGAGCGCCAGGGCTTGACTCGCCACGATCGCGTGTTGCTGTCGCCGCCCCTCTTCTGGTCATTCGGTTCCGCCAATGCGATGGCGGCGACGCTGACGCATGGTGCCACGCTCGTTTTGCAACGCCGCTTCGATCCGGCGGAGTCGCTCGACCTGATCGAAAGCCAGCGCTGCACCGCGCTTTACACGATGCCCGGGATGACCAACGCGATGCTGCATCATCCGGCGTTTCGCGCGGAGCGCACGCGTTCGCTGCGCACCGGCGTCACCATCGGCACGCCGCAGGACGTGGCGGCCGTGGCCGAGCTGGGCGCGCGCGAGATCTGCAACGTCTACGGCCAGACCGAGTCCTATGGCAACTGCGCCGTGACGTGGCACCATTGGTCGCTTGAGCGGCGCATGCGCGTGCAAGGCCCGGCGTTGCCCGGCGTGGACATCCGGATTATCGATGAAAACAGCGGACAGCCGGTGGCGGCAGGCACCCCAGGCCAGATCGAGGTCAAGGGCAACCTGACACCAGGCTACGATGGCATCAGCGCGCAGAACAATGAGAAGGCGTTCACCACTGATGGCTACTTTCGCACCGGCGACCTTGGCGTGCTGACACCGGACGGCGACTTGCAGTTCATGGCGCGCACGACGGAAATGATCAAGCGGGCAGGCATCAATATCGCGCCGGCGGAAGTCGAGGACGTGTTGCGGCACCATCCCGGCGTGGCCGAGGCCGGGGTCGCAGGCGCGCCCGACCCCGACAAGGGCGAGATCGTGCTGGCGTTCGTGGTGCCCAAGCCTGGCGTGACGCTGACCGAGGAGATGTTGCGCAGCCATTGCCGTGCCGAGGCCGCGAGTTACAAGACTCCGGACCGGGTGGAACTGTGCGCGGCATTGCCCACCACCGTCACCGGCAAATTGTTGCGCAGCGAACTGAAGCAGATGGCCGCCAACGTGCCGCCACGCGCGCAGCAGCGATGAGCCCGGGGCAGCGAAAGTGAGCGATCATGGCTGAGGAGGCATGGGGACGCTGGGGCAGCGACGACGAGCGCGGCGCCCTCAACCTGATCGGCGCGAGCGAGGTCCTGCGCGCCACCGGGCTGGTCAAGCAAGGCAGGGTCATGTCGCTGGCGCAGCCCCTCTCGGACAAGACTCCCGTGCCCGGACACCGCGGGCCGATGCAGCACTTCATGCAACGCGATGGCGGCGACTATGCGGCGGGAGGCAAACGTCCGGGGGGATTCCAATTCGCCGAGGACACGGTCGTGATGGCGCTGCAATTCGGCACGCATATCGACGCGCTGTGCCACGCCTGGCACGACGACCACCTCTACAATGGCTTTTCGTCGCACGGCACGCGCAGCACGACCGGTGCCGCGCGCTGCGGTGTCGAAAAGATGGGACCGATCGTCGGTCGCGGCGTGTTGCTGGATGTGCTGGCCGACGGCAAGCCACTGGCGTTGGGCGCGCCCGTCACCCGCGCGATGCTGGAAGCGGCCGCGAACAAGGCGGGCATCACCATCACGCCGGGCGACATCGTGCTGATTCGCACGGGCTGGATTGAGTCGAAGTTGAGCGATCCGCACTACTACGACGGCGAACCCGGCATCGACGTCGATGCCGGGCGCTGGCTCGCGGAGGCGGGTGTCGCGGTCATCGGATGCGACAATTTTGCGGTGGAACACATACCGTTCCCGCGCGGCGAGGTGTTCCCGGTTCACCAGCTCGTGATCCGCGGTTACGGCATTCCGCTGCTCGAAGGGTTGGTCCTGGCGCCCCTGGCCGCGGCCGGCGCCACCGAATTCCTGTTCGTCACGGCACCGCTGCCCTTCGTCGGAGGAACGGGAAGCCCGCTCCTGCCTGTCGCCATACTGTGACGGTATCGGCGAGCGGAGTGCGGTTGCGAACACGAATCGACGGCAGGGGAACGCCATGTCCGCACTGAACGCATGGCTCGCGGGCGTGCGCGTACTCGATCTGTCGCAATACCTGCCCGGGCCGCTCGCGACACTGCTCCTGGCTGATTTCGGCGCGGAGGTCCTCAAGATCGAGCCCCCACGCGGCGATGACATGCGCAACCTTGGCCCCCGCGACAACACCGGGCGCGCCATCTTCTACGAGTCCGTCAACGCCGGAAAGTCGGTGCGGAGCATGGACTTGAAACAGCCGGGGCCGCGCGAGGACTTTCTGCGGCTCGTCGACGCGGCCGATGTGCTCCTCGAATCGTTCCGTCCGGGCGTCATGGCGCGGCTGGGGTTGGACTACGCGGTGCTTTCGGTGCGCAATCCGAGACTCGTGTTTTGCTCGCTTTCCGGCTATGGAAGTGGCGGCCCGCTCGAACAGGCGGCGGGACATGACGCAAATTATCTGGCGCAAGCCGGGGTCCTCCATCGCAATGGCAACGACGCGCCGGTCTTTTTCGATCCGCCGGTGGCGGACACCACCGGCTCGCTGTTCGCGGTGATTGCGATTCTTGGTGCGCTGCGCGGACGAGACCGGACAGGACGCGGATGCGTCATCGACATTGGCCTGGCCGATGTGCCGGTTCCGTTGCAGACTTTCCAGGTCGCCGATTACGGCGCGCGCGGCTGCTCACCTGCCCGCAACGAAACCTACTTGAACGGTGGCGCCGCGTGCTACCGCGTGTACGCGACCCGCGACGACCGGCACATCGTATTGGGCGCCATCGAGGAAAAATTCTGGCGCAGCTTCTGCGAAAGGGCGCAACGTCCGGACTGGGTCGCCCGCCACACCGAACCGATGCCGCAGCAGTATCTCATCGCCGAGGTTGCGGCATTCTTTGCGGGACTGACCAACGCCGAATGCGTCGCGCGTTTCACGGGGGCAGATTGTTGCTTCACGCCAGTGCTGACCGTCGGGGAGGCGATGGAGTCCGCACACATCCGCGGTCGCGGTCTCGTGCGCCGCAACGATGCGGGTGACCTGCAAGCATTGTTCCCGGCCCGGGTCGATGGCGAGGCGCCCGCGCCGCGCCCGCCGGCGCGTCCGACCGGCGCGGGATTCGACAACGGATGACCCGGCCAACTGCCATGCGGGTACACCCTGCCGCTATGCGGGTTCCACCAATCGCTCGAGGGAGAACGTGCTGGCGTTTTGGGCCAATGTCATGATGTGCCGGACCAGCGCCTGTTCCTGGTCCTTGTGTCGCGCGATCACGAAATCCAGCAGTTCCGGACAAAGCTCCGGCGACACCGGAACCAATTTCCCCGATGTGACGCGGCCCGCGACCAGACTCTCGGGCAACAGCGCAATCCCCGCGCCGTTGGCGATCAGCTCGATCAGCATCAGCAGGTGATTGCAGGTATTCACTTCATGCACAATCGCCTGGTACCGGCGCAACGTTTCAAGCGTCATGCCGTAGAGATGCGAAGGCTTGGAGAGGCACCATAGCGGAAACCCCTCGAGCATCTGCTTCGCATCGCGGCCACTGGCCGCCTGCCGGCCAATGAGCCCTGGCGCGGCCAGCCAGAGCAGGCGCACCCCGCCGAGCGGCGCAATGGCCAGGCGGTTCCGGTCGACGGACTCCGCAGTGATCGCCAGGTCGAGCTTGCCCATCTCCAGCTTTTGCCGCATGTTGAGCGTCAGGTCGACTTCGATTTCATAGACGACGTTCGGCATGGTGCGCTTCAGTTCCGCCATGAAGTCCGCAAACCAGCTCATCGCGACGATCTCGCCAACGCCAATCCGGACGATTCCCCGCGCTGCTTGCGGATTGTCCAGCGATACCGCGATGTCTTCCAGATTGCGCAACAAAGGTTCCGCGCGCTGCACGAGATCGCGGCCCTGAATGGTCAACTCGCGTTTGCGCCCTTGTTTCTGGAACAGTGAGACACCCAGCGCCTGCTCGAGCTCGCGAACGCGCGCCGACACCGCGGGTTGCGTGGTATGCAGTCGTTGCGCAGCCGCGGTGAACGTGCCGAGGCGCGAGATCCAGCACAGGGTCTCCAGATTGGTCAGGCTGATTCTTCTCATGTGCTTCTAATGGATGGCTGCCATGAACCATTCATTTTCAGTATACATCCGGGCGCTTGGCGAGGATTTGTCGACCCGATAGCGGCCTTCCCACGCGCGACCCATCGGCACACGGGCCCACCATGACTTCGGCGTCGCCCATTGCGGATCTGCTGCCTGTTATGGGGCCGGCAGCGCCCCCGTCAGGTTGCCGTTGGTGATGGCTTTGTCCGCCAAGGTCAGCGTCCCGCTCGCGTTGACGTCTTTGAGGTAGTTCGCCGCGGTCACTGCCTGCGCCAACTGCGCATTCACCAGACCCAGGTCGGTCAGCGTCACCACGCGGCTCTGATTCACGTCGCCCGTCAGGAAACCGACGCGCGCAGCGGCTACGCCGCCCGCGCCGCCGTCAGTCGAGGCGACATTGGTGAGCGACACCGTCACGTACTGCCGGTCGGCGACGTTGGTCAAGCCGACGACGACATCGTTTCCGCTGATGGTCGGCGTGCCGGCGGTGGCGACGCCCTCGGATATCGACACCGTCGCATTGGTGATCGCTTTATCGAATGTGAAAACGATGGTCTGCGCGGGACCCTGCCGCGATTCAGTCGTCGGGTTATGGTTGATATTTGGAGGCGTGAGGAACGACAGCGGCAGGTCGAATGTGCCCGCGGCGCCATGCACCTTGCGTGACACCAAAGCCAGCAACCCGGGCGGCGGTACCACACCGGTCGTCACGGCGATGCCCACGGGGCCACTTATCCCCGTCGCTGCGCCGGCGAGCGTGCGCACGGGTGCCGTGTTGCCACTCGCACCCCGGGCGTACACGGTGATGGAGTTGGCATTGATGGTATTCCCGACAAACAGTTCATTGTTCGTGAGATCGAGTGTCAAGGCGTGAGGGCCAACCAATCCCGTCGCAGCGCCCGCCAGGGTTCGCGACGGCGCGGTGTTGCCGCTGGCCGTTCTGCCGTACACGGTGACGGTTGGCGAGCTTACCGACGGGTTCGCTGCGAACAGCTCGTCATTGACCAGGTCGACGCCAAGGCCTATGGGTCCAATCAACCCCGTCGCCGGCCCCCCCAGAGTTCGCAATGCGGGGGTATTGCCGCTTGCGGTTCGGCTGTAGACGTCGATCGTGCTGCCACTGGTTCCAACAACCAGTTCGTTGTTGGTGAGGTCGAGCGTGAGGCCGACGGCAGCATTCCCCGCGGGCACGGTGCTCAAGGTTCGAATCGGCGCAACGTCGCCGCTTGCGGTCCGGGAATAGACGGTGATGGTCTGATTGCCGCCGTTGGTCACGAACAACTCGTTGTTCACGGGGTCGACGGCGATATACACGGGCTGACTCATGCCCGTCGCGGCCCCGGTGAGGGTGCGCAGGGGCGCCGTGTTGCCGCTCGCGGTCAGGCTGTAGACCTTGATGGCGGGTCCGCTGCCATTCGCCACGAACAGTTCGTTGTTGGTGACGTCGACGGCGAGGCCTTGTATGAACGACAGCCCGGTCGCGGCTCCAACCAGGGTTCGGATGGGGGCGGTGTCTCCGCTGGCGGTTCGACTGAAAACGGTCACGGAGTTGTTGCCGGCATTGCCGACGAACAATTCGTTCTGGGCCAGCGCGGGTAGGCTCGCTACCCCCGCGAAAAGTACTGCCAAGGCAAGTAGCGAACGCACGAATTACCCTTTCATTTGGAGGCCCGGTCATTCATTTGCGTATATTGCCGCCGCGATCATAATGCGCGTTCACGCTCCATCACACCTTGGAGGGCCTGCCATGCTGCGCACCACGCTCGCCATTGTCGCACTCGTTCTCGGCCTCGTGGCCGCGGCACCGCTTTCTGCGCAAGGCAATCCATCCGCATTGTACGATCAAGCCAAAAAGGCGATCGCCGCCGGCAGCGTGGTTCCCGAGCGCGATCTGGCGCCGTTGATCGGCGTGCTGCGCGCGCCAGCGTCGACGGATGACCTGCGGACCGCCATCGACAGGGTCGAAACGCTGGGCAACGCGAGCGGCAACAGCCCGGCCGCGGTCAAGCAGTACCTGCTCGAGCAGGCCACGCCGCTGTTGTTGAAGATCGGCGCGGAAGGCCCCACCGTTTTCGCGCGCGGCGACGCGCTGATGGCGTTGCGCGACATGGGCTCGTCGCGCGCCGTCCTCGAGCAGGCTGCGGCGATCGCCGAGCGCGATCGCGATGACTACGTGCGCAGCCGCGGCGAAATACTGCGCAACTTCATCAAGTCGATGCCCGCTGGCGGCGCCGCCGCCGACGTCAAGGCCGGTGGGGGGGATCGCGAAAAGACCGCGGTCGCGGCGCTCAGGAAGCGCGGAACAGGCATTTCCGCTGACCAGTTGCGACGGTCGTCGCTCGAAGGCAACGCGTCCGTCGTGCAAGAGTTGCTCGACGCCGGCGTCAATGTGAACAGCGGCGCCAACCTGTCCGAAACTCCACTCTACTTCGCCGTATTTTCCGGTTGCGGCGCGAAAAAAGGCGAGACCGACGCCCTGGTCAGCACAGTCGCCGTCCTGGTGGCCGCCGGCGCCGACATGAAGCGCAAGGACGACAACGGCAACACGATCCTGACCAGCGCCGCGCAGATGTGCGGCCCGAAAATCGTCGGCCAGTTGATAGCGGCCGGCGCCGACGTGAACGCCGCCAGCACCAGCGGCGTGACGCCACTATCGATGGCGTTGCTGATGCATCACCCGGATTCGGCGGAAGTCCTGGTCGCCAAGGGTGCTCGCTTGACCGCCAGCCAGGCACAGATGTTGAGCGCGGCGGTGACCGATCCGCGCGAGAAGGCCATCCTCAAGCGCGCAAGCGGAAAATAGCGCGCTTCGTTTTTTCCGTCAGGGGGTCGCACCGGACCCCGGTTGGATTACCGGGTGATCAGGCACTGCCCGCCGTCGATCCTGAAGTTTTGCGTCGTCGTCGTCGTGCTGGTTCCATTCGCATCCTTGACCGTCTTCTTGACGGTCAATTTGGCATTCTGACCGTCGACGACAAGTTCGCCATTGGACTTGATGTCGGCTGCGTACTGTGGCTCGGTCTGCGCCATGTCCTTCATCATTCCCGACATCATGGTGCGATCCTTGGCGGGCATCGCTTGCCATTGGTCCTGCATTTCCTTGGTCGAGAGCTTGTTGGCGTCCTCGATCTTGCCTGCATGCATCAGTCCCATCTGCTTGACGGACACCTTGCCGCATGGGTTGTCGAGTATCGCTGCGCCCTTGATCGTCGTTGCGGCAAGCGTGGGTCCGGACAGCACAAGGGGAAGCGCGGCGCTCACCAGCAGGGCGATGATTCGACGGTGGCTCATACCACGGCAATTGGTCCGTATAGGGGCATTGGCGCGCATGGGTTCTCCTTGAAGTGTTAAAGGACTCGAAATCGAGATTACACCTATGGCTCGGCGAGTCAAACGAATCCCCGGAACCGTTGCGATAGAATTCCGCACAGTGCGTCCACCTTCTG
This sequence comes from Betaproteobacteria bacterium, assembly GCA_031361045.1. GTDB lineage: Bacteria > Pseudomonadota > Gammaproteobacteria > Burkholderiales > Casimicrobiaceae > VBCG01. Next base: position 10,309 of record JANMCH010000018.1, on the reverse strand, counting down.
GACATGCGCGCCGAACGCCGAAAGGGACCCACTTGCCTCAAAAGTACATCACCCGCGCATTCGCGATATGGCAGAGAAGCGTCGTCGTGGCGGCGATGGCGATGCTCACCGGCAACGCACCGGCGCTGGCGGCAACCTTCGTCTACGTCTCCAACGCAGAAGATGGCGACATCAGCACGTATCGCATGCAGGACAACGGTGACTTGCAGCCGGGCGCGCGCGCAAAGGCGGCCCGCATGGTCATGCCGATGGCCGTCAGCCCCGACCGTCGCTTTCTCTACGCGGCATCGCGCGCCAGGCCCTATGCGGTGTACGCCTATTCGATCAATTCCGCTACCGGTGCATTGACGCAACTGTCGACGGCGCCGCTTCCCGACAGCTATCCGTACATCTCGCTCGACAACACGGGGCGCTTCCTGTTCGGCGCGTCGCACTACGGCAATTTTGTCAGCGTCAATGCGGTGGGCACCGACGGGCGTGTTGCCACGGAACCATTGCAGGTCATTCCCGTGGGCCGCATGGGCACGGCGATCGGTGTTGACCGGACCAATCAGTTCGTCTACGTGCCCACCGTGGCAAGCGACGCGATTTTCATGTTCCGCTTTAATGCGGCAAGCGGCCAGTTGTCGTCCAACACGCCGGCGATCTTCCTGACCAAGACCTTCGTCGGTCCTCGCCAATTCGTCACCTCCGCGGACAACAAATTCCTGTATATGCTGAGCGAGCTGCTGGCCATGGTCACGACTTACGCGATCGACGGCAAGACCGGCCTGCTCACCGAAGTCAGCATCGCAGGGGCATTGCAGCCGGGCACGGGCCTGGCACCTGGCCTGCCCCGCACTGCCCCGTTACCCAACATGATCCCGCGCCATGTCGAAAAGGATATCTGGGCCGGCGACATTCACCTGACGCCGAACGGCCGGTTCCTCTACATCTCCGAACTCAACAGCGATGCCATCAATGCATTGAGCGTCGACGGGGCGACCGGCAAGCTCCAATTTCTGTCGAGCACGCCAACGGAACGCCAGCCGCGCGGGTTCGCCATCGATCCCAAAGGAAGGTACCTTGTCGCGGCCGGCGAACAATCGAGCACGATTTCGGTCTACGCCATCGACCAGGCCACCGGCGCGCTGACGCTGCTGAAAAAATACCCGGTCGGCAAAGGCGCCAACTGGGTGGAGATAGTGGGCTTCGACTGAGCGCAGGCTTCGGTTCAACCATCGCAATGTCCATCGCCAACGCCGATCGCGCGGTCCCGTACCTGGCCCGCATCCTGCAACACCACCTCATCGACGATCCGGACGGTCGATGGTGGACGGCCGAGGGCACGGCGCTGTTTGCGGACGTCTCCGGCTTCACGCAGTTGTCCGAGCAACTCGCACGCAGGGGGCGCGAGGGCGCGGAGCACATCACCGATACGATTGGCGGCAGCTTCGCGGCGATCCTGAAGGTCGCCTATGAGAACGGCGCCAGCCTGCTCAAGTTCGGCGGCGATGCGCTGTTGCTGTGGTTCCACGGCGAGGAACACGCAGCGCGGGCCTGCGCGGCCGCGGTGCGAATGCGCCGCGCGCTCGACGAAGTCGGCCACATCAAGTTGCCGGGCGCCGACGTCACGTTACGGATGTCGCAGGGCGTGCATAGCGGCACATTTCATTTCTTCGCGGTCGGTACTTCTCACCTCGAGATGCTGCCCAGCGGTCCGGCGTGGAGCCGAACGGTCGCCATGGAGCACGCCGCCCAGGCGGGAGAGATTCTCGTCAGCGCGGAAACGGCAGCCGTTGTCCCTGGCGATTGCCTGGGCGAGTCTAGGTCGCCGGGCATCCTGCTACTGCGCGAACCGCCCGGCCACGATGAAAAGGTCCCGTACATTCCGCGGCCGGCCATGGCACCCGAGCCCTTGCTGCGCTGTCTGTCGCCGGCGATCCGTGCGCACGTGCTGGCCGGTGGCGGAACGTCCGAGCATCGTCCGGTGAGCATCGCCTTCATCCGCTTCGAAGGCACGGACGCGCTCATCGAGCAAAGCGGCGCGGCAGCAACCGCCGATGCGCTGCATCGGCTGGTGAGCGTCGTCGAGGCGGCCACCGAGGAACAGGGCATTGCCTTTCTCGGCTCCGACGTCGACGCCGATGGCGGCAAATTGATCCTCACCGCCGGCGCGCCGAACGTCACCGGCGACGACGAGGATCGGATGCTGCTCGCGTTGCGCAAAATCGTCGAGTCCGGCGTTGCGCTTCCGCTGCGCATCGGCGTTCACCGCGGCGCGGTTTTCGCCGGGGACATCGGGCCTGCCTATCGCCGCACGTACACGGTCATGGGCGATGCAGTGAATCTGTCGGCGCGCCTGATGGCGAGCGCCGAGCCCGGCACGATCTATGCGACCGCAGACGTGCTCGATCGCGCCAACACGTTGTTCGAGAGCACGAAACTCGAGCCCTTCAACGTCAAGGGAAAAGTGGAACCGGTCCAGGCGTGGTCGGTGGGGCGCGCTCAAGGTTCGCGGACACGGCAAGTGACGCTGCAGAGACTGCCGCTGACCGGGCGCAATGCCGAGCTCGGCGCGATCCGCAAGGCGTTCGCCAGCGCGCGCGGGGGAGAGGGCCGCCTGATTGAAATCGTGGGAGATGCCGGGATCGGCAAGACACGACTCCTCGAGGCGATGCGCGACGCCGTGGCCGGTTTCCGCAAGCTCCACGCCAACTGCGAGGCCTACACTTCGTCGATCCCCTATGTTGCGTGGCGCGAGTTGCTGCGCGAGCTGTGTGAATTCGGCCGCGACACACCTGATTCGGCGATCGTCGAGCGCCTCCGAACGGAAGTCACGACCAAGGCGCCGGAGCTGGAACCCTGGCTGCCTCTGCTGGCCGCCGTATTCGATGTCGAAATTGCTGACACGCCCGAGGTTCAGGAGCTGGCGGAAAACAACCGCCGCACGAAGATGCACGAAACCGTTGCACGATTTCTCGACGCCGTGGCACCCGACAAGCTGCTGGTCGAAATCGACGACGTGCACCACATGGACAAGGCCTCTTCGGCGCTGCTGGCCCATCTGACCAAAGGTCTCGCCACGCGGCCATGGCTGTTCGCGATCGGGCGCCGTCCGTTGACCATCGGCTTCGAGGCGGCCGAGGCGGCCGAAGTAGTGCGGATCGACTTGAAACCCATCGCGCCGCCGGACGCGTTGCGCCTGGCCCAACTGGCGACCGCGCAAAACCCGCTTCCGCAGCACGTTCTGGATGTGGTCGCCAAGCGGTCGGGCGGCAATCCGCAGTTCCTGCGCGACCTGCTGCGTTCGGCCATCGAATCGGGGGGCACCGCGGAACTTCCGGAGTCCGCGGAAGCCGCCACGATGACGCGAATCGACACGCTGGCGCCCGAAGACCGCGCGCTGGTCCGTCGCGTCGCCGTGCTGGGCCTGACGTTTCATCCGCGGATGGTGTCGTGGCTTTACTTCGACGAAGACGGCCCGGTGCCTGACACCTCGGCGCTGTCCCGGTTGCATGAATTGTTCGAAGAGGAGTCCGACGGATACCTGCGCTTTCGCCACACGCTGTTGCGCGACTCGGCCTACGAAGGGCTGCCGTTCAAGCTCCGGCGACAACTGCATGGCTCCGTCGCCGCACATCTCGAAGCGGAGATGGACTTCCCGGAGGAGGCCGGGTCAATACTGTCCCTGCATTACCTGCAAGCCGGCGAATTGCGCCAGGCGTGGCATTTCGCCACCGCTGCGGCCAAGCGCGCCGAGGGCGTCTATGCCTTCGTCGAAGCTTCGGGCCTGTACGTGCGCGCCTTGGACGCCGGCCGCCAACTCGAGGACATGGCCGGCACGGAGATCGCCGCCGTACACGAAGCCCTGGGCGATGCGTTGGTGCGCGCGGGAGAATTTGCCAAGGCGTCCGAGGCCTTCGCCGAAGCCCGCAAGCTGGTCTCGAATGATCGCCACGCGGATGCCAAACTCCTGCTCAAGCTCTCGCACATCGAGGAGAAGCTCGGCAAGTACGAGCGAGCGAAGCAGTGGGCAGAACAGGTGCGCACGACGTTGCAGTCTCTCGACAGCCCGGAAGCCAGGCACATGGCTGCGCGCGCAGGCGCCTGGTACGCGATACTCCTTCAGTACGAAGGCAAGACGGCCGATGCACTCGAATGCGCCGAGCGAATGGTCGTGGAGGCGGAGGCGGTCGATAACCCGGAGGCTCTCGCCGATGCCTATTTTGTGATTGGATGGGCCCATGGCGAACTCGGCAAGGAAGGTGCGCTGCCGATCATGCAGAAATCGCTCGAGGCCTATCAGCGTTCAGGCAACCGTCCCAGGCAGGCCGACATGCTGCTCAGCATCGGCGCCTGTTGTTATTGGGAGGGGCGCTGGGACGAGGCGCTGTCGTATTGGGAGCGGGGCCGCGACGACGCGCTGAAGATTGGCGATCCCGTGACCGCAGCCGTTGCGCGCGACAACTGCGCCGACATGCTGATCGACCGCGGCGAGTGGGCCGAAGCCGAGGCACTGCTGAAGGAATCGCTGCCCCTGTGGAAAGCGTCACAGTGGCGCTACTACCTGGCGAGTTGCCTCTGGTACCTGGGGCGTGTGTCGCTTTGCCTGGGCCGCGTCGATGAAGCATTGAGCCACCTGCAGGAGGCCAAGGCCGACTACCTGCTCGTCGGTGCGGAGGAGCAGGTGCCGACCATCGACGCCCGCATCGCGGAGTGCCATGTGGCCAAGGGCGACACTGACGCCGCGCTCGAACTGGTGCGCGGCCTGCTCGCGCGCGCGGGCGAATCGAACGGCGTGGCAAGGGTGGTGCCGCTGCTCGAGCGCGTGCAGGGTCACGCGCTGCTGAAGCAAGGCGACCTCTGGGGCGCCAGGGATTCACTGGATGCCAGTCTCGCCGCCGCGCGGGAACGCAGGGAACTCTTCGAGGCGACGCTCACGATGCTCTCGCTCATTGAACTCGACCGGCTGGAAGGCATCGAGCCCCCGTTGGAAATGGTGAACGAGACGCGCAATCTGCTCGCGAGCCGCAAGGTGCGGGCGGTTCCGCCGGTGCCGACTCCGCCGCAATAGCCATTCGCGGTGGGCAAAAAAAGAGCGGCCCCGCGGGGCCGCTCGTAATGTCCTGAAGAGATCCTACGACGTCGGTCCCTTGACCGTGACGTCCGCCTCGTCGATCACCTTGTGCCAGAACTGCAGCGTGACCGGGCGGCTGCTGGAGCTGCTGCTCGGCGTACCCACCGACGTCGAGCCCTGCTGCGAAATGCAGACGTCCGCGACCTTTCCGGGCTGATATTGAGGCAGGAGGTTGAGCGTGCTGTTCGAATACGGCGGAACGGCCGGAATGAGCGGCAGTATCGCCATCGGATAAAGATCCGGGTTCGACGGCAACGTCGGCGGCGCGGGCATGGTCGGGAACGTGTCGTTCACACACGCGAGACCCGGCATCCAGTTGTAGTTGAATGTACTCGGAGTCGTCGGGTCGTACGGAACGCCCGTGCCTGGGCTCGCAACGCCCCACGAGACCAGCGGCTGGTAGTCCTTCCAACCCTTCGAACCGACATCGACCGCATTCCAGACGAATACATAGTTGAACGTGGCCTGCTGCCCGGACAGCTTGTCCCAGGTGCAGGTCGCGATGTTGTCCGCCGACAGGGCGCAGGTGTAGTTGACCTTCACGCACACCGCGTTGTCCTTGTTGGGTCCGCGACGCAGCCCCCAACCGGATCCGCCGGCGATGACGTACGCCATGTCCGCATCCGGGTCCAACGAGTAGCCCGTATCCACGTTGCCGTAGCTGTCGGCGTAGCTGCCGCAGTTGAGCGTGCCCGCGTACACCGGGAGGTTCGACAGCGTCGCCGGATTGTAATTCGGCGCGTTGAAGACAATCGTGCACGACGTAATGTTCGAGGCCTTCGGGATCGTGAACGTGAACGTCGTCGGCCCGGTCCCTGAGGAAGTCCAGGTCGCGTTGCCGCAAGCACTCGTGTCCGGGGTAACCGTCGGACCGCCCGGGGTGATGGTGACCGTCACGCCGAAGGGCGTCGGGTCGCCGGGAGTCGGGGGCGAGAGTGCGGCGCTCGTCGGCTGGGAGGTGATCGCCAGCACGTTGGAGGTGAAGGTCGCCGTGACGGTCTGCGACGATTGGACATTGCTCACCGTGCATGACGTCGCGGTTGTCGGGGCGCCACAGTTTCCGCTGAACGCGTTGAACGTGTAGAGCGGGTTGACCGCCACCGAGCACACGCTGCTTTGGCCATAGGTGACCGAGCTCGGGGTACAGGTCACCGTGCCGCCCGGCACAATGCTCCCGTTGATTGCATACGGGATCTGGCTGAACGTTGCCGTGACGGTCTGTGGCGCCTGAACGTTGCCGACCGTGCAGGATGTCGCCGTCGCGGGGGCGCCGCAATTGGTGCTGAAGCCGGTGAAGTTGTACCCCGGGTTGATCGCCACCGTGCAGAGACTGCTCTGCCCATAGGTGACCGACGTCGGGTTGCAGGTCACTGCGCCGCCTGCCGAACTGCTTCCGTTGATTGCGTAATTGATCTGGGTGAAGGATCCGGTCACCGTCTGGTTGGACTGCACGTTGCCGACCGTGCAGGATGTCGCCGTCGCGGGCGCACCACAATTGGCACTGAAGCCGTTGAACGTGTAACCCGGGGTGGTCGAGACTGAGCACGTGCTGTTGCTGCCGGCAGTGACCGTGGCCGGGGAACAGGTTACCGTGCCGCCCGTCGCCGTGCTTCCCGAGACCGTGTAGCACAACGGTGCAATGGTCGTCGTCGTATTGGATGGATTGACCTTCAAGAAGTTGGAGCCGCTGAGCGTCGAACCCGTCCAGAGTACTGCCGTCCAGTTGGCGCTGATCCCCGAGCCGCAGCTCCCCGTGCCGGCCACCACGCCGGGCATGTTCACCGTCAAGGTCTGGCCCGAGCCCGTGGGAAGATTGATGTTGAGAACGGTGACGACGCCGCCGCTATAGGTGACAACCCCGCGGCTTGCCGTCGGCGTGCCCGTCAACGTATAGCCGGCGGGAACACTGAGAGTGAGCGAATTGAACGACGAGTTGCCCTTGTTGTTGAACAGGGCTGTCACGGTCGCCGGCGACGCACCCGTTGACGACATGTTCAGCGTGTAGGTCTTGTCTGCGGCAAAGGCCGCACCAGGCAGCACCGCAAGCGCCGTCATCGTGATCGCCGTTATCAAGAAAAGGATCTTGCGGATGCCGTTCATGGTGTTACTCCCAATGGGTGTACTAGGGGGCGCAACCGCTTCGAGCAAGGAAACGGAAATTTCCAGTCGTTGCGGTTGGTCGATTCGATGTGAGGCCACCTTTTTACACCCGCTGCAGTCGATGTCAAGGAAGTGGGAATATTCCGCTTACCTTGTACTCCGCAGCGTCGCGGCGGCCGAGGACCGGTCACGGACCGTTTCATTCGACGCGCGCCGTTTTGGCCCCGGTCTAGCCTCAGTGTTGTAGTCTGCAACCAGCCTGACCAACCGATGTAAGGTAGGACCTCATGCCGATGTCATCAAACATGGCATTCCGGAAGACTCAGTTCGGCGCCACCTCGTCCGTCCACACCCTGAAGCTCGCGAGCGTGTTCGGGCCGAACGTGCTCACCAGCGCGACATCGGACGCGTCGCGGCCGCGCGCGATCAGCACCCGGCCGATGCGCGGAATGTTGTTGCGCGGGTCGAATGTGTACCACCGGCCGTCCAGGAACACCTCGAACCACGCCGCGAAGTCCATCGTGCCGTACGGCGGCGGCATGCCGATGTCGCCCAGGTAACCTGTGCAGTAGCGGGCCGGGATGTTCATGCAGCGGCAGAACGCGACGGCGAGGTGCGCATAGTCGCGGCACACACCCGTCTTGTCGTGAAAAGCCTCGAGCGCCGTGCGGGTCATGCGCGCGTGTTCGTAGCCGAAGACAATGTGGCGATGCACGTAATCGCAGATCGACTGTACGCGGCCCCAGCCCGTCGGGCCGTTGCCGAAGAGTTGCCACGCCGTCTCGGACAGCCGGTCGGTTTCGCAATATCGGCTGCCCAGCAGGAACAGCAGCGTTTCCTCCGGCAGGTCCTGCACCGGAAGCTGCTGCGCCTGCGGCACGATGACATCGGGCAATCCCGAATCGTTGACGATCGCGTTGGCCGACACGCGGGTGCGGCCCATCGGCGCGACGATGCGCGTGCACCAGTTGCCGAAGCTGTCGCGGTAGGCGCTCATCGGAACGTGCGGGTCGAACACCAGGTCGTCGCGGCCGACCAGGTCGGACACGCGCGTGTGGTGGACGTTGAGGTTGAACACCATCGGCGTCGGTTGCGGACAGTCGTAAACCATTTCGAAGCCGACGCGTATTTTCATGTTCGCTCTCCCGATGGTGGCTGCCGGCGCAGTGCCGTGCGCAAGGATTCGATCACTATGCCGCGCAACGCCGTCCAGCGGCGACCGCCCGCGAAGACGATCCCGTGATTGATCTCAAGTTCGATCCCGACGTACTGGCTTGGCGGAAATTGCCGCCGCAGCCAGGAGGTCAGTCCATCGCCCTTGCCGGCATACGGATAGTTGCGGCGGACCGCGAGTTCCGGTGCGCTCGCCGCCAGCGCCGTCTTCCAGCGGCTGCAAAGATCTGCCTCGCCAAGCCGCGCAGGATCATAGAGCAGGCCGACTTCGGCACGGCGCACTTTGCCGTCCAGAACGGGCGTAAAGCTGTGCGACGAAATGTGCACCACGCGGCGTCCGCGCGCAGTTGCTCTGCGCACGAGGCCCGCGACTTCCGCGCGATACGGCCGGTAGTATTGGTCAACGATCTCCGCGCGAATTGCCGCCGGCGCACTGCGCGTCGGCGCACCGAACAAGCGCGGATGACCGAGCGAGCGGTTGAGGTCGACGAGTAACCGGCTGACCGTTGCGCTCACCAGTGGCGCGCGCAATGCGCCGGCGAGATCGCGGGCCATGACCAGCGCGCCGGGGTCATAGCCGCGGTGCGTGCGCAGCATCGCATCTTGTCCACGAAAGAGCGGCCGATAGCTCGCCGGAATCCGGTTGCCGCCGTGTTCGCAGGTGATGACGAAGGAAGCGCGCGCGGCCATCAGTTCATCGGCGCTTACCAGTGCAGCTCGGGTAACTGGCGGAAGACCTGCCGCGTGCCTTCGCTCCAGTCGTGGCTGAGCGCGGTGAAGTAGGCATCGCCATCGTCGAAGCGGCGGCGCATCTGTACCTCCAGGCTGTCGCGCTCATAGCAGATGAGGTCGATGGGCATGCCCACAGACAGGTTGCTGCGCATCGTCAGGTCGAAGGACACCAGCACGCACTTGGCCGCATCGGGCAACGGTGTTGCTCCCGTCATCACGCGGTCGATGATCGGCTTGCCGTATTTGGCTTCGCCGGTCTGGAAATAGGGGGTGTCGATCCCCGCCTCGATGAAGTTGCCTTCGGCATAGATGCGGAAGAGGCGCATCGGCTCGCCATTGATCTGGCCGCCGACGATGAACGAGGCGTTGAAGCCGGCGTCGCTCTCCTGCAGATATTCGCCGTCGCGCCGTTCGATGTCACGCATGGCATCCGCCACCAGTATCGCGACGTCGAACATCGTGCGCACGCTCCAGAGATTGGCGAATGCAGCACCGTCGACGCAGCGCTGGTTGAGCACGCCGATCACCGCCTGTGTTCCGGCCAGGTTGCCGGAGCTGAGCAACACGATGACGCGATCGCCGCGACGTTCGAACACCGTCATCTTGCAGAACTTGGCGATGTTGTCCATGCCGGCGTTGGTGCGCGAATCCGAGGCGAAGATCATTCCCTCGTCCAGCCTGACACCGATGCAGTAGGTCATGTCCCGTACCACCCACTCAACCAACACGACATCTTCATGACCTCGTCTGAATCCGCCCGGGGGACGCCCCCCCCCGGTGCGGTATTCACCAGACCAATTCTATCCTGCCATGTCGTGGACGCACGGAATCGCGCAATGCTGCGCGGGAAAGCGTCAGTTCTTCTGCTTGCGGAGATCGTCTTCGCGCTTCTTTTCGTCGTCGTCCTTTTTCTTGTCGTCCGGCTTGCCCGCAGCCGGCTTGGCTTCCGGACCCTTGGGCTGCACGGTCGGCGGAACCGGTGCGCCGCGCTGCACGGGTGCAGGCGGTACCGCTTGCGGTTGCGCAGGCGGCACTGCTTGCGGTTGCGCAGGCGGAGCCGGCGTCGCGCGTTGCATAGGTGCCGGCGGCGGCGGCGCGGCTTGCGCCTTCTCGGGCGGAAGCGGCACAGCGCGCTGCATCGGTACCGGCGGCGGTGCGACAGGCTGACCACGCTGTTCGGGCTTG
>JANMCH010000012.1:0-10871 GCA_031361045.1 Betaproteobacteria bacterium | reverse complement strand
GCGTGGAGACTTCCTTGTTGGTCTGGTCGATCGCGTTGTTGATCTCGACCTGGTCGGCTTCGGAAACAATATCGAATGAAGGCATGGCGGCGGGCGTTCGGGAATTTGCGAAGACAACAAAGCTAGCACGATCCGCGCGGTCCGGACAACCACGGCGCCGATCTCGAGTCCAGTCAGCTAGAATAGTCCACTCTCCGAACTCGCTAAAAGCATCCCATGTCGCACATCCTGCAGGACGTTCCCACCGGCCAGAAGGTCGGCATCGCGTTTTCGGGCGGCCTCGACACCAGCGCCGCGCTGCACTGGATGCGCGCAAAGGGCGCGATTCCCTACGCGTACACCGCCAACCTGGGCCAACCCGACGAGCCCGACTACGACGACATCCCGCGCCGCGCGATCGCGTATGGCGCGCAAGCCGCGCGCCTCGTCGACTGTCGCTCGGCACTGGTGGCGGAGGGCATGGCCGCGTTGCAAGCGGGCGCATTCCACATATCGACCGGCGGCGCGACGTACTTCAACACGACGCCGCTGGGGCGAGCGGTGACCGGTACGATGCTCGTCGTCGCGATGCGCGAGGACGATGTCCACATCTGGGGTGACGGCAGCACGTTCAAGGGCAACGACATCGAGCGCTTCTATCGCTACGGCCTGCTTGCCAATCCCAACCTGCGCATCTACAAGCCGTGGCTCGATGCAAAATTCATCGACGAGCTGGGCGGGCGCAAGGAGATGTCGGAATACCTGTCCCATGCCGGCTTCGACTACAAGATGAGCTCGGAGAAGGCGTACTCGACCGACTCGAACATTCTGGGCGCGACGCACGAGGCCAAGGATCTGGAATTCCTGGACAAGGGCATCCGCATCGTTGCGCCGATCATGGGCGTCGCGTTCTGGCGCGACGACGTCGCCGTCAAGGCCGAAACGCTCGCGGTCCGTTTCGACGAAGGCCGGCCGGTGGCGTTGAACGGCGTCGCGTTCGCGGACGAGGTCGCGCTGCTGCTCGAGGCCAATGCCATCGGCGGTCGTCACGGCATCGGCATGAGCGACCAGATCGAGAACCGGATCATCGAGGCCAAGAGCCGCGGCATCTACGAAGCGCCCGGCATGGCGTTGCTGCACATCGCGTACGAGCGGCTCCTCACCGGCATCCACAACGAGGACACGATCGAACAGTATCGCAACAATGGTCGCCGCCTCGGACGTTTGCTGTACCAGGGCCGCTGGTTCGATTCGCAGGCGATGATGCTGCGCGAATCGGCGCAGCGCTGGGTGGCGCGCGCCGTGACCGGCGAAGTGACGCTGGAGCTGCGGCGCGGCAACGACTACACGATTCTCGACACGACGAGTCCTAATCTCACCTACAAGCCGGAGCGACTGACGATGGAGAAGGGCGCGTCGTCGTTTTCGCCGCAGGATCGCATTGGCCAGCTGACGATGCGCAACCTCGACATCGCGGACACGCGCGAAAAATTGCTGATCTACATGAAGACCGGGCTGCTGCAGTCGTCCGGCGATTCGCTGTTGCCGCGGCTCGCCGGTGGGGATGAGGAAACGCAAAAGAGCTGAGGGCTGGACCTACTCTATCCTGACGCCGGCCTTCCTGATCACCGGCACCCACTTCTCGGATTCGCTCCTGATCAGCGCGCCGAAGTCCTCCGGCGTGCCGCCAATGAGGTCGAAGCCGGACGCGTGCAATTTGGCGATGACGTCCGGGTCCTTCAGTATCGCGTTGATTTCGGCATTGAGCCGCTGCACGACGGGTCTTGGCGTTGCGGCCGGCACAAGCACGCCATTCCACGCCAGCGCTTCGAAGCCGGGATAGCCCGACTCGGCAATGGTCGGCAAGTCAGGCAGCAACGGGAAACGCTTGGCGGATGTCACCGCGAGCGCGCGCAGCTTGCCGGCCAGGATCTGCGGCTGCAGCGGCTGCATGACCGCGAAGATCATCTGCGTTTCGTTCTGGATTGTCGCGGTGACCGCAGGGGGCGAGCCATTGAATGGAATATGCACGATGTCGATGCCGGCCATCGACTTGAGCAATTCCGCGTTCAAGTGCGACGAGCTGCCGTTGCCGACCGACGCGAAGTTGAGCTTGCCGGGATTGGCGCGCGCGTAGGCCACGAGTTCCTGCACCGTCTTGACCGGCAACTGCGACGTGACTGCCAGCACGTTGGGTTGGCTCGAGGTGATGATCACCGGGGCCAGGTCCTTCTGCACGTCGTAGGGCACCTTCTGCAGCAGCGGTGCGATCGACAGCGGGCCGTTGAACGCGAGCAGCATCGAGTAGCCATCGGGCGCTGCCTTGGCCACCTCGGACGTCGCCACCGTGCCGCCGGCCGCGGGTTTGTTCTCGACGATCACGGGCTGGCCGAGGCGGTCTTTCAGCTTGTCGGCGATCGTGCGGCCGAGTACGTCGATGGAGCTGCCTGCCGGTGCCGACATCACGAATTTGATCGGCTTGTCGGGCCAGGATTGCGCGAGCGCAGGCGAAAGGGCCGTGACACCGAACAACGGGCCGATCGAAGCAAGCAGCGCGCGAATAACGAGTTTCAAGGGCATTGCGATGACTCCGGGATGATGACGCCGGTCAGGCCGGCAGATGGCAGACTGCTTCGATGTTGTGGCCGTCCGGATCGAGGACAAAGGCGCCGTAGTAGTTGTCGTGGTACTGCGGCCTGGGCCCCGGCGGGCCGTTGTCCCGTCCGCCGGCGGCAAGCGCCGCGTGGTAGAACGCGTCGACGGCCGCTCGCGTATCGGCGCGGAAGGCAATGTGTATGCTCGGCGCGTTCGGCGTGCCCTGGCCGATCCAGAAGTCGGGCTTGGGCGCGACGCCGAAGCCCGCGAATTGCTCGAACTCCATCAGCATGCCGTAGCCCAGGGGCGCCAGTGCCGCACGATAAAAGGACTTGGCCTTCGCGACATCGGAGACGTTGACACCGGCATGGTCGATCATGATCCCTCCTCAGACTGTGACACGGCCGCACACCAGGAATTCGAGCAGCGCCTTCTGCGCGTGCAGGCGGTTCTCGGCCTCGTCCCACACGACGCTCTGTGGCCCGTCGATGACATCGGCATCGACTTCCTCGCCCCGGTGCGCAGGCAGGCAATGCATGAACAGTGCGTCGGACTTTGCCTGCCGCATCATGCCGGCATCGACTTTCCAGTTCGCGAAATCGCGCTTGCGCTCGTCGTTCTCGGCCTCGAAGCCCATGCTGGTCCAGACGTCGGTGGTGACCAGGTCGGCACCGCGGCAGGCGGCGACGGGGTCGGCGAATGTCTCCAGGTGCGAAAGCGCGGCGTTGTCGACGCGCGCCATGTCGATTTCGTAGCCGGGCGGCGTCGACACATGCACACGGAAGCCCAGGATCGTGGCCGCCTGCAGCCATGAATAGCAGACATTGTTGGCGTCGCCGATCCACGCCACAGTGCGGCCCGCGATGCTGCCGCGATGTTCGACGTAGGTGTAGATGTCGGCCAGGATCTGGCACGGATGGTATTCGTTGGTGAGGCCGTTGATCACCGGCACGCGTGAATGCGCGGCGAAGCGCTCGATGATCGACTGCTCGAAGGTGCGGATCATCACGACGTCGACCATGCGCGAAATGACGCGCGCGACATCCTCGATGGGTTCGCCGCGGGAGAGTTGCGTGTCGCCGCGATTGAGGTTGATGGCGATGCCCCCCAACTGGTTCATGCCGGCCTCGAACGACACCCGGGTGCGCGTGGAAGCCTTTTCGAACACCATTGCCAGCGTGCGGTCGCGCAACGGCTGGTACAACTCATAGCGCTTGAAACGCTCCTTGATCCACCTGGTGCGCGCAAAGAGGTAGTCGAACTCCTCGCGCGAGAAGTCGCGAAGCTGCAGGAAGTGGCGGGGAGTCGGGACCATCGGAGGCAACCATCGTTCGCGGCCGAATTACAAGCCAAAATACTAGCACGCGACGTCGCCGCCGACGGTGGTGCGCGCACTGTGTTCCATGCGCAGCGCCCGGCGCAGAGTATCTAGTGCGGCAACGCGCCTGGCGGAACCGGTTGGGTTGCGGCGACGGTGCCATGGGCGCCAAGCAGTACGCGCATGTCGACGATGCCCTCGCGCCACGCCTTTTCCAGATCGGAATCGACGGCAGCCAGCGCATCGTCGCCACGGCGCAGCATGCCCCCCACGCCATACGCGCGGTTGCGGCCGTGCAGTTTGGCCATGTAGAGCGCCTTGTCCACGAGGCCGATCACGCGTTCCCAGCCCAGCGCCACGTCATCCGGCGGCAGCAGTACAGGCGAATAGCCGATGGAGACGGTTACGTGGATGTAGTGACCCATGTACTGGATGGGCTCGATCGATAGGGCGTGCATGATGCGCATGACGATTTCGTCCAGCCGGTCGGCCGGCGCCATCGGCACGAACACGAGGAACTCCTCGCCGCCCCAGCGCACGATCATATCGGTTTCGCGCAGCGTGTCGCGCAGGCGCCGCGCGACCGCGATCAGCACCGCGTCACCGGCAGCGTGTCCGAACTGATCGTTGATCAGCTTGAAATGATCGAGGTCGATCAGCAGCAGCGCCTGTACCGGCTTGTCGACCGCACCGCGCCGCCGGTCGGTCTCGCCGCGACCTTCGTTGATGAAGTTCTGGAAGTGGCGCCGGTTATAGAGCGCGGTCAGTGGATCGCGGCTGCTCTGGAAACTCAACTCGGTGTTCTTCTGCGCCAGCAGCGTGTTGGTGGTGCGCAGCTTCCGGTACAGGAAGACCACCACGGCGAAAGACAGCGCGAACACCGCCGCCAGCAGCCACCAGATACGCTGCTGCCATTGCCGGTTCTGCAATTCGATCGACTGCAGGTTCTTTTCGCGATTGAGCAGCTCGATCTCGCGCAGGCGCTTCTCGGACTCGAACTTGCTCTGCATCTCCAGCACGTCCTTTTCGCGCACGGCGAAGGCGATTTTTTCCCTGATGCGCTGCTGCCGGTCGCGCAGTGCCAGCGCTGCCTTGTAGTCGCCGGCATTCGCCATGTACTGTCCGAAATCGCCGAGCATGCCGGCGATCTCCGCGAACGCGCCCCGACGCTCGTATTCGGCGAGCGCTTCCTCCGCCAGTCGCTTGCCCGCTTCGATGCGGCCCATCCCGAAAAGCGCGAAGCCCATGTTGGCCTTGTTGACGGTGATGAGCGCCATGTCGTCCTGCTGCTGCGCCAGCTTCAGCGAGCGTTCGGACAGGTCGTAGGTGGTCTTGTAGTCCTTCCGGCGCAGGTAGATGTCCGAGAGGTTGATCAGTGCGTAGGTTTCCAGGACGTCGGACTTCGCATTGCGCGCGATGGCGAGCGCCTCCTGCATCGTGGAGAGCTCCTCCTTCGGCCGATTCAGCACTTCCAGCGTGGCCGATTCGGCCATCTTCGCGCGCGCCATTCCCCATGCGCTGCCGGCCAGGCGCGCCTCGCTGAAGGCCGCAACACTTTCGTCAAAGGCTTTCTCGGCCTGCTTCAGGTACAGGTCGAGGACGGACAACTGATAAAGCGCGCTGCTGCGGCGATAGCTGTCGCGCGCGGCATCGGCCAGCGTGAATGCGTCCTGCAGGCTGCTCAGCGCCTCGTCGGAGCGGCCCAGCAGTCGGGCGGAAATGCCGACGGACATTGCGGCCCAGAAGTGCGCGTACGAATTGTCGGCGGTCTTGAGCAGTACGCGCGCCTCGCTGGCGAGCGCATGGGCGCGGGAAGCGTCACCGGCCCACGACTGCACGGCGCCACGGATCAGCAGCGCAATGGCCGTGAGCGTCACGTCTTGCGACGCCAGGCCCTCGCTTTCCAGCTTGTCCGCGAATTGCAATGCGCTGTCCTTGCGGCCGGACTGGACCATGGCCTCGCCACGGAGCGCATCGATGTAATGCCGCGTGCGCGCGTCGGCGGACCGGGCCAGCGGCGCCAGCGCCTCCAGGTCGACCAGCGCCCGCTTGGGGCTGGCCATCAGGCCCGCCTCGATTTCCTGGCCCCGCTGCAGCAAACCGGCATCGGTCACGGCCGCGCAGGGGAACGCCACCAGCGCCGCGCATAGCGCCAAGGCGGCAATGGCCCCGGGGCAGTAGCGATGGACGAAGGGCGTCATGGTTTTCGGGTGTTTTTATTATGGGCGGGAGGGGCAGCCGCCAGTAGATACTACTTGCCAGCAATTGTCGTGCCGACATTGTCAGGGTGGCACCGACTTCGCCGCTTGCCGCAAGTGGGCGACGGACAACAAAAAGGGCGCCAGGAGGCGCCCTTGATGGGTCGAGCAATTACGGTGGCGCGCGAGGGCGCCGGATACCGCGCGCCTAACGCTTAAGCCAGCGCCTTGATCGCCGTGGACAGGCGCGACTTCGTGCGCGAGACCATGTTCTTGTGCACGATCTTCTTGTCGGCGATCTTGTCTATTACCGCCTGCGATTCCTGCATTGTCTTGGTGGCAGCGGCCTTGTCGCCGGAGGCGATGGCTTTTTTCACCTTCTTGACCGCGGTGCGCAGTGCCGACTTGAGGCTCGCATTGCGCATGCGCGTCGATTCCGCTTGCCGGGCGCGCTTTCGTGCTTGGGCCGTGTTGGCCATGTCATTACCTCAGTTTTGCTTACGAAATTTGGGAGTTGCGTGAGAAGCCCGACATAATATCGGATTTCCGGCGTTCAGGCAACCGCCACTCCCCGCCGCCCCCACCTTCATCCGTCCCCAATTAGTGAATCTGCTCAGGACCTTATCTACCGTCAGCGGCATGACGCTGCTGTCCCGCGTTACCGGGCTCGTCCGGGAATCACTGCAGGCGGTCCTGTTCGGCGCCGGACTGCAGATGGACGCGTTCCAGGCCGCCTTCCGCCTCCCCAACATCCTGCGGCGGATGTTCGCCGAAGGTGCTTTTTCCCAGGCCTTCGTGCCTATCCTCGCGGAATACCAGCGGCAACGCGGCGACGACGCCACCCGTGACCTGGTGGGCAAGGTCGGCGCCCTGCTGGCGCTGGTGCTGCTCGGCGTGACGATCGTCGGCGTCCTGGCCGCGCCGGCGCTGGTGTACCTGCTGGCGAGCGGCTTCGCGCAAACACCGGGAAAGATCGAGCTGACGGCGGACCTGCTGCGCATCGTCTTCCCCTACATCCTGTTCGTGTCGCTGGTGTCGCTCGCCGGCGGCGTGCTGAACGTGTATCGGCGCTTTGCCGTGCCGGCGTTCACACCGGTCCTGCTCAACCTGTCGATCATCGGGTCCGCAATATTTCTGGCGAAATATTTCGATCCACCGATCAAGGCGCTTGCGTGGGGCGTGTTCATCGGCGGCATCGCGCAGCTTGCGTTCCAGTTGGCGCCGCTCGCGCGGATCGGCATGCTGCCGCGCCCGGGCGTCGATTGGCGCGACGAAGGCGTGCGACGCGTTCTGCGGAATATGGGGCCCGCGCTGATCGGCGTCTCCGCGGCCCAGATCTCCGCGCTGATCAACACGCAGCTGGCGTCGATGCTCGGCGACGGCCGCATTTCCTGGATCACGTATGCCGACCGGCTGATGGAATTCCCGAGCGCGATGCTGGGGGTCGCGCTGGGTACCGTGTTGCTGCCCACGCTGGCCAAACATCACAGCGATGCCGACAACGAGCAGTATTCGTCGCTGCTGGACTGGGGGCTGCGGCTCGCATTCCTGCTGGCGTTGCCGGCGGCGATCGCGCTTTGGCTGCTGGCGCTGCCGCTGATCACGACGTTGTACCAGTACGGGAAATTCAGCGTGCACGACGCGTGGCAGACGCGCGATGCCCTGCTGGGCTACAGCGTCGGCCTGCTCGGCCTCATCCTGGTGAAGATCCTGGCGCCGGGCTTCTATGCGCGGCAGAACATCAAGACGCCGGTACGCATCGCCTTCTTCACGGTATTCGTCACGCAGACGATTGCGTTCGTGCTGATGTGGCGCATCGGCCACGCGGGGCTGACGCTGGCGACGAGCATTGGCGCGTGCGTCAACGCGGGGCTGCTGTTCTGGTTCCTGCGCCGCGGCGGTTCCTACCGGCCGCAACCCGGCTGGTTCATGTTCCTGTGCAAGCTGCTGGTCGCGGTGGGCGTTCTGGCCGCATTGCTGTACGGGATGGCGGGCGCGCCGGACGTGTGGTTCGCGGCGGGGCCGTGGGCGCGCATCGGTCGGCTGGCGGGCATCATCGTGGCGGGCATCGCTGTCTATTTCGCGACGCTTTACCTGTTGGGATTCCGGCTGGCCAATTTCGACCGGCGCGAACATTAATTAGGGTCAGACTCGAATTTCCACGACGCGCTCGGCAAAATTGGGGCCGATGCGGAAATTCGAGTCTGACCCTAATTAATTGTGGAAATTCGAGTCTGACCCTAATTCACGTGACCCTACTTATTCCGGTGCGGGCAGCGCGGCTTGGTGCAATCGGCGTAAAGGTAGAGGGCGTGTTCGCTGATCTTGAAGCCGCGGTCGCTGGCCACCTTGATCTGGCGCTTCTCGATTTCCGCGTCGTAGAACTCCTCGACCCGGCCGCATTGCATGCACACCAGATGGTCGTGGTGAGTCCCCTGGTTCAGCTCGAAAACGGCCTTGCCCGACTCGAAATGATGGCGGACGAGCAGCCCGGCCTGCTCGAACTGCGTCAACACCCGATAGACCGTGGCCAGCCCGATATCGAGGCCTTCGGTCAGCAGCATCTTGTACACGTCCTCGGCGGTCAGGTGCCGGACCTTGGACTCTTCGAACAGATTGATGATCTTGAGGCGCGGCAACGTAGCCTTGAGGCCGGCGCTCTTCAAGTCCTGGGATGTGCTCATCCGGAATTCCCCAAGGGTTTGGCACGGCTATAATAACCGGTTATGAGAATCACACACGCGACGACGCCCCCAATGTCCGCCGTGCCCGCGCGCGTCCGCAGGCTGGCGCTCATGCTGTTCGCGGCGCTTGGCGCAGCCGGCTGCGCATCCGTCACTGCTCCCTTCGATACGTACATTCCGTATATCAGCCAATTCGGCGTCTACAAGATCGACATCAACCAGGGCAATTTCATTTCCCAGGACATGGTCGACAAGCTGAAGGAGGGCCAGACCAAAGCGCAGGTCCGGCTCGTGCTGGGTACGCCGCTCATCGCGAGCGTGTTCCGCGACAACCGCTGGGACTACACGTACGAGTATCGGAAGAATGGCCGGGTGCAGACGCACCGCCAGTTCACGGTCTACTTCGACAAGGAAGTACTGGCCCGCTGGGAAGGCGACGAGATGCCGAAGTCTGCACAGGAATTGAACCGCGTGGCGGCCACGCGCGCGCTTCCGGACGATCCCTACGGCGACGACGCCGGAATCATGGGCAAGGTCATCGACTGGTTCAACCGTATCGGCAATCCGACGGCGCCGCCGGTCCCCTGACCATGGATGCCGTCCGGCTCGCCATTGCCGGTGCCGGAGGCCGGATGGGCCAGGCGCTGATCGAGGCCGCCCTCGGGTTTCCCGAGTGCGTGCTGGCCGCGGCGCTGGACGTCGAAGGCGCGCCCGCGGAAGGCCACGATGCCGGCGAGCGCTTTGGCCACACCACCGGCGTCACCATTCGCCACGATATCCGGTCCGCGCTGCGCGGCGCCGATGTCCTGATCGACTTCACGCGACCGGAAGGCACGCTGGCGCATGCACAGGCGTGCGCGGCGGCAGGTGTGGCCATGGTGATCGGCACCACCGGATTGAATGACGCGCAACGAACCGAGCTTGCGCAGCGCGCGCAATCCGTGCCTATCGTCTGCGCGGCGAACATGAGCGTGGGCGTGGTCGTCCTGCTATCGCTGGTGCAGGAGGCGGCGGCGCGGTTGGGCCCAGCCTACGACATCGAGATCGTCGAGATGCATCATCGGCACAAGGTCGACGCGCCTTCGGGTACGGCGCTGCAGTTGGGCGATGCCGCCGCGGCCGGAACGGGCCGCAAGCTCGCGGACTGCGCCGTCTATGCACGCGAAGGCCACACGGGCGAGCGCGCGCCGGGCGCCATCGGTTTCGCGGCGCTGCGCGGCGGTGACGTCGTCGGCGAACACACCGTGGTATTCGCGGGCACCGGCGAACGCGTCGAACTTTCGCATCGTGCGACCTCGCGCCAGAATTTTGCCACCGGCGCATTGCGCGCCGCCGTTTTCGTCGCCGCCAAGCGCGCCCTGCAGCAAACCGGGCTCTACGACATGCAGGACGTACTGGGAATTCGCAAAACATGAGCATGACCACCGAACATCCATTCGATCTCTCCGGCCGCATCGCCGTCGTCACCGGCGGTGGTTCCGGGTTGGGATTTGCCATCGCCCGCGGCTTGGCCCGCGCGGGCGCGCGGGTCGTCATCAACGGCCGCAATCGCGCCAAGCTCGATGCGGCGGCGGCGGAACTGGTCGGTGACGGCCTGCCGGTCACCGTCAATGCCTTCGACGTGACGGACGAGGCGGCGGTGAACGCCGGTATCGCCGAGATTGAACGGGCGGTGGGTCCGGTCGACATCCTCGTCAACAATGCGGCGGTCAACAATCGCAAGGCGTTCGACGAATACACGCTGGCCGAGTGGCGCGCATTGCAGGAGGCCAACTTCGACGGCCCGTTCCTGGTCTCACGTGCCGTGGTGCCCGGGATGAAGGCGCGGCGCCGCGGCAAGATCATCAACATCTGTTCGCTGGCCTCCGACATCGGCCGGCCGAACATCGTCGCCTATGCCGCGAGCAAGGGTGGGCTCAAGATGATGACGCGCGCCCTCGCCGTCGAGCTGGCTTCGCACAACGTGCAGGTCAACGGCATCGCGCCGGGATTCTTCAAGACGGAAATGAACACGGCGCTGATCGGCAATGCCGAATTCTCGGCGTGGGTGGAAAAGCGCACGCCCGCCGGTCGCTGGGGGTCGCCGCCGGAAATTGC
>JANMCH010000025.1:0-58835 GCA_031361045.1 Betaproteobacteria bacterium | reverse complement strand
CGATGAAGCCGCTGCCGGTCACGCCGGACGCCCCCTTCGATGTGAGCAGCAGCACGCCGAGAATCGTGAGTTGCTGCGCAAGCGTCAGGTCGGTGTTGGTCGCCTGCGCGACGAAGATCGCCGCCATGGTCAGGTAGATCGACGTGCCATCGAGGTTGAACGAATAGCCGGTCGGGATGTCCAGGCCCACAACTGACTTCGAGCAGCCCAGCTTTTCCATCTTTTCCATCATCCGCGGCAGCACCGATTCGGAGGAGGACGTGCCAAGCACGATCAGCAGCTCTTCCTTGATGTAGGCGATGAAGCGGAAAATGCTGAAGCCCGTGAAGCGGGCGATCGACCCCAGCACGACGATGACGAACAACAGGCAGGTCAGGTAGAAGGCGCCCATCAGTTGCGCCAGCTGCTGCAGCGAGCCGATGCCATATTTTCCGATCGTGAACGCCATGGCGCCGAACGCGCCGATCGGCGCGACCTTCATGATGAAGGCCACGACGATGAACAGCGCATGCGTCAGCTTCTCGATGAAGCGGACCACTTCACGGCCCTTCTCCCCGGCCGACGCCAGCGCAAAGCCGAACAGCACCGAGAACAGCAGCACCTGCAGGATCTCGCCTTTCGCGAAGGCGTCGACGACCGTGGTGGGGATGACGTTCATCAGGAACTCGATGGTGCTTTGCGACTTGGCTGCGGTCGTGTAGCTGGCCAACGCCTTGGTATCGAGCGTCGCGGGGTCGATGTTCATGCCCACGCCGGGCTTCAGCGTATTCACGACGATGAGGCCGATGATCAGCGCAATGGTGCTGACCACCTCGAAGTAGAGCAGCGCCTTGCCGCCGACGCGCCCGATCTTCTTCATGTCCTCCATGCCGGCGATGCCGGTCACGACGGTGCAGAAGATGATCGGCGCAATGATCATCTTGATGAGCTTGATGAACGCGTCGCCCAGCGGCTTCATCGACGCGCCGGTCTCCGGCCAGAAGTGCCCCAGGATGACGCCGCAGGCGATGGCGAACAGCACCTGCGCGTAGAGATGTTTGTACAGCGGCTTTTTCGTCATGGGACCCCCTCCCGGAATCATTGAACAGCCGGGCCGTCGATTTCCACTTCGGCCTCGATTTCCACCGGAATTTCGAATGGCAATTCGGCCATGCCGACCGCCGAACGCGAGTGCGTACCGACGTCCGGGCCATAGAGTTCCAGGATCAGGTCGGAGAAGCCGTTGATGACGGACGGCTGCGCCGAGAATCCGGGTGCCGAATTCACCATGCCGAACACGCGCAGCCACGCGGTGACGCGATCGAGGTCACCCAGTTCGCGCTGCAGGCTGGCCAGGATGGACAGCGCGACCATGCGCGCAGCGATATAGCCCTGTTCAACCGAGAGATCGCGGCCTACCTTGCCCAGCGGCCGGGCGACGGAGCCATCGGCGTTTTGCGGCGCATGACCGGAGACGAACGCGCGGTTGCCGCGCACGCGGACAAAGGCGAACGGCAGCCGTGCGCCGGCGGGGATGATGATCGGCGCCGGCAACAGCAGCCCCATGTCGAGTAGCCGGGTTTCTATTTTCATTTGTGGTTTTTTTCCAGCGGTGCATCGGCGTCGAGCTGCTTCAGCACGTGTGCAACAGCGCCGCCGCCGGCACGCGTGGCCAGGCGTATCGTCCAATAGACCATGCCGCTGATCGTGGTCTCCACGAACTCGACCGTGCGCACTGGCGCGGCGACAGGACTGATCCGCTTCAGTACGGCGTAGGGGCGTTGTGCGATGGTGCGATGTATCTGCTCCGTGCGGGTCACGCCGGCGTCCAGCGCATCCGCGACCAGGGCATTCAACCCGCGCAGCTTTCCGATCGTGGCTTTTTCCATCGCGTGTTTCCGGGTCATTCGCCGGCGCAGATTTGCCGGATGCAATCGTAGACATCCGCATCATGCGCCAATGCGAGGTGATGTACACCGGGAAAAATGACCGTGTCGAGTCCCGCGGTCGCCGCCGGCACGCGCACCAGCGCGTCGCCGAACAGCCGGCCGACCGGATGCCCGGGGTCCTTGGTCAGCGTTCCCATCAGCAGGTTGTGTCGTGCCGAGGCGAGCCAGGGCAGCGGGCCACCATCGGTCAGCGGCTGCCCGCGGCGCAGGTCCTTCGTGCCGCGGCTGCGCAGGTTCAGGATGTCGCCGACGAGCCGCGTGACCAGCGATGGCACGGCCCGCAGCGTGCCCGTCGTCAGGTGCGCGAAGCGCTCCAGATCCGCGCCGTCGTGAGGCGTGCCGATGTAGATTGCCCGCTTGACCTGGTCCAGCCAGGTCCGCGTTTCCGGAAGTGCGGAATCGCAAGCGCTGCGGATGACGAGGCCGCCCATGCTGTGCCCGATCAGCGTGATCTCCTCGATACGCATCGGATAGGCGGCGACCAGGTCGCGCAACAGGCATGCCAACCGTTTGCCGCTCTCCGCGATCGGCAGGCCCGTGTTGTAGCAGACCGCGAAAGGCGTGTAGTCGAGGTCGCGCTGCAGTCGCGTGCCGTAGGTGTCGGGCGTTGGCATAAAGGTCGTCGCCGGAAACGCCCAGACACTCTCATTGCAGCAGAAACCGTGGACCAGGATGCATAACTTCGGCGAGAGCCTTGGGTACGTGGCGCGAAGGCTCGACCGGCTGAGTTCCAGCGGCCTTCCGTCGTGGCGGAACGACATCGCGATGGCCAGCTCGTTGCCGCGCCTCTGCAGATAATCGCCCACCATCCCGTTCAGGATGCTGACGCCGCGTTCGGACCAGGTCGCCGCGGTGTCGTTTCGAGTTGCAGTGGCTTTCATGAACCGGATCGTAGCCGTTTTTGGCCATTCCATCATCATCGGGCACCCGCCGGGCGATGGCGCCAAAAAGGGCCGCAGCGCACACCGGGTGGAGTAAAGTCAGCGGGTTTTCCCAACCTGAGCGGAGAAGTGAAAAGATGAGTGTGATCGACGCCCGCGTGGTCAACATCGGCGAGCTGAAGCTCGAGCATTTCGCCATGGGCGACAAGTTCGAGAGCAGCTCGGTGCGCATCGGCCCATTGCTCGGCGCCAAGGACCTGGGCTATTCCTATGACGTCGTCCCGCCGGGCAAGAGTTCCTGCCCTTTCCACAGTCATCGCGCGGAAGAGGAAATGTTCTTCATCGTGAAGGGTACGGGCATGCTGCGCTACGGCAGCGAGACCCGGAAGATTCGCGCCGGTGACGTGATCTGCTGCCCCATCGGGGGGCCGGAAACGGCGCACCAAATCGTCAACGACTCGGAGGGTGACCTCGCCTACCTGTCCATCAGCACGAGGATGCCGGCGGAAGTCTGCGAATACCCGGATTCGAAGAAGGTCGGCGCGTTCGGCGGCGCCATACGGCACATGACGCGGACGGAGCATCACCTGGATTACTGGACCGACGAGGTGTAGGCGGCGCCGACTGCGAAAGCAGGCTAGAACTTTCCGTATTTGTTGTACGCCTCGACCGGGTCCATGCCGCCAACCAGCGCGCGCCGCATGTCCGTCTCCGTGGACACCACTTCCTCCGTCTTGACGATGACCTCGTCGACGAGCGCGTGCGGAATGATGACGACGCCGTCGCGGTCACCCAACAGGTAGTCACCGGAGCTGATCGTGACGTTGCCGATTGTGACCGGCTCGCCGAACCGATCGGGAATCCAGCGCTCGACGATGTCCGACGGGGTCAGGAACGAACAAAATACCGGGAAGCGCTGCTCGAGCACCAGGTCGGTGTCGCGGGAGCCGCCATCCACGACATAGCCCCGAACGCCACGCGCTTGCAGCGTCTGCGCGGACAATTCGCCCATCAGCGCGACCTCGTGGTTGTTGGGCTGGCACACGATCACGTGGCCGGACGGCGCGCGAGAAAGCAGCGTACACCAGCCGAGCAGCGTTTCGTGCCGCGATTTGGTGCGATCGATGTGTCCCGACACCGTCCACACCGGACCCGCAAGCCGCGTTCCCGGCGCAATGGCCTTGATCTCCGGGGGCAGCACGATGTTTTCGTGCCCCATCATGCGCAGGACGTCGTGCACGGCGCCGGTGTAGCACGCGGCAAGGCGCGCCGTCAGTGCGGCGTGGTCCATTCGCTAAGCCACTGCGGGCTTCTTGCGCCAGCCACCGATGATCGCCCCCGCGATCGTCAGTCCGGCCAGCACATACCCGGTGTTGATCGCCCACAACGACACGCCGCGCAGTTCGAAGCCATAGTTGAGCGCGATGTTCGCCGCGACGAATCCCAAGGCCACGAACGCGCCGACCTTGGCGCCGCCGGCGGCCGTGGTGTCGCCCAGGCGGTTGAGCAGCGAATTCAGCGCGTAGCACATGACGAGCACGGCAAGGAAGCCGACGATGTAAGGCATGGGCGAGCCACCGCCGTCCTTGGTCATCTGCTCCATCGTCTTGCCGATGCCGGCGAGCCACGCGCCGGAAAGCACGGTATACCACCCCGCGCCAAGCACGAAGAACACGATGGCCGCGATGATCACGGCGAAGTGGTTGGTCGTCTTCATGGGCATCCCCTCCGGGTGTGGGCGCGTTGGCCGCGCCTCATTGTGCAAATTGAATCCTCCGGCAGTTTGCATCCTGCCTCCCGCTTGCGCAAGGCAGGCAGTGGCCACCGGGGTGGCAACCAGGGTGGCGCCTAGATCAGGTCGAGCTGGCGTGGGCCCGCCGGCACCGGCGGACGAAAGCGCGACGTGTCCAGCGGATCGCGGTCGCGGTTCAATCCCAGCCGCTTGCACGCCAGCGCAAAGCGCTTTTCGATCAGTTCGGCAAACGGGCCGGAGCCTCTCATTCGCGCGCCGAAACGCGCATCGTAGTCCTTGCCGCCGCGCAGTTGCCGCAGGACGCTCATCACGTGCTGCGCGCGCAGTGGATAGTGGGCGTCGAGCCAGTCGCGGAAGAGCGGGGCCACTTCCAGCGGAAGGCGCAGCATGATCCATCCGGCGTTGCTCGCGCCGTGCGCCGCCGCGGCTTCGAGGATGGCCTCGAGGTCGCGGTCATTGAGCTGTGGAATGACCGGCGCAACCAGCACGCCGACCGGAATGCCGGCATCGGTCAGCGCCCTCATCGCCTGCAGGCGTCGCGGTGGTGTCGCTGCGCGGGGTTCAAGCGAACGGGCAAGCTCCTTGTCCAGCGAGGTGATCGAGAAGTAGACGCGCGCCATGTTCTTCGCGGCCATCGGCGCGATCAGGTCGATATCGCGCTCGACGAGTGCAGATTTGGTGACGATGGTGAACGGATGGTCGTGTTCGGCCAGCACTTCGATGATCTGCCGGGTGATCTTCCATTCGCGCTCGATAGGCTGGTACGGATCGGTATTGGTACCGAGTGCGATGGAATCGCAAAGGTAGCCGCGCTTGGCCAGTTCCGCGCGCAGCAGCGCGGGCGCATTGGGCTTGGCAAAGAGCTTCGTTTCGAAATCGAGGCCGGGCGACAGATCGTGGTAGGCGTGCGTTGGACGCGCGTAGCAATAGATGCAGCCGTGCTCGCAACCCTGGTACGGATTGATCGACTGGTTGAACGGAATGTCGGGCGACGCATTGTGCGCGATGATCGTCCGCGCCGGCTGGATCGTGACCGTTGTCCGGAGTGGGGCAATGGGAGGGGAACCGGAATGGGAACCGGAATGGGAACTGCGGGACGCGGATTCGCCATCGTCGGCACCGCGGTCGCCGTCGTCGCAATCCGGTGGCGCGGCGGGCCAGCCATCGTCATACGCCTCTCGTCCTTCGCGGCGAAAGCGATTGAGCGGATTGAAGGTCGCGCCGCGGCCGCGCTCAGGCGCCTCGCCCGGCGTGCGCCGCATCGGATCAGGAGGCGGCGGCAGGCGGTCGTCGCCGTGGGATTCCCCGCGTTTCATGCGTCCATTTTACGCGCTTCGACAGGTGGCGCGCGTGCGCAAATCCGCTACACTCGCTGCGACCGCGAGGACGCCCATGAGCAAACCCAAGTCGCACGGCTTCGATACGCTTTCCCTGCATGCCGGCGCCGCGCCCGACCCCACAACCGGAGCGCGCGCGACACCGATCTACCAGTCGGCGTCCTTCATCTTTCCGGACAGCGACCACGCGGCGGCGCTGTTCAACATGGAGCGCGCGGGCCACGTCTACTCGCGCATCTCCAATCCAACGGTCGCCGTGCTGGAGGAGCGCATCGCGGCGCTGGAGGGCGGCGTGGGCGCGATCGGCACCGCCAGCGGACAGGCCGCGCTGCACCTGGCCATCGTCACGCTGCTGGGCGCGGGGTCGCACATCGTCGCGTCGCGGTCGCTGTACGGCGGCTCGCACAACCTGCTCGACTACACGCTGCCCCGCTTCGGCATCGAGACGACCTTCGTCGATCCGCGGGACATGGACGCGTGGCGCAACGCGGTCCGGCCGACGACGCGCCTGTTCTTCGGCGAGACACTCGGCAATCCGGGACTCGACGTGCTCGACATTCCGCGCGTGGCGCAAGCAGCGCACGAGCAGGGTGTGCCATTGCTGGTGGATTCGACCTTCACCACGCCGTGGCTGATGCGCCCGTTCGATCACGGCGCCGATCTCGTATTCCATTCGGCGACCAAGTTCCTTTCGGGGCACGGCGTGGTCATCGGCGGCGTGCTGGTCGACTCCGGCCGCTTCGATTGGGATGGCGGCGCCGCGCGCGGAAGATTTCCGACGCTGACCGAGCCCTATCGCGGTTTTCACGACATGGTGTTCAGCGAAGAGTCGACCACGGCGGGATTCTTGTTGCGCGCGCGAAGGGAGGGCATCCGCGACTTCGGCGCCTGCATGTCGCCGTTCACGGCATTCCAGATCCTGCAGGGCATCGAGACGCTGCCGCTGCGCATGGCGAGGCACGTGGAGAATACGCGGGCTGTGGTCGCGTTCCTCGCCGCGCATCCGCTGGTGTTGGATGTCGGCTATCCGGAGTTGCCGGGTCACCCGGACCATGCGCTCGCCAAGATATTGCTGCCGCGCGGATGTGGCGCGGTGTTCTCGTTCAACCTGCGCGGCACGCGCGCTCAAGGCAGGAAATTCATCGAGGCGCTGAACCTGTTCTCGCACCTGGCCAACGTGGGTGACGCAAAGTCGCTCGTCATCCATCCGGCGTCGACCACGCATTTCCGGATGACGCCTGCCGACCTGGCCAAGGCCGGCATCACCGAAGGCACGATTCGGCTGTCGATCGGCCTCGAGGATCCCGTGGACCTTATCGAAGACCTGAGTCGCGCGCTGCATGCCGCGGGAAAGACCTAGGGCGGACCCGACATGCTGATCGACGTGAATGGCTCGCAGTCTTACGCGTACACAGGAACGCGAGCACTGGATAAGACGTTGCCTGCCGTGGTGTTCGTGCACGGCGCGGCGAATGACCACAGCGTGTGGGCGCTGCAGTCGCGATATTTCGCGCACCATGGCTGCAATGTCCTGGCCGTGGACCTTCCCGGGCATGGTCGATCACAAGGCGAGGCGCTCGCGTCGGTCGAGGCCATCGCGGACTGGATCGCACGGTTGCTCGATGCGGTGGGCATGGCAAGAGCGGCAGTGGTCGGACATTCGCTGGGCTCGCTGGCCACGCTGGCGTGCGCGACGCGATATCCGGAGCGCGTCGTGAAGATCGCGTTGCTGGGACCGGCGGTGCCGATGCTGGTCAGCGACGACCTGATTGCCGCTGCCCGTGCCGACGATCATATTGCGTTCGAGTTGATCACCGGCTGGTCGATTTCCGCCGGCAAGCAATTGGGTGGCAACACGGTGCCCGGCATGTGGATGACCGGTAATGCGCTGCGGTTGATGGAGCGCACCCGACCAGGCGTTCTCCACACCGACCTCGTGGCGTGCCAATCGTATGCCACCGGACTGGCGGACGCGGCCGCCGTGCAATGTCCGGCACTCGTCATCATGGGTTCGCGCGACCTGATGACGCCGGTCAAGGGCGCGCAGTCGCTGCTCGCGGCGCTTCCCGACCAGCGCACCGTGACATTGCAAGGCACCGGACACGCGATGATGGCGGAGCAGCCAGACGCGGTGCTCGACGCCTTGCGCGCGTTCCTGTAGCGCGACGGGAGGCCCATCATGTCCGGCATGGAAGAGGCCACGACCTCGTTACCCCAGGTCCGCGTCGTCGCCCTCACCGCGCCGTTCCAGTGGCTCGCCAAAGGCTGGCGCGACTTCCGCGCGCATCCGCTGCCGAGTGCCTTCTACGGCGCGTGCTTCGCGGTGATGGGGTTCCTGGTCTACTTCGTGTTCGGGCACGCGTACCAATATGTCTCCGCACTGGTCACCGGATTCTTCCTGGTCGGCCCCTTTCTCGCGATCGGCCTCTACGACCTTTCGCGCCGCCGGGAACAAGGACTGCCCGCCTGGCTCGCGCCGACGCTCGATGCGTGGCGGCCCAACGTCGGCGCGGTGGGAATGTTCGCGGTGCTGCTCGGCATCATCCTGCTGGTCTGGGCGCGTGCTTCACTGGTGGTCTTCGCGCTGTTCTTCACCTACGACATGCCGGACCTGCGCGGCTTTCTGGCGCAGGTCATGTCGCTCAAGCATGCCGAGTTCCTGCTGGCCTACTTCTGTGTCGGCGGATTTTTTGCGCTGCTGGTGTTCGCGATCAGCGTGGTGTCGGTGCCGATGATGCTGGACCGCAATACCGATGGCATCGTCGCCGCGCTGACCAGCCTGCGCGCGTTCGCGGCGAATGGGCCGGCGATGATCGTTTGGGGCTTGCTCATCGTGCTGCTCGCGGCCGCCGGTTTCGCCACGGCCTTCCTGG
The DNA here is from genome assembly GCA_031361045.1 of Betaproteobacteria bacterium. GTDB lineage: Bacteria > Pseudomonadota > Gammaproteobacteria > Burkholderiales > Casimicrobiaceae > VBCG01. The sequence continues at coordinate 50,063 of JANMCH010000025.1, read as the reverse complement.
GGCTGGTCGTGGCCATTCCGGTCATCGGCCATGCGACGTGGCACGCTTATCGCGAACTGGTGGCCTGAGCAGTTCGACTGCGCCGAAGCGCGCCTGTGGCATCATCGGCGGATGAATTTGCATGCCGCGACAATGCGTACACGCCGCCACACCGACCCGATGGCCTTTCTTGCCGACGCCGCGCCCGTATTCACGCGTGACGATGCCATGGCGAGCAGCTATGTCGCGTGGGCGATGGGGCTGCTGCGCAATCCTCCCGCGGCATCGGAGCGGGTTTACATGGCGACCTATCGCGATGGCGACATCGTGGGCGCGGCCGTCGTACGCGGATTGGGCGCGCTGTGGGTTGGCGCGAGCGACCCTGCGGCGGCCGCTGCATTTGCCGACGACCTGTTTGCGCAGCGCGGGGAGGACGCGCCGCCGCTGCAGGGCATCGTGGGCCAGCGGTCGGCATGCGAAGCCTTTGCGCAACGATGGCATGCGCTGACGGGACAACCGCATGACGTACGTGTCCATTTGCGCAATCACAAGCTGACTCACGTTGAGCCCGTACCGCTGCCCTCCGGTGAACCGCGTGTCGCCACGGCAGACGACATCGCCTGGTTGGGTGATGCGCAGCGCGACTTCATCGTCGAAATCGAGTTGCCGGAGGATCCGGAAAGACTGCGCGCGCTGGTTCCGCAACGCGTCGCCAACGGCCAGTTCTGGATCTGGGAGGACGCGGGTGCGATGGCCTTTGCCGGATGGACCGACGCGCCGCCGGACGCCGCGCGTGTTGCGCCGGTGTACACGCCGCCGCATGGGCGAGGCCGCGGCTATGCGACGGCGCTGGTCGCCGCGATGTCGCAGTCGCTGCTCGACGCGGGTCGACGGAAATTGTTCCTGATCACCGACTTGGCCAACCCGGTGTCGAATTCCATTTACGCGAAGATCGGATACCGGCCGCAGTCGGACCTCTTCCACTTCGATTTTCTCGCAGCTCCGTAGCGATGGCCATTCCGCGCTTTCATTGTCCGGCCGCCCTCGACGCGAGTGCGGTCAACACAGATTTTGCGTTGCCCGATGCCGTCGCCCACCATGCGCTGCGCGTGCTGCGGCTGACGGAAGGCGACCGCCTGACGCTGTTCACCGGCGACGGTGGCGAGTTCGCGACAACGCTGATCGTGGCCGGCAAACGCGACGCCGTTGTGCGTATCGATGCCTTTGAGTCTGTCGAACGCGAGTCGGCGCTTGCGGTGACGCTGGTCCAGGGCATTGCGGCCAACGACGCCATGGACCACGCGGTGCGGCGCGCGGTGGAACTGGGCGTCGCGGCAATCCAGCCGGTGCTGACGGCGCGCAGCGCGCGGGTGCCGGAAGGCGAGCGCGGCGAGAAACGCCATGCGCACTGGCGGCAGATCGTCGTCGCCGCCTGCGAGCAATGTGGGCGCAACCGCATTCCCGACGTGCGCGACGTGGCCACGCTCGAGCATTGGTTGGCGCAACGTGCCCATGCGACACCGGGTGTCGCGACCGGGATCGTTCTCTCGCCCTATGCCGCGCGCCCGCTGGCCGAGGCGCCGGTGCCACAGACGTCGCTTGAACTGCTGGTCGGACCCGAGGGCGGATTCGCGCCAGAGGAAGTTGCGCACGCAGAAGGGGCCGGCATGACGGCGGTACGCCTCGGGCCGCGCGTTCTGCGTACCGAAACGGCGGCGCTGGCCGCGCTGGCGACGTGCAATGCTCTGTGGGGCGACTTTCGCTGACACCCCGTCCACGTTGATGCCGTCCCGCCTTGACGCTGCGGCGCCTTCGCGGGGATGATTCCTCTCCCCGGAATGGCAATGCATCCCGCGCACTTTCCCGCACCCTCACACTCCAACCCTGAGCGACCGTCATGTCCCGAAAACTGCTGGTGATGCCCGACGACACATCGCAGCCATTGCTGGCGGCCATCGATGGCGCCGCGAAGACGCTGCGCGTGAAGATGTTCATGTTCTCCGACCCGGGGCTCATCCAGGCCGTGATCGGCGCGCGCAAGCGTGGCGTCGATGTCCGCGTGATGCTCAATGCCGCGCGGCGCAGCGGCGAAACGGAGAACGAGGAGACGCGCAAGACGCTTTCGGCGGGCGGCGTCACGGTGCTGGACAGCAACCCGGAGTTCGACCTGACGCACGAGAAGTCGATGGTGGTCGACGACCAGGCCGCGTTCATCATGTCGCTCAACTGGGAGACAAAGAACGTCACGCAGACGCGCGACTACGCCATCATCACCGAGCACAGGCACGAGGTGGAGGAGGTCATCGCCTGCTTCGATGCGGACTGGCAGCGCAAGCCGTTCAACGCCGATGCATCGGCGCATCTCATCTGGTGCAACAACAACGGGCGCGAGCGCTTCGCCCATTTCGTGGACCGCGCGAAGCATTCATTGTGGCTGCAGAACGAGCGCTACCAGGACGCCGTGATCATTGAACGCGTCGTGCGCGCCGTCACGCGCGGCGTGAAGGTGCACATCCTGGCGCGGCCGCCGCATTCGCTCAAGCCGGACAAGCTGATCGAAGGCGTGGGAGGCTTGCGCATCATGCAGGACGTCGGCGCCAAGGTGCACAAGCTCAAGGGGTTGAAGCTGCACGGCAAGATGATGCTGGCCGATGGCGCGCGCGCGATCGTGGGTTCCGTCAATCTTGCGCCCGGAAGCTTCGACGGCCGCCGCGAGCTGGCCATCGAGGTCGACGACGTGCCCGTCATCAAGCAGCTCGAAAAGGTCGCGCACCACGACTGGGAAAATTCGCGTCTGCTCGACCTGAGCGACGCCGGCCTGCTGGCCGATCTCAACAAGAAGGGAAAAGGCGACGGCGCGGCGGACCTGGTACTGGACGAACAGGAAGGCAAGCACGCGCACAAGAGCGCGAAGCACCAAGCCAGGAAAAATTAGGGTCAGACCCTAATTATTACTAATTATTAGAAATTCGAGTCTGACCCTACTTGTGGGGCGGCTCCGCGGCCACGAGGATGCTGCAGCGGACACGATCGAGCAGCAGCGCGTCGGTGGACCCGCGCCACCAGCGCTGCGCAAAGGTTTGATTGCGCGGGTGGCCCAGGATCAGCAGATCGATGCCCAGTTCTTCCACCAGTCGCGCGATGACCGTCACAGGCTCGCCGATGACCACGTGCGAGGTGACGGCAAGTCCGTGTGCGGACAGTCGCGCAGCGGCTTCCTTGATGTCGGCTTCGACCCGCGCTTCGTCGTCGCCCAGCGCGATTTCGGGCACATATTCCCCGGCGAGAATATAGAGCGACGGGTCGTGCACGACGCCCGCCAGGTGGATCGCGGTTTCCGCGCCCGGCCCTACGCGAATGCATTCATCGAGCGCCAGCGCGGACTCCGGCGAGCCGTCGTAGGCCACGAGAATTTTCCGGTACATGGCATCCTCCTGTTAATTGGGGTCAGACTCGAATTTCCGCGTAAATTAGGGTCAGACTCGAATTTCCGGCAGCGATTCGAGCAGTCTGCGGCTGCTGCGGAAATTCGAGTCTGACCCTAATTAACGTGACGGGAAAGTCGAGTCTGACCCTAATTCACGTCAGGCCGCAACGAACAGTGGCTTGCCGCACAGCGCGAGCGCCAAGTCGGTGAGTGCGTCCCACGGGTTGCCCTGGCCCAGTCCCTTGGACAGCGCGTCCAACCGCGCGAGCGCGCGCAACAACGACGGCACGGAAGATGGCGGGACGCGGCCCACTGCACGCTCCAGCGCATTCTGCCGCTTGCCCCATACCCGCACATTCTTGATGGCCGCGGCTGTCGGCGATCCGGCGCGCACCATCGTGTGCACGGCCGCGATGGCATGCACGTCCTCCACCAACTGCCAGATGGCCTGAATCGGCGCGTCGCCCTCGGCCTGCAACGCACTCAGGATGCGCAGCACGCGTGCCGCGTCGCCGGCCAGCCAGGCCTCCGACAGCTGGAAGACATCGTAGCGCGCGACGTCCGCGACAGCGGCCTGGATCGCGTCGTGCGCCAGTTCCCCTTTGGGCAGCAGCAGCGCCAGCTTCTCCAGCTCCTGGCGCGCTGCGAGCAGGTTGCCTTCGCAGTGGTCAGCGAGAAACGCGAGCGTTTCGCGAGAAGCGCTTTGCCCATTGCGCTTCATCCGCGCCGCAATCCACGCCGGAAGCGCTTCGCGTTCGAGCGGATAGACGGCGATGGTCACGCCGGCGCTGCCCAGCGTCTCGAACCACGCCGAGCCTTGCGTTGCGCGGTCGAGCCGAGGCAGCGTGATCAGTGTCACATTGTCCGGATTGGGATCGGTTGCCAGGCGGTCGAGCGCCTTGGCGCCTTCAATGCCGGGCTTGCCCGAAGGAATGCGCAGGTCGAGGAGCTTGCGATCGCCGAAAAGACCGCGATTGTTGTTGGCCGCAAGAAACGCGTCCCAGCGGAAGCCCGTCTCGACCACGAACACTTCGCGCTCCGTGACACCGGCCGCGCGCGCGGCCGCACGAATGGCATCGGCGGCTTCCAGCGCCAGTAGCGGTTCGTCGCCATGCACGGCATACAACGGCTGCACGCCGCGCTGAAGGTGGGCTGACAGGTCTTCGGCGCGAACTTGCATGTTCCGGGTCGAGTGCCTAAGCCGGCTTCCTGGCGGCCTGCAGTCGCCGCACGATCTGCTGGATGACGTCGGTCTGCATGTCGCGTTGCAGCCGCTGCTCTTCCAGGTCGCGCGCCAGAGCCTGCGTCTCCTGGAACGAGTACGAGCGGCGGACCGTGATCTCGCTCGCGGGCATCCAGTCCGCGCCATCCTTGTCGTGCAACCGGAAGGTCACGCGCTTGATCAGCTGGTATTCGCGCGCCGCGCCGGCCGACGACAACGACAGCACTTCCTTGTCGTCCTGCACGTTGGGGATGTCGAGTATGACCTCGGCGGTTGCCGCGGCTTCCGTGATCGGAACGCTGCTGGCACCGGCGAGCGCGCGCCGCATTTCATTGTTGAACGCGGGCGACGCGGATGAATTGAGATACAGCGACGAGAAATTGTAGGTCGCGGCTCCGCGCAACTGGAAGCCGCATCCGGTGACCAGCAGGCCAACGATGGCCAGGACGACTGCTGCGCGACGAGTCATAAAACCACGTTCACGAGGCGGCCGGGCACGATGATCACCTTCTTCACCGGCGCACCGTTGCCGAATTTCGCCACTTCGGCGCTGCCGCGGGCGACGGCTTCGATGGCAGCGGAGTCTGCAGCAGCGGGAACGTTCAACTTGCCGCGCAGCTTGCCGTTCACCTGCAGCATCAACTCGATCTCGTCCTGCACGAGTGCTGCGGCATCCACTTCGGGCCACGGCGAATCGAGCAAGTCGCCATGGTCAGCAGCGAAATCGAGTTCCTGCCACAACGCCCACGTCGTGTGCGGAACGATGGGTGCCAGCATGCGCAGCAGAAGCGACAGTCCTTCGCGCCTGAGCGCCCCGCTGCCCTTTGCGGCTTGCGGCACGGCGTCGAGCGTATTCAGCATCTTCATGCCCGCGGACACAACGGTGTTGTACTGCATGCGCTCGTAGTCGTAGTTGGCCTGCTTCAGCGTAACGTGGAGATCACGGCGCGTCGCCTTGACGACGGCATCCGCGTTCGCGGCGTCGAGTGCGCCGGCCGCGCTGCGCATGTTGTGCCCATGCGTCTCGACGAATGTCCACAGCCGTTTGAGGAACCGGTGCGCGCCGTCGACGCCGGTATCGGACCAGACGGCGGAGTCGTCCGGCGATCCGGCAAACATCACATACAGCCTCGCAGTGTCCGCGCCATACTTTTCGATCAGGTTCTGTGGTTCCACGCCGTTCTGTTCGGTCTTGCCCATCTTGCCGACACCGCCGTACTCGACAACGCTGCCGTCGGCAAGCCTGCCGCCGGTGATGTGTCCGGCGGCGTCCGTCACCGGCGTCACGACATCGGGCGAGTGGTAGTCCTTGCCACCCTTGGCGTTGCGCCGGAAGTAGATGTGATTGAGCAGCATGCCCTGCGTGAACAGGCGCGTGAAGGGCTCGTCGATCTTCACCAACCCCATGTCGCGCATCACCTTGGTCCAGAAGCGCGCGTAGAGCAGGTGCAGGATCGCGTGCTCGATGCCGCCGATGTACTGGTCCATCGGCATCCAGTAATCGTTGCGCGCGTCGACCATCGTCGGCGCGCCAGCCGATGCGTAGCGCATGTAGTACCAGGAGGAGTCGACGAACGTGTCCAGCGTGTCCGTCTCGCGCCGCCCCGGCTTGCCGCAATGCGGACAGGGGACGTTGAGGAAATCGGGGCGTTTGTTGAGCGGATTGCCGCTGCCGTCCGGGACGCAGTCCTCCGGCAGCACCACCGGCAGGTCGCGCTCCGGCACCGGCACGGCGCCGCATGCATCGCAATGGATGATGGGGATGGGCGTGCCCCAGTAGCGCTGGCGCGAGACTCCCCAGTCGCGCAGGCGGAACGTGATCTTCTTTTCGCCCAGGCCTTTCGCGGCCAGGTCCGCGGCGACTGCGTCGACGGCTTGCGTGTAGCCCAAGTCGTCGTACTTCACCGAGAACACGCAGCGGCCGCGTTCCTTGTCGGCGTACCACGGCTGCCACGCGTCGGCCGAGAACTCCTCGTCCGGCACCGCGATGACCTGCCTGATGGGCAGTCCATACTTCTTCGCGAATTCGAAGTCGCGCTCGTCGTGCGCGGGTACGCCCATCACGGCGCCGTCGCCGTAGGCCATCAGCACGTAGTTACCGACCCAGACTTCGATTCTTTCGCCGGTGATCGGATGGGAGACGAAAAGTCCTGTCGGCATGCCCTTCTTTTCCATCGTGGCCATGTCAGCCTCGATGACGCTGCCGTGCCGGCATTCGTCGACGAACGCGGCCAGCGCCGCGTTCGACTGCGCCGCGTGCGTCGCCAGCGGATGCTCGGCGGCCACCGCGCAAAAGGTCACGCCCATGATCGTGTCGGCGCGCGTCGTGAACACGTACATCTTCCCGTCGCCGATCAGCGCCCCGCCGTTGTCGCCAATGCCGTCGCGAATATCATGCGTGAAGGCGAAGCGCACGCCCACGCTCTTGCCGATCCAGTTGGCCTGCATCGTCTTCACGCGCTCGGGCCAGCCGGGCAAGTGGTCGAGCGAGGCGAGCAGTTCTTCCGCGTAGTCGGTGATCTTAAGGTAGTAGCCGGGGATTTCGCGCTTTTCCACCGGCGCGCCGGTGCGCCAGCCGCGGCCGTCGATGACCTGCTCGTTGGCCAGCACCGTCTGGTCGACCGGGTCCCAGTTGACGACCTGCGTCTTGCGGTAGGCGATTCCCTTTTCCAGCATCTTCAGGAAGAACCACTGGTTCCAGCGGTAGAACGACGGATCGCAGGCGGCGAACTCGCGCGACCAGTCGATCGCGAGCCCCAGTGATTGCATCTGCTGCTTCATCGCCGCGATGTTCTGGTACGTCCATTTCGCGGGCGGCACGCCGTTCTTCATCGCCGCGTTTTCGGCAGGCAGGCCGAACGCGTCCCAACCCATCGGCATCAGGCAGTTGAAGCCCTTCATCCGCAGGTGCCGGTACATGACATCGTTGATCGTGTAGTTGCGCACGTGGCCCATGTGCAGCCGGCCGGACGGGTAGGGCAGCATCGACACGCAGAAGAATTTCTTCCGGTCGGGACGCTCGACGGCGCGATAGGCGTCAGCGGCGGTCCAGGCGGATTGCGCGGCGGCCTCGATGTCCTTCGGGTTGAACGGCTTCATGGGCGAGGGGATTTGGTTAACCGTCGATTATACCGGCGGGTCAACCGCTGGCGCCTGCGAAGCGCGGCGCGACCAGCACCCAGATTCCCAGCAGGGCGAACAGTGCGGCGGCGGTGATGCGTACCGCGTGAAAGGGAATGCGGTCCGCTGCCGCCTTGCCCAGGAATGCCGTCGGCGCGTCCACCAGCAGCATGCCGAGCGTCGTGCCCGCGACCACCGCGACCAGCGAGTCGAATTTCGCCGCGAGCATGGCGGTGGCGATCTGCGTCTTGTCGCCGATTTCCGCGACGAAGAAGGCCACAGCCGTGATGGTAAACACACTGCGGTTGGAAGCGGGTGGCGCGTCGCCTGCGTCGAATTCGTCCGGTTTCAGTGCCCACGCCGCCACCGCGAAAAAGGAGAGCGCCAGACCCCAGCGCAGGACGTCGGGCGACACCGCGTCGCGCACCCAATGCCCGATCCATCCGGCAATGGCGTGATTGATGAGCGTGGCGACCAGGATGCCCGCGACGATCGGCCACGGCTTGCGATAGCGCGCCGCAAGCACAAGCGTCAGCAATTGCGTCTTGTCGCCGAGTTCGCCGACGGCGACAACGAGGGTGGAAACGAGCAGGGCTTCGGGCATGGCATTGAGCCTTGCCAGGGCCCCATCAGGACAGGTTTTATGCTATTGTCATAGGCCGTCCGGCGGCAATGATGCGCGGAGCGGTCATGGAAGGCGATAATTGTATCTTTCCGGGGAACCTACCCGCTGCCTGCGCACCAAAGTTGAGACAATTGGCCGACCGCATTTCACCTTGAATATCGTGGCAACAGTCCTTCGCACTCTTCGACGCCTGTGCTCCGATGCGCTGCTGGCAGCCATCGCCTTCGGCTTGTCCGGTGTGGTCGTCGCGGCCGCGGTCAAGACCGAACACGTGCAGGCCGAGCTGGTTCCGGAGCGTACCGCGCTCGTCCCCGGCAAGCCGATCACGCTGGCGCTGCGCCTCAAGATGGCCGACGGCTGGCACACGTATTGGCGCAATCCGGGAGATTCGGGCCTGCCCACCACGTTGACCTGGAAGCTGCCCGAGGGCTTCGGCGTCGGCACAATCCAGTGGCCCGCGCCCCACGCGTTGCCCACCGGTCCGCTCGTCAATTTCGGATACGAAGGCGAAGTCCTGCTGCTGACCGGCTTGACGGTGCCGCGGGAAGCCGTCGTCGGAACACCGATGAAGCTCGCCGCCCGCGCCGATTGGCTGGTGTGCAAGGACGTCTGCATTCCCGAGGGCGCGGACCTCGACATCGAATTGCCGGTGGCCGACCAATCCGATCCGTATCCGCAGTGGGGAAGCGCCATTGCCACGGCGCGCGCGGCCTTGCCTACGCCGCTGCAGGGATGGCAGGTTGCCGCGCAGGCCAACGGTTCGAAAGTGGCCTTGACGCTGACCCCGCCGCCGGGTGCCGCCGATCCGGGCACGCTGCACTTCTTTCCGCATGATGAAGGCCGCATCGAACCGTCGGGCAAGCAGGTCCTGGCGCGCGACTCGAATGGGAACTTCACGCTGACCCTGCCGGCGGCCATCCAGATGGCGCCGGATTTCAAGCGCGTCGCCGGCGTGTTGCGCTCGGGCAAGGGCTTCGTGGAAGACGGCGAACGCGTTGCCGTGGCGACCATCGACGTGCCGTTGGTCGGCACACTCGTTGCGGGCGCCAAGGCACCTCTGGGTCCTTTGCCGGACGTGGACGTCGCCGCGCCCGCCTCCGATCTTTCGCTGCTGGCGGCGGTGGTGCTGGCGTTCGTCGGCGGGCTCATTCTCAACCTGATGCCGTGCGTATTCCCGGTGCTGTCGCTCAAGGCGCTGCATCTGGCGGAGGGTCACGCCAACGCCCGCGTGCAGCGGCTGCAGGGCATTGCCTTTGCAGCAGGCGTGGTGGCCACTTTCGTGGCGCTTGCTGCGCTGCTGCTGGTACTGCGCGCCACCGGCGAGCAGTTGGGATGGGGCTTCCAGCTGCAATCCCCGCCCGTCGTCGTCGGCCTGGCGGTGCTGTTCTTCGCACTCGGCCTCAATCTTTCCGGCGTGTTCGAGTTCACGTCGCTGGTGCCGTCATCCGCGGCCGAATGGACCGCGAAGAATCCGTATGTCGACGCGGGATTGTCGGGAATCCTCGCGGTGATCATCGCGTCGCCGTGCACTGCGCCGTTCATGGGGGCGGCACTGGGCTTTGCGCTGTCGCAATCGTTGCTCGTCACCCTCGCCGTATTCGTCGCGCTGGGGCTCGGCATGGCGCTGCCGTACGCATTGCTCGCGTGGTTTCCCGCGTGGCGCCGCGTGCTGCCGCGACCGGGTGCGTGGATGGAGCGCCTGAAGCAGGTGCTGGCCTTCCCGCTCTACGCCACAGTGGCGTGGCTGATCTGGGTACTCGGCGCGCAACTGGACAACGATGCGGTGGTGCGGCTGCTGGTGACGCTCGTCATCGTCGCCTTTGCGCTGTGGTCGTGGCGACTCTATCGCGTGGGAAACAGCCGCAGTTGGGCGGCGGCCGCGGCCATTGCCCTGGTTTCCGCCGTCGTCATCGCGTGGCCGCTGCTGCGCGGTGGCGACATCGACGCGACGCCGCCCGTGGCCACCACCAACACCGGACCCTGGCATGCGTTCACGGCGACCACGGTGTCGGACCTGCGCGACGGCGGGCATCCGGTGTTCGTCGACTTCACGGCCGCCTGGTGCGTTACCTGCCAGGTCAACAAGCGGATGGTGCTGAACGACAAGCGAATCAAGGAGGCCTTTGCCAGGCACGGTGTCGAACTCGTGCGCGCCGACTGGACCCGCCGCGACCCGGTCATCACCCGCGCACTGGCTGCGCTGGGACGTCAGGGTGTTCCCGTCTATGTGTTGTATCGTCCCGGCAAGGAGCCTCTGCTCCTTCCCGAGATCCTGAAAAAGCAGACGGTGCTCGACGCGCTGGCGACGATCGCCGTGCCGCAAACCGTGACGCTGAATTGATCCATTGCCGGGTCGCTGACCCGGGCTGACCGAGGAAATTCCATGCCGACATCGCTACGTATCATCGTTGCCACTTTCGCCCTGGCGGCGGGCATCTCGTCCGCGGCGACATCGGCGCCGGACTTCACGCTCAGCGACGCTGCCGGCAATGCGGTCAAGCTGTCCGACTTCCGCGGCAAGTACGTCGTGCTCGAGTGGACCAATCCGGATTGCCCGTTCGTGCGCAAGCACTACACCAGTGGCAACATGCAGGCACTGCAAAAGGAATGGGGTGCGCAGAACGTCGTTTGGCTGGCCATCAATTCCACCAACTCGACCAGCTACGAATACAAGTCGCCGCAGCAGATGGGCGAATGGATGACCGCCAAGGGCGCCTCGCCCAAGGCGGCGCTGGTCGATGCCACCAGCAATACCGGCCGCGCGTACGGTGCCAAGACCACCCCCCACATGTTCGTGGTCGCGCCTGAGGGCAACGTGATCTACAACGGCGCGATCGACGATCGGCGCTCGTCGAATCCGGCTGATGCGAAAGCCGCGAACAACTACGTGCGCGCGGCGCTGACCGAAGCGCTGGCCGGCAAACCGGTCACCGTGGCCTCCACCGCGCCCTATGGTTGCAGCGTCAAGTACTGACGGGTCGCGCGGAAGTCGCTCCTCGTTCAGGCGAGGCACTGAATTAGTTGCGGTTGTTGTTGCCGCCGCGCTCGCCGCCTGCGGACCGCAAGGCGAGCAGCCCATCCAGGGATATGTCGAAGGCGAGTACGTGCGAGTCGCGGCACCGTTCGCCGGCGCGCTTACACAATTGTCCGTCAGGCGTGGCGACCAGGTCGTGGTCGGGGCGCCGTTGTTCGCGCTGGAAAAGGAAAATGAAGTCGCTGCGCGCCGGCAGGCAGAACAGCAGTTGCAGGGCGCGCTGGCGCGACTGGACAACCTGCGGACCGGCAAGCGTGCGCCGGAAGTGGAGACCGTCCAGGAGCAGTTGCGGCAGGCGGTCGCCACGCGCGATCTGGCCGTGTCCAATCTCGACCGCCAGCAACGACTTTATGCGGAAAAATTCGTCAGCGGCGCGGTGATCGACGACGCGCGCATGCAGGTGAAGCGCAGCGAAGCCGCGGTCGCCGAGTTGAAGGCGCTGGTCGCCACTGCGCGGCTTCCGGCGCGCCCTGACGAGATTCGCGCGACCGAGGCCGATGCACGCGCGGCGAGCGAAGCACTCGCGCAGGCGGACTGGCGGCTGGGACAACGCGCGATCGCCTCCCCCGTGACCGGACGCGTCAACGATACCTACTATGTCAAGGGCGACTGGGTCCCGGCGGGCGTGCCCGTGGCCAGCGTGCTGCCGCCGGCGAACATCAAGGTTCGCTTCTTCGTGCCGGAACCCACGCTTGCCAGGACCAGGCCGGGACTGGCCGTCAGCGTGTCATGCGATGGCTGCGGCGCCGCGATCAGCGCGACTGTCGACTTCATCTCCGACCGCGCGGAGTTCACGCCGCCCGTGCTCTATTCGCGCGACAACCGCGCCAAGCTCGTCTACCTGGTCGAGGCGAGGGTGACGCCGGCCGACGCCGCGCGACTTCACCCAGGCCAGCCGGTCGACGTCGTGTTGCCGCAGTGACCACGACCGTGGGCGCCGACGCCAACGTCGTGATCGACGTGCGCGGGCTCAACAAGTTCTTCGGCAGGAACCATGTGGTGAACGATCTTTCGCTGACCGTGCGGCGCGGCGAGATCTTCGGCTTCCTGGGTCCCAATGGCAGCGGCAAGACCACGTCGATCCGCATGTTGTGCGGGTTGCTCACGCCGGACAGCGGCGAAGGGAGCTGCCTTGGCTTCAACATCCTGCGCGAAGCCGCGGAAATCAAGCGCAGCGTCGGCTACATGACGCAGCGCTTCTCGTTCTGGGAAGACCTGACCATTCGCGAGAACCTGAACTTCATCGCGCGCATGTACGGCATGAAGAACGCGCGCGCCAGCGTCGACGAGACGCTCGACAACCTGGGGCTCACGTCGCGCGCGAAACAGCTGGCAGGTGCGTTGTCCGGAGGCTGGAAGCAGCGGTTGGCACTTGCGGCCTGCCTCCTGCACGACCCGCAACTGCTGCTGCTGGATGAACCCACCGCCGGCGTGGACCCGAAGGCGCGCCGCGATTTCTGGGAGGAATTGCATGCGCTGGCTGCGCGCGGCGTCACGGTGCTGGTCAGCACGCATTACATGGACGAGGCGGAGCGCTGCCACAAGCTGGGCTATATCCTCAACGGACGGCTGCTGGCGCAGGGAACCGCAGGTGACGTGATCGCGAGCCAGGCGTTGACCACGTGGTCGGTCACCGGCACGCAGCTCCCTGCGCTGGCGCAACGCCTGCGTTCATTGGCAGCCGTCGAACAGGTCGCGGCGTTCGGCACGGCGCTGCACGTCACGGGATCGGATCGCGCGCGCCTGCGCACCGAACTCGCGCCGCTGATGGCGGAACCCGGCTTGACGTGGACCGAAGTCGAGCCCGGCCTCGAGGACGTGTTCATCCACCTGATGCGCGATGCCGGCGAAGCGCCGCTGGGGGGACCACGACCGTGAGGTCCTGGTTTTCCTGGTCGCGGTGGCTGGGCATCGTCGCCAAGGAATTCATCCAGCTTTCGCGCGACCGGCTGACGTTCGGCATGATCATCGGCATTCCCGTCATTCAGCTCACGCTGTTCGGCTACGCGATCAACTCGGACCCGAAGCACCTCCCCACCGCGCTGGTGATCGCCGAGCACAGCGAATTTTCGCGCAGCATTCTGGCCAGTCTCGCCAACAGCGACTATTTCACGCTGGTCGGCGAAGCGCCGGACGAGCGTGCCGCGGCGCGCATGCTGGCAACCGGCGCGGTGCAGTTCGTGGTGACCATACCCCCGGATTTCTCGCGCCGGCTGATTCGCGGGGAACGCCCCGCGCTGCTGGTGGAGGCCGATGCCACCGACCCGTCCGCTACCGGCAATGCGATCGCCGCGCTCAACCAGCTCGCGCAATCGGCACTTGCGCACGACCTCACGGGGCCGCTTGCGCCGCTCGCCGCGCAGCCCGGCGCATTCGAAGTACGCATCCACCCGCTCTACAATCCCGAGGCGGTCACGCAATACAACATCGTTCCCGGATTGATGGGCGTGATCCTGACGATGACGATGGTGATGATGACCGGCCTCGCCATCACGCGCGAACGCGAACGTGGAACGATGGAGAACCTGCTCGCGACACCGGCCACCGCGCTGGAAGTGATGACCGGCAAGATCGTCCCCTACGTGCTGATCGGCCTGACGCAGGTGACGATCATCCTGATCCTCGCGCGCCTGCTGTTCGGGGTGCCGATGGTGGGCAGCCTGGCGCTGCTCTATGGCGCAGTGCTGCTGTTCATTGCCGCCAACCTGACACTGGGCCTCACCTTCTCGTCGCTCGCGCGCAACCAGCTGCAGGCGATGCAGATGACGTTCTTCTTCTTCCTGCCGTCGATGCTGCTGTCCGGCTTCATGTTCCCGTTTCGCGGCATGCCGGGCTGGGCGCAGGCCATCGGCGAAGTGCTGCCGCTGACGCATTTCCTGCGCATCGTGCGCGGCATCCTGTTGAAGGGCAACGGCATGGCCGAAGTGATGCACGAGGCGTGGCCGCTGCTCTTGTTCATGCTGGTCGTGATGCTGCTGGGCTTGCGCACGTTCCGCAGCACGCTCGACTAGCCGACGTTCGTCTGGCGGGTCGGGACGTCGCCATCCGCCGATGATCCCGATCGGATTCGCGGCAAGAAAGGACTTGCGGGAACGAAGCCGTATATCATTTCGCCATGACCATCGACTGGAGTGCGTTCACCCCGTGGTCCGCCGCGATCGGCGGCGTCATCATCGGCCTGGCCGCTGCGTTGCTGGTGCTCGTCAATGGGCGAGTCGCAGGAATCAGCGGCATCGTCGGCGGCGTGCTGCGCCCGCAGGCAGGGGACTTCGTCTGGCGCGTCGCGTTCATCGCGGGACTCGTCCTCGCGCCAGCGGCCTGTGCGTTGTTCGGAGCCGTGCCCGCGGCCACCATCGACGCAGGCTTTCCCACGCTGGTTGCTGCCGGATTGCTGGTCGGGGTCGGGACGCGCTATGCGGGTGGCTGCACCAGCGGTCATGGCGTCTGCGGACTGTCGCGCCTGTCGCCGCGATCGCTGGTCGCAACACTTTCGTTCATGGCCGCGGGAATCGCTACGGTATTTGTCCTCCGTCACGCGGCCGTGACGTGAGAGTCAAATGAGAGTCAACTGAGCACGCCATGGCATTGTTGATTTCCTTCGCCGCGGGATTGCTGTTCGGACTTGGATTGCTGGTCGCCGGCATGACGAATCCGGCAAAGATCTCCGGATTTCTCGACGTGACCGGAAAGTGGGATCCGTCGCTGGCGTTCGTGATGGCAGGCGCCATCGCCGTCGGAGTGGTCGCGTTCGCCCTTGCGCGCAAATGGACCACGAGCGCGCTCGGACTGCCGATGCGGTTGCCGCACAACCGGACCCCTGTCGATGCAAGACTCATTGGCGGCAGCCTGCTGTTCGGCGTCGGCTGGGGGCTGGCGGGGTTCTGTCCGGGTCCGGCAATCGTCGCCATCGGCGCGGGTTACGCCAAGGCCGGCGTTTTCGTCGCGGCGATGTTGCTCGGCATGGGCGTTTTCGAACTGCTCGAACACCGCCGCGCAAAGCATCATCGTCGGCACGACGAAGTTCTGCAATAGCGCAACACATCGACGACAAGGCGAAATTCAATTGACCATCGACACTCCCGCATCCCTGCGCAAAGCGCAACTCGACGCGCTGTTGCTCGCGCTTCCCGGCGTCAGCGCACGGACCATCAACGGCCATGACGCCTACTTCGTCAGCGACAAGATGTTCGCCTGCATCAGCGGCAAGGGCGTCGGACTGCGCCTGCCCGTGGCCACGGTGACGGACCTGCAATTCTCGCGCGATAACGCCGTACCGTTCCAGCCCAGCGGATTGGCCGCCACGCGGGAGTGGATACAGATCGACCGCGCCGACGCGGCGGACTACGAAAAGGACCTGGCGCTGTTCCAGGCGTCGCTGGAGTTTGTGGCAGGTGGAAGGACGCGCTAGCGCGCAGGCCGACCGCTGACTGTATCGCTGCTGGAGGGCGGTTACGGTCCGATGACGCTGAACACCTTCTACACCTGCGAGTCCTACGTCAGTCTCGCCCGATTGCCGTTCGCCGAGAAGATCCGTGAGCTGCAAAGGCCCGAGACGCGCGCCCGCATTCTCTCGGCGTCGGCTGATCCAGATCCAACCATCGTGCTGGGACGCATGGCGCGGGAATTCGACCACATGTTCCCGCTGGGCGACCCGCCCGACTACGAACAGCCATTCGAGCATAGTATTGCGTCACGGGCGGAGCGTCTGGGGGTCACGCCGGAGATCGCCCGGGACTTGCCCAGTGGTGGCCCCCGGCTCGTGCAGCGTGCGGACGGGTACCGAGCGACCATCGTCAGATGGTCGCGTGCCTAGTGCAGCGCGATGGCCAGGCCGAGCGGGATGAAGATCGCGGACATCACGTTGCCGATCAGCACGATCGACGCGACTTTCGCGGGTTCCTGCCGGAACTGTTCCGCGACCATGAAGTTGAGCACTGCGGGTGGCAGCGATCCGAAGATGATCAACAGGCCCTGCTGCATGTGATCGAGGCCGAGCAGCGGGCCCAGCAGCGCGGCAATCGCGATGCCGGTGAGCGGACACACCAGCCCGCCGACCACGCCCAGGTGCCAATCGCTCCAGCGCACTTCATAGAGACGCACGCCGAGGGAGAGCAGCATCATCGGGATCAGCGCGTCGCCGACCATCTTGATCGCGACCGAACCCCATTCCGGCAGCGGCGGATGCACCACCGCGAACGCAAAGCCCAGGAACGTCGACCAGACCATCGGATTGCGCAGCAGGTTTCCAAAGCGCGCGTTGTGGTCGATCATCCACGCGCCGAGCGTGAAGTGCAGCAGGTTCGATATGGTGAACAGCGCCACCATCGCCGAAAATCCCGGCGCGCCGTAGGCAAGTGCGGCGAGCGGCAGGCCGATGTTGCCGCAGTTGTTGAACATCATCGGCGGTACGAATGTCCGGTAGTCGGCGTGCAGCAGCCGCGCAAAGGGCCACGCCAGCAGCCCGGAACCCAGCACGATGCCGATGCTGGCCAGCATCAGCGGACCGTTTTCGGCAATGCTGAAGTCCTTGCTCGCCAGCGCCGAGAAAATGAGCGCGGGGGCGAGGATCGTCATGCTGATCCGGTTGACCATCGCCATGTCCGGCTTCACGCGCCGGGCATAGAAGTAGCCGACCAGGATGATCAGGAACACCGGCAGGATGATGCCGAGGATCCTGGAAAACACTAGAGAATGTAACGCGAGAGGTTGTCGTCGCCGGCAATGCCGGCCAGCGTGGCGTCGACGAAGGCGGCGTCGATCGTGATCGTGTCGCCGGTGCGGCGCGCGGCGTGGAACGAAACATCGTCGAGCAGGCGCTCCATCACGGTGTGGAGGCGGCGCGCGCCGATGTTTTCCTGCTTCTCGTTCACGGCAAACGCAATCTCCGCCAGGCGCCGCACGCCCGCGGGAAGAAAGTCGAGGTGCACCTGCTCGGTGCCGAGCAGTGCCGCGTACTGGCGCGTCAGGCACGCGTCCGTCGCGGTGAGGATCTGTTCGAAATCGGCCACCGACAACGACGTGAGTTCGACGCGAATCGGGAAGCGCCCCTGCAGTTCCGGAATGAGGTCCGAGGGCTTGGACATCTGGAACGCGCCCGAAGCGATGAACAGGATGTGATCGGTCTTGACCATGCCGTACTTGGTCGTCACCGTGGTGCCCTCGACCAGCGGCAGCAGGTCGCGCTGGACGCCCTGCCGCGACACGTCGGCGCCGTGCATGTCCGACCGCGACGCGATCTTGTCGATCTCGTCCAGGAACACGATGCCGTTCTGTTCCGCGGCCGCGAGCGCCTTGGCCTTGATGTCGTCGTCGTTGAGCAGGCGCGCGGCCTCCTCGTCGGTCAGGAGCTTCATCGCGTCGGCGACGGTGACCTTCAGCTGCTTGCGGCGCCCGCTGCCCATCTGCTGGAACATGCCCTGGATCTGGCTCGTCAGTTCCTCCATGCCGGGCGGCGCCATGATTTCCATCTGCGGCGAGTGAGCGGCAACCTCGATCTCCACTTCGCGATCATCCAGCGCACCTTCGCGCAGCATCTTGCGGAATTTCTGGCGCGTGGCGGAATCGACGGGCTTCATGTCGGTGTAGTTCACTTCACGCACGGGCGGCAGCAGCACGTCGAGCAGCCGCTCCTCGGCGGCATCGGCCGCGTGGTCGCGGACCTTGCGCGTCTCGTTCTCGCGCGTCTCCTTGATCGCGACCTCGACCAGGTCGCGAATGATGGTGTCGACGTCGCGTCCGACGTAGCCGACCTCGGTGAACTTGGTCGCCTCCACCTTCACGAACGGCGCATCGGCCAACCGGGCCAGCCGGCGCGCAATTTCCGTCTTGCCGACGCCGGTCGGCCCGATCATCAGGATGTTCTTCGGCGTGATTTCGTGCCGCAGCGGTTCCTGCACCTGCTGCCGCCGCCAGCGGTTGCGCAGCGCAATCGCGACGGCGCGCTTGGCGGCCTCCTGTCCGACGATGTGCTTGTCGAGTTCGGAGACGATTTCCTCGGGAGTCATTTGCGACGACATTTGGGTGGCGACTGGCGCGGGAATGGGAAAAAACAGCTCGAACCGACCGGTCGATTGTAGCGCGAACACCCTAGTGCACAGCCGGAGCGGGTAAAGTCCGCGTTGTCGAGGCGCAGGAGTTTGGCAGCATGCATCCATTCGCCTATCATGGCCGTATCGAACACGACGGGCCCGACGTTCGCGCACGAAGCTTGGCGCGCGTCGAGGCGACCGCTACGCAAGTCACCCCTTGGAGGATGCAATGGTGAATCGAATCTGGTGGGTCGCAGCGGCCGTGGGCCTGGCGGCGTGTTCGCAGATGTCCACAACGCCGTACGTGGCGCCCATGAAAGATGGCGAGGCCGCGATTCCGATGGCCTACAAGAGCTGGCCCAGGATGCTCACGGCGGTACAGCGACCTGACGCCAAGCAGGTGCGCGAAGCGTACATCGATCCGAAAGGCAACCAGACCCGGTCAGGCGATGCCTTTCCTTACGGCACCATCATGGTGATGGAAAATTACGCGGCCGTGGCCAAGCCGGACGGTACGCTCGAAACAGGCGCGGACGGCAAGCTCGTCAAAGGGGGCATGGTGCGCATCTTCGTGATGGAAAAGGCCAAAGGTGCCGGACAGGATGTACCGGAGGCACTGCGCAATGGCGAATGGGTCTATTCATCGTACACACCCGATGGCAAGAAAACCGAAGACAACCTGATGGCGTGCCGCGGATGCCACCTGACCGTGCCGAAGGACAAGGACTTCGTGCACCGCTACGACGAGTTCTTCCAGAAGCGCGCAGCCAATTGATGAGCAGTTCTGCGCGGCGTGCGACGCAGCGCGTGTTTGCCGCGACGCTGCTGGCCGGCTTCGCGGCAAATGCAGCATTGGCTCAAACGCCGCTCGACGCCAAGGCGGCGCAGGCGCTTTCCGACAAGTACTTCTGTTCAGCCTGTCACGCCAACGATCGCACAATGGTCGGGCCGAGCTTTGCGGCCATCGCCGGCAAATACAAGGGCGATGCCGCGGGACAGGCCGGGCTCGCTGCCAAGGTCAGGAATGGCGGGCAGGGCGTGTGGGGAGCGATTCCGATGCCACCCAATCCGGGTGTTTCCGATGACGAAATGAAAATATTGCTGGCATGGATACTCTCTCAGGAATAGTGATTGCCGCGCTTTCCGCTACGTTGGTTGCGGCGTGTGCCGGTCCCAATTCGTCAAGTCCCGCGGCCGCCGACCAGGTTGGCAACATGGAGGCGCGCCTGCGCGGAGTGGGCAGCGGGGCAACGGGCAAGGTCATCGTCGTCGACAACGGCACGGGCGTCACTCTTACGCTCGACGCAGCCAACCTGACGCAGGGCACCTACCGTCTTGCCTTCCATGCCAATCCCGTCTGCAATTCGCCCGATGGCGAGTCGGCAGGGCCGGTGTGGGGGCCGCCCAATTCCACCAAGGCACCCGGTGAGTTGATTCCGGTAGCGTATGCGGGAGAGCAGGGCAGCATTTCGTTTGCCGCGCGCATTCAGGGCGTATACATCGATCGCGAGCCCTCGTTGCGCGGCCACAGCATCATCCTGCATGCAGGACCCTTCGTCGATTCCCCGCTGCCGGGGATGAAAAACAACTACATTGCCTGCGGTGCGTTCGAGAACATCGGCCCGGGTTTCCTGGAACGGCTGGTCAAGTAACGCCGCTTTTCATTTCTGGATGGATCGCATGGGCTTCCTGGCAAACAAGAAAATTCTCATTACCGGCGTGTTGTCGAACCGCTCGATCGCCTATGGCGTCGCGCGCGCCTGCCAACGCGAAGGCGCAACCCTCGCGTTCACCTACGTCAACGAAGATCTGAAGGACCGCGTCGTCAAGCTCGCCGCCGACTTCGGCCCGTGCCCGGTGCTCCCCTGCGATGTCGCATCGGACGAATCCGTGGACGCATTGTTCGCGGCGCTCAAGTCCGAATGGGACACGCTCGACGGCCTGCTGCATTCGATCGCGTTTGCACCGCGCGAAGCACTGGCCGGCGATTTCCTCAACGGCATGTCGCGCAGCGCGTTCATGATGGCGCACGACATTTCGAGCTACAGCTTCGCGGCACTTGCCCGGGGCGCGCGGCCGATGATGCAGGATCGCGCCGGTTCGTTGCTGACGCTGACCTACCTGGGGTCCACGCGTGTGCTGGAGAACTACAACGTGATGGGCCTGGCCAAGGCGAGCCTCGAGGCCAACGTTCGCTACCTTGCGTCGTGCCTCGGCCCCGAGCAGATCCGCGTCAACGGTATCTCGGCGGGTCCGATCAAGACGCTGGCCGCAGCGGGAATCGGCGGCTTCTCCAGGATCCTGAACTTCGTCGCGCGTACGGCGCCGCTGCGGCGGAACGTGACGACCGACGAAGTGGGCAACGTCGCGGCTTTCCTGCTGTCCGACCTCGCCAGTGCCGTCACCGGGGAAATCACCTACGTCGATTGCGGCTTCTCGACGGTCGCGGCCGGCATGAGCGACGAGTAGTGACCGCAAGCGCGCGTCGCTTTGACGCCGTTATCCTGGGCGGCGGGCACAACGGCCTCACCTGCGCCGCCTATCTTGCCGACGCCGGGTTGTCGGTGTGTGTGGTCGAACGCCGCGGTGTCCTGGGTGGCGCTGCAGTCACCGAGGAATTCCATCCCGGTTTTCGCAATTCCACCGCGAGCTACACGGTCAGCCTGCTCGACCCGCAAGTCATCCGCGACCTGCGCCTCGTCGAACACGGCCTGTCGATCAGCGAGCGGCCGATCGCCAATTTCCTGCCGTTGCCGGACGGGCAATATCTCAAGTTGGGCGGGGGCTTAACCGCCACGCAGGCTGAAGTGGCGAAATTCTCCGCAACCGATGCGCAGGCGCTGCCGGCGTACTACGCGATGCTCGAGCGAGTCGCGGATGTGTTGCGCGAGATGCTGCCGGTCACCCCGCCCAACATCCGCGCCGGCAATGCCGCGGACCTGGCCGCGATCGTCGACATGTTCCGCGTCGGCAAGCGCTTTCGCGCGCTATCGCTGGCCGAGCGCCGTGATCTCCTCGACCTGTTCACGAAAAGCGCCGGCGACCTGCTCGACCACTGGTTCGAAAGCGCGCCGATCAAGGCCGCGTTCGGTTTCGACGCGGTCGTCGGCAATTTCGCCAGCCCGTATTCCCCGGGCTCGGCCTACGTGCTGCTGCATCACGTGTTCGGTGAGGTGAACGGCAAGCGCGGGCAATGGGGACACGCCCGCGGCGGCATGGGCGCGATCACGCAAGCCATGGCCAGGGAATGCGCGGCGCGTGGCGTTGAATTGCGCACCAATTCGCCGGTCGCGCGCGTGGTCGTCAAGGCGGGCCGCGCCGCCGGCGTCGAACTGGAGGATGGCTCCGTCATCGAAGGCGCGCGCGTGGTCGCCAACGTGAATCCCAAGCTGTTGTTCGAGAAATTGGTCGACCCGCAACATCTGGACGCCGACTTTCGCGCGCGCATCGCCGCCTATCGCTGCGGCTCGGGCACGTTCCGCATGAATGTCGCGTTGTCCGAGTTGCCGGACTTCACCGCGCTGCCTGGCAAGCACGCGCAGACGCACCACAGCAGCGGCATCATCATGGCGCCGTCGCTGGACTACATGGAGCGCGCCTACTTCGACGCGCGCACCGACGGCTGGTCGAAGCGGCCGATCGTCGAGATCCTCATTCCGTCGACGGTCGACGACACGCTGGCGCCGCCGGGCATGCACGTCGCCAGTCTCTTTTGCCAGCATGCCAACCCCCGACTCGAGGACGTGCTGCCGCGGCGCACGTGGGACGGCGTGCGGGATGAAGTCGCCGACGTGATGATCGACACCGTCAATGGTTTTGCGCCCAACTTCCGCGCGAGCGTCCTCGGCCGGCGCATACTGACCCCGCTCGACCTCGAGCGCGAATTCGGATTGGTCGGCGGCGACATCTTTCACGGCGCGTTGTCGCTCGATCAGCTATTCTCCGCGCGGCCCGTGCTGGGGCACGGCAATTACCGCATGCCGGTGCGCGGACTCTACCTTTGCGGCGCAGGCGCCCATCCGGGCGGAGGTGTGACCGGCATTCCGGGGCGCAACGCCGCGCGTGAAATAATGCGCGACGTACGGCGCCGGCGCTTCTGACCCGCGTTTGACCCTCTGGATCCATTCCCATGCGCTCACTCGATCACCTGTTCGAAAACAACCGTGCGTGGTCCGCGCGCATCCGGCGCATGAACCCGGATTTCTTCGAAAGCCTTTCGCGACAGCAGAGGCCGCGCTACATGTGGATCGGTTGCTCGGACAGCCGCGTGCCGGCCAATGAAATCGTCGGCCTTTTGCCGGGCGAACTTTTCGTCCATCGCAACATCGCCAACGTCGTCGTCCATACGGACCTCAACTGCCTTTCGGTGATGCAGTTCGCCGTGGATGTGCTGCAGGTCGAGCACATCATCGTCTGCGGACACTACGGGTGCAGCGGCGTGGCGGCGGCATTGCAGAACCAGCGCGTGGGCCTCGCGGACAACTGGCTGCGCCATGTGCAGGACGTGCATTCCAAGCATGACCACCGCGTCGACGTGGTGCCCGACATGCCGCAGCGCATCGACCGGCTGTGCGAACTCAACGTGATCGAGCAGGTGTCCAACGTTTGCCAGACAACCATCGTGCAGGATGCATGGCAGCGCGGCCAGGATCTCACCGTGCACGGCTGGGTCTACGGCCTGCAGGACGGACTGGTGCGCGACCTGCGCGCGTCCGCTTCAGATGCGGCCGCCGTGCCCGCCGCGACGCGCGCCGCGCTGGCCGCGTTGTAGCAACGTCGCGGTCACTCGCGGCAACCGCCCAAACTCGATCGAAGCGCAGTGGTCGGCGCAGGGGATGCGATTGCACCACTGCCCCCCGGTCGCAAACGCCGGCCTGCGGATACCCGGCGCGACTACGCTCGTCAACCCACGACTTCGCTTGTCGCGCCACCCGCGACGGGTGTCGCGGCGGCGCGGAGCGGGCCATTCGCCATGGGCGAATCTGGAGCCGTCGGCGCAGTGCGTGCGCCGCAAGGTGGGTGGTCGTGTGTTGACCGCCCACCGCGCGGCGTATCACGCACCCGACGAACTGGTTGGCGACAGCTGAGCCCGGGGCGAATGGCCCGTTCCGCGATGTGATGGGCAGATGGCCCGCCCCCGATACGCGCTACCGCTTCGGCAACGCCGCCCGCGCGAGAAGGTACGAGTGGATGCCGGCGATCTCCGGATCGGTCAGGTGATACAGGCGGCCCGTGGCCACCGAAGTCATGAGGCCGTGCTCCTTGCCGTCGACGCCGATTCCCTGGCGCAGCAGTCGCGTGAACTGCGGCAGTCCGTACGCGGTGGCGACGACGAGGTCCGGCGCAGGCGCGTCACCTTCGCCGCCCTTCAGGTCACCGCCATGGCATTCACGGCAGATGATGCTCGCCTGGTGGCGCGCGAACGCGTGTTGCGGACCGGCATCGGCAGGTTGCTTGTGCCGCTCTTTTTCAACATAGGAAACCGCGGGTTCGAATTCCGGCGCGCCGATCAGGAATTTCCACCGATCGACAGGTCCGATGTAGTGATCCGGCGCGTCGACGCCTCCCGCCGGCATCGAGCGCACGAACGCGATGATGTCGGCCATCTCCTGATCGGCAAGATCGACGAAGGCGCTCGACGGCATCGAATTGACGCCGCGCCCGTCGGGGCGCACGCCGGCGCGAACAATGCGCACCAGGTCCTCGTCCGAGTAGACCTGCGCACGGCGCGTGAGATTGGATGCGTAGTAGCGGCCCTCAAGCAGACCGCCATCATGGAACAAGCCGCCGCGCAGGTCCGCCTTGTGGCAGTCGGTGCAGCCGGTGCGATCGGCGAGTGCCTTGCCGCGCGCGATGGCCTCGGGTCCCGTCGCTGGTGGAATCGCGGACGCAACCACGGGATAGCGCTGGTCGAACAAGCGCGTCGTCGCGAAATAGACGTACAGCGAAAACGCGAGAGAAGCCACGACGCAGGCGAGCAACGCATATGCGGTGGACTTGACCAGTTTGCGCATTGCCCCGCCGCGCATTTTCCAACAAATAAATCCGAAGTCAGCCGATAAGCCGGGTTCTGTTACGGCGCACGCGGTACGTGCGCTATGACCGTCATTCTTCTAGGCGCATCGTTGCCAATGCGCTCGAGCCACCTACCCGCGGACTTACGCGAGCAGCGTCAGTGTCCGCCTACTTGGTGTTGCTCCGGATGGAGGTTACCGCGTTTCACCCGCTTCCCTTTGACAGGAAGCGACTCGTCTCTGTGGCCCTGTTCCTCGCCTTCATCGGCCGCGCTAACGGCGACTTATAGCGTCCGGGCGTTACCCGGCATCCTGCTCTGCGGAGCCCGGACTTTCCTCCCCTCCCTTGCGGAAGCGGCGACGGTCTGGCTGGCTTCGGGCCGCTAGTGTAAGCGATTTGCGCGCAGGCGTCGCCCGCGACTGCGCCCGCGCAGTACACTTGGCGCCGCCACGGCAGCCACGTCACAGGACCCCTCAAGATGCAAACCGACATCGACATCGCACAGCATGCAACGCTGTTGCCCATCGGCGAGATCGCCGCGCGCCTGGGCATCCCCGACTCGGCCATCGAGCCGTACGGACGCACCAAGGCCAAGGTCGCGCTCGACTGGCTTTCGGGATTGGAGGCGCGACCTTCGGCCAAGCTGATCCTGGTCTCCGCGATAACGCCAACGCCAGCGGGCGAGGGCAAGACCACCACCACCGTGGGCTTGGGCGACGCGCTCAACCGCATCGGCAAGAAGGCGATCATCTGCCTGCGCGAGCCCTCGCTCGGTCCCGTGTTCGGCATGAAGGGCGGTGCGGCGGGGGGCGGCCACGCGCAGGTCGTCCCGATGGAGGACATCAACCTGCACTTCACCGGCGATTTCAACGCCATCGCGGCCGCGAACAACCTGCTCGCCGCACTGATCGACAACCACATCCACCACGGCAACGAGCTGGGGCTCGACGTGCGGCGCATCACGTGGAAGCGCGTGCTCGACATGAACGATCGCGCGCTGCGTGACATCACCGTTGGGCTGGGCGGTCCGGCCAATGGCTATCCGCGCCAGGACGGCTTCGACATCGTCGTGGCCTCGGAAGTGATGGCGATCTTTTGTCTCGCCAATTCGCTGGCCGACCTGAAGGAAAGGCTCGGCAACATCGTGGTCGGCTACACGCGGGAGCAAAAGCCCGTGCGCGCGCGCGACCTGAACGCGCATGGCGCGATGACGGTGCTGCTCAAGACCGCGCTGCAGCCCAATCTCGTGCAGACGCTGGAGAACAACCCGGCATTCATCCACGGCGGGCCGTTTGCCAATATCGCGCACGGCTGCAACTCGGTGATCGCCACCAAGTCAGCGCTGAAACTCGCCGATTACGTCGTCACCGAAGCCGGCTTCGGAGCCGACCTCGGCGCCGAGAAATTCATCGACATCAAGTGCCGCAAGTCGGGCCTGCGACCGGACCTTGTCGTGCTGGTCGCGACCATCCGCGCGCTCAAGTATCACGGCGGCGCCGAATTGCCGGACCTGAAGACCGAGGACCTGCCCGCGCTCGAAAAAGGCATCGCCAATCTCGAGCGGCACGTCAACAACGTGCGCAATCACTACGGGTTGCCGTGCGTGGTGGCGGTCAATCACTTCACGCACGACACGGAAGCCGAAGTGGCACTGCTCAAGCGCAAGGTCGCGCATCACGATGCGCCGATCGTTGTGGCGCGGCACTGGGCCGACGGCGGCGCGGGCGCCGAGGATCTCGCGCGTACTGCGGTCGACATGATCGAGCGCATCCCCGGCGATTTCCAGTTCGTCTATGAGGATGCGGACACGCTATGGGACAAGGTGCGCAAGGTCGCCACGGCCATCTACGGCGCATCGGAAATCACGGCGGACACCAAGGTGCGTGCGCAGATCCGCAAGCTGCAGGAGGAAGGCTACGGTCATTACCCGGTGTGCGTGGCCAAGACCCAGTATTCATTCTCGACCGACCCCAAGCTGCGTGGCGCGCCTGCGGGCCATGCCGTCAACATCCGCGAAGTGCGGCTGGCAGCCGGCGCGGAGTTCGTCGTGATGGTCTGCGGCGACGTGATGACGATGCCCGGGCTGCCCAAGGTTCCGTCGGCGGCGCGCATCGACGTCGATGAATCCGGCCGCGTCGTCGGCTTGTTCTAGCTGAGCGGCTTGTTCTAGCTGAGCGGCTTGTTCTGGCTGAGACGCCAGCGCAGCGCCTCGCCGGCCCGCAGCGGGACGAGGGTCGCGCCGCCATACGCAAACTCCGCAGGCATGGTCCACGCTTCGCGGCGCAAGGTGACGCTGCTCTTGTGTTGCGGCAGTCCGTAGAAGTCCGCGCCGAAGCGGCTCGCGAATCCCTCGAGGCGCTCGAGCGCTCCCGCGTTATCGAACACTTCCGCATACATTTCCAGTGCGCCCGGTGCTGAATAGCAGCCCGCGCATCCGCAGGCATTCTCCTTGGCGTGCTTTGCGTGCGGCGCCGAGTCGGTGCCCAGGAAAAAACGCGGATCGCCGGACGTGGCCGCTGCAACCAGCGCCTGCCGATGTGTTTCGCGTTTCAGTACCGGCAGGCAGTAGTTGTGCGGCCGCAGGAAATTGCCGATGAAGAGCGCGTTGCGCGAATAGAGCAGATGTTGCGGCGTGATCGTTGCGGCGACGTTGCGGGACTGTGCGAACACGAAGTCTGCCGCCTCCCTGGTCGTGATGTGTTCGAGAACCACCTTCATGCCGGGAAAATCGCGCACGATGCGTTGGAGCAGCGTGTCCACGAAGACCTTTTCGCGGTCGAACATGTCGACCTCCGGCGCGGTCACTTCGCCGTGCAGCGACAACACGACGCCGTGCTTTTCCATCGCGGCGAGCACCGGGTAGACGCGGTCCAGTGCCGTGACCCCGGAATCGGAGTGGGTCGTGGCGCCCGAGGGGTAGTACTTCACCGCATGGACGAAGCCCGACGCACGGGCCTCCGCGACTGCGGCGGGCGGCGTGTTGTCGGTCAGGTAGAGCGTCATCAACGGCTCGAATGCCGTGCCGGACGGCAAGGCGGCCAGGATGCGATCGCGGTAGGCGCTCGCGGCGGCCACTGTCGTGACCGGGGGCTTAAGGTTAGGCATGACGATTGCACGTCCGAAGACGCGGGCTGTAGCGCCTGCTACGGCCGCCATTTCCGGCCCGTCGCGAAGGTGCAGGTGCCAGTCGTCCGGCCGGAGAATCGTCAGGGTGTCCAATGGAGCCGCCTGTGAAGGGAACAGGGTTGCAAAAGGAGGTCCAGGTGATCGGAAAGCCTTGTTTTTCCGTGATTATACGGCCGTCGCCCTCCCCCGGGCACTGCCGGCGCGGGTTGGGGGATTCCCGGAATGAGGCTGGCTAGCGGGGCCCGCCGCAGGCTATAATGGTCAATTTCGTGCGGGCCCCGCAAACCGGGCGTCATCAAGGGAAATAAGAGAGAAATTGGGTGAATGAGGCATGGCCGTCAAAACCGCAACCGCCGTCAAGAAAGTCCGCGAGCTGACCGAAGAGGAAATCCTCAAGGCGCCCGAAAAGGACTACATGAACGAAGCCCAGCTGCTGTTCTTCAAGAAGCAGCTGATCGAACTGCGCGACCAGTTGCTGCAGAACGCCGACGACACCGGCGAGCACCTTCGTGAAAACGAAGTCACCACCGACCCTTCCGACCGCGCGACGCTCGAAGAGGAATACACGCTCGAGCTGCGTACGCGCGATCGCGAGCGCAAGCTCCTGAAGAAGGTCGAAAAGTCGCTGCGCATGATCGAGGACGGCTCGTATGGCTGGTGCGAGGAGACCGGCGAGCCGATCGGCGTGCCGCGGCTCATCGCGAGGCCCACCGCCACGTTGTCGCTCGAGGCGCAGGAGCGGCGCGAGCGCGTGCAAAAGTTGTACGGCGACTGAGCTCTCTTCTGTTGCAGGATAGAAAAAGGGCCCGCGCATTGCGGGCCCTTTTGCATGCTGACCGACTATTGCGTTGCGCGGCTACAGCCCGAAGGCACCGCGGTGCGACCAGCCGCCCGCCATGAAGAACAGCATCGGGATGGACAGCGCGACGTTGGTTCGCGACGCCAGGAAGGCGAGCCTGCGCGCCTTGCCCTTTTCCTCGTCGGTGGCCGGTTTCATGCCCAGGATCTTCTGCTGGTTGGGCCAGATCAGCACCCAGACGTTGAACAGCATGATCGTTCCGAGCCAGGCGCCGATGCCGATACCGGCCATCCCCTTCTGCAGCATGAACGCGGCCAGGAACTGGTTGCCGAGCAACGCGGCGCCGGCAAGCCAGGTGACCACCGCAGCCCAGCGGAAGTAGAGCAGCGCCCGCGGCGCGATGTGCTTGGAGATTCCAGCCGCGGTGTTGTCCGCCGCAGCGGCCTTCATCGCCGGAACCTGCACGAAGTTGAAGTAGTAGAGCAGGCCGATCCACATGACGCCGGCCAGGAAATGCAACCATCTTGCGAGTATCGGAACGAGATCCATGGTGCAGCCTCCGTCAGTTCAGTACGTTCTTGACAAGGAAATACAGGATCGCGGTCAGAATGACCCCCGTGATGATGGTTCCCCAGAGCGAATCCAGCGGGTTTTTCATCGGTTTCCCCAAAGTTTCGGTTGGCAAACGCGGAAAATCAAGATCGGCAATTGTTTGGACGAACGTTGCCGTTGGCATTCTAGCAGCACGTCGGCTTGTCGGAAGCGTATGACAGGAACATAATCAGTCCCTTACGTACTGGAAATCCGAATGGCGCTGTTTTCCAAGCCCCCTCCCAAGAAGCCCGAGCCGCTCAAATTGGAGCCGAAGTCGGGCGGCCCGATGCCAGGCAGGTCGCCGCCGCGACCGGCCGAGCGGGTTTCAGCGCGCGAGGTTGCCTACGAGGCGCAAGGCAGGAAGGGCGCCGTGGATTTTGCCGGAGCCGAACCTGCCGGCGAAATCACGGTGACCGGTGCCAGCCTCGTCGAATGGTCGCCGGCAAACTCGTCGATCGAAGTGGCGCAGGCCAACCCCGGCCTGTGCACCGTCCTGGAAAACGCGGCGCTTCTCTACGCGGGCGGGCAGAAGGATCCGGCGCGCGACCTGCTGGAGCAGGGCGTGCAGACGGACCACGACGCCAAAATTTCGCCGCTCGCGTGGCTGGCGCTGTTCGACCTGTTGCAGCGAGGCAACGAACGCGTGTCGTTCGAGCGCATGGCCCTGCAGTTCGTCGTGCAGTACGAGCGCTCGGCGCCGGCCTGGGAAGAGGGACTGACCACGACCGCCGTTCCCAAGGTCCTTGCCGGCGGCTTCATTCCGGTGACCGGCAAGCTTTCCGCGGCGAGCCTGGCGCAGGTGGAAGGACTGAAACGCGCGATCGAAAAGAAGGTTCCACATGCGCGGCTCGACCTCGCGTCCGTCACCGGCTTTGACGATGCCGGTGCGCACCTGCTCGCCGATGCGCTGGCGTATGCGCGCAAGCACCGCTTCGCGCTCTCGCTGCAACGGCCCGAGAAACTGCGCGTGCTCGTGGATGCCCTGGTCAAGCGTGGCAAAGATGGCGGCGAAGGCGCGTGGTTGCTGTCGCTCGAATTGCTGCAATTCGAGCACAAGCAGGAGGCATTCGACGAACGCGCGATCGAATACGCAATTGCCTTCGAGCAATCGCCACCGTCGTGGGAGCCACCTCCAGTTCCGCCTCTCGCGGTCGTCGCCGTGGCGCCTGCCGATATTCCCGACGAAGGCACGGCGCCGGAAAGCGCCGATCCCGAGGCGGAAAAGCTGGTGTTGAGCGGCGTGCTGGCAGGATCGTCGAACATCCAGTTGGGTCACCTTCAGGATTTCGCGCAGCGCCGTTCCGTCGTGCCCATCGACCTGACCGCGGTCGACCGGATCGACTTCGTCTGCGCCGGGTCGCTGCTCAACGCGATCAACCGCGTGGAAGCCCAGCGCAAGGCCGTCCAGATCGTCGGGGCGTCGCCAATCATCCGTGCGCTGCTACTGCTCATCGGAATTTCCCCCCGGCATTTCCTCAAACGTTCACCATAGGGGCCACGGACAAGGGCGGATTTTCCGCTCCTGTCCGTTTTGGTGTAGCGAGAATCCATTCCATGGAACAGTTTCACGGAACGACCATATTGTCGGTGCGCCGCGACGGCACGGTGGCCCTGGGCGGGGACGGACAGGTCACGCTCGGCAACATAGTGATGAAGGCGACGGCGCGCAAGGTTCGCCGGCTGTATCACGAGAAGGTGCTTGCGGGATTCGCGGGCGCCACAGCCGACGCATTCACGCTGTTCGAGCGCTTTGAAGCCAAGCTCGAAAAGCACCAGGGGCACCTGACCCGCTCGGCGGTCGAGTTGGCCAAGGATTGGCGGTCGGATCGCGTGCTGCGGCGGCTGGAAGCCATGCTCGCGGTCGCGGACGCGTCCGCGTCGCTGGTGATCACCGGAACGGGTGACGTGCTGGAACCGGAATACGGCATCGTCGCGATCGGCTCCGGCGGTCCGTATGCGCTGGCGGCGGCGCGCGCGCTGCTGGAGCACTCGCCACTGTCGGCCGAGCAGATCGTCAAGCAGTCGCTGACCATCGCCGGCGACCTGTGCATCTACACCAACCAGAATCATGTGATCGAAGTTCTTCCAGCGGCAAACGCGCCCGCATGAACACAAACGATTCCTTCGACGTCGTCATCGTCGGCGCCGGCCTGGTGGGCCTGGCGCTGGCGCCGGCATTGGCGCGCAGTGGACTGCGTGTCGCGCTGGTCGACCGCGCGCCGATCGCGGCACCGCTGTACGACCCGGAAACGTGGGACGCGCGCATCTTTGCGGTCAGCCCCGGGAGTGCTGCGTTCCTGCGCGCGCTCGGCGCGTGGCAGATGCTGGTACCCGAGCGCATCGAGCCCATTGAGGCGATGCACGTCGCGGGCGATGCCGGTTCGACGATCGAATTCTCCGCCTACGAACTGGGCGAGCGCGCGCTGGCATGGATCGTCGAGGAGCGCGCGTTGCGTGCGGCACTGTTGCCGCTGGTGTTCGAAGCGGGCGTCGAAGTCATCGGCGAGTCCGCGCCGGCGGCGCTCGAGTTTTCTAGCGAGGCCGCGACCTTGACCATGGCGACTTCGGAGGGCGCGACGCGCACTCTGTCGGCCAGGCTCATCGTCGGCGCCGACGGCGCGAGGTCATGGACGCGGGTCGCGGCCGCGATCGTGGCGGAGGACAAGCCCTACGACCAGACGGCCGTGGTCGCCAACTTTGCCTGCGACCGCGCGCACCACGGTGTCGCGCGGCAGTGGTTCCGCACCGATGGCAGCGTGCTCGCGTGGCTGCCGCTGCCCGGACGTCGGATGTCGATGGTGTGGTCCGCGCCCAATGCGCTGGCCGCAGAACTGCACGCGCTGGACAGCGCCGCGCTGTGTGCGCGCGTCGCGGAGGCGGGCGGCCATGAATTGGGCGCACTGTCGCCGCTGACTGCGCCCGCGGCCTTTCCATTGGCCTTTCTCAGGCTTCCGGCGACGATCGCCCCCAGGCTGGCGCTGGTGGGCGACGCCGCGCACGGCGTGCATCCACTTGCCGGGCAAGGGGTCAACCTGGGGTTCGGCGACGTCGAAGCGCTGGCGGGCGTCCTGGCCGACCGCGGACCTGTCACCGACCCGGGCGCACCGCTGCTGCTGGAACGGTTTGCGCGTCGGCGTGTCGAACCGGTCCTGGCCATGCAAACCGTTACCGATGGCCTGGTTCGGCTGTTCGCGCCGACGGCGCCATGGCTCAAAAATTTGCGCAATATCGGAATGACGGCGGTTGACCGCGTCCCGCTATTGAAGCGGGCGCTCGCGCAACCAGCGTTGCGTTAGACTTGATCAAACGTATCCAAACTGAGCCAAACTTAGCCAAACTTGGCCAAACCCAGCTCAACTTAGTCAGAACTAACGTACAACTTGGGAGACTCCATGAAATTCACCACCCTTTCCGCGCTTCGAACGCGACAGACCGTCATTGCCGCGCTCGTTGCGCTTGCCGTGGGCTTCGCCGCGTTGCCGGTCCTGGCCGCGACATCGGCCGATCCTGTCGCCGCCTCGCCGGCGGAGGCCACCGCAATCAAGAAGGCGCTGGAGCAGAAATTTCCCGGCGTCACCATCGGCGCGATCTCGCGCAGCCCCTATTTCGGGCTGTTCGAGGTGCAGTTCGACTCGCAGATGATCTACACCGACGCCAAGGCAAAGTACATGTTGGTCGGCTCGGTTTACGACGTCGACTCGAAGACCAACCTGACCGAGGCGCGGATGCGCAAGCTGAACCGCATTGACATGGCGTCCCTGCCATTGGACCTCGCGTTCAAGCGCGTCAAGGGCACGGGCGAGCGCAAGCTGGTCGTGTTCTCGGACGCCGACTGTCCGTTCTGCGCCAAGCTCGAAAGCGAGCTGAAGGGCGTCGACAACGTCACGATCTACACCTTCCTGTACCCGATCGACCAGTTGCACCCTGACTCCGCACGCAAGTCGAGGATGATCTGGTGCGCGCCGGACAAGGTGAAGGCATGGGACGATTTCTTCGCCAGCGGATCGCTGCCGGATAATGCCGGCGATTGCGCCAACCCGGTCGCAACGACGAAGACGCTGGGCGAAAAGCTGCGGGTTCAGGCAACGCCTACGCTGATC
This sequence comes from Betaproteobacteria bacterium, assembly GCA_031361045.1. Lineage (GTDB taxonomy): Bacteria > Pseudomonadota > Gammaproteobacteria > Burkholderiales > Casimicrobiaceae > VBCG01. The sequence continues at coordinate 16,994 of JANMCH010000025.1, read as the reverse complement.
TTCGCCGACGGCTCGGTGGTGCCCGGCGCCATTCCCACGGCGCAGATGGAGGCCGAATTCAAGAGCGCCGCAGTGGATACGAAAAAGCCGGTCGCCGCGGCCAAGCAATAGGAAACTGGGGCAGCTTAGGGCAACTGAGGGCAGTTGAACGCAACTGAGCGAAAATGCGCGCGGCGGTGCGGGTCTGCCGCCACTGACTGAACCGAAGGAACGAAACGATGGCCATCCTCGATTTCATCAAGAAACAGTTCATCGACATCATCGAGTGGACGGATGACTCCCGCGACACGCTGTCGTTCCGCTTTCCGGACGAGGACAAGGAAATCAAGAACGGCGCGCAGCTCATCGTGCGCGAGTCGCAGGCCGCGCAGTTCGTCTATGTCGGCGAGTTCGGCGACACCTTCGGTCCGGGCAAGCACACGCTGACCACGGACAACATCCCGATCCTGACCAATCTCAAGAGCTGGAAGTACGCGCTCGAGAGTCCCTTCAAGGCCGATGTCTACTACGTCGTCACGCGCCTGTTCACCGGCAACAAGTGGGGCACGTCCAATCCGGTGATGATGCGCGACGCCGACTTCGGCGTCGTCCGCCTGCGCGCGTACGGCACCTACGATTTCCGCATCGTCGACGTCAAGAAATTCCTGAAGGAAGTCGCGGGCACCGACGATCACTTCCGCCTCGATGAATTCAACGACACGATGCGCTCGCGGATCGTCAGCGTATTCACTGAGGCATTGGCGAGCTCGAAAATTCCGGCGCTCGACGTCGCGTCGCGCTACGGCGAACTGGGCAGCGCGTTGTTGCCGCTGATCAATCCCGCGATCGGCGAGAAGTACGGTCTCGAGATGACCACGTTCCTTGTCGAGAATGTGTCGGTCCCGCCGGAAGTGGAGCAGGCGATCGACAAGCGCTCGAGCATGGCCGCGGTCGGCAATCTCAACGACTACGTCAAGTTCCAGATGGCCCAGGGGTTGGGACAGCCGGGCGGCGGTGGCGGCATCGGCGGCGCCGGCGCGGAACTCGCGATGGGCATGGCGATGGCGCAGCAGATGATGAACCAGACCGGTGGCCTGATGGCACAGTCGACGCCGGGAATCCCGGCTGCGGCTCCGGCCGCGCCCGCCGCAGCCGCCAACGGCGGAGGCGGCGCCATGGACCTGATGACGCCGGCGCAGGTGGCGCAGATGCTGGGCGTCGCCGAGTCCGACGTGATGTCGAGCCTCGACGCCGGCGACTTGAAGGGCCGCAAGATCGGCACGCAATGGCGCGTCACGCGTGCGGCGGTCGATGTCTTCCTGAAGGGCTGACGATGGCGTGGTGCCGTGGCCGGCGCGCCGCGCGATGAGTGAAACGGCGGCTTTGTCGAAGTTCGCCTGTCCCGCGTGCGGCGGGCAGGCCGTCTGGAATCCCGCCAAGCAGAAGCTGATCTGCCCGTTCTGCGGTACCGAATCCCCCGCCAAGCTCGATGTCACCACGGGCGGCATCGTCGAACACGACCTTGCCGCCTCGCTGCGCGCGCTGGCTGACGACACGCGCGGCTGGAAGACCGAAGTGCGGCAGGTCAAATGCCAGAGCTGCAATGCCATCTCGGTCTTCGATCCGAAACGGCAGGCGCAGAACTGCGAATTCTGCGGCTCCGCGCAGCTCGTCGCGTACGAGGAAACCAAACCCGCATTCCGGCCGGAGAGCGTGCTGCCCTTTGTCATCAGCGACAGCGCCGCACGCGACCGCATCCGCCAGTGGTACGGCAAGTTGTGGCTGGCACCCGGCGCGCTCAAGCGCCGCGCGCTCACCGACACGGTGAAGGGCGTCTACCTGCCGTACTGGACGTTCGACGCGCAGGTCGATGCGCAGTGGACCGCGGAGGCTGGCCACTACTACTACACGACGGAAACGTACAGCGAAGGCGGACGCACGCAGACGCGGCAGGTGCAGCAGGTGCGCTGGGAGCCGGCCGCAGGACGGTTGTCGCACTTCTTCGACGACGACCTGGTGTGCGCGTCGGTGGGCGTGCATCCAGGACTGCTGCGTGGTATCGAGCCGTTTCCAACGGCCACGCTCAAGCCCTACGATGCGGGATACGTCACCGGGTGGGTCGTCGAGCGCTACCAGATCGACCTCGTCAGCGCCGCCCAGGCTTCGCGCGCGGCGATGGAGGCAAAAATTCAAATGATGTGCGCGCAGCAGGTGCCCGGGGACACGTACCGGAACCTCAACGTGCGCATGGCGCATTCGCGGCAGACGTTCAAGCACATCCTGGCGCCCATCTGGCTCATGACCTATACGTTCGGCGCGAAGAGTTTCCAGTGCGTGCAGAACGGCGTCACCGGCGCGATCCAGGGCGAATATCCGAAGAGCCCATGGAAGATCGCGTTGCTTGTTCTCGCGGTCATCGTCGGCATCATCATCGTGGCCTCGCTCGGCCGGAATTGATGCGCCATGACGCCGTATCGCATTGGCCGGCTTAGTCGCCAGGCTCCAGCCATGTTAAGGTAACTTGATGCGCGCCCGGACTCTCGCTGTCGTCCTTGCCGTCGTCGGCATCGCGTTCGCCGCGTTCGTCGAATACGGTACGGCGCGGGCGGCCGACGTCGACCGCTCGTTCGCCTATTTCGTCTTCGAGGCAAGTCCCTGGGCGCTGCTGCTCGTGCTCGCGCTGCTGTCGCCCTACTCGACGATGCTGGCCGCGGTGGGCGTCATCCTGCTTGCTCTCGAGTTCTACGCGTATTCCGCCGTGTTCCTTTCGGTGCAAGGCGCATCGGCCGCCATGATCTATCTGTACAAGCCGTTCTACGGCTTTGCACTCGTCGCGGTGGGCGTTCTGGCCGGGTTCCTTCTGTCGCGCCCCGCCGCACCCAAGTCCTGATGCGCGCGGCGATCGTCACCGGTGTGTCGCGCGGTCTCGGTGAGTCCTTGGCACATGTGCTGCTTGAGCAGGGCTTCCACGTGCTTGGCGTGGGGCGCAGCAGTGCAGCGCGACTGGTCGGTCCCAGCTACCGTTTCGCTGCATTCGATTTCGCGGACGCGGCGCGCGTCGACGATGCGTTGAGGGCATCCTTTACTGAATTGGCGGCGAAACAGCCGTCCTATGTGTGCCTGATCAACAACGCGGCGGTGGGCACGCCGGTGGGTGTTCTGGGCAAGCTGGACGCTGCGGGCATCGCCGAGTCGCTGGCGGTCAACCTGACCTCGCCGGTCGCACTCTGCGATCTCTTCTGCCGCGTGTTCGCCGACGAAGCCGTCGAGCGCCGCATCATCAACATATCTTCCGGCGCGGCGGGCAATGCCATGCCCGGGATGGCGAACTACTGCATCGCCAAGGCGGGGCTGGAAATGCTGACGCGCATGCTCGCCGCCGAACAGCGCGACGAGCGCTTCCGGGCGATCACCGTGCGTCCGGGGATCATCGATACCGGCATGCAGCAATTCATGCGTTCACGGCCGAAGGAAGTCCTGCCGGGCGTGGCGTTGTTCGAAGGCTTTCACAAGGGCGGGCAACTGGTGCCGCCGGACACGACGGCGGGCGTCATCGTTGCCAAGACCGTCGTTGCTCCGGTCGAGCACGGACGTACCTACACGTATCAGGAACTTGCTGCCTGAAGCTGCGCCAGTCCCGCTCCAAATTCGGCGGGTGAACTGATCAGCGCGTCCGCGCCTGCTTCGTCCAGTTCCGCGCGGGAGCCATATCCCCACAGCACGCCCAGCGCGCGCACGCCATTGCGCTGCGCGGCGCGCATGTCGTGCTTGCGGTCGCCGACCATGACGCACGCGGCCCCGTCCAGGTGCTCGTGCGCGAGCAGGTGGGCCATCAGGTCCGCCTTGTCGTCGAAGCGGCCGTCGAGCGCGGAACCATAGACGCCGGACAGGAATCCGGCCAGCCCGAAGTGCGCGACGATCCTCTCGGCGAACTGTTGTGGCTTGCTCGTGCACAGCAGCACGCGGGGACTCGCGCGCTGTGCGGCTGCCAGCATGTCCGGAATGCCGTCGTAGACGGTGTTCTCGCGCCATCCGAGCTCAGTGAAGCGCTCGCGGTACAGCGCAATCGCGCGCTCGATGACCAGCGCGTCGTTGCTGCCGATGAAGCGCGGAAGTGTTTCGCGCAGCGGCGGCCCGACACACGCGCGCAATGCCTGCGGGCCCGGATCGGCGACATCCATGCGTGCAAGCGCGTAGCGGATGCAGTTGGCGATGCCCTCGAAATTGTCGGTGAGCGTGCCGTCGAGGTCGAACAGCAACGTGCGTGGCGTGGCTTCTGCCATCTCAGCGCGAACTGCGGTTAAGCAGCATCCGGTAGTCGAGTATCGCGCCCTCGCGCCCTGCTTCCCACAACAGGCAGTATTCCCGCGGCACCAACGGACGGAACGCGCCGTCGTCGGTCATGACTTCCGATTTCGATACCGGCACGATGAATGCGTTGCCTTCCTTGTAGTGAATGTTGAACGCCACCGGCCGCTGCGCCTCGAAGCGATAGACGAGCCAGTCGCCCAGTATGAGTTGGACGCACTCTTCGTGTCGTTCGTAGGGGGCGATCCGCTGTCCGGACACTTCGCGAGCCACTCCGGGAAGAACCTGATTGACCGCGCAGGCGGCAAGGGCGAGCAGCGAGGCGAGTGCCGCGTGACCCGCGGAGGGATGCCGCAGCGCAGTGTTCGTTCGCCGCAGTGGCAACAGTGGCAACTTCGGCATCGTTCAGTGTTCGTTGCGCGCGACACGGTGCTTGCGCCGCAGCACGCGCCAATCCTCGGCCAACATCGCGAAGCGCACGTGGTCGCGCCAGCGTCCGGCGATCTTCACGTAGCGGCGGGAATAGCCTTCGCGCGTGAAGCCCAGGCGCTCGGCAAGCAGCAGCGATCGGGCATTCGTCGGCTGCACGTTGACTTCGATGCGATGCAGCTTCAACTGGCGAAACGCAACGTCCAGCGCCAGCGCCATGCCCTCGCTCATCAGTCCGCGGCCGGCCATCGGCGCGAACGCAAAATAGCCCAGGAAGGCGCTCTGGAAGGCACCGCGCACGATCTCCGAGAAGTTGTACACGCCGACCAGTGCATCGTCCTCCCGCCGCAAGACCAGGAACCCCGCGTGCAATGGCGCCTTGCCGCGGGCGGCATAGCGGCGGACAAAGCGCGCAAAGCGCTCCGGGGTCCGGGGCGCACTCGTCCAGCCGCGATGCAGCGCCGTGCTTGCACGAACGGCGGTGGAGAACGCCGCAGCATCGGACAGGCGGGGCGGCCGCAAATAAACATTGGTGCCGACAATCGTCGCGGAGGGTGCGCGCATGGGCATAATCTGGAGTTTACGTCACCAGTCAGGGCAACTCTTCATGGCGGCATGGGTGGAAGGGCGGGTCGCGGGCAAGCGGCATTGGACGCAAAGCCTGTTTTCGTTGCAGGTCGATGCGCCGGAGGTGACGTTCAATGCCGGCCAGTTCGGGCGCCTGGCGCTGCCGGCGCCACCGGGACACAAGGACCCGATGCTCGGGCGGCCGTATTCCTTCGTGAATCCGCCGCAGCGGCAGCCGCACGAATTTTATTTCATCGTGCTGCCCGATGGCCCGTTGACACCGCGGCTGGCGGAGCTTTCCGTCGGCGACCCGGTCTGGCTGGCGCCGCGGGCCAACGGCTTCTTCTCGATCAGCGAAGTGGCGCAGGCCGATGTGCTGTGGTGTCTTTCCACCGGCACCGGCGTTGGCCCGTTCCTGTCGATGCTGCGCACCGATGAGCCGTGGACGAAATTCGAACGCGTGGTGCTGGTGCACGCGGTGCGCAAGACGGAGGAGCTGACCTATCGCGACGAAATTGCCGAGATCGCAGCCGCGCATGCGGGCGCATTCAACTTCGTTCCCTTCGTCAGCCGCGAAGTACAGCCCGACGCGATCGCGGGCCGCATTCCGGACGCCATTGCCGACGGCCGGCTCGAAGCGCGAACGGGCATTGCCATGTCGCCCACCAATTCGCATGCGATGCTGTGCGGCAATCCAGCGATGGTCGAGGACACGCAGAAGCTGCTGGAGACGCGCGGAATGCGGCGGCACCGGCGGAAAGAGCCGGGGCATGTCACGGTGGAAACGTACTGGTGATATTGCGTCGGGGCGGCTCCCAATCCGTTCGTCGAATTGCGTAATACTGCTCCGTGCATGGCTCGCCCTTGAATATTGCCTGTTGCGTACGGGCGAGTTGCATGCCGACGCGCTTCATCAGCTTGATCGATGGCGCGTTGCGCGCATCGGTGATGCCTTCGACGACATCGACGGCACCGGATTCGAACAGTATGGACAGCGCACACGTCACGGCCTCCGTTGCAAGCCCCCGACGCTGCGCCGAGGGCGCCATCGAGAAACCGATTTCCGCGACTCCCACGCGCGTCGCATCGAAACCGATGCCAATGTCGCCGACCAGCGCATCGGTGTCGCGCAGCGCGACCGCGATCTGGAACCATGCGCCGGATACACCGATCGGTGCCTCGGCCATCTCGCTCAGGAATGCCCCGGCCCCCGCGTTGTCCATCGCCGACCAGCCCTGGTAGCGGCCGACCTCCGGTTCGCAGCGATACGACTGGAAGCGCGCGAGATCGCCGAGTGCAAATCGGCGCAGCGCCAGCCGATCGGTGGTGCGCGGCAAGGCGTTGGCGAAGGGGTCGATCGGAGCGCTGGAGACCATGGTCGTTTGCATCGAGCCCTCGGGGTCGCCGCGCCGACGTTATGCGACACCGAATCGCGCTAGTCCGCCAGCGTGCGTGTCACGACTTCTGTGACATCCGGCGACATGCCCGGCGTTGCGGCAATCCGCTGCAGCGCCGCCTGCATCAGGCCACGCCGGGGTTCCGGAAACCGTTTCCACAGGCTGAACGCGCTGGCGATGGTGGCCGCGAGCTGCGGGTTGGTCGCGTCGAGCGCCAGCACTTCGTCTGCGGCAAACGCATACCCGTGTCCGTCGCGGGCATGGAAGCGCGCGAAATTGCGCAGCGCGAAGGCGCCGACCAGCGAACGCACGCGGTTGGGATTCCTGGCGTTGAAGCGCGGATGGGCGAGCAGGCGCTGCACGCGAGTCAACGTATCCGCGCGCGCTGACGTCGCCTCCAGCGCGAACCATTTGTCGAGGACGAGCGGCTCGTCGCGCCACCGGGCCTCGAAGCGCTCGAACAATATCGCGCGCTCGGGGCTGTCGCCGTCGTTCAAGGCGGCCAGTGCGCCGATCGTGTCGGTCATGTTGTCCGAGGCGTCGAACCGGGTCACCGCGGCTGCGCGTGCAGTGGCGTCGTCGTCTGCGCACAGATAGCGAAGGCAGGTGTTGGCGAGCTTGCGCATGCCGGCCTGTGCGGTGGTTGGCGCAAACGGCACCGTCACGCGGTTCCGCGCAGCCGCGGCGAAGAATTCTTCGCGCAGCACTCTCGCCAGGTCCTGGAAAAGAAAACAGCGTGCCGCGTCGATGCCGTCGACGTCGATGATCTCCGCCAGCGAGGCAACGTAGCCGGGGTCGGGCGGCGTGAGCGCCAGCGCAATCAACGCCGGGTCTCCCGCGCCTTCGTCCAGCAATGCCCGGACCATGTCCACCAGCAGCGGCGGCAATACGAGCGTGCGCTGATTGCGGTAGGCGTCAGCCAGCATCCGTAACGCGCGTTCGAACGCGCGCTGCGCCGCGTCCCAGCGATTGAACGGATCGTTGTCGTGGGAGGCGAGGAACGCGAGTTCGGCATCGGTGTAGTCGATGGCGAGCGTTACCGGCGCGGAGAACGCCCGCAGCAGCGAAGGCACCGGCTGCGTCGGCACGGCAACGAACCGGAATGTCTGCGCTTGCTGCTGCAGATGCAGCACGCGCGTACCACCGACCGCAGCGGGTTCACCTTCCAGGCGCAGTGGAAGGTCGCGGCCGTCCGGCCCGACCAAGCCGACCGCCATTGGAATGTGCAGCGGCAATTTGGCCGACTGCCCCGGCGTATCCGGCGTACGTTGCGACAGTTGGAGTGTGTAGGTGGACTGCGTGGCGTCGTAGTGGCCCTGTGCGGTGACCACCGGCGTTCCGGCCTGGCTGTACCAGCGCTTGAACTGCGCCAGGTCGACGCCGGAGGCATCCTGCATCGCCTGCACGAAATCGTCGCACGTCACTGCCTGGCCGTCGTGGCGCTGGAAGTACAGGTCCATGCCTTGGCGGAAGCGCTCGGGACCCAGCAGCGTGTGCTGCATCCGGATGACCTCGGCCCCTTTCTCGTAGACGGTCGGCGAGTAGAAATTGTTGATCTCAAAATATTCGTCCGGACGCACGTTGTGCGCCATCGGACCGGCATCTTCCGGGAATTGTTCTCGGCGCAGGTATTCGACGGCGCCAATGCGCTCGACCGTCCGCGAATTGAGATCGCTCGAGAATTCCTGATCGCGAAAGACCGTCAAGCCTTCCTTGAGCGACAACTGGAACCAGTCGCGGCAGGTGACGCGGTTGCCGGTCCAGTTGTGGAAATATTCATGGCCTATGACACTTTGGATCGCTGCATAGTCGTCGTCGGTCGCGGTACTCGGGTCGGCGAGTACCAGGCGGCTGTTGAAGATGTTGAGGCCCTTGTTCTCCATCGCGCCCATGTTGAAGTCGTCGGCGCAGAAGATCATGAACGTGTCGAGGTCGTATTCCAGGCCAAAGCGCTCCTCGTCCCAGCGGAAGGACTGCTTCAGCGAGTCCATGGCATGACGGCAGCGGGGCAGGTTGGTGGCCGTCGAGAAGATCCTGAGCGCCACGCGACGGCCCGACATCGTCATGTAGTGGTCTTCGAGCGCATGCAGGTCGCCGGCTACCAGCGCAAACAGGTAGGACGGCTTGGGGAATGGGTCGTGCCACGTTGCGAAGTGGCGGCCGTCGTCGAGCGCGCCGCTCGCGGTCAGGTTGCCGTTGGACAGCAGGACGGGATAGCGGTCGCGATCCGCGCGGAGCGTGACGGTGTAGCGCGCGAGGACGTCGGGTCGGTCGGGGAAGTACGTGATGCGGCGAAAGCCCTCGGACTCGCATTGCGTGCAAAACACGCCTGACGACAGGTACAGGCCCTCCAGCGCCACGTTGTCGGCAGGTGCGAGCGTTGAATGGACGACCAGCATGCCGGACCACGGCGGATCGCGGATTATCAGTGAGTGCTCACTCAGCAAGAAACGCTCGGATGGCAGCGCTTTGCCATCCAGCTCGACCCGTACATTGCGCTGCTGCTCGCCGTCGAGAACCAACGGCGCGCCCGTGTCCGCGGGCGCGGCGGCGGCGTTGCGTCGAAACGCGAGCCGGGCCGTGACGTGGGTTGCGGCCGCGTCGAGGTCGAGCGTCAGGTCCAGCGTGTCGACCAGGAACGCAGGGGGACGATACTCAAGCCGGCGCCTGATCGTTGCGCCGCTGTCGCGTGGCAGCATGGCTGAACCGGGTCCGATCTGCCCTCGCGACCAACTCGTCCCGAGGGCCTACTTCGATTGGCTTATTTAACTTCGAGCAGCTCGACGTCGAAAATGAGCGTCGCATTGGGAGGAATGACTCCGCCCGCGCCGCGTGCGCCGTAGCCCATGTCCGGCGGAATCACCAGCGTACGCTGACCACCGACCTTCATCCCTACGACGCCGACATCCCAGCCCTTGATGACCCGTCCGCCGCCCAAGGGGAAGTCGAAAGGCTTGCCCGAATCCTTCGAGCTGTCGAACTTGGCGCCCTTGTTGTCCGGTTTGGCAGGGTCATAAAGCCACCCGGTGTAATGGACAACTGCGACCTTGCCGGCGGTAGCTTCCGCGCCAGTTCCTTGTTTTACATCGATTTTTTGCAAATCCTTGGGCATGGCATCCAACTTGCTTGCTCCTTGTGCAGTACTGGGTGGCGTGGTCGATTGGGCAACGGCGGTCGGCAACTTTGTGACCACGAACGCAATCATAGCCATAGCGGCAAAGATACCGGCGCGTCGCGAGAATGCTCGGCGCGAGGAAATACGAGGTGCGGCAACGTGACTCGACATGAACGTAACCTTTCGCGAATAAGTGGCGGGAAAGTCGGCCCGGCAACGCCCGGCCGCCCGTCCGAGGCACGAATTGTAGCCGACGACCGGCAGGCTTTTGCGCCGTCGCGGGAAATGGTCTATAAATAGCTGTTCCGCTGTCGGGTTCTGCGCAAAGTCCGGCCCAAACCCGACTCAGGGACTGCGGGAAATTCCGCGAAAAAATACAAGGATGATCCCCTTCGCACTATGTTCGGCTTTTTGACCTCCGGAACCAAGGAAGCTGTCGATCCGCTGGCCTCGCCCAAGTCGGCGGCGGCCTGGCTGCGTCAGTTGCCTGCGCTGGACGTCATCGGCCGCCAGCAACAGGTCATGCGCGCATTCGACGCGATGCGCGCGTCGCGCAAGCCGATCGAGATTTCGCGCGTGCAGGCAATCGAATATCTCGACGCCGCGCTGGGCGCCGATCGTCGCCAGCTCACCAAGCAGTACGTCGAGAACTACGACAGCGCGCCCAAGCTGGCCGAGCGCATCTGGCAGTCGATCTACGATTTGTCGCAGGGCTTCATCTACGCCTACCAGGCCGCGCTGGAGGAAACGGTGCGCCAGTCCGGCAATGCGCGCTGGAAGCCGCTCGCGCCGCTGCTGTTCGCGCGCCTGACGCACTACTACGGCACCGACGCCAAGTTGCGCGTGTTCCGCTATGAGCGCTGGATTCCCGGCAAGTGGGTTGAACTGCATCGCGTGTATCTGCGCGCGGCGGAATTGGGGGTGGACCGCGTGGCGGCCGCGCTGGGCAGTGCCGGCCAGAGCACCACGCCATGGACCATCGAACAGGAATACATCTACGTTCTGCTGATTCACCAGCTGAACACCGGCAACATGTCGCCGCCGCAGCTCGACTGGGCCACGTCGCAGTTGCGCGCGTGGAGCCGGCGCCTGCAGATCGACGCGGTGCCGCGCTCGCTCGAAGGTTTCTTCGTCGACGTCGCCGGCCGCGCCGGTCTCGGCCGCCGCACCGGCAACGATTCCGGCTCCATGCTTCGCTATCTCGACACCACGCCGCTGACCGAGCAACTCGACCGCGCCATCGCCGCGTTGCGCCAGGCCGAGGGCACCGACCAGGGCCCCGCGGCGCCGATCAACCAGCAACGCATCGCCATCCTCGAAAAGGTCGCGCCTTCTGTGGCGCCCAACCTCAACGCCGAATTGCGCCGCGATCGCCGCATCGAATGCCAGATCACCGCCAAGGTGCGCATCGGCCTGTCGCGGATCTGCCAGGAACTCACGACCAAGGACAACGGCATCGCGCTGGCCGAGGCCGGCTCGCTGCACGAGCAGATCGAAGTGTTCGCCGTCGCTGATGGCACGCGCGGCAAGCGCCGCGCGCCCGATGAGCACGATTCGCTCGCCGCCAGCTTGTCATCGTTCTCCGATCCGATGTGGCAGGTGCGCGATCGCAGCATCGCCGGCTTGCGCATCGCGGCGTCTGGCGGCATCGGGCAGGCGCTTGCGTTGGGCGCTCTCGTGGCGGTCCGGCAATCCGACCTGTCCGACTGGGTATTGGGCGTCGTGCGCAGGATGAGCAAGGTCAGCAACGACGAGGTCGAGGCCGGCATGTCGATCATCGCCGATCGCCTGGTGTCGGTCACGCTGCATGCGGTGCGCCAGCCCAAGGACGACATGGGCTTCATTGTCGACGGCATCGACATTTCAACGATGGGCGCGCGCTTCCACGGCCTGTACCTGCCGCCTCCCTCGCGCCCCGACAAGCCGCTGTCCGTGAAGACGCTGATCATCCCGACGCAGGAATACACCGAAGGGCGCAACGTCATCCTCACTACCGGCCGCTCCGTGTACACCGTCGCGCTGAGGCATCTGGTCGAACAACGCGCCGAGTGGAGCTGGGCCGCGATCCAGATCGTCGAGAAGAAATCGCGCGTCTAGCGGGCGGAGATTGGAGCCTCCAATGACCGAGGCCTCGGAATTCCCACCCGATCGTCTGCAGGAAGCACGGCTCTGGCGTGACGAAGGGTGGACGGCGCGCGTGGTCAAGAACGAGGACGACGACGGTTGGGCGGTCGAAATGACGAAGGACGGCGAACAGGAGCCGGCGCTGGTGGGCCCATGGACGATGGGCCGCGACAAGAAGAACCCGAAGCCACTCGACGGCTCGGCGTTCAGCACGCTGGTCAAGACTGCGCACGAAGTTCGCCGCCGCCATGAGCAACATTTGCACGCGCTTTTGCACAGGAAGGTCATCGTCAGCAGCGGGGATGGCGAAATTGTCGTGACCCTCGACATCGTCGTCCAGGATGAGTCGCCCTCGGCATTGTTGGCCGCGAGGAAAGTGCTCGAGCCCGATGCTGCGCCGCTGGCGGAAGTTCGTGTCGACGCGTCGTTCAAATTGACCGTCGCCAGCGCGCGTGCGTGGATCGACGACGGCTATCGCCGGCCGGAGTGATCTCCGCCGGGCCCGCGACTCACCTTGCCGCGGCCGACCTCACTTGAGACCGGAAACAAGCACGACGATCGGGAACCCGCTTCCGCGGCACTCCATGTAGATGTCGCGGCCGTTGCCGAGACCGACCGGGCCGGCGAAGTCGGCGTCGGGCTTCGCGGCGCCGCCACCGCAGCCTGCCATCGTTCCGCTGATTTCAGTCCGTCGGCCGGAACTTGAGTGTCAATGAGCGCTGGAACAGGTCGGCGCGCTCGGGCCGCGGCAGCGGCGACGACTTCAGTATCGCGCGCTGCACGGCATCGTCGTAGGCGCGCACGCCGCTCGATTTTTTCAACTGCACGTCGATGATCTCGCCGGTCGGCAGCTGCACGACCTCGAAGATCGCCTCCGGATTGCCCGCCATGTCGGCCGGCACGATGACGTTGCCGCGGACCTTGGCCTGGATGCTGCGGATCCAGTCGCCTTCCGCCTTGGCCCGTTGCGCCGATTGCTGCGCGCGGGTCTGCGCGTCGCGCTCCGCCTGCGCGCGGGTCTCGCCTTCACGTTGCGCCTGCGCCTTCATCGCTTCCATTTCGCGCAGCTGGCGCGCGCGCGTTTCCGCCGCCTTCTCGTCCAGCTTCTTCTTTTCGTCCAGCTTCTGGTGGTCCAGCGCTTCCTGCCTGGCGCGACTCCTCTTTTCCTCGTCCTTGCGCAATTCGTCGGCTTTTTTCCTGCGCTCCTCTTCCTGCTTCGCCTTCAACGCGATATCGGCGGCACGCGTGTCGGGCTTCTCGATCTTTGGCGCGGGCGGCGGGACGACCGCGGGCTTGGGTGGTGGAGGTTGCGGCGTCGGTAGCGGCGGGGGCGTTGGCACGGGCTCCGGTGTCGGCTCGGCGACGGGCGGCTTGGCCGGTGGATCGGAAACCGCCGTCTTGCTCGGCGGCGCGTACAGCTCGACCGAGACCGGCTCCGGTTTCTTGTTCTGCCAATGGACGGAGAAGATCAGCACGGCAACGAAAGCCAGCTGCACCAGCAGGGCAAGCGCCAATGCCAGCCATTTGCCGGTGACCTTGCGCGGCGCGCGCGGCCGTTCCGATTTTTGCACGACGCTAGCGCCTAGCTTCCCGGCGGGCGGGCGAGCAGGCCGACCTTCTTCACGCCGTTGCGTTGCAGGAGATCGAGTACGCCGAGAACGTCCTCGTAGCGCGCGCTCTTGTCGGCGGCGACGACCACCGGCTGTTCCTGCTTTGCCTGCTTGGCAATGATGCGCGCGACGAGGTCTTCGCGCGTGACGCGAACGGCCGGCGTGTTGGCCGCCTGGTCACGCAGCCACAGCGTCATGTCATTGCGCAGCGTCACTTCGAACGGCTGCATGGGCGCAGTCAGCTTGCTGCCGACCGACGGCAATTCGATTTCGCCGGGCGAGACCAGTGGCGCCGTGACCATGAAGATCACGAGCAGCACCAGCATCACGTCGATGTACGGAACGACGTTGATCTGGTTGATCGTCTTGCGGGTGCGGCGCATTGTCTAGGATTGGCGCTGGAGGATGTTGGAGAACTCCTCGATGAACGACTCATAGCGCACGGCGAGGCGGTCGACATCGTGCGTGTAGCGGTTGTAGGCGACGACGGCCGGGATGGCGGCGAAGAGACCGATGGCCGTGGCGATCAGTGCCTCGGCGATGCCCGGCGCGACATTGGCGAGCGTGGCCTGGCTGACGTTGGCCAAGCCGCGAAACGCGTTCATGATTCCCCACACCGTGCCGAAGAGGCCGATGTACGGCGACACCGAACCCACCGTCGCCAGTCCCGCGAGATGGCCTTCGAGCGCATCGATTTCGCGCTGATAAGCCGCGCGCATCGCCCGCCGCGCGCTATCCAGCGTCACGAGCGACGAACTGCCCTGCTTGCGGTGCTTGGAAAACTCGCGAAAGCCGGCGCTGAAGATGTGCTCCATGCCGCTGCCGGTACGCGCCTGCGACATCCGCTGGTAGAGGTCGACCAGGTCGCCGCCTTTCCAGAACTCGTCCTCGAACATGTCGGTGTCGCGGGACGCGCGCCGCAGCTGGAACATCTTGAGGAAGATCTGCCACCACGACCACAGCGACAGGAAGACCAGCAGCGCCAATACCGCCTGCACGACGATGGATGCCTGCGTGATCAGCGTGACGAACGAAAGGTCGGTGTGCAGGTTCAAGCCGGAATCTCCAGAGTATTCGTGAGCGCTGACGGCATGCGCACGGGCCGCCAGCGCACCGCATCGAGGCAAGCCAGCGTGACCAGCGCAGAAGTCAGCACGTCGTCGCCACGGCGCACTTGCTGGCGGGCCTTGAGTGTCGAGGCGCCGATCTTGGCCGGTTCGACCGATACATCGAGCGCATCGTTCAATCGTGCCGGAAGGTGATAGTCGATTTCGCAGCGGTGCACGACGAACACCATGCCATGCTCCCGCTCGAACGCGGCGAGCGGAAAGCCCAGTGCCGCCAGCCATTCGGTACGCGCGCGTTCCATGAATTTCAGGTAGTTGGCGTAGTAGACAACGCCGGCGGCATCGGTGTCCTCGTAGTAAACGCGGACGGGGAAACTGAAGGGTCGCGGTGGTTGATTCCCCCCAGGGGAGTGAGCGCCTTGGGGCGGCCCTGCGGCGCTCATGCCGTCATTCCGGCTGGAATAGTTCGCCCGCCGGCCCGGCTGCGGGCGGGGCCAGGCCGAAGTGGCGATACGACAGCGCGGTGGCGATGCGCCCGCGCGCGGTGCGTTGCAGGTAACCCTGCTGGATCAGGAAGGGCTCCAGCACATCCTCGATGGTGTCGCGCTCCTCGCCGATCGCGGCGGCCAGGTTGTCCACGCCCACCGGGCCGCCGTCGAATTTCTGCAGTACGGTCTGGATCAGCTTGCGGTCCATCACGTCGAGGCCGGAGCCGTCGACGTCGAGCATCGACAGCGCGGCGTCCGCCACCGTGCGCGTGATTTCGCCGTCGGCCTTCACCTCGGCGTAGTCGCGGACGCGGCGCAGCAGCCGGTTGACGATGCGCGGCGTGCCGCGCGACCTGCGCGCGATCTCCATCGCGCCATCGGGATCGAGCACGATATTGAGGAGTGCAGCCGAGCGCTTGACGATGCGCGTCAATTCCTCGGCGGTGTAGAACTCGAGGCGGGCGACGATGCCGAAGCGGTCGCGCAGCGGATTGGTCAGCATGCCCGCGCGCGTCGTGGCGCCGATCAGCGTGAAGGGCGGCAGGTCGAGCTTCACACTGCGCGCCGCGGGTCCTTCGCCGATCATGATGTCGATCTGGAAATCCTCGAGCGCCGGATAGAGAATTTCCTCGACGATCGGCGACAGCCGGTGAATTTCGTCGATGAACAGCACGTCGCGCGGCTCGAGGTTGGTCAGCAGCGCGGCCAGGTCGCCTGGACGTTCCAGCACGGGGCCCGAGGTCTGCCGCAAATTCACGCCGAGTTCGTGCGCGATGATGTGCGACAGCGTCGTTTTCCCCAAGCCCGGCGGTCCGAACAGCAGCACATGGTCCATCGCCTCGTTGCGCTTCTTCGTCGCGGCGATGAAGATCGACAACTGCTCGCGGATCTTCTCCTGGCCGACGTATTCGTCGAGGCCGCGCGGGCGCAGCGCGCGTTCGATGACCTCTTCCTGCGCGCCGGCGACCTTGGCACCGATGACCCGGTTGAGTTCGTCGTTCTCGATCATGGCGTCATTCTAGGCTCAAGCCTTGGCGAGGAGCTTCAACGCCTGCCGGATGCCGTCGCCCACCGCCAGACCCTCAGGCAGCTTCTTGACGGCCGCCACCGCTTCCTTGTCGCTGTAGCCCAGCGCCAGCAGCGCATGCAGGATGTCGCTTGACGCGGGCGGCGCGCGGAACACGCCGACCGTGGCGGTGAGATCGGCGCCCAGCTTGTCTTTCAGTTCGAGCAGCAGGCGCTCGGCGGTCTTCTTGCCGATGCCGGGAATCTTGGTCAGCCGCCCGGTTTCCTGCATCGTCACGGCCTGCGCCAATTCCGCCACCGACAATCCCGACAACACGGACAGCGCGGTGCGCGCGCCGACACCCGTGATCTTCAGCAGTTGCCGGAAGGCGCGGCGCTCGCTGTCGCTGCCGAAGCCGAACAGCAGGTGGGCGTCCTCGCGCACGACCAGGTGGGTCCACAGCGTGACGCGCTCGCCCAGGGCCGGCAGGTTGTAGAACGTGCTCATCGGCACGTCGACTTCGTATGCCACGCCCTGCACGTCGAGCAGCAGTTGCGGCGGATTTTTCTCGAGAAGGATGCCGGAGAGACGACCGATCATGATCCGCGATTATCGCATGACGCCCCGTACCATGACGCCGACCGCCGACCTGCGGATTGCTCGATGATCGCGTCCGCGCGGGGCAGGTCATCCGCTCCTTGCTCAAGTCACTTCGGCAGCGCGGAGCAGGCCATCCGCTCCATGCTCAAGTCACTTCGGCAGCGCGGAGCAGGCCATCCGCTCCGTGCTCAGCTGTCGCCAGGCAGTTGGTCGGGTGCGTGATACGCCGCGCGGCGGGCAGTCAACACACGACTACCCACCACGCGGCGCACGCACTGCGCCGACGGCTCCAGATTCGCCCGTG
>JANMCH010000019.1:0-7627 GCA_031361045.1 Betaproteobacteria bacterium | reverse complement strand
CGCGCCGCCCAGCAGGATGGTGCCGTCGACGGCGATCGTCCAGTCGGGTCCGGTACCGGCGACCTCCGCCAAGCCAAAGCGTTCGACTTCACTCCAGCATCCGCGCGCCAGCACGCGCGCAACGCTGGCCTCGCCGCCGTTCGCGATGATCCGGCCGTTGCCGGGAACCATGCGGACCAGGTGGTGAAATTGCGTTTCGATGGCGCCCAGGTCGGGAAAAATGTCGGCGTGATCGAACTCGAGATTGTTGAGGATGGCCGTGCGCGGACGGTAGTGGACGAACTTGGAGCGCTTGTCGAAGAATGCCGTGTCGTATTCATCGGCTTCGATCACGAAAAATGCACTGTTGGTCAAGCGCGCCGACACGGGGAAGTTCACCGGCACGCCGCCGATCAGGAATCCGGGCGCGAGGCCCGCATGCTCGAGCATCCATGCGAGCATCGCGGACGTCGACGTCTTGCCATGCGTGCCCGCCACCGCCAGCACCCATTTGTCGTGCAGCAGGTTCTCGTACAGCCACTGCGGCCCGGAAACGTACGCCAAGCCGCGATTGAGGATGGCCTCCATCAGCGGATTGCCGCGCGACACCACGTTGCCGACAACAAAGATGTCCGCGCCCTTGCCCGCGCCCTCCAGCTGCGCGGGATCCCATCCTTCGGTCAGGCCGATGCCAAGCGCATCCAGCTGCGTGGACATCGGCGGGTAGACGTTGGCGTCGCAACCCGTGAC
Organism: Betaproteobacteria bacterium; assembly: GCA_031361045.1. GTDB lineage: Bacteria > Pseudomonadota > Gammaproteobacteria > Burkholderiales > Casimicrobiaceae > VBCG01. The sequence goes on along the minus strand of JANMCH010000019.1, from coordinate 6,898 downwards.
AGTGTGTCCCGCGCTGCGGGCGATGGCCGCAAGGCCCCCCATGAACGTGCCGCAGATACCGAGGATGTGGAGATGCATGCGGAGGCGGCCCTAGCCCGCGGCCACAAGTGACGCATGCCGCCGCCAACCGCGCAAGAACCACGCGAACGCGAGGAGGTTTCCGGCGATCACCAGCATGAATGCGAGGCGAAGTCCGGACGCCATGTTGTAGCTCAGGTGCGTGGCTGCGGTTTCCGCGACGAGGCCGATGCCCCATTGCGCGACGAAGCTGCCGCCGAACATCACAAGGTTCAGCGTCGTGTTGGTGCGTCCGGCCAGTTCGCGGCCGAAGCCTTCGTTCAGAACCGTGAAGCCCAGCACGTTGACCGCCGAGCCCAAGCCGTACAGCCCCCACCAGAGATACCCGCCGGGCAGGTTAAGGAAAATGGCAATCAATGCCGCGATCCCCAAGCCGAAACCGCCGACGTACAGGTGGCGCGCTTGCACGCCGACTTGTGCCAACCGCGTGCCGAAATAGCCGAGCGCGACGAAGCCCAACAGGATGACCACGCCCATCCACAGCAGGTGGCGCACGGCGTCGGAACGCGTCTCGCCTGCCACTTCCATCAGCCACGGCACCGCCCACAGGCCCTGGATCGCGAAGAACGAGCCCATGAAGAACGCGGCCAGCGGTGCGATCCACCAGAACCTTGGGCTGCGGAACACGTTGCGAACGATCGCCCACTGGGCCGACAGTCCGCTCGCGTGCGTCGGTTTGGGGATATCCGGCACGCGCCACGCAATCATGATCGCCACCGCGAAGGTCGTCGCCGCCAGCACGACGAAGATCGTTCGCCATCCGATGACGCGCAACGCCATCTCCAGCGGCGTGGTCGCCATCAGCGTACCGAGCCCGCCCGCCACCATGATCCATCCCGATAGAGATGCCTGCCGCTCGCGCGGAAACCACGTCGCGACGGCCTTCAATGGCGCCATCAGACAGGCGCACACGCCCAGGCCGATCACGGCACGCGCGAACGCCAGGCCCGGCAATGAATCCGCATAGGCGAACAGCAGCGCGCCGAGCGCCGCGATGGTCAGCAACACGGGCTCGACGCGGCGAGGGCCGTAGCGGTCGAGCAACATGCCCACCGGCAGCTGCGCCGCGCCGAACGCCAGGAAGTACGCGCTCGTCAGCAGGCCGAGCGACGACGGATTGAGTGACAGGTCGCGCGACAACTCCGGCGAGATGACGGCGTTGACCGAGCGGAACAGGTACGAGAGAAGGTAGCCGGCGGCGAAGGCCGGATAGATGCGGAGGAACGTCACGCGCGCTGAGTCGTCAGTTGCGGAAGATGAAACAGGCCGCACCCACCAGGCACATACCTGCCCACCGGTGCGTGAGCAGCGAGGCAATGGAGACAGGCGGCATGGTCGTGTTCGGATGGGCTGCTGCGGTCCCGCATTATCTCTCTAATATCCGCCCGTCCTGCAGGACCGGAAACGCGGACCCGGAGCGTACAATTCCACGTCGGCCCTCCTTGGCCCTTGCCCACGACGTGTCCATGATGCCAGCGCGTTCTTTCATTGCGGCCCTTGCCGCCGTTTTCGTCGGCTGCCTGCTCACCGTGGCGTCGACTGCTTCGATCGGGGCCGACATGACCTCCCCGCAGACGGCACGCAAGCCCGTCGTCGATACCTACCACGGCGTGGCGGTCACCGACGACTACCGCTGGCTCGAGGACGACAGGGCACCGGACGTGAAGGCGTGGATCGACGCGCAGAACAAGATCACGCGTGCGTACCTGGACGGCATCGTGCAGCGGCCGGAAATTGCCAAGCGGGTGGCCCGGTTGATGAATGCCAGGACGGTGCGGCGTTTCGGTTTCCAATACCGCCAGCATTTGTTCGCCATCAAATTCGCACCTCCGGCAAGCCAGCCGATGCTGGTCATGTTGCCGCCCGACGGCAACACGGCCAGGGAAGCGGTGATTCTCGATCCCAACGTCCTCGACAAGACGGGCCGCACGACAATCGACTTCTACAAGCCGTCATTTGATGGCAGGCGCGTCGTGGTCTCGCTGTCCACCAACGGCAGCGAAATCGGCACGGCATACGTCTACGACGTGGCAACGCGCAAGCGGCTCCCGGATGTCATTCCCGACGTACAGTACCCGACGGCGGGCGGCAGCGTCGAATGGGCGCCGGACAACGCCGGGTTTTACTACACGCGCTATCCGCGCGAAGGCGAGCGGCCGGAAGCCGACCGGCATTTCTACCAGACGGTCTGGTTCCATCAGCTCGGCACGCCGGTCAGTGCCGATCGCTTCGTGATCGGCCGCGACTTCCCGCGCATTGCGGAAATCGGACTCAAGGGCAGTCGCGACGGCAACTACCTGCTCGCGCAAGTGCACAACGGTGACGGCGGCGAAGTTGCGTTCCACGTGCGCGACGCCGCAGGCCAATGGACACAGGTCGCAAGTTTCGCGGACGGCGTGAAGCAGATGTCTTTTGGCGACGACGGCCGGCTGTACGCCAAGACGATCAAGGATGCACTGCGCGGGCGCGTGCTCGCGATTCCGCTCGACCGCCCGACGCTCGCCAACGGCGTCGTGGTCGTTCCGGAAGCGGACATCGTCGCGGAAAGCGTGGTGGCGACGAAGTCCCGCCTGTATGTGACCTACCGCGATGGGGGCCCGTCCACGGTGCGCATCTTCGGCCTCGACGGCAAGCCCATTGGCGACATCCCGGCCGAGCCGGTTTCCGACACCAGCGTCGGAACGCGCCTGGGTGGCGACGACCTCCTGGTTCTCACGGTGAGCTACCTCAACCCACCCACGTGGTTTCGCTTCGAGGCCGCCAAGGATCGCCTCGCCCCGACGCAACTGATGGGCAAGCCCGCGTTCGATTTCAAGGACGCCTCGGTCGTCCGCGATGTCGCCATATCGAAGGATGGCACCAAGGTCCCGATCAACATCCTGTATCGCAAAGGCATGAACCGCAACGGCCGCAATCCGGTTCTTCTTTACGCGTACGGCGCCTACGGCGTCAGCATGACGCCGTACTTCAGCTCGATGAACCGGCTGTGGCTCGACTACGGCGGCGTGTATGCCGTAATCAACGTTCGCGGCGGCGGCGAATTCGGCGAGCCGTGGCATTTGGCGGGCAACCTCACGAAAAAGCAAAACGTGTTCGACGACTTCGACGCGGGCATGCGCTACCTGACCGAATTCAAGTACACGAGCGCCGACCGGCTGGCGATCATGGGCGGCAGCAACGGCGGCCTGACGATGGGCGCGGCACTCACGCAGCATCCGGCGTCGATGCGCGCGGTGGTGAGCCAGGTCGGCATGTACGACATGCTGCGCGTGGAGACCGATCCGAACGGCGAGTTCAACACGACGGAATTCGGCACGGTCAAGGACGCCGCGCAATTCAAGGCGCTGTTCGACTACTCGCCGCTGCTGCGGGTCAAGGATGGCGTTGCCTATCCGGCGGTGCTGATCACCACCGGCGCGCAGGATGGCCGCGTCGCGCCGTGGCAGTCGCGCAAGATGACCGCGCGCCTGCAGGCGGCAACGTCGTCGAAAAATCCCATCCTGCTGCGCACGGAGTTCGGTGCCGGCCACGGCAACGGCACCTCGCTTGCGCTGCGCATCGAGGAACAGTCCGATACCTACGCGTTCCTGGTCGACCAGCTTGGTATCGCGGGCCCCGTGCCGGCAAGGGCAGCGAAGGCGAAAGTGGCGCCCAGGAAGTGAAGCAGAGTGGGTTCGCGGCGCGGCGCGCTTAGCTTGCCAGCGGAATCGTCACCATGACAACCACGCCGCGACCATCGCTCCGGTTCGCGGCCTGCGCGCTGCCGCCGTGGAACTGCGCGATCAGCCGCACGATGTAGAGTCCCAGGCCCAAATGCGGCTCGCCCCCCGCGCTGCCCGCGTCGCGCAATGACACCAGCGAGTCGAACAGGTGTCCGTCCAGCGTCTCCGGCAACGGCGGCCCTTCGTTGCCGACGGACAGCACCGCGTCATCGCCATTGCGCGCGAGCCCGACGTCGATCGGCGCACCGTTCCCATCGTCCCGACTGAATTCGACTGCGTTGGCGACGAGCTTGTCCAGCATCTGCGCGATCAGGTCCGGTGCGCCGTCGACGATGCATTCCACTGAGGGTGGCGCAAACGCGATGACCGCCGCCGGATAAGCCTGCGCGTAGCCGTCGACGCAGCCGGCGATCACCGCGGTCAGGTCGAAGCGCTCGCGCTCGACGTCGGTCAGGCTTTGCTCCAAGCGCGTGGCCTCGGTCATGCGCGTCAGGATCATCGTCAGCCGGGCCAGGCCCTCCTGCGCGCGCACCATGTACACGCGCGCGTCATCCGGCAGCGAGGCCTGCTTCAGGTTGTCGAGCGACGAGCGCACCACCGCGATGGGTGTGCGCAGCTCGTGTGACAGCCGGCTGGCCATTTTTTCCTGATAGTCGGCGTAGTCGGACAATCGCGCGAGCACGCTGGCGAAACTGCGCGACAGGTCGCCGATCTCGTCGCCCGCGTTGGAAGAGGCCAGCGGCGCGCGCACCCGACCCTGCTCGTCGATTGCGCGCTCGGCATCGTCACGAAGCCTCCGGATGCGTGACGTGAGCCACGTCGCATAGAGCGTGAGCGCCAGCGAGCCGACCAGCAGCACCGCGAGCACGATGTTGAACAACCGCTCGAAGGCGCGGTTGCGCTGCGCGAGAACCGCATTGCCGGTTTCCTCGACGATCACCGCACCCTTCACCATGTCGCCGACCCAGATCGGATGCGCGGCGCTGACGATCACGGCGAGGGCGTCGGACGTCGGCCGGCGGTCGGTGGTGAGGATGCCGGCCAGCGCGCCTTCGACATCGCGGCCGCCCGGCGCCCGGCCGGTGGCGGCGTCATCGGCGAAGTCCTCGCTCGGCTGGTCCAGCACCAGCGCATAGAGGCGACCGACCGTCGCGCGCGAAATACGTGCGCCCAGCGATGCGTCGGGAACCTCCTCCGGCTGCGCCTTGAGCGTGCCGGCGTGCGCGAGCACGTTGCCGTTGCGGTCGATCACCCAGATGCGCGCCGTCGTGCGTGACAGGCCGTCGATGATCTGTGCGACTTCCGGCGACGCGGACGGGACTGACGCCGGCCGACCCGCCTTCTTCAAAGGTTCGCTGGCGCGCTCATTCGCAAACGGCGCGATCGGGTCGGGCGGGTCCGCGAACAGTCGCGGACGGTCATGCAGCGCGGTGGCGACCGCCTGCGCGGTGCCGGCCAGTGTTCGCTCCTGCGCGTCGCGCAGCACACGCTCCAGCTCGCGCACGTACTCGACACCGAGCCACGGCAACGCCAGGAACACCGTGAGCACGAGCAGCAACTGCGCGCGGATCGACAGCGCGATGCGCGGCAGGCTCATTCCGCGTTCCAGCGATAGCCCATGCCGTACACCGTGGAGATGCGGTCGAACGCCGGGTCGACTGCCTGGAACTTGCGGCGGATGCGCTTGACGTGCGACGTGATCGTGCTGTCGTCGACGACGATGTTCGCATCGCGCATCAGTGCGTCGCGGTCCTTGACATGGCCCGGAAAGCGCGCGAGCGCATGCACCATCCAGAATTCGGTCAGCGTGAGGTCGACCCGCTTGCCGTTCCAATCGGCGGTCAACCGTGGAATGTCGAGCACCAGCGCGCCGCGTTCCAGCATGTCTTCGCGCAGCGGCAGCGCCGCCGACAGTTCGCTGCGGCGGAACAAGGCGGCGATGCGCGCGGCCAGGTGCGGCAGGCTCGCATCCTTGGTCAGGTAGTCGTCGGCGCCCAAACGCAAGCCCGCGACGATGTCGAAATCGCTGTCGCGCGCGGACAGGAAGATGATCGGCACCGTCGCCGACAGGGCACGCAGTTCACGCGTCAGCGCGAAGCCACCATCGATGTCGTCACCGAGGCCGATGTCGACCAATGCCAGGTCCGGCAACCGCGTGCGAAACGCCGCCAGCGCATCGGCACGATTGGCATACGCCGCGACCTCGTAGCCATGGCGGCGCAACGCCTCCGTGTAGTTGGCGCGGATGGCGGGTTCGTCCTCGACGATGGCGATGCGGCGGCTCATTGCTGGACCATCGCGCCGACTATACCGCAGGGTCCGCACGGCCCGATTCGCCGCGGTGCATCTGCCACAGGTTTGCCCTATTTGCTCACCGGTTTGCCGCTTTTGGCGCCCGCCGCCGCCGCATTGCACGCGCGAAATGGGTTCCGAGGGTGGCGCCAAGTCGACGGACACCACCCGGATTCCGAAACGCCCTCCGTCGACGCGCGAATTGAAGAGGGAACCGCACCATGCCGCACGCCGACCGGATCGAAGCCAACGTCATCCTGCGCCGCGAGTGGCGGCAACTTGCAAGGCTGGCTCTGGAAAGCCTCGGCACCGGGCTCTTCGTGAGCATCGTGCTGGCGCTCGCCGTGTTCATCATCAGCTTTGAGGCCGCGGCAACCGGCACGGGTGACCCGACCCAGGGAACGCTGCATTTGCGCGAAGCGGGAGGAGGCAAGGCCGAAGCGCCGCTGCTCTCGACCGACGTGCACATGAACGTGAGCGGCATGGTTGCGCGCGTGCAGGTCACACAACGTTTCGTGAACACCACCGCGCAGTGGCGCGAAGGCGTGTACGTCTTTCCGCTGCCCGAGAAGGCGGCGGTCGACCACCTCACCATGCACATCGGCATGCGCGTGATCGAAGGCCGGATCAAGGAGCGCGCGGAGGCGCGCCGCACCTACGAGAACGCCAAGGCCGAAGGGCGCAAGACAACGCTCATCGAACAGGAGCGGCCGAACATGTTCACGGCCAATGTCGCCAATATCGGACCCAACGAGGAAATCGTCGTGGCCATCGAGTACGAGGAAACGCTGCGCTACGACGACGGC
>JANMCH010000113.1:0-41947 GCA_031361045.1 Betaproteobacteria bacterium | reverse complement strand
CGGAAATTGGCTCGTACAGCAACCCATGAGACACAAAATTCGTCATTTCGCGTACTTCAGATTCTGGAACACCTTCGAAGTGACGCGTAATCTACGTTAGGCATACAAGGTGTCGACGAGCGCCGCGGTGATCGCACTGGTCCTCGCGGCGCTAGTCGCGTTCGTCGTTCGACTGCTGTTGCGCCCCAAGCAGCCGCCCGCCGCCACGTTCAAGTGCGCCCGCTGCAGTACTGTTGCGCGCCACACCACTCGCACTTCCGAAGCCTGGCGGCGAAATTCCAAGCGACTGTTCTGTGATTCCTGTCATCGTAAATGGCTCGATTCACGTGCGGGAGGTCTATTCCCTTTCGCTCCTGACTAAGCCCAGCTTTTGGGCACCCGAGGGGGAGATTCGTTTCATCTCGAAGATGCAGAATGTGTTGGTTTCAATCGACAGGTCAAAAATCTCGGGTCTGATTCTTGGACACACGCTTGGTCCGACCGCGAGGGAAGCGATCGAAAGCATTGTGGAAACGGGGTAGAACCCAACCTCTCCATATCGCATTCCGATTCTTGCTTATGTGGCCTAACCCGGCGCTCAAGGGGATCGTCTTTGATCCAAGTACTTCACCGCAATTCGACGCTCGACCAGACTCACGGCAGCCAATTTCACCTTCAGATGACCATCGATGGGAACGCGACTATTCGACACAAAGAGAATCGGAGTTGGAACAACAAGAACGGGCGGAGCGAGAAGCCCGCGCCGATCAGAAATTCTAGTAAAAAGCAATCGAGTCAAATACCCCTCGTGTTAGGGCGTCCAAATGCGAGGCATGCGGGCGGACTCTATCCTTCTGTCGGTGTTCTGGATGAAAGTTACTTTGGAGCGCTCGACGATTTGCTTTTTTGTGCAAAATGCTGCAACGCCTAACACGGCGCTCAAGCGTTCTCCCCGGACAGGTGGCTTCGCCACTGTGCCGGGTAGCCGCTTAGCTTGTATTCGTTGCCCCGCACGTCCGTCCGCGCGGGCCTCTTGACGTAGCGACATAATGTAGCTACAATGTATCTGTGTTCACGTGGGACGAAACCAAGCGGAAGGCTAATCTTGCCAAACACCGCATTGATTTCCGTGATGCCGCATCTATCTTCGATGGACCGCTGGTTACGGTCGAGGACACACGCGAAGACTACGGCGAACTACGATTTGTCGCGCTTGGACTTCTACAGGGCATCGTCGTTTCGTTGGTCTATGCCGAGCGCGGCGATCAAGTTCGAATCATTTCTATCCGTAAGGCGTTGAAACATGAAACCCGCTTCTTCCTCTCGCAAATCGGCAAGTGATCTCAAGCGCCTCGCTGCGCTGAACGATTCAGCTATTGTTGTTGATGACGACGCTCCTGCCTGGACACCCGAGATGTTTGCACGGGCAGTGGTAAAGCGCGGGCTCGCCTCGCCGACAGCAAAAACCTTACTTTCGCTTCGCGTCGATTCCGATGTTGTGGAGTGGTTTCGTGGCCAGGGGCGTGGCTATCAATCCCGCATGAACGCGCTGTTGCGGGCTTACATGGACGCACATCGCCAAAGTCGAAAACGTGCGGGCTGACCCGGCGCTCAACGCGGATGTCCCGCGTGCGTGGGCTTCGTCGCCGCAGCGGGCGGCCGGTTAGGTTGATACAATGGGCCTAGCCAAACGCATCATTCCCTGCCTCGACATCGCCGATGGTCGCGTGGTCAAGGGCATCAACTTCGTCAACCTGCGCGATGCCGGCGACCCGGTCGAAGTTGCGCGGCGCTACGACGAGCAGGGTGCCGATGAGCTCGCCTTCCTCGATATCCGCGCCAGCATCGAGAACCGCGGCCTGCTCTACGACATGATCGAGGCGGTCGCGTCGCAGGTGTTCATCCCGCTGACGGTGGGTGGCGGCGTGTCCACGGTCAACGATGTCCGCGCGTTGCTCAACGCGGGCGCCGACAAGGTCAGCATCAACACGGCGGGCGTGACCAACCCCGATCTCTTCGACCAGGCCTCCGCGCATTTTGGTGCGCAATGCATCGTCGCCGCCATCGACGCCAAGAAGTGCGCGGTCGACGAGTGGCAGGTGTACATCCATGGCGGGCGCACGCCGACGGGCATCGACGTCATCGAATGGGCGCGCGAGGTGTCCGACCGCGGCGCAGGCGAAATCCTGCTGACCAGCATGGACCGCGACGGCGCGCGCACGGGATTCGACTTGAAGTTGACGCGGTTGGTGGTCGAGGCGGTGGACGTCCCCGTCATCGCGTCCGGTGGCGTCGGCACGCTGGGCGACCTGGTCGATGGCATCACGCAAGGCGGCGCCGATGCGGTGCTGGCCGCCAGCATCTTCCACTACGGCGAATATACGATCCAGCAGGCCAAGGCCGTTATGTCCGCCGCCGGCCTGGAAATGAGAGTCGGCTGATGGGCTGGCTGGACGACGTGCGCTGGAACGAACAGGGCCTGGTGCCGGCGATTGCGCAGGACGCGGTCACGCAGCGCGTGCTCACGCTGGCGTGGATGAACCGCGAAGCGCTCGCACGCACCCAGGCGTCGAACGAGGCGCACTACTGGTCGCGCTCGCGCGCAAAGTTGTGGCGCAAGGGTGAAACATCGGGACATGTGCAGCGCGTGCGCGAGATCCGCCTGGATTGCGACAACGACGCGATCCTGCTGATCGTCGAGCAGGTCGGCGGCATCAGTTGCCACACGGGGCGCGAACGGTGCTTTTACCAGCGACTCGAAAACGGCGCGTGGCATGATGTCGAGCCCGTCCTCAAGGACCCCAAGGCGATATACGGCGATGGCTGATGCCCGCAGCAATGACGATGTGCTCGCGCGAATAGCGGCGACGATCGAATCGCGCAAAGGCGCCGATCCGGCGACGTCCTATGTGGCCGCGCTGTTCGCCAAGGGCGACGACGCGATGCTGAAGAAGATCGGCGAGGAGGCGACCGAGACGGTCATGGCGGCGAAGGACGGTGATAAAATCCGCATCGCCGCTGAAGTCGCGGACCTGTGGTTCCATTGCCTCGTCGTGCTTGCGCGGCATGGCCTTGGTCCGGCCGATGTGCTGGCCGAACTCGCGCGGCGCGAAGGCGTCTCCGGGCATCAGGAAAAGGCCCGGCGCTGACAAATTCACTTTCGGCCTACCGCCATACCCAGATGGGTTGGGCCGTGATCGCGGGATCTGTGGCGGGTTTCGGATTGGCCCTGGTGGTGACGCTGTCGCTTTCGGCGTCGACGCGGGCCGCCGTGCCCTGGCTGGTTGTGGCACTTTTCGGCCTTCTGGCGCTGGGTCTCTTGACCTACGCGACGCTGACCGTGGAAGTCGATGCGACGCAGGTTTCCGCGCGCTTCGGCATCGGACTCATCCGCAAGACGATCGATATCGCGGATATCGTCCGGTGCGAAATCGTCCGTACTCCATCGTGGTGGGGCTGGGGTATCCACTGGACTCCCGCCGGGTGGCTATACAATGTCTCCGGACGGGCCGCGGTCAGGCTCGACATGCGGAGCCAGCGGCCGGTGATGATCGGCAGCGATGAAGCGGACGAGCTGAAGGCGGCGATCGACGCGATCATGGCGCGGGCCGCGCTGGACCCAACGATGGATACGACGGTTTAGGCGATGCACACAACGGATCCGAACTGCATTTTTTGCAAGATCGTGCGCGGTGAAATCCCGGGCAGGAAGGTGTACGAGGACGACGACGTGCTGGCGTTCCACGACATCCAGCCGCAGGCGCCGGTGCACTTCATGCTGGTACCGAAAAGGCACATCGCCAGCCTCTACCAGGCGACGATGGATGACGCGCCGCTATTGGGCCGCATGCTGGCCCTGGCGCCGGTGCTGGCCAGGGAGCAGGGCGCGGGTGACGGCTTTCGCACCATCGTCAATACGGGCAGGGTCGGACAGCAGGAAGTCCAGCATATCCACATCCACGTGATTGCCGGCCCCGAGCCTTTGGGGCGGATGATTCCGCGGACGAACTAGCGTCAAGGCAAAAGGAGAAACATCATGGGTGGCTTGAGCATCTGGCACTGGCTGATCGTACTGGTCGTCGTCGTGCTGATTTTCGGAACCAAGAAGCTGAAGAACATCGGCAGCGACCTGGGTGGCGCGGTGAAGGGCTTCAAGGAGGGCATGAAGAACGAAGGCGATGCCGCCGCCGGTACCAGCGCCGGCGCGGCCACGCCGCCGCCGTCGCAGCAGATCCCCGGGCAGACCATCGAGGCCGAGGTGAAGAAGGAAACGACCCGGTCGTAGGCGCTCATGTTCGACGTAGGTTTTTCCGAGATCGTCGTCATCGGCGTCGTGGCGCTGATCGTCATCGGCCCCGAGCGCCTGCCCAAGGCCGCGCGCACGCTGGGCCTGCTGTTCGGCCGCCTGCAGCGCTACGTGGGCGACGTCAAGGCCGACATCAATCGCGAGATGGAACTGGACGAGTTGCGCAAGCTGCAGCAACAAGTCCAAGGTGCCGCGCAGGAGTTGAAGTCGTCGGTGGAAACCGCCGCGCATGACGTGCAGCAGGGCGTGCGCGGCGTCGAGGAGCAATTGAACGCCACGGCCGCCGACGGTGTATCGCCCGCCATTCCTGCGGGTGACGCAACGGTGCCAGGCAGCGCGCCTGCGCTGGCCCCCGCGTCGACTGATTTGCCGGCAGACAGCTCACGGCAGCCGTCGTTGCCGGGCTTCGACAAGATCTGATGGCTGATCCGACACCCGAACCCGCCGCCGAAACCGGCGCGCAGGACACGTTCCTGTCGCACCTGGTCGAGCTGCGCTCGCGGTTGATGCACGCGATCATCGCGGTGCTCGTCGTGTTCGTCGCGCTGTTCCCGTGGTCGAAGGAAATCTACGCGCTGCTGGCCAAGCCGATGCTGCAGGCAATGCCGGTGGGCGCGCAGATGATCGCCACCGACGTCACCGGCACGTTCCTGGTGCCGCTCAAGGTCACGCTGATGGCGTCGTTCCTGATCGCGTTGCCCTATGTTTTGTGGCAGGCGTGGGCGTTTGTTGCGCCCGGCCTCTACAGCAACGAGAAGCGGCTGGCGCTGCCGGTGATCGCCTCGTCCGTCGTGTTCTTCATGTTCGGGATGTCGTTCGCGTACTTTTTCGTATTCCCGGTGATGTTCAGCTTCTTCGCCGGCTACACGCCGGCCGGCGTGACGATGATGACCGACATCGAGAAATACCTGTCGTTCGTGTTGACGATGTTCGTCGCGTTCGGCATCACGTTCGAAGTGCCCGTCATCGTCGTCGTGCTGGTACGCATGCGCGTGGTGCCGCTCGAAAAGCTGCGCGCGATCCGTCCCTATGTGATCGTCGGCGCCTTCGTGATCGGCGCGGTCTTCACGCCGCCGGACGTGATCTCGCAGCTGATGCTCGCGGTGCCGCTGTGGCTCCTGTACGAGCTGGGACTCGTGTTCGCGCGTTTCGTCAACGTACCCAACCCGGACGCGGCCGACGAAGAAGTCGCCGCGAAGTAGCTACTCCGGCGGCTTCGGTCGCTTGCCCACCATCAGGTCGAAGTCGACGGACTTGCCGTCGCGGACGAGACGAACCTTGGCGCTCGACCCGGGTGGCAGGTCGGCAATGCGCGCCATCAGCTGCGGAACGCTGTGCACCGGCTTGCCGCCTACTTCCAGGAAGACATCCTTCACCTGGATTCCGGCGCGTTCGGCCGGACCTCCGCGCTGCAGGCCGCCGATCATGACGCCGTCGGCGGGCGAGACCGATAGTGCCTTCGCCAGCTCCACCGTCATCTGCTGCGGCACGATGCCGAACCAACCACGCGTCACTTCGCCATCGCGGATGATCTGCTCGAACACCGTGCGCGCCAGCGATACCGGGATCGAGAATGCGATGCCGTTCGACGCGCCCGTCTGCGAGAAGATCGTGCTGTTGATGCCGATCAGGTTGCCTGCGGTGTCGATCAGCGCGCCGCCCGAGTTGCCGGGATTGATCGCGGCGTCGGTCTGGATGAAATCCTCGAAGCGGTTGATGCCGAGATAATTGCGCCCCAGCGCGCTGACGATGCCGGCGGTGACGGTGTTGCCGAAGCCGAACGGATTGCCGATCGCCAGCACCACGTCGCCGACCTGCAGGTCCTCCGCGTGACCGAGCGTGATCGCAGGCAGATTGGTGGCATCGGCTTTCAGCACGGCGATGTCGGATTCGGAGTCGGTGCCGCGGACCTTCGCCGAGAAGCGGCGACCGTCGCTCAACACGAGCTGGATGTCGTCCGCGCCCTGGATGACATGGTGATTGGTGATCACAAAGCCTTCCGGAGAGACGATCACGCCTGACCCTAAGCTGGTCTGGCGTTGCGTCGCGCTGCGCTCCAGGTCAGGAAAGTAGCGGCGGAAGAGCGGATCGTCGGCGACCGGATTGCGCGTACGCACTTCCTTGCTGGTCACGATGTTCACGACGGCGGGCATCGCCTTTTTCGCGGCATCCGCATAGGACGCCACCTTCGACGAGACGACGGGCGTGGTGGTCTCCTGCGTGACGATGACGTTGCCCACGCGCCCGGTGAGCCGCGGCAGCAGGTCGGGACGCAGCGTCGAGACGACGAACAGCGCGGCCAGGCAGAGCGTGCATGCCTGTGCGAAGAAGAGCCAGAATCTCATCAGCATGGCGAAAGTATAGTGGGCCGCGATTCGGGCGGCGCGAGACGTTCATGGGCGGGGGATCGTCGCCCGTCCAACTAGCTGATTCGGCAGCACATTCAGGGTGATTTTTGATGCCGGGCTTCCGGCGGACGGGGCAAATCCCGTATAATCCAACGGTTTTGCAAACGCAGCGCTTGTTGCAGCTGCCGATAAGTAACAATCGGGTAACAACAGGGAATTTGAGGGATGGCTGAAGCAACTCTGGACAAATCCCGGCGGCGCCTGCTGATCGGCACCGGCGTCGTCGGCGGCGCAGGCGTGGCGGTGGCAATCGTTCCGTTCGCGATGTCGTTCTGGCCCTCCGCGCGCGCCAAGGCGGCCGGCGCGCCGGTCGAAGTGGACATCAGCAAGATCGAGCCCGGCCAGAAGATCGACGTCGAATGGCGCGGCAAGGTGTGCTGGCTCGTCAACCGCACCAAGCCCATGCTCGACTCGCTGCCCAAGCTCGACGCATCGCTCGCCGATCCCAACTCGAACGTCCCGCAGCAGCCCGCCAACTGCAAGAACGAACATCGCTCGATCAAGGAAGCGATGTGGGTAGCCGTGGGCATCTGCACGCACCTGGGCTGCTCGCCGACGTTCCGTCCGGAAGTCGCTCCCGCCGACCTCGGCCCCGACTGGCTGGGCGGCTTCTTCTGTCCGTGCCATCAGTCCAAGTTCGACCTCGCCGGTCGCGTGTTCAAGGGCGTGCCCGCGCCGACGAATCTCGTCGTTCCGCCGCACAAATACCTGTCCGACACGCGGATCAAGATCGGCGTTGGCGAAGACGGCAAGGAAGCCTGAACGGAACATCATGCAAAAGATACTGAGCTGGATCGACGCGCGCTTTCCGCTGACCGCCCTCTGGGAGTCGCAGTGGGGCAAGTACGTCGCGCCCAAGAACTTCAACTTCTGGTATTACTTCGGCTCGCTCGCCGCCTTCGTGCTGGTGCTGCAGATCGTCACCGGCATCGTGCTGACGATGAACTACAAGCCCGACGCGGCGCGCGCCTTCGAGTCCGTCGAATACATCATGCGCGACGTGGAGTGGGGCTGGCTCATCCGCTACATGCACTCCACCGGCGCGTCGATGTTCTTCGTCGTCGTCTACCTGCACATGTTCCGCGGCCTGATGTACGGCAGCTACCGCAAGCCGCGCGAGCTGACGTGGATCTTCGGCTGCCTCATCTACCTGACGCTGATGGGCGAGGCGTTCTTCGGCTACCTGCTGCCGTGGGGCCAGATGTCGTACTGGGGAGCGCAGGTGATCGTCAACCTGTTTGCCACAGTGCCCTTCATCGGCGAGGGCCTGTCGCAGTGGATTCGCGGCGACTACACGATTTCCGACATCACGCTGAACCGCTTTTTCGCGTTCCACGTGGCGGCGTTCCCGTTGTTGCTGATCGGACTGGTCGCGGCGCACCTGATGGCGTTGCATGAAACGGGATCGAACAATCCCGACGGCATCGAGATCAAGCAGCAGCCCAAGGATCCCCAGACCGGCCTCCCGCTCGACGGCATCTACAGCCACCCGTACTACACGTACAAGGACCTGGTGGGCGTCATCGTCTTCCTGGCGGTGTTCTCGATCATCGTGTTCTTCATGCCCGAGATGGGCGGCTACTTCCTGGAAGCCAACAACTACATTCCGGCCAATCCGCTGCAAACGCCGGAGCACATTGCGCCGGTGTGGTACTTCACGCCCTATTACGCGATCCTGCGCGCGGTGCCGTCGTTCCTGGGCTCGCAGTTCTGGGGCGTGATCGCGATGGGCGCGGCAGTGATGATCTTCTTCGCATTGCCGTGGCTGGACCGCGGCGCGGTCAAGTCCATCCGCTACCGCGGCACGCTGTACAAGTCATGGTTGGCTGCGTTTGTCATCGCGTTCCTGGCACTGGGCTACCTGGGTGTCGTTCCGGTCACCGTGTGGGGCCAGTTCAGTGAAGGCATTCCTATCCTGGGCGGCGCCGACAAGGCGACGGTGGTCGCGCGCATCCTGACAGTCGTCTACTTCCTGTTCTTCATCCTGATGCCGTGGTACACGGCGCGGGACAAGACCAAGCCCGTTCCGGAAAGGCTGACGTAAGCATGAACAAGTTCGCCTTCCTTATGTTGGCCTCGCTGGTCTCCGGCATTGCTTTCGCGTCCGGTGGCGCCGACGTGCGCATGGAGCCCGCGCCGGTCAATCGCCTCGACGCGCCGTCGCTGCAGCGTGGCGCCCGCAATTTCGTCAATTATTGCCTGAACTGCCATAGCGCCAAGTACATGCGTTACCAGCGCCTGAACGATCTGGGACTGGACAACGCGATGATCCAGGACAACCTGATGTTTGCGACGGCCAAGATCGGCGACACGATGACCGCCGCGATGACGCCCGCCGACGCCAAGGCCTGGTTCGGCGTGCAGCCGCCCGATCTTTCGGTCATCGCGCGCGTGCGAGGCAGCGACTGGCTGTACAACTATTTCCTCGGTTTCTATCGCGACGACCAGGCCACCAGCGGCTGGAACAACCTCGTGTTCCCCAACGTGGCCATGCCGCACGTTGCGTGGCAACTGTCAGGCGCCGGCAAGTTGGTCGAAACCGAATTCGAGAATCACGAAAAAGCGCTGGGTGGCGTGATCGCCGCCAAGGGCCTGGCCAAGCTGGAACCGGGCAAGAACGGCAAGTGGCTCGTGTTGACCGTGCAGCCCGACCCCGACTCGCCCGGCACGATGACGCCGCTGCAGTATCAGACGTGGGTCGCGGACCTCGTCAACTATCTGGACTACATGGCCGAGCCCAACAAGAACAAGCGGATCAGCCTTGGCATCATGGTCCTCATCTACCTGGCCGTGCTGTTCGCGTTTGCCTATTCGCTGAAGCGCTCCTATTGGAAGGACCTTCACTAGGCCGGCATTCACAATTCAGCCTTCACGGGGCACGAGCGAGGTTCGTGCCCCGTTGCTTTCAGGCAACGCCGAAAACTCACGGCCTCGCACGAATCATCCGCATTGCAATCGCCGCACCGTACCGCGCGCAACCTGTCGCGCAGAAGGACCAGACCATGATGACCCTCTATTCCGGGACCACCGACCCGTTCAGCCAGCGTTGCCGCATCGTGCTCCACGAAAAGGGGATGGACTTTCAGATCATCGACGTCGACCTCGATCACAAGCCCGAGGACCTGGCGGTGATGAACCCGTACAACCAGGTTCCCGTGCTGGTCGAACGCGACCTGGTGCTGCACGAGTCGAACATCATCAACGAATACATCGACGAGCGCTTTCCGCACCCGCAACTGATGCCGGCCGACCCCGTCATGCGCGCACGCGCGCGGCTCTTCCTGCACCGCTTCGAGAAGGAACTCTTCGTCCACATCGACGCGCTGGAAGGCAACAACCAGAAGAACGCCGACAAGGCGCGCGGCCTGGTGCGCGATTCGCTGCTGCAGATCACGCCGGTTTTCGCCAAGCACAAGCACATGCTGGGCGAGGAATACTCGATGCTCGACGTGGCGATCACGCCGTTGCTGTGGCGCCTCGATTACTACGGCATCCAGATGGGCAAGACCGCGGCGCCGCTGATGAAGTATGCCGAGCGCCTGTTTTCGCGGCCGGCGTTCTCCGAAGCGCTGACCTCTGCCGAACGCGGTATGCGCAAATAATTGCTGCCGTACAGGACGCGTAGTATCTTTCCTCCATGTCCGAGCAATCCGCCAAGCCCTACCTGATCCGCGCCATCTGCGAATGGTGCGCGGACAACGCGCTGTCGCCCTATCTCGCGGTCAAGGTCAACGCCCAGACGCGCGTGCCGATGAGCTTCGTCAAGAACGGCGAGATCGTGCTGAATGTGAGCACCACGGCCACGCGCAAGCTCACCATCGACAATGAGTGGGTGCAGTTCACCGCGCGCTTCAACGGGGCGTCGCAGGAAGTCTCGGTGCCGATGAGTGCGGTCACCGGCATCTTCGCCCGGGAGACGGGCTACGGATTTACCTTTTCCGGTACGCAGGACCCGGCCGCCTCGCTGATTGCCGCGACGGCGCCGCGCGACCCCGAGGGCATCGAACCGGAAGCGGAGAAGGAAAGAGAAAAGGAAGGCCGCAAGCCGAAGGCGCGTCCGTCGCACCTTTCGATCATCAAGTGACCCATTTGTCCAAGAGTGCGAGGCGCAAGCCGAAGCGCGATTGGAAACAAATAGGTCATCCCCGCGACGGCGGGGATCCAGCCTCGTTCTAGCAGTCTGGGGCCGAATGTCTGCTGCCAGTTCCGCCGTCGTCACCGTCGCCACGCGAAGTCATTTTCATCGCGCGTGTTGCCTCCTCGAAAGTGTGCACCGGCATCTGCCGGAAGCCGGCCGCTGCGTGGTCCTGGCCGACCGCGATGACGGACATCTCGGCATGCAGCCGTTCGAGGTCATCCCGGTGGAGACGTTGCGCATCCCCAACGTCGCCGGATTCGTCCACCGCTACCGCCCCGCGGAACTGTCCTTTGCGACCAAGCCGTGGGCACTGTCCGAGATGTTCCGGCGCGGCTACGACCGGGTCATCTATCTCGACGCCGACATCGCTGTATATTCGTCGCTGCAACCGATGGTCGCGATGCTGGACTCGGCTTCGATCCTGTTGACGCCGCACTTGAGCCAAGTTCCCGAGGGCGTCGCGAGCGAGATCGGCATCCTGCTCGCCGGCGCGTACAACTCCGGATTCGTGGGCCTCGCGCGGTCACCTGCGGCGCTGGCATTCGTCGACTGGTGGGGGCAGAAAATGCTGCACGAATGCCGGGTCGACATCGATCGCGGCTACGTGGGTGACCAGCGCTGGTTGGACCTGGTGCCGGGAATGTTCGACGGCGTGCGCGTCGTGCGGCATCGGGGCTGGAATGTCGGTCGCTGGAACCTGGACGCACGGCCCTTGACCTTGGTGAACGGCGAATGGCGTGTCGCCGGCGAGCCGCTCGTTTTCTTCCACTTCTCGGGACTGTTGTCCGATGCCGACTCGCCGGGCCAGCAAGCGAATCCCGAAGCCAGCGCACTTGCACCGGATGTCCGTACGTTGCTCGACGACTATGCGCAGGAACTCGAGCGCCACGGCGCGCGAAAATACTCACGTCTGCCGTTTGCCTTTGCGCGGTCGCCGGCGCGCGCACGCGCCGAAGTGGCGTACCGGGTCAAGGCGTCGGCGAGGCACCTGTTGCACGCGGTGACGACGGCCCGATTCCGTCGCCGCGTCCGGTCATGGCTGCGCCCACGCCCGGCGCGGTAGAATCGGTACCTCGCCGGCATAGCTCAGGGGTAGAGCAGCGGTTTTGTAAACCGTTGGTCGTGGGTTCAATTCCTACTGCCGGCACCAGACTCTGCAATGGCAGCGACCGGCCGACCGGCCGACCGGATCGTAGGTTCGCTACCGCACGGACAGTCCGCACGTGCGCCTTTAGCATTGCGTCACGTCGAGCGGTACTCCATCGCCGAAAGTCCTGGCACCCGAGCGTCAGCACCCCCGCCGCTCGCTTCATCTTTGGCGTCGGCGACGACCGCATGGGCGAATCGCTTCCAACACCGCGAGTCCGACAGCATGAACATTCCGCCTGATGTTCCCCCGAGCGAGGTGACCCCCGACTCTGTACCGCAACACATCAGCCAGAATATCGACAGCATTCTGGCTTTTTATCGTCGCGAAGAACAAAAGATAAGCAACCCGCAACGCTGGCTGGAAAAAGTGGGTGGCTTCATGGGCCAACCGTCCTATCTCGCCGCCGCGCTTTTCTTCGTCACGCTTTGGGTACTGTCAAATGCATTGGTTGAGGTGTTCGGCCATCAAGCGGTGGATCCGCCGCCGTTTTTTTGGCTGCAAGGCATTGTCAGCCTGGTTGCGCTGCTGACGACGACCGTGGTCCTCATTACCCAGAATCGGGAAGCCAAACTTGAAGAGCAGCGATTGGAACTCGACTTGCAGGTGAATCTGCTGACTGAGCAAAAGACAACGAAGCTCATCCGTTTGCTCGAAGAATTGCGACGTGACTTGCCCATGGTGGGGGATCGCCATGACCCGGAAGCCGCGGCGCTGCAGGAACCGACGGACCTTACCGAGGTGCTTGCGGCGTTGGAGAAACGAGGCGACCAGGAGTAGTGGTTGCAGCCGGGGTTGGGGCCGATGAAACGACCCGGGCGGCCCATGCCGGTCTGGGCCACGAATGCATGCTGCAGACTCCGTCCGGCGGGGTAAAATGGGGCCCACGCTGTCGACTGCCCCCAATCGTTGCCCTTGAATCCATCGGCTGACCACCTTCCATCATGAAAGACCTATTCGCCTCAGGCCATGTCGTCGACCTGATCTTCGCGTTTGTCTTCCTGGAAGCGGTATTCATCGCGGTCTATCGCGGCAAGACGGGCCGCGGCGTGCGGCTGCGCGAAGTCGCGGCCAGCCTGTTGACCGGGGTGTTCATGCTGCTGGCATTGCGCTGCGCGCTTGTCGACGAACGCTGGCCCTGGATCGCGACCTGGCTGCTCTTCGCGTTGATCGCGCATCTGGCCGACCTTTCCGGGCGCCGTCCTCCCCGCTGACCTGGCAAGCATCGGCGCGTTGCGCCGATGGGCGGGTACCGAATCTGCGTGGCCATGCCTTAGAATCCCGGGCTGGCGTCGTGACTTCAATTGCGGCCGGACGAAGAACGGATTCAACGTATGCCGCTCGTGGGTTTCCGGCCAACCAAGGCACGGCTGATCATCGAGGACAGCAAGGCCAGCATCCTCGTGATGAAGGTCGTGGTCCACGCCGGCGATTCCGTCAAGCTCGCCACCGGCGACCACCTCGAGGAACTCGCCGGCACGCTGCGCATCCGCAGCAAGGACAATGGCAACAACAGCGCTACGCGCAACGGCGCGAATGACCTCGGGTCACTCGTCTACATCGCAGAGTCCGATGCTGCGGCCGATCCGTCTCCCGCGAAATTCCAGATCAACATCGCCATGGCCGGCGCCAAATTCGACACGCTGGTGCGCGTCGCGTTGTCGGGCCGGCTGCCGACCAAGTTCTTCGTCGACGCAGGCGAACGCATCTCGCGTACCGAACTGCCCGGCATGACCTATGATGTGCGCGGGGGAAAGCGCACCAAATTCTGGGACACGCTCGCGCATCGCACGCTGCTGATCACCAATTTTTCGTTTATCCTCCCCATCGACGTGCCGGAACCGCGCGGCGACGACGTTGCGCCTCATGCCGCTTCGGCGTTGGTTGCCACGGCGCCGGCAATGGCCACCAACGCGCAGGTGGCGGAACTGATCGACGACCTGCTCGTGTTTCACGGCGAGACGCGGAACACGCTCTTTGCGCTGATGTGCATCCTTGGCGTGCTGGCCGTGGCGGCGCTGGTCATCGGGCTGGTGATGTTCCAGCGCGGGTAATCGCAATTCCAACGAAAGCAGGCGATGAATCAACTGGACTTCAAGGGCAGGACCGCGGCGATCACGGGCGGCGCGGCGGGCATCGGCCTTGCGGTAGCGCGACGGCTGGCGGCGAGTGGTGCGCGTGTCGCGCTGTGGGATCGCGACGAAAAGACGCTGGCCGAGGCCAAGGCGGCCATCGGCGGCGGCACGCTCACCTTTGCGCTCGATGTGGCCGACGCGGCGGCTGTCCAGCGCGCGACGGAAGCCACGGCAGACGCGTGCGGCGGCATCGACGCGCTGGTCTGCTCGGCGGGCATCACCGGTCCCAACGTGCCGCTTGTGGAATACCCCGTCGACGCATGGAAGCAGGTGTTCGACGTCAACGTGCATGGCGTTTTCCTGTGCAACCGCGCGGTGGTGCCTTTCATGCAGAAAAAGGACTACGGACGCATCGTCAACATCGCGTCGGTGGCCGGCAAGGAAGGCAATCCGAACGCGTCGGCGTACAGCGCGTCAAAGGCCGCGGTGATCGGGCTGACCAAGTCATTGGGCAAGGAGCTCGCCAAGACCAACATCCGGGCCAACTGCGTGACGCCCGCGGCTGTGCGCACGGCGATCTTCGACCAGATGTCGCAGCAGCACATCGACTTCATGCTGGCGAAGATTCCGCTGGGCCGCTTCGGTACCGTCGATGAAATCGCGGCGATGGTGTGCTGGCTGGCAAGCGAGGACTGCTCGTTCTCGACCGGCGCCGTGTTCGACCTGTCCGGCGGTCGCGCGACGTACTAGGCTACTGCGAGTAAACCGGGGAGGGCGGCTGCGGGCCAGGGCTACGCGCCGACTTTCAGGATCACCTTCCCGATGAGCCGGCCCGATTCCATCAGCGCGTGCGCTTCGGCTGCCTTGGCGAGCGGCAGGGTTTCCTGGATCACGACCTGCAGCTTGCGCTGCGCGAACAGCGGCCACACGTTCTCCCGCAGCGAATCGGCGAGCGCGACCTTGCGCGCGGCGGGACTTGCCCGCAGCGTCGAGCCGGTGACGGTCAGGCGCTTGATCATCACCTGATGCATGCCGATCTCGGCGCGAGGGCCATTGAGCAGGCCGATCTGCGTCAACCGCCCGTCGAGCGCAAGGCACTTCAGGTTCTTGTCGACGTAGTCGCCGCCGACCATGTCGAGCACGACGTTGACGCCGCGTTTGTTGGTGATGCGCGCCACTTCCGCGACGAAATCCTGCGTCTTGTAGTCGAAGGCGTGGTCGGCGCCCATCGTGATGCAGAAGGCCACCTTGTCGGCGCTGCCCGCGGTCGTGAAGACGGTTGCGCCGATGGCCTTGGCCAGTTGGATCGCGGTCAATCCGATGCCGCTGGTGCCGCCGTGGATCAGGATCGATTCACCGGCCGAGAGATGCACGCGATCGAAGACGTTGTACCAGACCGTGAAGTAGTTCTCGGGCACGCCCGCCGCTTCGCGCAGGGTCATTCCCGCGGGCAGAGGCAGGCAGAAACCCGCCGGCGTCGCGCAGTATTCCGCGTAGCCGCCGCCGGGCGTCAGTGCGCAGACCTCGTCGCCCACTTGCCCTGTCGTGACGCCATCGCCCAGCGCGACAATACGGCCCGCCACTTCGAGGCCGACGATCGGCGATGCATCCGCAGGCGGCGGATAGGCGCCGGCGCGCTGCAGGCAGTCGGGACGATTCACGCCGGCATAGGCGACTTCGATCAGCACTTCGCCGGCCTTGAGCTGCGGCAACGGTCCGTCGGCCATGACCAGCACATCCGGCGGTCCGGGTTCGCGCATCGCGATGTAGCGCATGGAATTGGGCAGGGGCATGGAGTGGGTTCCGATGAATGAGGCTTCTGGCGGACGCCAATCCGGATTTTAACCGGCGGGTGTCACGATGCCGTCGTGCCGGTCCGGCAACACCTGCCGGGTGGCCAGCAACCAGAGGAAGGCGGTGGCGAAACCCAGCGCCAGTATCCACAGCGTCGGACGCAGGCCGATCGTCTCGGCGAGCACGGCGCCCAGCAGCGCGCCGGCGGGCGTCAGCAATCCGGTGGCAACCTGCCACGTCGCGGCGGCACGGCCCAGCGCTTGTTGCGGCAACAGGCGCTGCCGCAACGTGGTTTCGTTGACGAGGTAGACGGTCATCGCACCGTCGC
This sequence comes from Betaproteobacteria bacterium, assembly GCA_031361045.1. Taxonomy (GTDB): domain Bacteria; phylum Pseudomonadota; class Gammaproteobacteria; order Burkholderiales; family Casimicrobiaceae; genus VBCG01. The sequence continues at coordinate 25,772 of JANMCH010000113.1, read as the reverse complement.
CTATCACCTGCTGCGCGACCAGGAACGACATGGCGATCCAAGGCGCATTCCCAGGTGCCAAGGGGATGAACACCTGCATGACGGCGGTGATGGCGAGCGCAGCCAGCAGCGTGCGGCGCACACCCCAGCGCGCAGCGGCCTTGGCGGCGAATGCCGCGCCGACGAGCCCTCCGATGCCGCCGCAACCGATCGCCACGCCGAGTTGCGCGGGCGACAGGCCCAGTTCGCGCAGGGCAAAGAGCGTATACAGCGACGCCATGAAGCTGCCACACAGAGTGAATATCATCATCGCGCAGAACAGCGTACGCACGGCCGGCGTGCGCCAGACCACGCGAACGCCGGTGCGCACGTCGTCGATGATCGAGGCGGCGGCCGTGGGAGCGCGAACCGATTCCACTTTCCTGATGCGGGTGATCAGCAACGCCGACGCGACAAACGTGGCGGCATCGACGGCTATCGCAATCGGCGCGGTAAGCAGCGCAACCAGTGCGCCGCCGAGCGCGGGGCCTGATATTTCGGCCATGGCGTCGACGGCCTCACGCTTGCCGTTGGCGTCGAGCAGCCGCTTGCGCGCCACGAGATCGGTGATGAACACGTGGTCGGCGAGGTTGAAGAGCACCGTGCAGATGCCGACGATCACGGCGACCGCGTAGAGCACCGGCAGCGACAACACACCGCGCAATGCGGCGAGAGGAATGGCGAGCAGCACCGCGGCGCGGATCAGGTCGGTGGCGATCAGCAGCGGCCGGCGGCGATGCCGATCGACCCACCCGCCCGCGAACCACGCGACCAGCACGCCCGGCAGCGACAGCGCCACGGCGAGCAAGCCCAGATCATAGGCGGACGCGTCGATGACGAGGATGGCCGCCATCGGCAAGGCGGTGCGCGTGATGCGCGAACCGACGGCGGAGATCCCTTGCGCACTCCACAGCAGCAGGAAGTCGCGGTGCCGCCACAGGCCTCGGCCGGAATGTGACATCCTGCCGCGGCGGGGTTGCGACGGCAACTCGGCCAAGCCGGTCAGTACATCACCTGAACGTTTTCCGGCTGCAGCCACTCGCGCAGGCGATCAAGCAGCGCCTCGTCCAGGTTCACGCGCCAGGTCTCGGGCAACGCGACGTCGCCGCCGACGCGCTCGTTGCGATACGAAATGGTGACGGGTTTGTCGCCCGGCCGGAACGGCTGCAGTATTTCAGCGAGCCGCGAGGCCGATGCATTGCCATTGCACGCGATCTTCAAGCCCTTGGCGAATTTTTTGCGGATCGCCGGCAGGTCGAAGACATTTTCGGCGATGATGCGCAGGCCCGTGACTTCGCCGTCGTCGGTCATGCGCTGGGTGATCTTCACCTCCGCTACGACCAGCTGGTCGTCGCGCAGCAGGTTGCGCACGCTGTCGTAAAGTTCGTTGTAGACCATGATCTCGGTGGATCCGCGGCCGTCGTCCAGCGTGACAAAGGCCATCCGCCCACGGCGGCCGCTCTGCACGCGCATTTGGGTCACGATGCCCGCGACCAGCACGGTGCCGTTGCGGGGACTCAAGTCCGAAAGCGAGGTGCGCACCACGGGCGCCAACTCCGCCGCGAAGCCGTGGAACGGATGGCCGGACAGGTAGAAGCCCACCGCCGATTTTTCATTGCGCAACCGCTCCGCGTCCGACCAGTCGCGCGTCGCCACCAGGCCGACCGAGCGCGGCGCCGATTCCTCGCCGAACAGCGAAACCTGCGCGGCGTTGGCGCTGGCCTGCTCGGCCGCCTCCATGGCGATGCCGACCGACGCCAGCAGCGCCGCACGGCGTGGCTCGATCGCGTCGAACGCGCCGGCGCGAACGAATGCCTCGACGGCGCGTCGATTCACCGCGCGATGGTCCACGCGCCGGCAGAAGTCGAACAAATCGACAAACGGACCGCCTTCGCTGCGCGCGGCGATGACCGACTCGACGGCGGCTTGGCCGGTGCCCTTGATGCCACCCAGGCCGTAGCGGATCTGCTTGCCGTCGACAGGTTCGAAGCGATAGTTCGACGCATTCACATCCGGCGGCAACATCGAAAGTCCGAGGCCGATGGCGTCATTGCGAAAATGGCGGACCTTGTCGGTGTCGTCCATCACCAGCGACAAATTGGCCGCCATGAACGCGGCCGGATGATGCGCCTTGAACCACGCCGTCTGGTACGCGATCAGCGCGTAGGCCGCAGCGTGCGAACGGTTGAAGCCGTAGCCCGCAAAACTCTCCATGTGGTTGAAGAGTTGTGTTGCGCGGCCTTCGGTCACGTTGTTCTTGATGGCGCCGTCGACGAAGATCGTGCGGTGCGTGGCCATTTCCTCCGGTTTTTTCTTGCCCATCGCGCGGCGCAGCAGGTCGGCGCCGCCTGGCGTGTAGCCGCCGATCACCTGCGCGATCTGCATCACCTGCTCCTGGTACACCATCACGCCATAGGTATTTTCGAGGATGGGCTCCAGGCGCTTGTCGGGATACGGGACGCTCTCGCGGCCCGATTTGCGCGCGACATACGCGGGGATGAGTTCCATCGGACCCGGACGATAGAGCGCCACGAGCGCGATGATGTCCTCAAAGCGCGTCGGCGGGGCCTGCTTGAGCAGGTCGCGCATGCCGCGTGATTCGAACTGGAACACGGCGACGGTGTTGCCGCTCTTGAAGATGTCGTAGGCGGCGCGGTCGTCCAGCGGCAGCGCGTCGAGTACAACGTGGGCATCGGTGTCGAGGTCGCGGATGTACTTGAGCGTCCAGTCGAGGATGGTCAGCGTGGTGAGGCCCAGGAAGTCGAACTTGACCAGGCCCACGGCCTCCACGTCGTCCTTGTCGAACTGGGAGAGGATCGATTCCGCGCCAGGCTGCACGTACAGCGGGCAGAAATCGGTGAGCTTGCCCGGCGCGATCAGGACGCCGCCCGCATGCATGCCGACATTGCGCGGCAATCCTTCCAGCTGCTCGGCCAATTCCAGTAGTTGCCGCACTTCCTCTTCCGCGGCTTCGCGCTCGGCCAGCAGCGGCTCCTCTTCACGCGCATAGATCGCGTTGGGTTCGCGGTCCTCCTTGCGTGCCGGCGGCCGCTTGAGCAGCACCTGCTTGCCCGGCTGATTCGGAATCAGCTTGGCAATTCCGTCGACGAACAGGTACGGCATGTCGAGCACGCGGCCGACATCGCGCACTGCGGCGCGCGCCGCCAGCGTGCCGAAGGTGGCGATCTGCGACACCGAGTCCGCGCCGTACTTGTTCTTGACGTAGTCGATCACGCGGTCGCGACCGTTCTGGCAGAAATCGATGTCGAAATCGGGCATCGATACGCGCTCGGGATTTAGGAATCGCTCGAACAGCAGCGCGTAGCGGATCGGATCGAGGTCGGTCACGCCGAGCGAATACGCGACGAGCGAACCGGCGCCTGAACCGCGGCCCGGGCCGACCGGCACATGGTTGCGCTTGGCCCAATTGATGAAGTCGGCGACGATCAGGAAGTAGCCGGCAAAGCCCATCTGCTGGATCGTCCTGGTCTCGAAGTCGAGGCGCGCGGAATATTCGGGACGCTTCTCGTCGCGCGCGTGTTCGTCGGGGAAGAGTTGCGCCAGGCGGCGCTCGAGGCCCGCGGCAGCCTCGTCGCGCAGGTGTTGCTCGATGGTCACGCCGGCTGGCGTTGGAAACTCCGGCAGGTGGTTCTGCCCGAGCGCGATCGTCAGGTTGCAGCGCTGCGCGATGGCCACGGAATTGGCCAGCGCCTCGGGCAGGTCCGCGAACTTCGCGGCCATCTCGGCTTGCGTCGTGAAGTATTGCTGCGGCGTGAAGCGCTTGGGCCGGCGCGCGTCGGAAAGGATGGCGCCTTCCGCAATGCAGACGCGAGCCTCGTGCGCGCGGAAGTCCTCGCGCGTCAGAAACTGCGTTGGATGAGTGGCGACGACCGGCAGTGCCAGTTCGCCGGCGAGCGCGACGGTGGCGGCGACCAGGGCGTCGTCCTCGGCGTGCCCGGCGCGCTGCACTTCGAGGTAGTAGCGTTGCGGAAACCACGCCGACCATTCGCGCGCCGCGCGTGCCGCCGCGGTGGGGTTACCCTGCAGCAGCGCATGGCCGACATCGCCATCGCGCGCGCCCGAAAGCGCGATCAACCCGGCGGTGCCCTCGGCGAACCACTCGCGGCGAATTTCGGCATGGCTGCGATGCTGGTTGGCGCGATAGGCGCGCGACAGCCAGTCGCACAGTTTCAGGTAGCCTTCACGCGATGCGGCGAGAAGGATGGCGCGAAACGGACGGTCGCGTTCGGTGTCGTGCGTGATCCACACATCGCAGCCGATGATCGGCTTTACGCCGGCCTTGCGCGCGGCCTTGTAGAACTTGATGAGGCCGAACGCGTTGGACAGGTCGGTGAGCGCCAGCGCGGGCATGCCGTCGCGCACCGCTGCGGCCACTGCGGCGTCGATCCGGACCGTGCTGTCGACGACCGAAAACTCGCTGTGCAGCCGCAGGTGGACGAAGGACGGAGCGGTCATTTCGGGACGGTCGCTGAATGCTAGAATTCTACTCCGTTTGCATCGCTTGCTTTCCCTTCGAAAATCCCCGACCCGATGTCCTTGATTCGCATCGCATGTGTGCTGGTGCTTGCCGCGCTGGCAGGTTGCGCGACGGTTCCCACGTCCACGCCGGCCAGTCCCACGACACCCGCGACCACGCCCGCCGCCACGCCGCCACCGGCGCCGAAACCTTACGTCGAACCGCCGCCGCCGCCGGTCAATCTGCAGGGCTTTCCGCCGACGTATCGATTGGGCTTCGGCGACGGCTGCGCCACCGCGCGCGGTACCGAGCAGAAGGATGTCGCGCGCTTCAAGGACGACGGCAACTATCGCACCGGCTGGCAGGACGGCGTCGCCCAGTGCAAAAAAAAGTAGAACTCCGATGAAAACCTCTGCGTCGCGCTTCGTCGATGTGCACGGATTGCAATACCACGTGCGCACGTGGGGCGATTCCGAAGCGCGCAAGCTGATCCTGCTGCATGGCTGGATGGACGTCTCCGCGTCGTTCCAGTTCCTGGTCGACGAACTCGCCGCCGACTGGTACGTGATGGCGCCGGACTGGCGCGGCTTCGGTTTGACCGAATGGCCGCAGGATGGCTACTGGTTCGCCGACTATGTCGCCGACCTCGACGCCCTGGTGCGCGTGCTGGCGGGCGATGCGCCCGTCGATATCGTCGGTCACAGCCTCGGCGGCAACGTTGCCTTGTTGTACGCGGGTCTGCGACCCGCGCGTGTCCGCAGGGTCGTATCGCTCGATGGCTTCGGCATTCCGGGACAGGGGGCGGAGGACGCGCCCGCGAAATTCGTCGCGTGGCTCGACGCGCTCGAAGGCGTGCCGCCGGTGCTGACGGGGTACCGCGACATCGCGGCCGTCGCCGATCGCCTGCAAAAGAACAACCGCCGGTTGCCGCGCGACAAGGCGGACTTCCTCGCCACGCACTGGGGCGAAGCGCTCACCGACGGCACCGCGCGCTTGCGCGCCGATCCGCGGCACAAACTTCCGTTTCCGAATGTGTACCGGCTGGAGGAAGTCTATGCGGTGTGGCACCTCATCACCGCGCCGGCGTTGTGGGTTGCCGCAGACGACTCGGACATTCCGCGCTGGCTTGCGCAAGGCGGCGACCCGATCGCCGAGATCGAACAACGGATGGCGCATGTCCCCGGTGCGATTCGCGTGACGATCACCGATGCCGGGCACATGCTGCATCACGACCAACCGCAGGCAGTGGCGCGCGCGCTCGAGAGCTTTTTAGGCAGGCCCTAGCCTGATGGCGCAGCGCTTTGGCGTGCATTCGCAACGCGGCGCGTACGCGGCGTTGGCGTTCCTCACGCTGATCTGGGGCAGCAACTGGGTCGCGATGAAACTGGCGCTGCAGTCGGCCAGTCCGGTCATCCTCAATGTGCAGCGCACGTGGGTGGCCACCGTGATCCTGTTCGCCGTGCTGCTGTGGCGGCGCGGCCCGCTGCTGCCGGAGTCCTGGCTGGCGGTAGTCGTCACCGGCCTGTTCCAGACGACGATCAATTTCGGATCGACGACGATGGCGCTCGATGGCGGCGGTGCGGGACGCACGTCGGTACTGGTGTTCACAATGCCGTTCTGGACGCTGCTGCTGGCATGGCCGGTGCTGCATGAGCGGGTCAAGGGCCTCCAGTGGCTGGCCGTTGGTTGCGCGCTGGCAGGAATGCTGCTGGTCGTCGAGCCATGGCAATGGCACGGCAACCTGGCGCCCAAATTGTGGGCCGTGCTCTCGGGGTTCGGCTGGGCGGCCGGCACCATCGCCACCAAATATTTTCAGCGCAATCACCGCTTCGATGCGCTCAATTTCATCGCGTGGCAAATGCTGGTTGGCGTGCTGCCGCTGACCGTGCTGCCGTTCGTGCTCGACCTGCGCGCGACGCAGTGGAGCGCGACCTACGTCCTGCTGCTGGTGCAGGTCGGCGGAATTGCCACCGCGCTGGGCTTCATCCTCTGGATCGCCGTGCTGCGCTTCCTGCCGGCGGGGACCGCCTCGCTCAACATGTTCGCCATCCCGGTGATCGCGCTGCTGTCGTCGATGGCGATCTTCGGCGAACAACTGACGCGCAACGAGTGGATCGGCATCGGCTGCATCGGTGCCGGACTGGCGATCATTTCTCTCGACGCGTGGCAATCGATACAATCGCGCCAATCATGAAGCCCACGCCTCCCATTGCCGCGACGCGCAGCCACGTCGTCCGTTCTCCCCACGGCGACCGCGACGACGAGTACTACTGGTTGCGCGACGACACGCGCACGGACCCGGACGTCATCGGCTATCTCGAAGCGGAGAACGCGTACGTCAAGGCCATGCAGGCCCATGTGCAGCCGCTGGAGAATCGCCTCTACGACGAGATCGTCGCGCGCATCCGGCAGGACGATGACAGCGTGCCTTTTCGCCTGCGCGGCTTCTGGTACTGCACGCGATACGAGACCGGCAGCGAGTATCCGATCCATTCGCGCAGGGCGGGTTCGCTCGCTGCACCCGAACACGTGATGCTCGACGTCAACGCGCTGGCCGCGGGATCGGCGTACTTTGCCGTGGGGTCGTGGGAAGTGAGTCCCGACAATCGCCTGCTGGCCTATGTCGAAGACAACGTCGGCCGCCGGCGGTGGACATTGCGCATCAAGGATCTCGTGACCGGCGAGACGCTGCCGGACCGGATACCGAACATCGACCCATCGCTGGCCTGGGCCGCGGACAGCCGCACCGTGTTCTACGTCGAGAAGCATCCGGAGACGCTGCTGGGATACAAGGTCCGCCGTCACGTCGTCGGCACGGACGCGCTCGACGATCCGGTGATTTTCGAGGAACGCGACCCGAGTTTCTACCTGGACGTCGGCAACACCAAGGACGAAAAGTTCGTCGTCATTGCCAGCGAAAGCACGGTGTCGTCCGAATTCCGCTACGCCGACGCGCGCGATCCGACGCAATTCAAGGTCCTGCTGCCGCGCGAGCGCGACCATCTGTACGACGCCGACCATCTGCACGGTCGGTGGATCATCCGCACCAACTGGAACGCGCCCAATTTCCGCTTGATGGAGGCGACACTGGGTCGGGAAGCTGAACGGTCGACCTGGCGCGAAATCCTGCCGCATCGCGACGACGCGTTCATTCACGCCTTCGATGTGTTCGACCGCTTCCTGGCGATCAGCGAACGCTCCGGCGGCCTGCGCAAGGTTCGCATTCGTCCGCTCGCCGGCGGCGATGATTTTTTCATCGCGTCGGACGAGGCGGCATATACCACGCGTCTGGGAACGAATGCCGAGCTCGACACCGACCTGGTCCGCCATACCTATACGTCGCTGACCACCCCGATGTCGACCTACGACTTCGACACGCGCACCGGTGCCCGGACACTGCTGAAGCGCGAGCCGGTGCTGGGGGACTTCGACTCCGCCAACTACGTCACCGAGTTGGTGTGGGCAACGGCGCGCAACGGCCAGAAAGTGCCGGTGTCGCTCGTCTATCGCAAGGGCACGCAGCGCGACGGCAGCGCGCCGTTGTTGCAGGGCGCCTACGGTGCGTATGGCATGTCGACCGACCCGTCGTTCTCCCTGGCGCGCGTGTCGCTGCTCGACCGCGGCTTCGTCTACGCCATTGCCCATGTGCGTGGGGGGCAGGAGCAGGGACGCCGCTGGTACGACGATGGCCGCCTGCTCAACAAGATGAACACGTTCACCGACTTCATCGACGTGACGCGGCATCTGGTGGCCGAGCGCTATGCCGACCCGTCCCGGGTGTTCGCGATCGGCGGCAGCGCGGGGGGGCTGCTGATGGGCGCGATTGCCAACATGGCGCCCGGCGACTACAGGGGCATCGTCGCGCAGGTGCCTTTCGTCGACACCGTGACGACGATGCTGGACGAAAGCATTCCGCTGACCACCGGCGAATTCGACGAATGGGGCAATCCGGCGGACAAGGTTTGCTACGACTACATGCTGTCGTATTCGCCGTACGACAACGTGCGCGCGCAGGCTTACCCGGCCCTGCTGGTCACGACCGGACTATGGGACAGCCAGGTGCAGTACTACGAGCCGGCCAAGTGGGTCGCGCGGCTGCGCGCGCGCAAGACCGACGACAATCCGCTGCTGTTCCACACCACGATGGAAGCCGGACACGGCGGCAAGTCAGGGCGCTTCGAGCACTACCGAGAAATTGCCGAGGAATACGCGTTCATGCTCGACCTGGCGGGCATTTCACGCTAGAACTGCCGCGACTTCAGGACGCGGCAGCGTCACCCATCTGCGACTGCAGGTAGTTTGCGAGGCCCACCGATTCGATGAGGCCGATCTGCGTTTCGAGGAAGTCGATGTGCTCCTCCTCGGACTCGAGGATGTCCTCGAACAGCTCCCTGGTGATGTAGTCGCCGACCGTTTCGCAGTGCGCGATGGCGGACTTGAGCGCCGGGTGCGCGGCGCGCTCGAGCTGCAAATCGCAGGCCAGAGCTTCCGGCACGTTTTCGCCGATCATCAGCTTGTTCAGGTCCTGCAGGTTGGGCAGGCCTTCGAGGAACAGAATGCGCTCGATCAGCTTGTCGGCGTGTTTCATCTCGTCGATGGACTCGTGATACTCATGCTCGCCCAGCTTGCGAAAACCCCAGTTGCGGAACATGCGCGCATGCAGGAAATACTGGTTGACCGCGGTCAGTTCGTTGGTGAGCACCACGTTCAGGTGCTTGAGGACGGTCTTGTCACCTTTCATTGCATCGTCTCCGGGGAATATGTAGCAAACGTGTCACATGCGTGTAGCCGGCGCGAGACGTGCATGATGAACTGCGCCGCGTACGCACGCAACGGCGGTCAATGGCAATGACGGACAGGTGATACGGGAACGGACTAGTCGTCGCCGGCGCCGGCGTACGCGCAATCGTCGGCCAGCGATTCGGCAAGCACGGAACGCGCGCAATCGGTGCAGCGGCCGCAGCAGGTGGCTACACCGAGCGTGGCCTTGAGGTCAGTCATCGAGCGCGCGCCCAGCTTGACCGCGCCGCGGATTTCGCTGTCAGTGATCGCGTTGCAGATGCAGACGTACATGGCGGATAGCCCAGGATGGGATAGGACGACGGGATAATCATAGGATAAAATTCTTGTGAATGCAAATCATTACTATTTACATGCTCATGCAGATTTGCTATGGTTCGAAGGAGCGTACCCCCAGGGCTGGGACGGCCACCGGGCTGTTCCCTCGCCTCGTTTGGGGCAATTTGAACCTTGCCATGAAATCTGCAGCAAAAAATCGACAATTTCATCGGTCATTTGCCCGTGTGGCGCTCGCGCTCGGCGCCGGCCTGGCCTTCGTCAGTGCACATGCGCTCGAATATCCGATCGGCAAGCCCCAGATCCGCAGCGGGATGGAGATCTCGGCGATCTACCTGCAGCCAGTGGTCATGGACCCACCGGGAATGATGCGCGATGCCAAGGTATCGGACGTGCACATGGAGGCGGATGTCAAGGCAGTCAGCGACAACGCCAACGGCTTTGCCGATGGCTCGTGGGTCCCCTACCTCGACGTCAAGTACCAAATCACCAAGCAGGGGTCGGCCGAGGTGATCTCGGGTTCGTTCATGCCGATGGTTGCCAATGACGGCCCGCATTACGGCGATAACGTGAAGCTCGCCGGCCCCGGCAAGTACCGGTTGAAACTCACGATCGCTCCGCCGGGCGCGGACCCGCACAACCACTTCGGGCGCCATGTCGACAAGGAAACCGGCGTGGGTCCGTGGTTCAAGCCATTCATCGTCGAATACGAATTCGCCTACGCAGGTGTAGGCAAAAAAGGAGGGTACTGAACTGTGAGTGCAATTCGACGTATTACCGTTGTCCTGGCCGGAATGATGCTTGCGCTGCCGGTATTGGCCGAGGAACTGCCGGTTTTCAAGCTGGTCGCCAAGGGAGGACGGTTCAATCCGACCGTCATCGAAGTTCCCGCCGGCAAGCGTTTCAAGATCGAAATCAGCAACGAGGGTCCGGGTGCCATCGAATTCGAAAGCAAGGACCTGAAGCAGGAGAAGGTGCTGGCGCCGGGCGCCAAGTCGTTCGTCGTGATCAATGCGCTCAAGCCGGGTACGTACAAGTTCTTTGACGAATATCACGAAGCGACGGGGCAGGGCACGATCGTCGCAAAGTGAACGGTTAGGCACCCACACCATGGGCAATGCACTCTTTATCATCTGGCGGGAATCCGCCGAGGCGATGCTGGTCGTCGGCATACTCTACGCATGGCTCAAGCGGCAGCCCGACGCCGCGGTCGGCATGCGCTACCTGTGGGGCGGTGTTGCCGCAGGCGTCGGCCTGGCGGTCGTGCTGGCGGCGGTCATGCTCGGGATTGCGAGCAACCTCGCAGGAGACGCGCTCGAATATTTCCAGCTGGCGATGATGTTCATCGCCGCGGGCCTGATCGTGCAGATGGTGTTCTGGATGCGCAAGCACGGCCGAACATTCAAGAAGGATCTCGAACAGGGCATGCAGCTGAATACGCAGCGTGCCAACTGGTGGGGCATGCTGGTGGTGGTCGCGCTCGCGGTCGGTCGCGAAAGCGCGGAGGCGGTGGTCTTCCTGTACGGACTCGGCGCCGAGCAGACGGGAGTCGCGCAATTCCTGCTGGTTCTGGCGTTGGGGCTCGCTGCGGGCTATCTGACCTTCTTCCTGCTGCAGCAGGGCGGCAAGTTGCTTTCGTGGCGCGCGTTTTTCCGCGTCAGCGAAATTCTGCTGCTGTTGCTCGCCGGCGCGTTACTTGTGACCGGAGTCGAGAAGTTGATCGGCATGGGTTTGATGCCGCCGCTGGTCGACCCGCTGTGGGATTCGTCGCGGTTGCTGGACGATTCCGGGCGAGTCGGTGGCGTGTTCGCGGCCCTGACCGGCTATCGTGCGCGACCCGCGTTGCTGCCCGCAATGATCCTCGCCGGTTACTGGGTCCTGGTCATGTTGTTCCTGCGCGGTCCGCGCACCAAGTAGTCGGTGTATTCCGCGGGCGAGTGGCTGCGCACGCACGGGCCACTGATCCGCGCGCTGCAATGGGTCGTCGTCGGCGTGTACCTCATGCTGCTGATCGTGCCGGCGTTGTTGCCGCTTCCGCCGGACGACGCGCGCGCGATGTCCAGTATTACGGTCTTCGCGCAATGGGCGTTCTGGGGTGTGTGGTGGCCGTTTGTCCTGCTGTCAATGCTGGTGGCCGGGCGCAGCTGGTGCGGCATATTTTGTCCGGAAGGCACGCTGACTGAAGCCGCGAGCAAGTTCGGCATGGGTCGCGCCGTCCCGCGCTGGATGAAGTGGGCGGGCTGGCCGTTTGTTGCGTTCGCGGGAACGACGGTCTTCGGCCAGCTGGTCAGCGTGTATCAGTATCCACAGGCCGCGTTACTGGTACTGGGCGGCTCCACGCTGGCCGCGATCGGCGTCGGCTTCGTCTTCGGTCGCGAAAAGCGCGTGTGGTGCCGGCACTTGTGTCCGGTAAACGGTGTCTTCGCCATCCTCTCGCGCTTGTCGCCGGTTCACTACGCGGTCGACCAGGTCGCCTGGCGCGCCAATGCGGGTCATGTCGCGATCCATCCGGTGAATTGCGCACCGCTGGTTCGCATCAGGAGAATGACCGGTCCAGCGGAATGCCATATGTGCGGACGCTGCAGCGGGCACCTTGGTGCGATCGCATTGTCGACGCGTGCGCCGAATGACGAAATCGCCACGTTGTCTGCCGCCGCGGCGTCACCCTGGGATGCGCTGCTGATCGTCTTCGGGCTGCTCGGTCTCGCGCTCGGCGCATTCCAATGGAGCGTGAGCCCGTGGTTCGTGCAGTTCAAGCTTGCCAGTGTCAGCTACGTCGTCGACCACGGACCCGCGTGGCTGTTGCGCAGCGACGCACCGTGGTGGCTGCTGACCAACTATCCCGGGGCAGGCGATGTCTTCACGTGGCTCGACGGCGCGCTGATCGTTTTCTATATTGGTGCGACTGCACTGTTCATGGGCTGCGCGGTAATGGCAACGCTGTGGCTGGCGGCGCGGTCGTTGCCGGGTCCGCGGGCGCCCAATGTGTACCGCCTCTCGTATGCGCTCACACCACTGGCCGGCCTGTGCGTATTTCTCGGCCTGTGGTCGTTGACGACGGCGCTCGCCAAGGCGGAAGGGTTGTCGTTGCATTGGGTGCCGGCTGTGCGCGCGATCGTCCTGATTATCGGTGCGCTTTGGGCCTTGTGGCTCGCGTGGCGGCAACTTGAAGAGGCATCGAGCCGCACGGCGCGCTGGTCGGGATTGGCAGCGTTTGCGCTTGGGGTGGGCGTTGCCGCCGCCGGTTGGTCCGCGCTCTTCTTCCGCTGGATGTAGGCCGGCCAGGTTCCGTCTCTGCTGGGCAGCACTCTGGAAACGGTAGAATGGCACTCCGCCGGAAAGTGTCCCGGCGTTACTTTTTTCCCCGTTCTGACCACAGCCCGCCATGACGCAAGCCGCTCCGCCCAACCCGTCCCAACTCCCGGATTCATCCAAGCTGCCGGACTTGGCCAAGCTTCGCATCGACCGCAGCCTGGCCCCGGTGGTTTCCCGCCGGCGGCGACGCTGGCTGTGGTGGGGCGGCTTCCTGCTGGTATTGCTCATCGCCGGCGGATGGTTCGCGCTGCAGCCGCGCGTGGTCACGGTGCAGACGACCTCGGTCGTCACGACGTATCCGTCACAGCAATTCGTGCTGCTCAATTCGACCGGCTACGTGGTCGCGCAGCGAAAGGCGGCGATCTCGTCCAAGGCAACAGGACGTCTCGAGTGGCTGGGCGTGGCGGAAGGCTCGCGGGTCAAGGCCGGCGAAATCATCGCGCGCATCGATGCCCGCGACGTGGTCGCGCAGGGCCAGGGCGCACAGGCCAACGTGACGGCCGCCAAGGCCGCGTTGGACCAGGCCCTGGCCGAAGAACGTGACGCCGTCGCGCAGTTGAAGCGCAGCCAGGACCTGCTCGCCAAGGGCTTCCTTTCCGCCTCCGCGGTGGACACGGCCAAGGCGCGCGCGGAGAAAGCGACCGCGGGCGTGGCCAATGCGCGCGCGACGATCGGCGCTACGGAGGCAACGTCGCGCAATGCGCAGGTTTCGGTGGACTACACGGTGATCCGCGCGCCATTCGATGGCGTGATCCTGTCCAAGAGCGCCAACGTGGGCGACCTGGTCACGCCTTTCTCCAATGCGGCGGACTCCAAGGGCGCGGTGGTGTCGATCGCCGACATGAGCACATTGGAGGTCGAAGCCGACGTTGCCGAATCGAGCCTGTCGAAAATCGCGGTCGGCCAGCCCGCGGAAATTCTGCTCGACGCGCTGCCGGACACGCGTTTTCGCGGTCGCATCAGCCGCATCGTGCCCACGGTCGACCGCGCCAAGGCCACGGTGATGACCAAGGTGAAATTCGACGTGATCGATCCGCGGATCCTGCCGGAGATGAGCGCTAAAGTGAGCTTCCTGTCGCAGGACATCACGCCAGACCAGCAGAAGCCCCTGGTTGCCGTGGCCACCGAGGCCATCGTCCAGCGCGACGGCCGCGCCGTGGTCTTCGTGATCCGCGACGGCGCTGGCATTGCGGTACCGGTGACACCGGGAACGAAGATCGGTGACCTGACGGCCATCGCGGGCGACTTGAAGAGCGGCGACAAGGTCGTGCAGAAGCCCGCGGAGAATTTTGCGTCGGGCACACTGGTGAAACTCGCGAAGTGACGAATGCAGCGCAGCCGCTGGTGGCGATCCGCGGCCTCACCAAGTACTACACGCGCGGCGAGCAGATCATTCCGGTGCTGGTGGACATCAACTTCGACGTGATGACCGGCGACTACATTGCGCTGATGGGACCGTCGGGCTCCGGCAAGTCCACCTTGCTCAACCTGATCGCGGGCATCGACAAGCCATCATCGGGAGAGATTCGCGTGGCCGGCGTGGACATCGCGGGCCTGTCCGATGGCGACCTCGCGGCTTGGCGCGCGGCGCACGTCGGTTTCATTTTCCAGTTCTACAACCTGATGCCCGTATTGACGGCCTTCCAGAATGTCGAGCTGCCACTGCAGCTGACGTCGTTGTCGCGCCGCGATCGGCGGGAGCGCGTGGAGACGGCGCTCGCCTTGGTGGGATTGTCGGACCGCATGGAGCACTACCCCAACGAATTGTCCGGTGGCCAGCAGCAACGCGTCGCGATCGCGCGCGCGCTGATCACGGACCCGACGCTGATCGTCGCGGACGAGCCGACGGGCGATCTTGACCGCACGACGGCGGAAGAAGTGCTGGGCCTGCTTGAGCGTCTCAACACCGAACTGCGCAAGACCATCATCATGGTCACGCACGACCCGAAGGCCGCCAGCCACGCGCGCAAGATCGTGCAACTGGAAAAGGGCGTGCTGGTCGGCTGACCTGCCCAACCCGCCATGTTCGTCCCGCTGCTGGTCCTCAAGAACGCGTTCCGCCACAAGCTGCGCACGTCGCTGACGGTGGTCGGCATCATCGTCGCCATCACGGCCTTCGGGCTGCTGCGCACGATCGTCGACGCGTGGTATGCGGGCGCGGAAGCGACATCCTCGGCGCGCCTGGTCTCGCGCAATGCGATCTCGCTCGTCTTCTCGATGCCGCTCACCTACGCGCAGAAGATCCGGCAGGTGCCGGGCGTAACCGGTGTGTCGTGGGCCAACTGGTTCGGCGGCGTCTACATCACCGAGCGCAATTTCTTCCCGCAGTTCGCGATCGACGCCGCGACCTACCTCGATATGTATCCGGAGTTCGTGCTGTCGCCGGCGGAGCGCAAGGCCTTCCTGGTCGACCGCCGTGGCGCCGTCGTCGGGCGCAAGCTGGCCGACCAGTACGGCTGGAAAATCGGCGACCAGATTCCGCTGCGCGGGACGATCTTTCCCGGGACGTGGACGTTCAACCTGCGCGCGATCTACGACGGCGCCGATGCCAAGACGGACGAGACGCAGTTCTTCTTCCACTGGCAATTCCTGAACGAATCGGTGAAGGCGCGCTTCCCCAGGCGCGGCGACCAGATCGGCGTCTACATCGTCCAAATCCGCGACCCGGCGCAGGCCGCGTCCATTTCGCAGGACATCGACGCCACGTTCAAGAACTCGCTTGCGGAAACGCTCACCGAGACGGAAAAAGCCTTCCAGCTCGGATTCGTCGCGATGACCGAGGCGATCCTGCTGGCGGTGCAGGCGGTGTCATTTGTCGTGATCGTGATCATCATGGCGGTCATGGCGAACACGATGGCCATGACGGCGCGCGAACGTTACGGCGAATACGCGACGATGAAGGCGCTGGGCTTCGGCAACGGCTTCGTGGCGCTGCTGATCTTCGCGGAGTCCATCGGTATCGCAATCGTGGGCGGGGCGCTGGGCGTCCTGTTGACCTTTCCGCTCGCGGCCGCCTTCGCCGGTGCGCTGGGGACATTGTTCCCCGTGTTCTTCGTGAGCCAGGAGACCGTGCTGATGCAGATGGCCGCCGCGCTGGTCGTGGGCGTCGTGGCGGCCTGCGTGCCGGCATGGCGCGCGGCGCGGGTGCGCATCGTCGACGGCCTTCGCGCAACGGCCTGAGCATAGACGCCATGGCCAGTATTCCACTCAACTACATCGCGCGTAACCTGAGCGCGCGCAAACTGACCACCGCGCTGACCGCGGGCGGCATGGCGCTGGTCGTTTACGTGTTCGCGACGGTGCTGATGCTGGCGGCAGGTTTGCAACAAACGCTCGTCGCGACGGGACAACCGGACAACGTGCTGGTGATCCGCCGCGGCGCGCAGACGGAAGTGCAGAGCGGCGTCGACAGGGCCTCCGCGGCGATCGTCGAGACGCTGCCGGACATCGCGACCGATGCCGACGGGAAGAAGCTCATCTCGAAGGAGCCGGTGGTGCTCATCAACCTGCCCAAGCGCGCGTCCGGCAAGCCGTCGAACGTGGTGATCCGCGGCGCAACGCCCGCGGGACTGGTGCTGCGGCCACAGGTCCAGATCGTTGAAGGCCGGATGTTCCGGCCCGGCACCTCCGAGATCATCGCGGGCAAGTCCATCGCCGAGGGTTTTCGCGGCGCGGCAATCGGCGAGACGCTGCGTTTCGCCCAGCGCGACTGGACGGTGGTCGGCGTGTTCGATGCCGGGCGCACCGGTTTCAATTCGGAAATCTGGGGCGATGCGGAGCAACTGCTGCAGGCGTTCCGGCGCGTATCGTTTTCGGCGGCGATCTTCAAGTTGACCGACAGCGACCGCTTCGATGCGGTGAAGGAGCAGATCGAGAATGACCCTCGGCTGCAGCTCGAGGTGAAGCGCGAGACGCAGTTCTACGCGGACCAGTCCGCGGCGCTGTCCAAGTTCATTTCGTACCTTGGCATCACCATCTCGGTCATCTTCTCGATCGGCGCAATCATCGGCGCTATGATCACCATGTATGCAAGCGTGGCCTCGCGTACGAATGAAATCGGCACGCTGCGCGCGCTGGGTTTCTCGCGCGCGTCCATCATGGTCGCATTCCTGGGCGAAGCGCTGCTGCTGGGACTGGTGGGCGGCCTGATCGGCCTTGCCGGCGCGGCCTTCATGCAGGCGTTCTCGATTTCCACGATGAACTTCCAGACGTTCGCCGAAATCGCCTTCGGCTTTACACTCACGCCCGGCATCATCGCGGCCTCGCTGGCGTTCGCGCTGATCATGGGTTTCGTCGGCGGCTTCCTGCCGGCGGCGAGGGCGGCGCGGATGAAGATCGTCGACGCATTGCGCGCGGCATGACTCGCGCAATCACGATGCGGGCGTTGCGCGCGCATGCGGTGCGGCGCTCGCTGTTCGCGCCGACCGATCTCCCCGCGGCCATCGACGCGCTCGGCTTCGTCCAGCTCGATCCGATTCGCGCGCCGGCGCGCGCGGCCGACTTGATCCTGCGCCAGCGCGTGACCGGCTACTGCGCCGGCGATCTCGACCGCGCCTATCCGGACTTGCCGCTGGCCGAGGACTTCATCCATGTCTACGGCGTGCTGCCGATGCGCACGCAGGCGCTGCTGCATCCGCGCGCGGCGGGCAGCTGGCAGGTGGAGCGTACGCATCCGCGACTTGCAGCGAAAGTCGTCGCGCACATCCGCGCCAACGGCGTCACGCATCCGCGCGACCTGCGCGGCGTGCTGGGCAAGCACACCATCGGCAACGGCTGGGGCGGCACGTCGGCCGCGACGACGCGGATGCTCGAAGCGCTGCAGTATCGCGGCACGCTGCGCGTCGCCCGGCGCGAATCGGGTATTCGCCTGTATGAACTGGCGCATGCACAGCCGCGGGCGCGTCCACCTGCGGCGTCCACGCGCGCGACGGAAGTCCTGCACCTGCTGCTTCGACTCTACGCGCCGCTGCCGGAAGGCAGCCTGCGCAAGCTGGCGCGCATGATCGCGGGACTCGGTATTGCGCCGGAGGTTGCGGCGGACGCGCTGGAGCGATTCCTGAGAAGCAAAGCGATTCGCCGCGTGCTCGTGGATGGAGTGTCCTTTGTCCTGCCTGCAGACGAGGTGCTGGATGCGGAAGTGGACGACCGCGTGCGCTTGCTGGCGCCCTTCGACCCGGTGGTGTGGGACCGGCCGCGCTTCGAACGCTTCTGGGGCTGGGACTATCGCTTCGAAGCGTACACGCCGCCTGACAAGCGCCGCTTCGGCTACTACGCGCTGCCGATGCTGTGGCGCGACGAGGTGATCGGCTGGGCCAACGCGACGCATGTCGACGGCTCGCTGGACGTGACCGTGGGCTTCGCGCGTGCGCGGCCACGCGGCGCGCCGTTCCGCCGAGCGCTGGAAGCGGAGGTCGCGGCGCTCGCGGCGACGGTTGGGGCGACCCGCTGCGCGATCGCGGCGACCTGACGGCGAGCATGAACGTGAGTACGTCAGCGGGAACCAACCTGGGCGCGCGAATGAGCGTTCCGGTGCTGTTCCTCATTCCCACGCTGATCTGGGGCTCGACCTGGCTCGGCATCACTTTCCAGCTGGGGACGGTGGCGCCGGAAGTATCCGTCTGCTATCGCTTTGCGCTCGCGTCCACGCTGCTGGCCCTGTGGTGCCGGGCGACCGGACGCTCGCTGCGGTTCTCGTTACGCGATCACGCGTTCCTGGCCGGACTGGGCGTGCTGATGATGGGCTTCAACTACATCTGGATCTACCGCGCCGAGCAGATCCTCACGTCGGGCCTGGTCGCCGTCCTGTTCGCCACGCTCGTGTTCATGAGTCCGGTCGCGATGCGCCTGGCGTACGGAACGCCGCTGCGCGTGCGGACCTTCGTTGCCGCGACGTTCGGCGTGACCGGCGTCGCGTTGCTGTTCCTGCCGGAATTGCACCAAGCGCGCAGTGGTGGCGCGGCGGCATGGGGAATCGTGCTGACACTGGCCGCGACCGCCTCGTGTGCGATCGGCAACCTGATCGCCATACGCAATCACCGCGCCGGGTTTCCGACGTTGCCGGCCACCGCATGGGGCTTGGGCTACGGCGCGCTGCTCGCGGCGGTGGTGGCGGTGGTGCAGGGCGAGCCGTGGACATTCGACGCGAACCCGCGCTACGTAATTTCTCTTTTGTACCTCGCGGTGTTTGGTAGCGTGATCGCGTTCGGGGTGTACTTCACGCTGCTCAATCGCGTTGGCGCGGGGCCGGCGTCCTACACCACGGTCTCGACACCGATCATCGCGATGGCGATGTCCACGCTGTTCGAGGGCTACCGCTGGAGCTGGGTGGCGGTTCTGGGCGTGGTGCTCGCCGCATTCGGCAACTGGCTCGCGCTGCGGCAGCCTGCGCGCGGGAAAGCCGCCAAGGAACCTACTACTCCAGCGTGATCTTCGCGTCGACGATCAGTTTTTTCCAATTGGCGAGGTCGGTTTCGATCAGCGTGCCCAGCCGCTCGGGCGGACCACTGATGATTTCCGCGCCTTCGCGTTCGAGGCGTTCGCGTACTTCCGGCTGCGCCAGCACTTTCTGCGTCTCGGCATTGAGCCGGGCCACGACGGCGGGTGGCGTGCCGGCCGGGGCGACGATGCCCCAGTAGTTGATCACGTTGGCGTTGGGCACGCCTTCTTCCTGCCAGCTCGGCACGTCCGGCATTTGCGGGATGCGCTTCGCACCGGTGACCGCCAGCACCTTCACCCTTTTCTCGGCCAGTTGTGGAAGCGTGGCCGGAATCGATGCGGTCATCGCCTGGATGTTTCCCGCCAGCAGATCCTTGGTGGCGTCCGCGATGCCGCGATAGGGCACGTGCACGATGTTGGTTCCCGCGCGCGCGTTCATCAGTTCCAGCGCCAGGTGATTGATGCTGCCGGTGCCCGCCGAGCCGTAGTTGAGCGCGCCCGGTTTCTGTTTCGCGAGAGCGATGAACTCGCGCATCGTGTTCGCTGGAACGCCGACGCCGACGACGAAGGCCAGCGGTCCGGCTGCGATGGGCGCCACGGGAACGAACTGCTTCACCGGATCGTAGCCGGGGTTCTTTGCCGATGCGGCGACCGTGGTGAACGGTCCCGCCACGAACAGCAGCGTATAGCCGTCCGGATCGGCGCGCGCGGCTTCAGTGGCGCCGATCGCGCCGCCTGCGCCGGTCTTGTTCTCGATGACGATGGACGCCTTCATCGACTCCCCAAGCTTCTGCGCGACATACCGCGCGACCGTATCGGTGCCGGCCCCCGGGGGGAAAGGCACGATCAGCCGGATGGGTTTCGACGGGTACGGCTCCTGCGCTGCAGCCGACCAGGCAATCATCGCGGAGAGCGCGATGGCAAGAATTCGAATTGCTTTTCCGTTCATGTCGTCACCCACCCTGGCCCAGGTTGAAGAACTCCCGTCGCGCCCGCATGCCCGCCACGCGTGCGAGCAGCAGGTCGAGGTGCGCGGGAACGTCGACGAAATTGAGACGCTCGCTGTTGATGATGAGGCACGGTGCCTCGTCGTACTGGTAGAAGAAGCGCGAATAGGCGTCGGCCAGTCGCGCCAGGTACTCGTCCGGTATCGACTGCTCGTAGTCGACGCCGCGCTGCTGCACGCGCTGGACCAGCGTATCCACCGGAGCTTGCAGGTAGATGACAAGATCGGGCACGGGTGTTTGCGGTTTCAGGTGGCCGTACACCTTCTCGTAGAGGCTGTACTCATCGCTCGACAGGTTGAGGCGCGCGAACAGCGGGTCCTTGTCGAGGAGGAAGTCGGCCACCGTCGGCCGCCGGAACATGTCGAGCTGCGACAGTCCGCGCAACTGGTCGGCGCGCTGGAACAGGAACGTAAGCTGCGTCGGGAGCGCAAAGCGCGGCATGTCGTCGTAGAAGCGCGACAGGAACGGGTTGTCCTCGGGCTGCTCCAGCAGCATGTCGGCGTCGAGGTGCGTCGCGAGCTGGCGCGCGAGGCTCGTCTTGCCGGCGCCGATGGGCCCCTCGACGACGACGTAGCGGCACTTGGTGAGGTCCATGGCGTCTCAGGGGGTCCGATGGCTGCGTGTGCGCGCGATGCGCTGGTCACGAATGGCATGTCGCTCGCGCCGCGCCAGGCCGCGGCCGGGAATGTTCGCCGCCGGAGCCAGATCGAGCAGCGGCGTCAGGACGAAGGCCCGTTGATGCATACGCGGGTGCGGAACCGTCAGTTGCGGCAGGCGCACGATGCGCCGGCCGAATAGTAGCAAATCAAGATCAAGTGTTCGCGGCGAATTGCGCGGCACGCCGCTGGCGCGTTGCCGACCCTGCCGCCGCTCGATCGCCTGCAACCTGCGCAGCAGCGAGCGCGGCGGCAATGCGGTGCGCAGCGCGACGACGGCGTTGACGTAGTCCGGCTGTGTTGCGTCCGTCGGCACGGGAGCGGACGCGTAGTTGGGCGACAGCGCGACGATGCGCGTGCCCTGCAGCCGCGCGATGGCGGCAATGGCGCGCGCGATCTGCCGTCGCGGGTGCGCGAGGTTGCTGCCCAGCCCGACGAACGCCACGGTTGCCATTGCGTGCCGGTTCCCGCGCGTTATTCGTGGTCGGCGCCGTCGGCCGGCGCCGCGTCGGATGTGCCACCGCCGGCAAATGCGTCATCGCGGTGCTTGCGTCCGCGGCCGCGCGAGCGCCGGTTCTTCTTCGGCGCCTCGTCGGGTTTGAGCATCGCCTCGCGCTCGGCGTCACTCGCGTCCTGGAATTTCGTCCACCAGTCGACGAGCGGCTGCGGTACTTCGCCCGAGATGCCGCGCAATTCGAGGAAATCGTACGCGGCGCGAAAGCGCGGATGCTCGAGCAGCCGATACGGCCGCGCACCTGCGCGCTGCTCGAAGCGCGGCTGCAGCGACCAGATTTCCTTGATCGCGGCCTCGAAGCGACGCGGAATGGAGATGCGCTGCGCCTGCTGCTCCAGCACATTGTCCATTGCGTCGAACAGTGCGGGCAGCGGCTTTTCGCCGCGGCCCTTGGCGCCATTCCACGTCTGCAGCACTTCGTGCCACAGCAATGTGGCGAACAGGAATGCGGGCGAAACGGCCTTGCCATCGCGCACGCGGCCGTCGGTGCCGGCCAGTGCCGCATCGATGAACTTGGTGCCGAGCGGCTGCTCGAGGATGACGTCGAGCAGCGGCAGCAGGCCGTGCGACAGGCCGTGCGTGCGCAGGCTTTTCAGCGTCTCCACCGCGTGGCCCGACAGCAGCAGCTTCTGCATTTCGTCGAACAGCCGCGCCGGTGGCACGTTCTGGATGAGGCCGGCCAGCTTCGGGATGGGCGCGGCCGTCTTGGCGTCGATCGCCACGCCCACCTTGGCCGCGATGCGCACGGCGCGCAGCATGCGCACCGGGTCTTCGCGAAAGCGCGTGACCGGCGGACCGATCAGCTTCAGCCGCCGCGCGCGGACGTCGGCCACGCCGCCAACGTAGTCCCATATTTCTTCGGTGGCCGGATCGAAATACAGCGCGTTGATCGTGAAATCGCGGCGCGCGGCGTCCTGCGCCTGGGAGCCGTACACGTTGTCGGACAACAACCGGCCATGCTCGTCGGTGGCATCGTCGCCCGTCTGCGCCGCGCGAAACGTGGACACTTCCAACACTTCGGCGCCGACGTGCACGTGCACGAGCCGGAAGCGTCGGCCAATGATGAATGAGCGACGAAACAGCGGCTTCACCTGCTCCGGCGTCGCGTTGGTCGCGATGTCAAAGTCCTTTGGCGTCAAGCCCAGCAGCAGGTCGCGCACCGCACCGCCGACCACGAACGCCTTGAAGCCGGCTTCCTGCAATTTCTCGGTGACGGTACGCGCGCCGCGTGGAACCTGGCCGCGGCGGACCGCGTGCTGGTCGGCGCGATAGATCTTGGGTTCGTTCGTCTTCCGGCCCGGAATCAGGCGGGCGAGCAGGCGGCGGATCATTGCGGAAAGGTCATCGACATGGGGGAACGCGGCGGCGCGCGATCATAGCATTGAAACGTTGCCGCTCGGTTTGCACTCCGATGGCACTCAGCGGGCACTCGGTTGGCACGCAGCGGGCTCTCACTTTGTACTCAAGTTGCACTCACTTTGCTCCCTCACGGCGCCAGGTGCCCGGCGCCAGGCCGTCGAGCGTCCACGCGCCGACCGCCCGGCGAACGAGTCGCAACGTGGGCAGGCCGACGGCCGCCGTCATCCGCCGTACCTGCCGGTTGCGGCCTTCGTGGATCACGATTTCGAGCCATGACGTCGGAATGGCCAGGCGCACACGAATCGGCGGCACGCGCGGCCACAACCCCGCCGGCTCGTCCATGGCGCGCGCCTGCGCCGGTCGCGTTGGCACGCCATCGATTTCCACGCCATGGTCCAACTGGGCCAGTTGTGTGGCAGTGGGGACGCCTTCGACCTGCACCCAATACGTCTTCGCGAGTTTGTGCCGTGGATTGGCAATGCGCGCCTGCAGCGCACCGTCCGCGGTCAATACCACCAGGCCCTCGCTGTCGGTGTCGAGGCGTCCCGCCGGATAGACGTGCGGGACATCGACATAGTCCTTGAGCGTTGGCCGCGTGCCGTCGCCGCTGAATTGGCACAACACGCCAAAGGGCTTGTTGAACAGGATGACGCCCGCATCCGTCGCACGCTTTTCTGGTGCGCGCGGCCGCGTGGCAGGATTGGTCGTTTTCACGGATAATTATCGGTTTCGCGAAGCCGGACGCGCGGTCAGTAGCAATAAGCGGCAATAAGCGGCAACAAGCGCGTCGCTTGGCATCCCAAGGCAACACTCCCGGAGTCTCCATGCCCACGTTCCAGCACGTCAAGGTCCCCGCCGACGGCCAGAAGATCACGATCAACAAGGATCTGACCCTCAACATCCCGGACAATCCGATCATCCCCTATATCGAAGGCGACGGCACAGGTCTCGATATCACGCCGGTCATGCTCAAGGTGGTCGACGCGGCCGTGGCCAAGGCCTACGGCGGCAAGCGCAAGATCCACTGGATGGAAATCTACGCCGGCGAGAAGTCGACGAAGGTCTATGGGCCCGACGTCTGGCTGCCTGACGAAACGCTGGAAATCGTGCGCGACTACGTCGTTTCGATCAAGGGCCCGCTGACCACGCCGGTCGGTGGCGGCATCCGCTCGCTCAACGTCGCGCTGCGCCAGCAGCTGGACCTCTACGTCTGCCTGCGTCCGGTGCGCTATTTCAAGGGCGTGCCGTCGCCGGTGAAGGAACCGGAAAAGACCGACATGGTCATCTTCCGCGAAAATTCGGAAGACATCTACGCCGGCATCGAATGGGAAGCCGAGTCGCCGGAGGCGAAGAAGCTCATCGACTTCCTGATCAAGGAAATGGGCGTCAAGAAGATCCGCTTCCCGGACACCTCCGGCATCGGCATCAAGCCGGTGTCGCGCGAAGGCACCGAGCGCCTGATGCGCAAGGCGGTGCAATACGCCATCGACAACGACCGCAAGTCGGTCGCCATCGTGCACAAGGGCAACATCATGAAGTTCACGGAAGGCGGCTTCCGCGACTGGGCCTATGCGCTGGCGCAGAAGGAGTTCGGCGCCAAGCCGATCGACGGCGGACCCTGGTGTTCGTTCAAGAATCCCAGGACGGGCCGCGAAATCGTCGTCAAGGACGTGATCGCCGATGCGTTCCTGCAGCAGATCCTGCTGCGGCCGGCTGAGTACGACGTCATCGCCACGCTGAATCTCAACGGCGACTATGTTTCCGATGCGCTCGCCGCGCAGGTCGGCGGCATTGGCATCGCTCCGGGCGCCAACCTGTCCGACACTGTCGCGATGTTCGAGGCGACGCACGGCACCGCGCCCAAGTACGCGGGCAAGGACTACGTCAATCCGGGCTCGGAAATCCTGTCCGCGCAGATGATGCTGGTGCACATGGGCTGGAAGGAAGCCGCCGCGTTGATCGAGGTGAGCCTCGAGAAGGCGATCCTCGACAAGGTCGTGACTTACGACTTCGCGCGACTGATGCCCGGTGCCACGCAGGTGTCGTGTTCCGGCTTTGGCCAGGCGATGATCGACCGGATGTAATGCCGGGCGCCCGTGTTGCCGCGTGATGCAGGAAAAAGCCCGCCAACCGGCGGGCTTTTCATTTGCACGCGACGCCCTGGGTCAGTGGATCGTCAACTGCCGCAGCGGCAGCAACCGGGAGGCCCGGGACCTGCCGCAATTGCTGCTTGCGCTGCCGCGACCGGGCCAGCCTCAGCCCCAAGCCGGCCGCAATTCCGGTGGCCGACAGTCCAATCATCAGTGTAAACATCACCTGCTCCTGCGTACCCGCCAAATGCGGGTGTATGTCCCCTTTAGAGCAAGCCGCATGCCACGTGGTTCCCTGGTTGGCGTCCGGCGCGCCGCCGTTCGTCCGGGCGCGGACCGGCGGATAATCCGGACAGACCGGCGGCGCGCGCGGGCAACGTTGCCGTCCAGCGTGGCCCCCTTGATAAAACGGTTGCAATCATCAAACATTGACCCCACTTTCATCCGGAGTATCGTGACAGGCGATGAGCAATCAGCAGCAGACAGGCAATGTCCTCGAGGCCGAGAAGGTCAAGGCCAAGCCGCCGCCGTTGTACAAGGTCATGTTGCTGAATGACGACTACACACCGATGGACTTCGTCGTCGTCGTCCTGCAAACTGTGTTTGCCATGAGTCGCGAAAAAGCCACGCAGGTGATGTTGCAGATCCACCGGGAGGGCGTGGGCGTATGCGGCACCTTCACGCGCGAGGTAGCCGCAGCCAAGGTCGAACAAGTGATCAATATCGCGCGCAAGCACCAGCACCCGCTACAGTGCACGATGGAGGAGACGTAGGCGTTATAGCCTGAAGGAGCCGGATGTTCCGGTGGCCCGCAGGCGACGAAAG
>JANMCH010000111.1:0-52043 GCA_031361045.1 Betaproteobacteria bacterium | reverse complement strand
TTCCGCGCTTTGCGTCCGCAAGCGACGGTGATTGGTGTCGAGCCCGACCACGCCGCGTGCCTTACGGCGGCACGCGCCGCCGGGCATCCGGTTCCCGTCGCCCTGTCACCGACGCTGGCCGACGGGCTGGCCGTGCCTCTGCTCGGCACGCTACCGTTCGCGGTACTGGAAAAGGTCGTGGATGCAGTAGTGACGGTCGACGAGGCGACCATCGCGCTCGCCATCCTGCGCCTGATCGAACTGGAAAAGAGTGTCGTCGAAGGCGGCGGCGCCGCGCCGCTCGCCGCGTTCCTTGCCGGCAAGCTCGATCATCTGAAGGGCAAGCGCGTTGTGTTGACCTTGTGCGGCGGCAACATCGACCTCTCGATGCTGGGCCGCATCATCGAGGTGGGACTCGTTGCGGATGGCCGCGTGTCGCGCTTCACTGTCACCATCAGCGACCGGCCAGGCGGACTCGCGCGACTGGCCGAACTGGTCGCGTCGACCGGTGCATCGATCAAGGAGATCGTGCACGACCGCGCGTTCTCCGGGCCGGATCTTTCGGCGGTGCGCGTGATCTGCATCGTCGAGACCACCGGCCATGCGCAGGTGAAGGAGTTGCACGCCGCGTTGGCGGCCGCCGGGATGCCCGTCGCCTAGTAGGCGATGCCCAGACGCCGGTAGACAAATCCCAGCAGCCACGCCGGGCCGACCAGCAGGAATTTGAGATCCTCGAAGAACGACGGTTTCCTGCCCTCGATGTGGTGGCCGATGAACTGTCCGATCCACGCCACCACGAATACCACGGCGGCCACAACCAGCACGTGACCGGCGAGCAACGTCAGCGGATAGATCATCAGCGCGGCGACGGCAAGCATGCCCAACGCGATCGTCGGCGACAGCCACGCGTAGAACGCTGCCGCCAGCGCAATTCCCACATACGCGGCCAGCGGTGACCACGCCCACAGCGCGGCCAGTGCACTCCACGTGATCAGCGGCACGCATATCCAGTGGATCGCCTTGTTGGTGGGGTTGCGATGCGACTCGCCGTAGCGCTCGAACAACTGGTCGACCCGGCGCGTGGTCATGACGGTGGCCCGACTAGCCCACGCGGGCGGCTCGCGCGCCGAACTTCTGCGACAGGATGACCACCACGATGCCCGCGATACCGATCCAGTCGGCCATCTGCGCCGGATAGATGAGCAGCAGACCGGACGCGATCAGCACCCATCGCTCCCATTGCGCGCAGGCACGCAACAGCCACTTTTGCACGCCCGCGGCCAAGGCAGCGATGCCCAATACCGCCGTCACCGTTATCCACGCGACGTGAAGCCAGGAAGCGTTGGGCGGCACCTTGAGCAACAGCGCGATGCCGGCGGGGTCGAGGACGAAGATGAACGGAACCACGAACGCCGGGAGAGTGTACTTCCACGACTGCAGCGTCGTCTTGTAGGGATCGCCGCCCGTGATTGCGGCGGCCGCGAACGGCGACAATGCGGTCGGTGGCGACACTTCCGACAACACCGCGTAATAGAAGATGAACATGTGTGCAGCGAAGTCGGGCACGCCGAGCTTGGTCAGCGCCGGTGCCGCGATCACGGCGCAGATGATGTAGCTTGCGGTCACCGGCACCGCGAGACCGATGACCCAGACGATCAACGCCGTGTAGAGCGTGGTCAGCGGCAGGCTGCCGCCGGCATAGCCGATGATGATTGCGCTGAACTTGAGTCCGAGACCGGTCTTGGCGACGACGCCGACGATGATGCCCGCCGCGGCGCAGGTCGCCGCCACGTTCAGCATCTGGCCGGAGCCATCCTTCAATGCCAGCAGCAGCTTCCTGACGCCCATCGCCGTGTCGCGGCGCAGGAACGACACGAGATACGTTACGACCGTGGCATAGAACACCGACAGGATCGGTGAATAGCCCATCACCATGAACACGACGATCGAGATCAGAGACAGGAAGTGATACCAGTATTTCCGCGTCAATTCCGCTAGCCCGAACTCCGCCTTTGCCGCGATCTCCGGCATGCCGAACTTGCGCGCGTCGATCTCCACCATCAGCAGCAGCGACAGGTAATAGAGGATGGTCGGCACCGTGGCCATCAGCAACACGTCGAGGTAGCTGATCTTGAGGAATTCGGCGATCAGGAACGCGGCAGCGCCCAGCACCGGCGGCGAAATGATCGCGCCTAAGCCCCCCGCGGCGAGAAGCCCGCCCGCCGCGTCCTTGCCATAGCCGGCGCGCACCAGCATGGGATAGGCCACCGAGCCGATGGTCACCGTCGTCGCGACACCGGACCCCGACGGCCCGCCCAGCAGGAACGAGGCCAGCACTACGGTGCGTCCGGCGCCGGTGGGCTTGCCGCCCATCGCCGCGAAGCTCCAGTCGAGGAAGAACTTTCCCGCGCCCGACTGCTGCAGGAACGCGCCATAGATCGTGAACAGGATGATGAGGCTCGACGAGACGTCGACCGCGGTGCCGAAAATGCCTTCGAGCGTCTGGTACAGGAAGCCGGTCATGCTGGAAATGTCGTAGCCGCGGTGCTGCCACGAACCGGGCAGCCACGGTCCGACGAACGCATAGAGCAGGAACATCGAGATCACGCCGACCATGATCCAGCCGGACGTCCGCCGCACGGCCTCGAGGATCAGCACCACGAACAGGACGCCGAACACCGTGTCGGTCGTGGAAGGAAGCGTGTTGCGGTCCCAGAATTCATCGCCGCCGGCGAGCAGGTACGCGATGGTGGCGACGCCGAGCACCGCGCCGATGACGTCCCACCACATGAGCCGGTTGCGGAAACGCTTGGCGAGGGGGAACAGCAGGAAGACCAGCAGCAACATGAATCCGACGTGCACCGGACGCAGCACCTGCGCCGTGACGATGTCCACCGCGGCATAGAGGTGGAACAGCGACATAGCGATCAGCAGCGTCGTCGTCAGGTGGCCGAGCCAGCCCTTGTAGCGGCTGGTCGCGCCCTCCTCCTCCTCGATGAACTCTTCCGCCTTTTTCAGGCGCTCGTCATCGACCTTGACGGGGATGGCCTCACCCGTCCCTTGCAGTGCGTCGGTCAAGGCGCGCTCTCCCCCGTCAGTACTTCGCTTGCCGCACTTCAGTTCACAACTTCGTCAAATCAATTCAGAACTTGACGCCGCGCTCCTCGAAGTACTTCTGCGCACCCGGATGATAGGGAATCGGCGAACCGGACTTCTGGTTCTTGAGGTCGATGTTCTCCGCTTCCTTGTGCACAGCGACCAGGTCCGGCTTCTTCTCCATCAGCGTCTTGACGATGCTGTAGGCCATCGCGTCGGTCATCTTGTCATTGGTCACCAGGATGTTCCATACGTCGATGTTCTCCGACGGCTTGTCCATGCCCTGGTAGGCGTTGGCCGCGATCACGCCCTTGACGTACAGCGGGCCGTACTTCTTGTTCATCGCATCGACGACTTCCGAGTGGTCGATCAACTTCATCCTGGTGCCCGGTGTCGCTGCCAGGTCGGTCAGCGCTGCCGTCGGCACGCCGCCAACCCAGAAGAACGCGTCGATCTTGCGGTCCTTGATGGCGTTGACCGATTCCGCCGCGCCCAGCCGTTCCTGCTTGATGTCCTTCTTGGGGTCGAGACCCATCGCCTCGAGCACCCGCAACGACATGACCTCCACGCCGCTGCCGGGTGAACCCGTCGACACGCGCTTGCCCTTGAGATCCGAAAGCTTCGTGATGCCGGAACCTTCTACGGTCACGATCTGCATCCGGTTGGGATAGAGCACCATCAGCGTCCGCGCATTGACCTTGTTGTCCTTGAACTTGTCGAGTCCCTGGGACGCTTCCCAGGCGGCATCCACCATCGAGAACCCGACTTCGGACTTGCCGGCGCCGATGAGCTTCAGGTTGTCGACGGAACCGCCGGTGACTTCAGCGGTGGCCTGCAGCCCGGGTACGTTCTTGGACAACACGTTGGCCATGCCGCCGCCCAGCGGGTAGTACACGCCTCCCGTGCCTCCGGTCGTGATCGAGATCCGGTTACCCTGCTGCGCCGACACCGGGAGCGCTACACCGACGGCTACTGCGGCCAGCAGTGCCAACGCGCCGGAATGCCAATTCTTAAATGCCATGCCTTCCTCCATTGATGACGCCGCGCAGCGGTCCGCGGGCGGGATCCTGAACACTGCGGCAAACTCGAGCCACGCGGTCTGCCGTCCTTGTGGCCACAGTTTAGCGGCAATTGGCGCCGCCCGCTTCCTGCGGGGAAGGTTCAACCGGCCGCCAGTAAATCGGGAGGGAGCGGGGCGCGTCGCTCGAGCGCGCTCAGGCGCACGGGAAAGGCGCCCTGCCGGCGGTCGAGGAAGTAGTTGCGCAACGTGCGCGTGATGGTGCGAAAGGCGAGCGCTTCCCAGGGAATATCGGCTTCGTCGTAGAGCGCCACCTCGAGGCTCTCCGTACCCGGTCCGAAGTCGAGGTCGAGCAGCTGCGCCCGGAACATCACGTACACCTGGTTGATCTGCGGCAGGCTGATGACGGTGTAGAGGTGGGCCAGGTCGACCCGCGCATTGGCTTCCTCGAGCGTTTCGCGCATTGCACCCGCCTGGAGGGTCTCGCCGTTTTCGAGAAATCCGGCGGGAAGCGTCCACAGGCCGTAGCGCGGCTCGATCGCGCGCTTGCACAGCAACACGCGCCCTTCCCATTGCGGCAGGCAGCCGACGACGACTTTCGGATTCTGATAGTGGATCGTGCCGCAGCCGGCGCAGACGAAGCGCGGCAGCGTGTCGCCTTCAGGAACGCGCCATTCGATGTGCGGCGAACCGCAATGACTGCAGAATTTCATGGCGCGATCGGGTGCGGACTATCGGGTTGCGTGCATAATTATCGCATCCCTTCCCTTGCGAGCTAATTTGCCAGTGAGCACCCCATGAGTCTTCGTTCCCTGTTACCGGAAGGTGTCGACGCCTATTTGCACAACGTGGCGCACGTCGAGACGCCTTTGCAGCGCCGCCTGCGCGACGAAACCGCGAAGCTGCCCATGGGCGGGATGCAGATCGGCGCGGATCAAGGCGCGTTTCTCGCTCTGCTGATCCGCCTCACCGGCGCCCGGCGCGCCGTCGAGATCGGCACGTTCACCGGCTACAGCGCGCTTGCCGTCGCTACGGCATTGCCCGACGGCGGCCGGCTGGTGTGCTGCGACGTAAGCGATGAGTGGACGAGCATTGCGCGGCGCTTCTGGAATGAGGCCGGCGTGGCCGAGCGCATCGACCTGCGCCTGGCGCCGGCCACGGACACGTTGCACGCGTTGCTGCGCGAATCAGGCCCCGGCAGTTTCGACTTCGCGTTCATCGACGCCGACAAGTCAGGCTACGACGCCTATTACGAACTGTGCCTGCAACTACTGCGGCCCGGCGGCCTGATCGCGTTCGACAACACGCTGTGGAGCGGCGCGGTCGCGGATCCGTCGAAAACCGATCCGGACACCGCCGCCTTGCGCACGCTCAACCTCAAGGTGCGCGACGATCCGCGCGTGACGAGCTGCCTGGTGTCGATGGGCGACGGCGTTTTGCTGGCGCTCAAGCACTGAGGCGCTTTTCTTGCGGCCTACTGGCGGATAAAATTTTCCCGGTAGTACTTGAGCTCGACGATCGACTCGTAGACGTCGGCCAGCGCCTCGTGCTTGCCTTCCTTGGGGACGCCCTTCATCAAATCGGGCTTCCAGCGCCGGCATAATTCCTTCAGTGTCGATACGTCGAGGTTGCGGTAGTGGAACCAGTCCTCGAGCTCCGGCATCCAGCGCGCGAGAAAGCGCCGATCCTGGCAGATTGAATTGCCGCACATCGGCGATGCCTTCGCAGGCACATGTTCCCGCAGGAACGCGAGCGCGGCAGACTGCACCTGCGCATCGGTCAATGCCGACGCCTTGACCTTGTCGATCAGACCGGACCGCCCATGCGTTCCCTTGTTCCACGAATCCATGCCGTCCAGCACGGCGTCGTCCTGGTGCACGACCCACACCGGCGCCTCGGCCACCGTATTGAGGTCGGCGTCGGTGATCACCAGCGCGACCTCGATGATGCGGTCGACGTCGGGCGACAGTCCCGTCATTTCCATGTCGATCCAGATGAGGTGGTTGGCGTCGGGGGGCATGGCGGCGGGTCGCGTTTCGAATTGGCGTAAAATGCGTGACTCATTCTCGCACAAAGCCTGGGACGCGACGTCCCGGTGGCGTTGACAATTCTCCGGTACGCAAACGTGACCTCCCTCACTTTCACCACGCTGTTCCTGGTTGCGCTGGCGATCTCGCTGGTGGTCCGCTTGTGGCTCTCGCGCCGGCAGGTGGCGCACGTTCGCGCGCATCGCGACACCGTGCCGAGCGCGTTCGCGTCGAGCGTCGCACTCACCGCGCATCAAAAGGCGGCCGACTACACTGTTGCCAAGCAACGGCTCGGCACGCTCAACACTTGGGTCGACGGCGCGCTGCTGGTAATGATGACCGTCGGCGGCGGTCTGGCGGCCATCGTCGGCTGGACGGAAGCGGTCGAAGTTTCGCCGCTGTGGCGCGACGTGCTGCTGTTCGCGGTGACCGGTGTCCTCTACGGCTTCGTCAGCCTGCCCTTCTCCTGGTACCAGACGTTTCGCATCGAGGAGCGCTTCGGTTTCAACCGGATGTCGCTGGCACTGTGGCTGACCGATCTCGCCAAGGGCGTGGCCGTTGCCGTGGCACTGGGCCTGCCGCTGCTGGTGCTCGTACTCTGGCTGATGCGCACCGCGGGTCCACTGTGGTGGCTGTGGACGTGGGTCGCGTGGATGGCGTTCCAGCTGCTGGTCCTGGTCCTGTACCCGACGCTGATCGCTCCGCTGTTCAACAAATTCACACCGCTCGCGGCAGGCGCTGCCCGCGAGCGCATCGAGGCACTGCTCACACGCTGTGGCTTTGCGCGCGCCGGTTTGTTCGTGATGGACGGCTCGAAGCGCTCCGGCCACGGCAACGCCTATTTCACCGGCTTCGGGCGAGCCAAGCGCATCGTATTCTTCGACACACTGCTGACGCGCCTCGTCCCCGACGAAATCGAGGCGGTGCTGGCGCATGAGCTCGGCCACTACAAGTTGAAGCATGTCGCCAAGCGCGTCGCCTGGTCCGCCGGCATGTCGCTCGTCGTCCTGGCGCTGCTCGCCTGGTTCGCCCGCCAGCCGTGGTTCTATGCCGGCCTGGGCATTCCTGATTCGCTGCTGTCGGCGAGCATGGCACGGCCCGGTGTCGCGCTGGAACTGTTCCTGCTCGCCTTGCCGGTGTTCACGTTCGTGCTCGAACCGCTCGGTTCGCTGTATTCGCGCAAGCACGAATTCGAAGCGGACGCCTATGCGACACGCCACGCCGACGCCGCGGCGCTGGCGCAGGCGCTGGTCAAGATGTACGAGGACAACGCAGCGACGCTCACGCCCGACCCGCTGCATTCGGCGTTCTACGATTCGCACCCGCCCGCCGCAGTGCGCATCGCCCATATCGAATCGCTGGCGCGCAGCGCACCGTCGCTGCAGGCCGCATGAAGTCCGTGCGCAACGCGCCCGACAGCCGCCTGCTTGCGTTGGCGTCGATGCATTGTCGCGACGGCGCGCCGGGTCTTGCCACGGACGAACTCGCCGCGCACGTCGCGACGTTGCCGGGCTGGAACTTTGGCGACGGCCGGATCGAAAAGGCCTTCCTGTTCGCCAACTACCACGAAACCATCGCGTTCGTGAATTCGCTGGCGTGGATCGCGCATCACGAGGACCACCATCCCGAACTCGCGGTCCATTACAACCGCTGCGTCGTCACGTTCACCACGCATAGCGCCGGTGGCGTCACGCTGAACGACGTCATCTGCGCGGCGAAGGCCGAACGCCTTTTCGCTTGATCCAGGTTCGCGACGGCACGACGCAGGGCGGCGCCGTCGACGGGCTGGTAGTGGCCACCTATCGCCGCCATTACGCGGTCACGCTACCCGACGGCGAGACGCTGGAGTGCGTGATGAAGGGGCGTTCGCTGCAGATCGCATGCGGCGACCGGGTGACGGTCACGCGCATTTCGGGTGGCGGAGCCATCGAAGCCATCGCGCCCCGCACCAGCCTGCTCTATCGCTCCGATGCGTTTCGTGAAAAGCTGATCGCCGCGAATGTCACGCAGATCATGGGCGTGGTCGCGCCCGGATTGGGGCTGGATGAAGAGCTCATCAATCGCTGGATGATCGCCGCCGAAGCGCAAGGTTGCCGGTTCGTGATCGCCGCCAACAAGTCGGACCTTGCCGATTACGCGTCATTGCAGGCGCGCCTGGCCCCGGTCGCGGCCCTGGGCTATCCGGTCGTCTCGCTGTCCGCGATGAGCGATGCCACGCCGCTTGCGGCCTGGCTGACGGGGCAGCATACGGTGCTCGTCGGCCAGTCCGGCATGGGCAAGTCGACCATCGTCAACGCGCTCATTCCCGATGCCGCCATACGGGTCAGCGAAGTCTCTGCGGCACTCGCCACGGGGCGCCACACCACCACGGCCACGACGCTTTATCCGCTGCCCGCACTGGGCGCCGCCACGTGGATCGTCGATTCACCGGGCATGAAGGCCTTCGGCCTCGCGCATCTCGACCCCGATGAGATCGCGGCGGCATTCGTCGAATTGCGCCCGCTGCTGGGACACTGCCGCTTCCGCGATTGCCATCACGACGCGGAGCCGGGATGCGTCGTCCAGGATGCTGTCGCCCGCGGCGCAGTCGCGCCGCATCGACTGGCGTTGCTGCACGCGATGATCAGGGATGCGCGGGCGATCCGCGATCCGGCGCGGTAACAACGCCAAGCACAATTCAGGGCACGACGTAGGCGAGGGTGATCAGCAGGATCATCAGCAGCCACACGATCAGCGCGCGCCACACGAGTCCGACGGCCGACGGCAGCATGTCCGGGCCTGCGGGTTCTCCGGTCCCCAGTTCGGGGCGCACATCGGGCTCGCCGGTCAGCACCGGAAGCGGCCCGCCCAATTGCGCGCCGAGCGCGCCGCCGCCACTTGCCAGCAGTATGCCGATGGCCGGACCGCCGTCCTGCAGTGACCACAGGTGCGCCTGCGTTCTCCAGCAGGTCACCGCATCCTCGAAGTCGCCGACCACCGCAAACGACAGCGCGGTGAGACGCGCAGGAATCCAATCGAGCCACGCCAGCACCATGCGCGCCGGTCGTCCGAATTCGGCGCGCGCCTGCGTCTGTGGCGTGGGCTCGACGCCCGGCGCCGCCATCGCCCACTCTGCCGCGAGCAGCGCCACGGCCCGATACAGCAACGCGCCAACGGGTCCGGGCAGGATCACGAACCAGAAGATGACCGCGAACACCTGGCGATAGGCGTCGACCAGGCCGCGTTCGATGGCCAGGCGTGCGACTTCCTCGCTCGTCAATTCGCTGGCGCTTCCGCCACGCCACGCCGCCAGCGCACGCCGCGCCTCGGGCAGATCGTTCGCCTTGAACGCATTGATGATCGTGGACACCGCGTGGCTGAAACGCCGAAAGCCCATCATGAAATACAGGACGATCACGTTGAACACCAGCCCGGCCACCGGATGCACCGCCCACGAGGCGAGGAACGCGGTCTCCACGGCCAGGACCGGCGCAGCGACCGCCGCGAACAGCGCGAACCAACCGTGTTGCGCGGTGCCGCCGTTCATCCGGTGCTCGATCCAGCGCGCATATCGGACGTACGCGCGCTCGACGCCCGCGCGCCACGCAAACGCACGCCATTGCTCGAGGCCAAGCGCCGCCAGTACGGCAAGGAAACTCATCGGGTGCTCATTTGCAACTCACTTGATACTTATTTGAAACTCTGTTGAAAAAACTCTTTGTTGATCTCCCGGAACAGAGGCGACGGCGCCTCCGCCAGCCATTCGAACGCCACCATTTCCCGGGTGACCACACGGATGCCTTCGTCACGCATCCGCGTCAACGCGATCTCGCGATCCAGTGGATGGCGCGACGCCACCGCATCAGCCACCACGTAGACCTCCTTGCCATCCTCCAGCAATTCGAGCGAGGTCTGCAATACGCACACGTGGGCCTCGGCGCCGGCCACCACGACCTGGGCGCGATCCTGACCGGGCAAACCTGCCAGGCATTGCGCCGCCACGGCGGAAAAATGATTCTTGCTGCCGATCGCGCCCGCCGGAAACAACTTGCGCAGTTTCGGGACGAGCGGCCCCAGTCCTTTCGGATATTGCTCGGTGCCGGCCACGGGAACGCCTATTTTCCGGGCCAACCGGATAAGCCAGGCGGCATTGGCCACGACCTGCTCATGGTCCGCAAGGGCAGGCACCAGCTTCGTCTGCAGGTCGATCACGAGCAGCGCGGAACGTTCGGCGTCGATCAACATCGGGCCACCCCCTCGGTCGCCATGCGCAAACGGACATACGCTCGCGCATTCATGTCTTCAGCTCTTCACGATCGCGATACTGTTCGAGCACTTCCGGATTGGCCAGCGCCTCGATGTTGCGCACTTCGCGGCCATGCACCACATCGCTTACCGCCAGCTCCATGATCTTGCCGTTGCGCGTGCGCGGTATGTCCGTCACCTGCACGATCTTTGCGGGTACATGACGGGGCGTGGTGTTCGCGCGGATCGTCTGCCGGATACGCTCCGCCAGCGCGTCTTCCAGCAACTGGCCCTCCGGCAATTGCACGAACAGCACGACGCGCACATCGCTGCCCTCGCCTGGCGGCCATGCCTGGCCGATCACCAGCGATTCGACGATTTCCGGCATCGGCTCGATCTGGTGGTAGATCTCCGCCGTGCCCATGCGCACGCCGCCAGGGTTGAGCGTCGCGTCGGACCGGCCGTAGATGACCATGCCGTCGTGTTCAGTCAACCGGGCCCGGTCGCCCTGCTGCCAGACGCCCGGATAGCGATCGAAATATGTCGCTCGATATTGCGCGCCATCGGTATCGTCCCAAAAACCCAGCGGCATAGCCGGGAACGGCGACTTGCAGACCAGTTCGCCCTGGGCGTCGGTGACGGAATTGCCGGCGTCGTCGAAGACGTCGACGTCCATGCCTAAGCCCCGGCACTGCAGTTCGCCGCGCCACACCGGAAGTGTGGGTGCGCCGGTCACGAAGCACGATGCAATGTCGCTGCCGCCGGAGATCGACGACAACTGGAGGTCCTCCTTCACGCACTGGTAGACATAGTCGAAGCTCTCGGGACTCAACGGGCTGCCGGTCGAGAACATCACGCGCAAGCTTGCCAGGTCGAAGTCCTTGCGCGGGACCTGCGCGATCTTCTTCTGCGAGTCGATGAACCGGGCCGACGTGCCGAAGTGGCTCATCCGTTCAAGCGCGGCCAGCTTCCACAGGATGCGGCCTTGCTGGATGAACGGCGAACCGTCGTACAGCAGCAGCGTCGCGCCCGAGGCAAGTCCGGACACCAGCCAGTTCCACATCACCCAGCCGCAGGTCGTGAAGTAGAACATCCGGTCGCCCGGCTTCACGTCACCGTGCAGCCGATGCTCCTTCAGGTGCTGCAGCAGCACGCCGCCGGCCGTGTGCACGATGCATTTCGGTACACCGGTGGTTCCCGACGAATAGAGGATGTACAACGGCTGGGCGAATGGCAGCGGAACGTAGTCGATGGGACCAGGAAGAAACGGCGCCAACCACACGTCCCACGCCACGCCATGGCGCACCGGCGACAGGTCGTCCGAAGCTCCCGGTGATTGCTGCAGGTACGGAACCACTACAACTTTTTCCACCGACGGCAGGCGTGCAACAATTCCCGCGACTTTGTCGAGGATCGGAATCACCTTGCCGTTGTAGCAATACCCGTCGACCGTGATGAGAATGCGCGGCGCGATCTGGCTGAAGCGGTCGACGACGCCCTGGATGCCGAACTCCGGAGAGCACGACGACCAGATCGCGCCGCGCGAGGTGGCTCCCAGCATCGCGATGACCGCCTCCGGCATATTGGGAACATACGCTGCGACACGGTCGCCGACTTCGATACCGTGCGCCGCAAACGCGGCCGATGCCCGCGACGCCAGCGCATGCAGCTCGAGGTGCGACACGCGGCGCCGGACCTTTTCCTCGCCCCAGTACACGAGCGCGTCGGATTCGTCGTCGGCGCGCCTGCGCTCGAGCAGGTTTTGTGCAAAATTGAGCGAGGCGTCCGGGAACCACCGTGCACCGGGCATCCGGTCGGCATCCTCGAGCACCGATTCGCCGCGCGTGCCGATGACGGCAGCGTCATCCCAGACGTCGCGCCAGAACTCCGCCTTGTGTTCGATCGACCACCGCCACAGCGAATCGTAGGTCGCGACGTCGATACCATGGCGCGCGGCGACCTTGGCGGCGAATGCCGTCAGGTTGGCATTGGCGATCCGCGCCGGCGACGGTCGCCAGGAACAGTTCGCGGCAGTCGTCATCATCGATCGTCCGCGGCATCGCGCAGCAGCGCGGCGAGACTCTCGGGCAACGGTATCGATTTCCCTGCAACGCGGTCGACCCAGACCAGCCGCGATGCGCCGTCCGCGAACTTGCGCCCGTCCATCCACACCTCGTACCAGGTGCCGAAGCTGGTGCGTCCGGGCTCGCCGGCGAACAGGCGCACTTCGATGTCCGCCGGATGCGTCAGCGATGCAAAGAATGTACAGCTCGCGTTGACGATCACCGGGCCGACTTGCGAAGAGAGGTCCGCGTATTGCGGCGCAAGCGCATGCAGCCACTCCATCCGCGCCTGTTCCATGTACTGGAAGTAGACGATGTTGTTGACGTGGCCGAACGCGTCCATGTCGCCCCAGCGTATGGAAAGCCGGGAAGTGTGGACTAGGCGGCGGGAGTTGGTCACGAAAGGAACGGTTGCGGCGGGGACCTGCAATTATAATGGGCCTTATTGGAACTTGATGCCGAAGCAGGGAACGTTCGGCGAACAAGGGGGATGCCGCATGGCGCGCGAAGCGATGGAATACGACGTTGTGGTCGTCGGCGGCGGACCGTCCGGCCTTGCCGCGGCCATCCGGCTGAAGCAACTTGCGGCCGTGCAGGAACGCGAATTGTCGGTGTGCATCCTTGAAAAAGGGTCGGAAATCGGCGCGCACATCCTCTCCGGCGCGGTGATCGACCCCAAGGCACTGAACGAGCTCATTCCGGACTGGAAAGAACGCGGCGCCCCGCTGGCCACCGAGGTGACCGAAGACCGCTTCCTGGTCCTGACGGAGCAGAAGTCCCACCGCATCCCGAACTGGTCGCTGCCGCCACTGATGGACAACCACGGCTGCTACATCGCGAGCCTGGGCAACCTCTGTCGTTGGCTGGGACAACAAGCCGAAACACTCGGCATCGAAATCTATCCGGGCTTTGCGGCGGCCGAAATTCT
The DNA here is from genome assembly GCA_031361045.1 of Betaproteobacteria bacterium. Taxonomy (GTDB): domain Bacteria; phylum Pseudomonadota; class Gammaproteobacteria; order Burkholderiales; family Casimicrobiaceae; genus VBCG01. The sequence goes on along the minus strand of JANMCH010000111.1, from coordinate 38,708 downwards.
GTACGACGACAACGGTGCCGTGCGTGGCGTGGCCACCGGCGACATGGGTGTGGCGAAGGATGGTGCGCACAAGTCCGACTACCAGCCCGGCATGGAACTGCTCGCCAAATACACGCTCTTTGCGGAAGGGTGCCGCGGCTCGCTGTCGCAGACGCTGATGCAGAAGTTCAACCTTCGCGACGGTGTCGATCCGCAGAAATACGGCATCGGCCTCAAGGAATTGTGGCAAGTCGCGCCTGACAGGCACCAGAAAGGGCTGGTCGTGCACAGCCAGGGCTGGCCGCTCGATTCCAATACCGGCGGCGGCTCGTTCATGTATCACTTCGACGACAACCTGGTCGCGGTCGGCTTCGTCGTCCACCTGAACTACGAGAATACGCACCTGTCGCCATTCGATGAGTTCCAGCGCTTCAAGACGCATCCTGCAGTTCGCGGGACCTTCGAAGGCGGCAAGCGCCTGAGTTACGGCGCGCGCGCGATCAACGAAGGCGGCCTGCAATCGGTACCGAAGCTCGCGTTCCCGGGCGGCGCGCTGATCGGCTGCGCGGCCGGATTCGTCAACCTGCCGCGCATCAAGGGCAGCCACAACGCGATGAAGACGGGCATGCTTGCCGCCGAATCGGCGCTCGCAGCGCTGGGGGCAGGTCGTTCGCACGATGAGCTCACCGAATACCCCGAGGCCTGGCGCAAGTCGTGGGTGTACGAAGACCTGTACAAGGTGCGCAACGTAAAGCCCGGACTCAAATGGGGCATGTGGGCGGGCACGGTCCATGGCGGCGCGCACATGTGGCTCAACGACCTGGGCCTGGGCGCACTGGTGCCATGGACGCTTCGTCACGGCAAGGCCGACCACGAGTCGCTGCAACCGGCGACGCAGATGCCGAAGATCGCCTATCCCAAGTACGACGGCGTGCTCACGTTCGACAAGTTGTCCTCGGTTTTCATGTCGAATACCAATCACGAGGAAAACCAGCCGGTTCATCTGAAGTTGCGCAATTCGTCCATTCCGGTCGACGTGAACCTCAAGCTCTATGACGGCCCGGAACAGCGCTACTGCCCCGCCGGCGTCTACGAATTTGTCGACGTCGAGGGCGGCGCGCCAGGACCCAAGCGCCTGCAGATCAATGCGCAGAACTGCGTCCACTGCAAGACCTGCGACATCAAGGACCCGCGCCAGAACATCCATTGGGTCACGCCGGAAGGCGGCGGCGGGCCCAACTATCCGGGGATGTGAACAACCGATTCCTCGCCACGCTCCGGATGACACTCCAGTCCCTGTGACGTCGTCAGTCCCAGAGCCGCGCGGCGCCGCGCACGCCGCTCGAATCTCCATGCACATGTTTCACGAGACGCGTGTCCACGCGGTCCGAGAACACCCACTGCCCCCACAGCTTCGGCACGTTCGCGTAGAGGCGATCGACGTTGGACATGCCGCCGCCCAGCACGATCGCGTCCGGGTCGAGCAGGTTGATCACGTGCGCCAGCGAACGCGCCAGGCGCTCCTCGTAGCGCGCCAGGGTCGCCGCGCACGCAGGATCGCCCGTGACTGCGCCGGCGACGACATCGATGGCGGCAAGCTCCGCTCCACTGACACGACGATGATCGGCCACCAATCCCGGACCGGACAACCATGTCTCGATGCAACCGGCGCGCCCGCAGAAACATGGCGCGCCCGGCCGCTCGTCATCGCGCGGCCACGGCAAAGGATTGTGTCCCCACTCTCCCGCGATGGCGTTGGGACCGTCGAGGACCTGTCCTCGTACAACGATGCCCGCACCGACGCCTGTGCCCAGGATGACCCCGAATACCACCGCCGCATCGCGCCCTGCGCCATCGGTCGCCTCGGACAGCGCAAAGCAATTGGCATCGTTCGTGATACGGACGACGCGCGCCAGCAGACGCGACAGGTCTTCACGCATCGGATGGCCGTTGAGGTTCACCGAATTGGATCCGCGCAACAGACCGCTTGCGCGGGAGATCGACCCCGGCGTGCCGATGCCCACTGTCGCCGCGCCTGCAGGCAGTCCCAATTCGCGTTCCGCATCGCGGACCAGTCCGACAATGGCCGCAAGCGTGGCATCGTAGCCGTGGTGCGGTGTCGCAATGCGATTGCGCAACCGCTCTCGCCCATCGACGTCGAGCGCGACAATTTCCAGTTTGGTTCCACCCAGGTCGACTCCCAGGCGGATCGCATTTGGCATGTTCGGGATATCCCTCTCTTGCGCGTACGGGCCACGACGAGGTTCATCGCCAGTTGACCCTCCCTGCGCGATGAACGAATATTACCGTCCGTTGCGCGTTGCGCCCGTTTCGAGGCGCCCGGCACCCTGACGAGGACAGGCATGATTCGCACGTCGAAGCAACTGCTCGTGGCAGCACTGACCCCGTTCATGGGACTCGCGCTGCCCGCGATGGCGCAGCAATTGAACGTCATCTGCCCGGTCCAGGCGGAGTGGTGCAGCCTGGCCGCGACGGAATTCGAAAGGGAAACCGGCATCAAGGTCGGCCTGACGCTGAAAGGGTCGGGCGAATCGTTCGCGCAAATCGCCGCCGAGAAGGCCAACCCGAAGCTCGACCTCTGGTTCGGCGGCACCGGCGACCCGCACCTGCAGGCCGCCGAACAGGGACTCACCGAGGAATACAAGTCGCCCATGCTGGCGCAATTGCAACCGTGGGCGCAGAAGCAGGCCGAGCAAGCGAAGTACCGCACGGTCGGCCTGTACCTCGGGGTGTTGGGCATCGGCTACAACACGGAGCTGATCGCCAAGCGAAAACTCGCCGCGCCGGCGTGCTGGCGCGACCTTATCAAGCCGGACTTCGCCGGTGAAGTGCAGATGGCCAATCCCAATGCCTCCGGCACAGCGTATACGGCCATTGCCACGATCGTGCAGGTGTTTGGCGAAGAAGAGGCGTTCAAGTTCCTGAAGGCATTGCACAGGAACATCAATAATTATCCGCGCTCCGGCGTAGGTCCGATCAAGGCGGTGGCGCGCGGTGAGACGCTGGTCAGCGTGTCGTTCATCCACGATGTCGTCACCGAAGCGCAGGCGGGCTTCCCGGTGCGCAGCGCTGCGCCCTGCGAAGGCACGGGCTACGAGATCGGCTCGATGTCGATCGTCAAGGGCGCGCGCAACCTCGACAATGCGAAGAAATTCTATGACTGGGCGTTGACACCCAAGGCCCAGGCGCTTGCCGCGCAGTCCAAGCAATTCCAGCTGCCGTCGAACGTGGGCACACCCGTCTCGCCGCTGTCGCCGAAGACGGTCGACATCAAGCTCATCAACTACGACTTTGCGAAATACGGCGCGTCGGCCGAACGCAAGCGGCTGCTCGAGCGCTGGGACAGGGAAGTCGGCTCGCAGGTCAAGTGATGAAGCTTCGACCACCGACTCGACTGCTGCTTATCCTCGCGCTGGCGCTGGTGCCAGCGCTGGCCAACGCGCAGCTCAACATGTATTGCAGCTCGCCCAATACCGCCTGGTGCCAGGGCATGGCGAACGGTTTCGAAAGGGCGACCGGCACGCGGGTCTCGGTCATCCAGAAGGCGACCGGCGAGATGTTCGCGCAGATCAAGGCCGAGCGCGCCAATCCCCGGGGCGATGTCTGGTGGGCCGGTCCCGCCGACTCCTATTTGCAGGCCGCCGACGACGGATTGCTGGAAGAGCATCGTTCGGCCCACCTGGTCGAGCTCTACGATTGGGCGCGGCAGATCAGCAAGGCATCCGCGAATCGCGTCGCCGGCGTCTATGGCGGCATCCTGGCGCTGGGCTACAACACGGAAATCGGCGACAAGAGAAAGCTGCCGGCGCCGAAGTGCTGGAAAGACCTGGCCAATCCGGTCTACAAGGGCGAAATCATGCTGGGCAACCCAACGACGTCGGGTACCGCCTACCTGATGCTGGCTTCGCTCGTGCAGATTTTCGGCGAAGACGGCGCGTTCAAGCTGCTGGCCGAGATCAATCCGAACGTCACTAGCTATGCGCGGTCGGGAATCGGCCCGATGACGGCCATCACGCGCGGCGAGGTATTCATGGGCAGCACCGTATTGCACGGCGTGATCAACGAAATCGTGCGCGGCTTTCCGGTGGCGCCCGTGCTGCCCTGCGAAGGCGTCGGCTACGAAGTCGGCGGCGTGGCGGTCATCAAGGGCGCGCGCAACATGGATGCCGCGAAGAAGTTCTTCGACTGGTCGCTGACCGCCGAGGCGCAGAAGATCGGGTTGGAGTTGAAGGAATTCGCCATCCCCACCAATCGCAATGTCGTGTTGCCGCCGATGGTGCCCAAACTGACGGATATCAAGCTCATCGACTACGATTTCTCAAGATTCGGCGCGAGCGATACGCGCAAGCGATTGCTCGAGCGCTGGGAGAAGGAAATCAATTCGGCGGTCAAGTAGTGCCGATGACTTCGGAACGTCGCGCCCTGCTCGCCTGGCTTGCCGTCGGCGCAGCCGGTTTCCTCATCGTCCCGTGGTACGCGCTGCAGGACTCCGTGCTCGGTATTTCGTGGCTCCGCGATTGGGCCGGCAACGACAACGCCCCCGCGTTGCTGCAGGGATGGCGACACGGTCGGACGTGGCTGCTGCCGCTGGGACTGCTGCTCGTTGCCGGTGGCATGCTGCTCGCGCCGGGAATCGGTCGCCGCGTTCGCGCGAACGGCATGCTCGCCGTCGGCGCGGGCGGCTTCATCTACCTGCTGCTGCAGGGCTTCGCGATCGTTCCCGCCGGCTGGAGTGCCGATTGGCTTGCGCAGTGGTTGGGCCCGCTGAACGGAAAGCAGTACGGGATGGGCCTGGGCGCGTGCCTCGTCGCCACGGCATTCGCGATGATCGCCTCGCTGGGCCTGGCGGGCCGCGGCTACTTCAAGGGCGATGCCTTCGTCGCGGGCGCGGTGATTGCCGTCGGCGCGACCGTCGCGGTGTTCACCTTCTTTCCCGTGCTGACGATCCTCATCCAGGCCGTGCAGGACAACGACGGCGCATTCTCGCCCTCCGCCTTGATGGCGCGGCTCTTCACCGAGAAGATCTGGGGCGTCTCCTGCATCACCGGGTCGACGCGCTGTGGTGTCGCGTGGAACACGCTGCTGCTGGCCACCGCATGCGCCGTCGGGTGCACCGCACTGGGCCTGGCGTTCGCACTGGTCGTGACGCGCACCGGATTCCGCTACAAGAAATTCCTGCGCGTTCTGTCGGTGCTGCCCATCATCACGCCTCCGTTTGTGATCGGCCTGGGGCTCATCCTGCTGTTCGGGCGTTCGGGCCTGGTCAACCAGTTGCTGGAATGGACGTTCGGCATCACCCCCACCCGCTGGTTGTACGGACTTCAGGGTGTGCTCGTCGCGCAGATCTTCGCGTTCACGCCGATCGCGTTCCTGGTGCTGATCGGCGTCGTCGAGGGCGTCTCGCCCGCGTTGGAGGAAGCCGCGCAAACGTTGCGCGCCGGGCGCTGGCGCACGTTCGTCGACATCTCGCTGCCACTGATGCGTCCCGGCCTGGCCAATGCGTTCCTGATTTCGTTCATCGAGTCCATCGCCGACTTCGGCAATCCGATCCTGCTCGGCGGTAATTTCGGTGTGCTGTCCACGGAAATCTTCTTCTCCGTCGTCGGCGCGCAACTGGACCAGGGCCGCGCGGCCACGCTGGGTATCGTGTTGCTCGTATTCGCGCTGGGCGCCTTCTTCCTGCAACGCCATGTACTGGGCAGCAAGGTCTACACGTCGCTGTCCGGCAAGGGAGATTCCGGGCTGCCGACACCGTTGCCGGACGGCGCGCGACGCCTTTGCTACGGCCTGGTGCTGCCGTGGGTGTTCCTCACCATCGTCATCTACGGCATGGCCTTGGCCGGCGGCTTCGTCGAGACCTGGGGACGCGACTACTCATTCACCTTCAAGCACTACGTCAAGGCCTTCGGCATCGAATGGGGGCCGCACGGCATCCTGTGGGCCGGCGCGGCGTGGAATTCATTCTGGACCACCGTCAAGTTGTCGGCGATTGCCGCCCCCCTCACCGCGATCATCGGCATCCTCACGGCGTGGCTGCTGACGCGGCAGAAGTTCGCGGGACAGGGCCTGTTCGAATTCGGGACCATGCTTTCCTTCGCGATTCCCGGTACCGTGATCGGCGTGTCGTACATCCTCGCGTTCAACGTACCGCCGATCGAGATCACCGGCACCGCGATCATCCTCGTCGTCTGCAACATCTTTCGCAACATGCCGGTCGGCGTGCGCGCCGGGATGGCATCGATGGCGCAGATCGACCCCAGCCTGGACGAGGCATCGACCACGCTCGGCGCACGCAGCGCGGTGACATTGCGACGCATCCTGCTGCCATTGCTCAAGCCCGCCGTGATCGCTGCGCTGGTGTACAGCTTCGTCCGCGCGATGACGACGGTGTCGGCCGTCATCTTCCTGGTTTCCGCGCAATACGAATGGGCGACCACTTACATCATCAATCGCGTCGTCAACGGCGACTATGGGGTCGCCATCGCGTACAGTTCCGTCCTGATCGTCCTCATGCTGGTCGTGATCTGGGCGATCCAGTGGGCGGTCGGCACGCGCCGGCTGGGTCGCCGCGGCGCGACAACCGCGGATGTCGGCCAGATCGCAGTCTCCGCTGCGTGACCACGAAGACCACACCATGACCGCCGCCACCATCGAATTCCGCAACGTCAGCAAGATGTACGGCGACGTCGCGGCCGTCCGCGACCTGAACTTCACCATCGCAGCCGGCACGCTGGTAACGCTGCTGGGGCCTTCTGGCTGCGGCAAGACGACCACGCTGCGCCTGATTGCCGGCCTCGAGTTGCCGTCCGCAGGCACCATCCTGATCGGCGGCGGCGACGTTTCGCACGTGGCGGCGTCCGAGCGCGATGTGTCGATGGTGTTCCAGAGTTATGCGCTGTTTCCCCACATGACGGTGCTGGAGAATGTGCGCTATGGCCTCGTCGTTTCCGGCGTGGCCAAACCCGCCGCCGACGAGCGCGCGCGGGGGGCGCTCGCCACGGTTGGCCTCACGGGCCTCGACCAGCGCCTGCCCTCCGAACTCTCGGGTGGCCAGCAGCAGCGCGTCGCCGTTGCGCGCGCACTGGTGCTCGAACCGGCGGTATTGCTGTTCGATGAACCCTTGTCCAATCTCGACGCACGACTGCGCCGCCAGATGCGCGAGGAGATTCGTGACCTGCAACAGCGACTCGCGTTGACGGTGGTCTACGTCACGCACGACCAGGCCGAGGCCATGGCCGTGTCCGACCGCATCATCGTGATGAACAAGGGTGGCATCGCGCAGGAAGGCGCGCCGCGCGACCTGTACGAACAGCCGCGCGACCCGTTCGTCGCCGGGTTCATGGGCGACGCCAATCGCGTTCGGGGAACCTTGAAGCGGCGCGACGCCATCATTGGCGACATAATTGTGGGCGGCATGACGCTATCGCTCCCGCACCGCAATCTTCCCGATGGCGACGTCGACCTGTCCATCCGCCCCGAGGCAATCACCTTTACGGCGCAGGACGGCGCGCCGCTCAAGGCCACCATACGCAAGGCCGCCTACCTCGGTGGCCTGCTCGAATACACGCTTGACTCAGCCGTCGGCGAACTGTTCGTCATCGCCATCGCCGTCGACGCGCCGCTGCCGGTGGGCACCGGTGTCGGCGTGAACCTCGCGCACCACGGCGTCGTGGTGATTCCACCGTCGGCCATTCCGCCATGACGGGAGCCCTGTCCGAGCGCGCCCGATTCGCCGGCAAGCTCGCGCGCGATGCCGGCGCGCTTGCCAATCGCTACTTCAATCGCGAACTCGCCTTCGTGGTCGAGTCCAAGTCGCAGCAGGACTTCGTCAGCGCGGCCGACCGCGAAGTGGAGAAGTTCATTCGCTCGGAAATCGCGCGCGCCTGGCCCGGCGACACGATGCTGGGCGAAGAGTCCGGCGGTAACCTGGGCGAACGCGCCTGGGTCGTCGACCCCATCGACGGCACGCTCAACTTTGTCCACGGCGTGCACTTCTGGTGCGTGTCCATTGCCTGGCTCGAGCACGGGGAACGCCGTATCGGCGCGATCTACGATCCGGCGCCGGACGAATTGTTTCTCGGCGAAAGGGGCGCCGGCGCGTTCTGCAACGACACCCCGATGCGCGTTTCAACCTGCGCGACGATCGACCAGGCGCTGATCGGCATGGGCTATGTACATCGCCACGACATCGAAACCTATTTCAAGCTCAAGCGGCGATTGACGCACGCCGGCGCCGCGATCAAGGACATGGGTGCCGGCGCGCTGATGCTGGCGCAGGTGGCGGCGGGCCGCTACGAAGCATTCCTCGAGCCGCACATGCACGCGTGGGACGCTGTTGCCGGGCTGCTGTTGATCGAGGAAGCGGGAGGCCGCGTGCTGCCCTACCCCGGCCCGGACGGCTTGCTTTCGGGTGGCGCGGTCATCGGGTCCAATGCCGCGCTGTTTGACGACCTCGTCGCCGCCGTCCTCCGCGACACGTAGCGAGCTAACCTCGGTTCAGGGAACGCCGCAGAATACGACGCCCTCGACCATCCAGCCACGCTGCACCATCTCGCGAATTTCGCTGTGACTGGTCACGAAACGGTGGCTGGCCTGCCCGCCCATCCCGTTGTTGTACAGACGCGTGACCGGGACACGATTCGGCGCACAAATTTCGCCGACCGGCGCATCCGCATTGAACGCGATGCCCTCGTAGTACCAGTAAGGATTGGCCTTGGTCAGCCCGCATTCGAACGGGCTGACGGTGTAGAAGTGCGAATTGGGTCCGATGCCGGGCGTGCCGAAGAAGCGGCAGGCAGGCAGTCCGCGCGGATCGTCGCGCTGCCACGCCTTGAATGCGAAACCGGTACGCAGCCAACCCGGGATGACGACGCCGGCATCCAGAAGTGCCGACTCTGCCGGTTCGGCGGTGATGAAATAGTGATTGAGCGAATCGTTGCGGAATTCGACGACTGTGCGCTCGCCAGCCAACTCCGCGGAAGGCGCGATGTAGTCCGTCTTCAGCACGTCCTCGCCGCCTCCGGCAATCTCCGTCATGCGCGTGCTGGTCGCACGCGCCACCGGGTCGCCGGAAAATTGACCCGCAAGGAAATACAGCGACCACGAAAAGATCTCGTCCGAGAACGCCGGGTCAAAGCCGTGCTCGACGCCACTCAGCGCCACCAGCTGGCGCGTCCCGTGCAGGAATGTGAAACCCTTTTCCGTTGCAGCGATCGGCGCGGTCGTGTCGGCAGTGCCGCTGATCGCCAGGAACGGCAATGCCATGCCCTGCAGTCCATTCTGGTCGCGCCCGAAGGCCGGGAACGCGTCCTGTCCGAAATACGGCACGTAGCCGACGGCCGCCTTGAGCCGCGGATCGAACGTGACCTGCTTGTACGCCTGTCCCACCGTCGTCGTCAGTTGCGCGCCGGCCATCAGCAGCAGGGACTCGCCGCCCAGGCTCGCGCCGAAGCCGCCCACCCTGGCGGGATCGATGTGCGCCGCAAACTGATTCGCGAACGCCGTGTTGCCGAGGATGCCGTCGAGTGCCAGTGACAGCGCCAGCGGCCGCACCGCCTGCATTGCGACAAACGACTTGATGTTGACCAGCGCGTAGAAATAGTCGCTGAAGCTGTCGAGCTTGATGTTGGCAAAGCGAAAGTCACCATGGAACGGTGCCACGACGACATAACCCCAGCTCGCGAAGACCCTCACGGCGTTGATGTAGTCACCTGAAATCGGGCTGCCGGTGAGACCGTGCGAAAAGAGCAGCACCGGATAGCGCGTGTCCGCATCCGCGAAGAGGGGCGCCTCGCCGCCACGCTGCATGCGCGGCACGAATTCGCCTGTGGGCAGCGGATAATCCGGGCGCGTGTTGGCGGCACTGGTCGGATAACACACCAGGACGACATGCGGAAATGTCTGGTTCGTATACGGCCCGTAAAGCCCGCCGTCGTTCGGGACAACCAGATTGACGGTCAGCGTGTTGGACGGGTCGGAAAGCAGATCGGTGATGTAGCGCGCCGTATTGCCGGCGGGATTGCCTTCCCAGTAGTCCTGGGCGGAGTCACCGCCAGGCACGCGGGTGAAATCCTGGGCGAGGTTGCTGCAGCCGACGGTGTAGGGACCCAGACCCAGCGGCGGGACGGTTTCGGCGCGCGCATCCAGCATGGAAAGCGCAGCCAAGGCCAGTGCGGCAAAAAACTTCGACTTGTCGAGCGAAATGATGTGACGCATTGGTGTGGGCCTATGCTGGACGATCCGGGCTTGCGGGCTGCAAGTGTGGCGCAAGCGAACTGCGGGGTATGTCCGCCGGCGCACCGACACCCTGTGGGACGGCGCCTACAGCCCGCAGGGCGGGCAGCTCAAGCGCGATCAGTACGCTTCCACCGGCAATGCGAGGACGCTGTCACCGCCATGCGTCACCGCATGCGCGTAGCCCGAGGCCTGAGGCAGCAGGCAGTCGGCATAGAAGCGCGCCGTGGCGATCTTGGCGCGCAGGAAGTCGGCGTTGCCCACGCCGTCGGCGAGTTGCTGGTGGGCAATCAACGCAGCGCGCGCCATTTGCCATCCGCCGGCGACGAGGCCCCACAACTTGAGGTAGGGCACGGCGCCCGCGTGCGCGGCGCGGGAATGCTGGCCAAACGCCGGCACCAGCCAGGCAATGGCCGCTTGCAGGTCCGAGGTGCTCGACGCCAATTGCAGTCCGATGGCATTCAAGGATGGATCGGTGTGCGACGCGAGCTTGGCAGCGACGCGGTCGATCTCCGCGGCCACGGCGGTAGCCACTGCTCCACCATCGCGCGCCGTCTTGCGCCCGATCAGATCATTGGCCTGGATACCGGTCGTGCCTTCGTAGATGGTGATGATGCGCGCATCGCGGTAGTGCTGCGCGGCGCCGGTCTCCTCGATGAAGCCCATGCCGCCGTGTACCTGCACACCCAGCGATGTGACTTCCTGCGCGACTTCGGTCGACCAGCCCTTGACGATCGGGATCATGAATTCGGCGAACGCCTGATGCCTCTTGCGTGCCTCGGGATCGGGATGCGCATGGCCATTGTCGAGTGCTGCCGCAGTGACATAGGCGACGGCGCGGATCGACTCCGTGTAGCCGCGCATCGTCATCAGCATGCGTCGGATATCCGGATGGTCGATGATCGGTCCGGTCTTCGCGGCGCGGTCCAGCCCCACCGCCCTGCCCTGCACGCGGTCCTTGGCAAACGCGACTGCGCGCTGGTACGCGCGATCGGACAGGCCCACGCCTTCCATGCCCACGGAGAAGCGTGCCAGATTCATCATGATGAACATGTACTCGAGGCCGCGGTTCTCCTCACCGACCAGGTAGCCAATGGCACCACCCTGTTCGCCGTAGACCAGCACGGCCGTCGGGCTCGCGTGAATGCCGAGCTTGTGCTCGAGCGACACGCACTGGACGTCATTGCGGGCGCCGAGCGAGCCGTCGTCGTTCACCAGCACCTTGGGCACGACGAACAGCGAGATGCCCTTCACACCTTCCGGCGCATCGGGCGTACGCGCGAGCACCAGGTGGATGATGTTTTCGGTGTAGTCGTGCTCGCCGAAGGTGATGAAGATCTTCTGGCCGAAGACTTTGTAGGTGCCGTCGCCTTGCGGAACGGCACGCGTGCGCACGGCCGCCAAGTCAGAACCGGCCTGCGGCTCGGTCAGGTTCATCGTGCCGGTCCACGTGCCGGCGACCATGTGCGGCAGGTATTTGTTCTTCAGCGCATCGGAGCCCTTGAGGTGAATGGCCTCGACGGCACCTTGCGTCAACAGCGGACACAGGTCGAACGCCAGGTTGGACGCGTGCCACATTTCCTCGACTGCGGTCTGCACCAGCTGCGGCAAGCCCTGCCCGCCGTATTCGGGATCCTTGGTGAGCCCGTTCCAGCCGTTGTCGCAGAATTGCTTGTAGGCTTCCTTGAAACCGGCGGGCGTGCGCACGGTGCCGTCGTCGAGGCGCTTCGAACCTTCGCGATCGCCGGACGCGTTGAGCGGGTCCAGCACGTTCGTCGCGAACTTTGCGGCTTCGTCGAGAATCGCCGTGACGGTGTCCGGCGCGGCTTCCTCGAATCCGGGAAGTTTGGCGACTTGCGCCAGCCCCACGAGCTCGTTCAGGACAAACTGCAATTCAGCAATGGGGGCGTGATAGGTGCTCATGCGAAGTACCGACCTTTGACCATGGAAGTGTCGAACAGCTTACCGCCGCCGGACTGGATGAATTGCTCTAATCAGCCCAGCGCCGCGGTGAGCTCCGGAACGATCTGGAACAGGTCGCCGACGAGTCCGTAGTCGGCGATCTGGAAGATCGGCGCTTCGGCATCCTTGTTGATCGCGACAATGACCTTGCTGTCCTTCATGCCGGCCAGATGCTGGATGGCGCCGGAAATGCCGATGGCGATGTACAGGTCGGGCGCCACGATCTTGCCGGTCTGCCCGACTTGGTAGTCATTGGGAACATAGCCTGCATCGACCGCCGCGCGCGACGCGCCGAGTGCCGCATTGAGCTTGTCCGCGAGCGCTTCGAGCATCTTGAAATTCTCGCCGCTGCCCAATCCGCGGCCGCCCGAAATCACGATGCGCGCACTGGTCAATTCAGGGCGCTCCGACTTGGTCAACTCCTGTCCGATCACCTTGGCGTGGCCCGAGTCGGCCGCCGCGGCGATGGTCTCCACGGTGCCGCTGCCCCCGGTGGTTGCGGCGGCGTCGAACGCCGTCGCGCGCGCCGAGATGACCTTGACCGGGTCCTTCGACTGCACGGTGGCGAATGCGTTGCCTGCATAGATAGGCCGCACGAACGTATCCGGCGACAGGATGGAGGTGATCTCGGAAATCTGCGCCACATCAAGCTTTGCCGCGACCCGCGGCAGCGCGTTCTTGCCGAATCCGGTCGCCGGCGCCAGGACGTGTGTGTAGTTGCCGGGAAGCACGGTCAGCGCAGTGGCGGCAATGTTCTCCGCCGTAGGCATGGCCAGGTACGGCGCATCGGCGTGCAGCACCTTCGTCACGCCCGCGACGCTTGCCGCCGCCTGCGCGGCCGCACCGGCATTGTGTCCGGCGATGAGGACGTGTACTTCGTTGCCAAGTTGCAACGCGGCCGTGATGGTGTGCAGCGTCGCGGACTTGAGCGACGTGTGGTCGTGTTCGGCGATGACGAGAATGGGCATGGCAGGTCTTCAGGAAATGACTTTGGCTTCGTTGCGCAACTTGGCGACCAGTTCCTGCACGTCCGCCACCTTGCCTCCGCCCTTGCGCCTGGGCGGCTCCACCACCTTCAGCGTCGTCAGGCGCGGCGTCACATCCACACCGAGCGTGGCCGGATTGGTGGTTTCCATCGGCTTTTTCTTGGCCTTCATGATGTTCGGCAGCGTCGCGTAGCGCGGTTCGTTCAGGCGCAGATCGGTGGTCACGATCATCGGCAACTTCATCTGCAGCGTCTCCAAGCCGCCGTCGACCTCACGCTTGACCGTCGCGCCGCCATCGGCGATGTCGACCTTCGACGCGAACGCCGCCTGCGGCCAGTCGAGCAATGCAGCGAGCATCTGTCCGGTCTGGTTGGCGTCGTCGTCGATGGCCTGCTTGCCCAGGATCACGACCTGCGGTTGCTCCTTGGCGGCAATGGCCGCCAGCAGTTTGGCCACGGCCAGTGGCTGCAATTCGACGTCGGTCTCGACCAGGATCGCGCGGTCGGCGCCGAGCGCCAGCGCCGTGCGCAGCGTCTCCTGGCACGCGGTCACGCCGCAGGTCACCGCCACGATTTCGGTCGCAATGCCCTTCTCTTTGAGGCGCACCGCTTCCTCCACCGCGATTTCATCGAAGGGATTCATCGACATCTTGACGTTCGCGGTATCCACGCCCGAACCGTCCGGCCTGACGCGCACCTTCACGTTGTAATCGACGACGCGCTTGATGGCGACCAGGATCTTCATGGGGAGGGCCGAAAGTGAGGTGGCAGGGGAAAGGCGCGATTATAGCGTCGCCGGTTGCAGGTGAGCACGCTGCCACGTACGATGGGCGCCCGCTCCACCGAACGACGCCGCGCGCGAGGCAGCCTTGACCCCATCCACGCTCATCCCCCCGTCCGACATCACCGAGATACTGAAGCACATTCCGCATCGGTATCCGTTCCTGCTGATCGACCGGATGGAAGCGTGCGAGCCCCACCAATGGGCACGCGTGATCAAGAACGTCAGCCATAACGAAGAGTTCTTTTCCGGCCTGCCGGCTGCGGGGCGCGTGATGCCGCAAATGCTGATACTGGAGTCGCTGGCCCAGGCAGCCGGCGTGTTGTGCCACTACTCGGGGATGATGAGCAAGATCGGCACGACCATCTTTTTCTTCGCCGGTTTCGACAAGTGCCACTTCGGCCGCGATGTGGTCCCGGGCGACCAGCTGCTGCTCGAATGCACGATGAAGCGCGCGGCGCGCGGCGTGGCCAAGATCCACGGCCGGGCCAGCGTCAACGGAGAAATGGCGGTCGAGTCCGACCTCACCGCCGTGATTCGCGACATGGCCGACGAAGCGGCCAAGCGCACGGAAGCCGCAGCCACGGCGTAGTTGTCGCCCTGAGGGTAGCGGCTACGGCGCGGCGCCATCAGCGGCGAAGCAACGTCGCCGCCAGGTCTTCCAGGAAGCGCGCAGCGGCCGCGCCGTTGATGAGTCGATGGTCGAACGTCACCGCGATGCGCACGTGACCCGTCGCGGCCTGCGGCGCACCCAGGAAGAAAATCGAGCTGGCCGGCGCCACCAGCGTTGGAACGGAATCGACGATCCCGAATTCGCCCAGATGCGTGAGCAGGATCTGCGTGTCCGCCGCGGCCTCGGCACCCTCACGGATCGCGGCCCGCATGCCGCGCGCGCAGGCGCGGATGAACTCCGGCAGGTTCATGCTCTCGGCCTTGCGCACGACGGCAATGATCAGCTCGTCGTTGGGACGGGCCAGTGCGATGCCCATGTTGACGTGGTCGTATTCGCGAATGCGGTCGTCCCCCACCATCACCGAGCGGAACTTCGCGTGCGCTTTCGCCACGTGCGCCACCGCATGCGCGAACAGCTGGAATGGCGTGGGCCGCGCATCACCGACTTCGGTGGCCGCCGATTCGAGCCCGGACCACGGCACGTCGATCGCGAGCGTGCCCGGAATGACCAGCGTCGCGCTGCGGCGCAGCCTGAAAATCACCGCGCGGTGGCCACCGGTTATCTTCCGCTCACGCATGCCCTCGACGTCCGGTGAATTGGCCGCGCGTTCGGCCAGGTATTTGTCGATGTCTTCCGGCAGCAGCTTGTTGGTCACGGACGGAATGGCAGCCAGCGCATGCTCGTCCAGTCCGCGCTCCTGTGCATGCGCGCGGGTGCGCGGCGGGATGATGCGCGCCGCATCGGACGCCATTGCGACGGCCTTCGTGCTCGCCGTCGCGACCAGCGCGACCGTGGCATCGATGGCCACGACATCGCCCGCAGCGACATGCCACTCGAGCAGCGTGCCGTCGAATGGCGCCTCGAGTTCGACCGTGGTCTTGTCCGTCTCGATGACATAGAGCCGGTCGCCGCGGCGCAGTGGCGTTCCCGGCACGCACAGCAGTTCGACGATGCGCGCTTCGCGCAGACCCTCGCCCAATTGCGGCACCTTGATCTCGCGTGCGCCATGGTGCGGCCCGGCGGCGCTCATTGGACCCCCACGCTCACTTCGTTCACTGCCCCCAAGGGGGCGCGATTCGCGCCTTGGGACGGCCCGGCGGCGCTCATTGGACCCCCACGCTCACTTCGTTCACTGCCCCCAAGGGGGCGCGATTCGCGCCTTGGGACGGCCCGGCGGCGCTCATTGCATGACCTCCGCGAACGCGGAATGCACGCGGGCGGCATCCGGCAGCACCGCGTATTCAAGGACCGGATTGAATGGAATGTGGCCGTCCTCGCGCGCCACCAACAGGGGCGGCGACAGGAAACGATTGAAGCCCGCTTGCGAACCGACCGCTTCGGTGATGATCGCCTGGCCGAAGCTGCCGGTGCGCGCATCTTCGGTGACCACGACCAGCCGGCCCGTCTTTTCCACCGACGCGTCGATGGCCGCCCAGTCGCAGGGCACCAGGCTCACGAGGTCGATGATCTCGATGGACCAGCGATCGGCGTGGTGGGCCGCGGCGCGCTGCACGACCTCGAGGCAATTGCCCCACGTGACCACCGTGATGTCGGTACCCGACTGCACGGTGCGCGCGGTTCCGAAGCCCCGCGCCTGTGGCGGCAGCGCCTCGTGCCTGACCCGCATGATGTGCTTGGGAATGAGCAGCAACGTCGGGTCCGACTCCTGCAATGCGGTCCACAACAGACCCGCGAGGTCGGCGGGCGTGCTCGGCACGGCAACGCGCAGTCCCGGGATGTGCGTCCAGAAACCTTCGTTGGACTGGCTGTGCCAGGTGCTGCCTGCCGGCAGGTAGGCACCATAGGGGGCATAGAACACGGCTGGACACGTCCAGTCGCCGTTCGAGCGCCAACGCAGCGTCGCCGCCTGATTCAGCAACTGGTTGAATGCCGGCGCGATGAAATCGATGAATTGCATCTCCAGGATCGGCTTGAAGCCGGTGGCAGCGAGACCCACGCCCATGCCGGCGATGGTTGCCTCGGCCAGCGGCGAATTGACGACGCGTCCCGGATAGCGCGTCGACAGTCCCTTGGTGAAGCCGAACACGCCGCCTTTTGGATCCTCGACGTCTTCGCCAATCAGCACCGTGTTCGGAATGCGCGCGAGCGCTTCATGCAGCGTGGCATTGAGTGCGCCGGCCATCGTGTTGGCGGACTCCTCCAGCACAAACGGCAGCACGGAGCCCTTGGGATCGGAGGCGCCGAACAATTTCGTATTGGCCGAATGCGCGGCCGGTGCCGGTTCAACTTCGGCGGCGGCATACGCGGCCTCGGCTTCCAGGGTCGCCTCATCCTCCAGCGCGCGCACTTGCGCTGCATCGAGCGCGCCGCTTTCGACCAGCAATGCCGCGTAGCGCGTCACCGGATCGCGCGCCTTCATCTGCGCAATCTCCGCGGCCGATCGATAGATGCGATGGTCGTCGCTGTTGGTGTGCGACGTGAGGCGGTCGAGCTCGACCCACAGCACCGTCGGACCCTCGCCTCGCCGCGCCGCAGCGATGGCCTCGCTACCCGCCTCCGCGACCGCGTCTATGGTGCGGCCATCGACATGGCGGAATAGTTCTGCGCCGAAGATGCCAAGGCGGAACGGCAACTGGTCTTTCGTCGGTGTGCTGATGCCGAAGCCGTTGTCCTCGACCACGAATACGATCGGCAACTGATCCTGCACCGCTTGCGCAACCGCTTCGAAGAATTCCCCCTGCCGCGTGGACGCGTCGCCGATCGTACACAAAACCACGCGCGACTCGCCTCGCAACTTGATTCCCCACGCTGCGCCGACGGCCGGCAGGCATTGCGACGCGGTGGGAGTTGCAGGAGGATAAATTCCAAGCCGGCGATACGAGCCGTGCACCGGCATCTGCCGGCCGCCGGAAGACGAATGGGCGGTGGCCAGATGCTCGCGCGCCATCTCGAGCGGCGTCACGCCACGCGCCTGCATCAGCGCCCGGTCGCGGTAGTAGAGGAACAGCAGGTCGTCAGGAAGGAGCGACGCCGCAAGCGCCGCAAGCGGTTCGTGTCCCTGGCCGGGTATGTGAATCCAGCCGCGGCCCTGACGCAACAGGCGCTCTTCGCGCAGGTCGCCGGCGCGGATGAGGAAGAGTTCGCGGAGGAGTTTGCGCTTTTCCGAAACCAACTCGTGCAGGAACGTCATGCGGCGGATTTTCTATTCATTGGCCGCGGTGGCGCCGGCCGGAAAGTTGGTGAAGGCTACCGTATTCACGACTCGAAAGGTAATTGGCCGACATGTCGAAAGCACTTCTTTGCGGCGCTCCGGTCGATGACATTGTCATTGTCGCCGCAACAACATGTCGCGGCGACCGATTTCCTCCCCCTTCGTAGTCGCGTATCAAGGACGTACAAGGGACCGTTCGACGAATTTCGGGAGTTCCCAAGCTGTTGCGAGCGCTTCCCCAAGCGGGTTGGCTGCAAAGTGCACTAACCCCAAGATTTGCCGAATTTTTTGGCTCCGTATACCGGCTATAGTGGTTCGGGTTCATCTACTTGTACACCACACTGATATTTTCAAACTCCTCGGCAGGATATCAAATCATTAGACTTAGTGCCCGTTTTCATCGACCTGCCGCTCCTTCTTGACGTAACGACCCTATTTTCATCGCCATCAAAACGGCCCCACTAGGCCAAATTGTGGTGGACAGAGAACGCCGAAAGCGAGATATTTGGACCATGCCGTAGTTCGGTCGTTGAACGGCGATCTGTCGGGACGTGGGATGGCACCCCGCGTTTTCGACAATTGGTGCGCCGCCGCGACCGCATTTCGGTTGGTTTTCAGGCGTTGTTTTTTCCATTGACCTTGCTTTTCCCACCTTGTCCCGAAGGAGTGGATCATGAATGCAGTCGCTGACGTACGGTATCTCCAGCCCACGCAGTTCGACCAGATCGAGCCCCGGTTCGACGCCGAGTTCGGCGTTTATTGGGCAACAATGAATCCGCAGCCGCGGCCATGCTTCAATCCGCAGTTGCTGCTTGAACTGCGAACGTTCATTGACGGCATCATCAATTCACAAGCGACGATGTTCCAGAATGGGCACGCCCATTCCGTGAATTACGCCGTGCTGGCGTCGAAGACTCCAGGCGTATTCAACCTGGGCGGCGACCTTGCGTTGTTCCGCAGCGCCATCGTCCATCGCGATCGTACGCAACTCGAACACTATGCACGGCTGTGCGTTGACGACCTGTATCCATGGAACCGCAACTTCGACCTGCCGGTGACGACCATTTCACTGGTGCAGGGCAGCGCACTTGGCGGAGGATTCGAGGCAGCGCTCGCCAGCAGCGTGCTGATCGCCGAGGAATCGTCGCGCATGGGCTTTCCGGAAGTCCTGTTCAACCTGTTTCCCGGCATGGGCGCCTACAGCTTCCTGCAACGCAAGGTCGGCCGCCGGGTAACGGAAGAACTCATCACGAGCGGCAACACCTACACCGCGCGTGAACTCTATGACATGGGCGTCGTCGATGTGATCACGCCGGATGGCACCGGCGAAGCCGCGGTCTACAGCTACATTCGCCGGCACTCGCGCGGTGGCAACGGACGGCGCGCGTTTGAGCAGGTGCGTCGCGAATTCGAAGCGGTGACGCGCGAGGAACTCGACCGGGTTACCGCGATGTGGGTTGATGCGGCAATCAAGCTGGAAGAGCGCGACCTCAAGATGATGGATCGCCTGGTGCGCGCGCAGCAGAGAAATTCGCTGGAAACCGCGGGCTCGTACGCCCCGGCGACACGCGCGATGCCGGCCGTCGCGCGGCTGGCCGCAGTGGGTGGCGACGACTGATCGTTGAAGGTTTTGGTGGGGCTTAGCTTATGGATTGCCAGAGGCGTGTAGAGCGCAAACTCGGCCGGCCAGCCACCGGTCGGTCCTCGTCGAAGTCGGGACACTAAGACGAGGACTGTCGCTTCTGTCGTTCCAACTCGAGATGGGCGTCGAGCGCGGCGAAAGTCCGCTCGGCGACCTGTCCCAGTTCTTCGGTCCAGGCCGACGCCTTGAGGCGCATCGTATCGTGCGTGGCCTTGTCCACGCGGGTCGCGAACTGCATCAACTGCGTCGCGCCGACACTTCCTGCTCCACCGCGGATGGCATGCGCGGCATCCTTGACCGCTTCGTACCGGCGCTGTGCCAAGCCGTCCAGCAATTGCGCTACCAGACGTTCGCAATCGGAGCGGAAGCCGCGGATCAGGCGCTCGACGAACGTCGGATCCGACGAAAAATTTGCGAGCTCGCCCATCACCACCGGATCGAGTGGCGGTGCTTCGACGACGGTCAGCGCCGGGCGCTCCTCCGACCGCGACGGGGGCGCGACCACGAACTGCTCGGCGTCGTCCGCCAGATTCCTTTCGATGGCATCGAGCAACAGTGACGCGCGAACCGGTTTGGCTACGAATTCCGCAGCGCCGGCCCGCTGGCATTCACCGATGGCTTCCGTCGTGACATTGGCCGAGAGGATGATCACCGGTATGGGTTTTGACGCAGCGAACCGGTAGAGCTTCAGCGCTTCCAGTCCACTGACCACCGGCATCGACAGGTCGAAGAGTGCGATATCGAAATTGGCGCGTTCCAGCGCGTCCAGCGCGTCCTCGCCATTGTTGACCAGCGTGGCGACGTGGCCGCCACTTTCCAGGATCATCTGCGTCACGCGCTGGTTGGTCGGATTGTCCTCGGCGACCAGCACTCGCGCACCGCGAATCTTGTGCACCGTAGCGCCTTGGCCGGCCTTCAGCGCGTGAGTCGGCGCGAATACCTTGCGCGTTGCCGCGAGCTCTTCGACCAGGTCGATGCCCGCGGCTTCGGACACCGGCAGCGGCAGGTTGATCCAGAACGTACTGCCCTTGCCTTCCACGCTGCTGACGCCCAATTGGCCGCCCATGAGCGCGACGAGTTGCCGGGCGATCGTCGTGCCTAGCCCGGTGCCGCCATAGACGCGCGTGACGGAATCGTCGGCCTGCGTGAACGCCTCGAAGATCGCTGCCTGTTTCGCCTGCGGTATGCCGATGCCCGTATCGCAGACTTCCAGGCGGATCATCGAGATTCCGTTGACCGAGTTGGCCACGCTGGCCCGCAACGTAATGACGCCCTGCTCCGTGAACTTCACTGCATTTGACAGCAGGTTCAGCAGCACTTGCCGCAAATGGTGGGCATCACCCAGGAACCAAGGCGTGTCTCCCAGCGCGACCTCCGTGTTGACCACCAAACCCTTGTACCGCGCCTGCGGCAGGATCACCTTTACGGCGCCCGTCAACAGCTTGCCCATGTCGAACGGCCGCGCTTCTACGTGCACGCGACCCGCTTCGATTTTTGCTGCATCGAGGATTTCCTCGATCTGCGCCAGGGCGAGTTGCGCAGATGTCGACAGCGTTTCCACGATTTCCCGCTGCGACGCGGCCAGCTGCGTTTCGCGCAGCAGGTCGGTCATGGCAATGACGCCATTCAAAGGCGTCCGCATTTCGTGGCTGACGTTGGCCAGGAAGCGCCCCTTTGCCGCGTTCGCTTCGTCTGCCCTCTTTTTGGCTTCGGTGATGCGCGTGGCCAGGGTGCCGACATAGAACGGGAGGACGACCATCGCCAGCAGGAAGCCGGCGCCGACCGACAGATGGTGGGACCAGAACGGCGAGAAATACAAAACGACGCCAAACCCAAGCAACGACAACGCCTGCGATACATGCAGGTAGAGGCGCCCGAAGCGGAAGCCGTTGCCGAACGTGACGAACAAATAGACACCGACGACGACCGAGCCGCCTTCGCCGATGACCAGCATGAAGTACGTATTTACCGCGTTGTCGGCAATGATGCCGAGGAACCGGCGCGCGACAGTGACCCGGGGATGCTTGTCGCCGGTGACGAGGATGTGGACGGTCAGCGCGATCGCAAAGGCCAGGAAGCCAAGCGCCACGTACAGACCGTGCCATTCCCCATCAGCCAGGTCCGACGTGAAGACCAGGTCGCCGATCAGCCAGAGGGCCGCCAGGAAGGGAATGGCGACGCGCAACAGCGACTGCTCCAGCTCCGGCCGGGGCGCCGCGGCGATCAGGGCCCGCATTCCATCACGGGTAAAGCGGTTCCGCATGGCCTGTCGGGATATGAATCGGCCCAGGATTCTCGGAGTTTCCATTCTACGCCGGTCCTCAAGCTGAATTTAGCGGAAATATTCCGCTTTGGTCGGCCGATTGCCGCGAACAGGCTATGGGAACAGGTGACAACGTTGCGCCCAGTTGCCGTCGGGCGGCAGTTGCAAACGCCGTTTTCGACGCGGCCCGACCTATCTCGTTGATTATGAAGCTCTGTCCGGTTCCGACCTCCCTCGTCCCGGAGGGCGGCACGGCCGGCCCCGGACAGCACAGGATATAGAGCAAGGGCTATGCCAGCGGCATGCCAGTCGGCGGCGCGGACGTGGCGCCGCGAAGGTAGTCGACCACCGTCGGCCAGATCATCGCTTCGGCAGTCCGCCGGAAAAATCCAAAGTGCCCGATGCTTTCCATGCCGACCGCTGCAGGGTCCAGGACCAGCTGCGTCACCGACAAGCCGGGATAAACGTCAAGCAAGCGACGGGTGCCTTCGACCGTGGCAAACGCGTCGTCGGCGAATGAAACCGCCAACGCGGGAATCCGGATTTGGCCGAAACGGGCAAGCATCGAACGGCCTCGAACCCCATCGGGATCAGTGGCTTCGGGACGCAACTCGGGAGTCCTGCGCGCGGCCCATTGCAGCGCCATGCCCGCCGGTATGTTCTCGCCCAAGCGCAGCAAGCGCGCAGGAAAGTAACCGAAGATGCGGGTCAGGACCGGCATGATGCCGTGCCAAAGCACCGCCATCGGAAGGCGGTGCCTTTTCGCGTAGTCGCCGTAGTACCCGGTGTGTGCGGCGATGAAGACAAACCGGGAGAATTCGGACACATTCGGTGCCCCGCCAATCATCAATGCCCCGATGCTGTGGGCGACTCCAGCCAGGTCGGCCCGAGGATACCGGGTGCGCATCCAGGCCACGGCGCCGCCACAATCCAACTCCGACCAATCCTCCGCGCGTGCCTGGAATCCGCGCAGGCTTCCCCGCCGTGAACGTGCAATGCCACGGTAGTCGAAGGTCAGAACAGGAATGCCGGCCGCGGCGAGAAACGTCGCGAAGTGCCGGTAGCGCGTAGCCGGAATGCCGCCACCACCGGTGATGACGACCGCACACGCCGGATCAGAGCCGCCGACGCTCTCGAAAAGTGTGCCGCCAAGAACATAGCCATCGAGTGCCGGCACATCGGTCTCGACGATTATGGGTTTCGGCAACCCAGATGAGTGTTCCTCCACTTCGTTCCGGACAACGTGACGCACCGGTGCCTCGCCCTTTGGGGTCACGTCGCGAACACCGGCAGAGTCGGGGAACGCTGGTTCAAGTCACTCGATAGCGCCAGCGTCAGCTTTCCAAACGCTGCCACACGCCGCCCACCAATCCTTCGATCGGCCGAAACGTCGCCTTGTAGGCCATCTTGCGGCTCTCGGCGATGAAATAGCCGAGGTAGAGATACGGCAAGCCCAGGGATTGGCAGCGCTCGATCTGCCACAACACGTTGTACGTGCCGTAGCTCATGCCGGCGATGCTCGGGTCGAAAAACGTGTAGACCGACGACAGGCCGTCGACCAGACGGTCGACCAGGCTGACCATGCGCAGGCCGCCTTCGTCCCGGAACTCATACAAATCGGTCGCGACGTTGCTGTGGAGGAGGAAGTGCTGGTACTGCTCGCGGCTGTCCTGGTCCATCCCACCGCCAGGATGACGGTACCGTTGGTAGCTCAGGTACAGCGCGTAATGGTCGGCATCGTAGGCTAAATCACGCCTAACGGCGGTTAACATCGCGTGATTCCGGGATATTCGCCGTTGCGTGCGACCAGGCTCGAACGCGGCAACTGGGACCCTGACTGGAATGCAGGCCCGGCAGTGGTCGCAATAGGGCCGGTAGGTGAACGCGCCGCTTCTACGAAAGCCCAGGCGGACCAGTTCGCTGTAGACCTGCGTGTCGATCAGGTGGCTGGGGGTTGCAACCTGCGAGCGCGCTGCGCGATCGGGCAGGTAGCTGCAGGGATAGGGGGCCGTCGCGTAGAACTGCAGCGAGGTCAGTGGAAGGTCGTTCAGCTTGCTCATCGCCGCTCGATCCTGACTCGTGACACCAAATTGCCTCGCTAAGTTGCCTCGAATCCACCCGCACGCCACCCGGCCACCGGTTCGGTCGAGTGTATCAATTCGCTCAAGTGACCGGCAAACGTTGCGCGGGCAATCGGTCGCGCGCCAAATGAGCCCAGATGGGCGGTCTCCTGCTGGCAATCGATCAAGGGAACACCTTGCCGGCGCAACATGTCCACCAGATGGACGAGCGCGACCTTGGATGCATCGGTTTTCCGGGCGAACATGGACTCGCCAAAGAACATGCGCCCCAGCGCCATCCCGTAGAGTCCGCCGCACAGCTGCCCGTCGTGCCAGCTTTCCACCGAGTGCGCCATGCCGCGCCGGTGCAACTCGCAGTAGGCGTCGATCATCTCCGGCGTGATCCAGGTCCCCCGCTGGCCGTCGCGCGGAACGGTTGCGCAACTGTCGATGACGTCGCGGAACGCCGTGTCGATACGTACGGTGAATTCCTGCCGGCGCACTCGTTTGTCGAGCGAGTGCGACATCCTGAATTCGTCGACATACAGGACCATGCGCGGGTCCGGGCTCCACCAGAGGATGGGCTGGCCCGCCGAGAACCACGGAAAGATGCCGCGACGGTAGGCGGCGATCAACCGCTCGGGCGAAAGGTCGCCACCGGCCGCCAGCAATCCGTTCGGCTCGGCCAGCGCCGCAGAAAGCGGAGGGAATGGCGCGTCCGGTCGAAGCCAGGCGAGCACGTTGGTCGACGCCTTCAGTCCGACAGCACGCGCAACGCGGCCGAATGGAATTCACGTCGCCAGAGCACCGCCAGGATGACCACGGTGAACGTGATGAAATGATACGGAGACACGAACCACGTGCCGGCGGCAAAGCCAAAATAGTAGGCGCGAATGCCCCGATTGAAGTCGTCGCCGGCCAGCGTGTTGAGCTGCGCGAACTTCTGCGCCGTCTGCTCGAGTTCGCTGTCTGGCGAGCCGGGCGGGGGCGCGGCGCCAATCAGTATCGACAGGTAGTTGAACTGGCGCAGCGACCAGGTGAATTTGAAGTAGGCGAAGATGAAGATCGCGGCGAGCATGATGACCTTCACTTCGACCACTTCGCGGGCTACGGCGTGGCCGAATGGCAATTCGGCGCTCAACGCCATGACCCGGTCGATGGCACCGGCCACCGCGATCAGGCCGGCGATGATGTAGGTCGTCGTGCTCGCGTAGAACGACACGCTTTGCACCAGATTGCCGACCAGCGACGAGTCGACGATCCGGTTTTCGCGTTGGACCATCTGCCGCCCCCAGTTCAGCCGATGCCGATGCGTTGCGCCGCGCAACCCGCGTGACCCTCGGGCAGTGTGGTCCGAGTAATACCCATAGGTCATCCATCCGACGAAAAAGACGGCGAGTGCAATCCAGTCGATCGGCGCGAAACCTTGGAGGAGCTTGGCGTACATGGGGTTATCCGGTGATCCAGCGTGAAGTTTAGGCGCTTCCACGCGTTCCGGTAAAATCGGCGTGCGGTTGCAGTTGTCATGTCCCGGTAGCTCAGTGGATAGAGCGGCCGCCTCCTAAGCGGCAGGTCGCCGGTTCAACTCCGGCCCGGGGCACCAGCGCCCTTTGGCGACTCATCTTTCAGCTCATTTCCCAGCTCATTTTCCAGCTCACTTTCCAAGTCCGCGCTTGCCCTCGCCAACCGTGCCGCCGTCCCCGACGCAGTACCACATCGTCCCGCTCGACCCGCACGCCCATTTGTACGAGGTGAGCGTCACGGTGGTCGACCCGGATCCGGAGGGCCAGCGCTTCCGGCTGCCGACGTGGATACCGGGCAGTTACCTGATCCGCGAGTTCGCGCGGCACTTCGTTTTTGTCCGGGCCGAAGCCGAAAGTGGTGAAGTTGCAATCACCAAGGACGCCAAGGACGTTTGGCGCGTCGCGCCGTGCTTCGGACCGCTGACCGTTGTCGCGCACGTCTATGCGAACGATCTTTCGGTGCGGACGGCCTATCTCGACGGCACGCGCGGCTATTTCAATGGTTCCGCGGTCTTCCTGTGCCCGATAGGTCGCGAACATGCGCGTTGTTTCGTCGACATCGCGCCGCCAGACGCGGCGTTCGGTACATGGCGTGTCGCGACCACGCTTCCGGCCGTGGTCGCGGCGCCGTATGGATTCGGCCGCTACAGCGCCGACGACTATGACGAGCTGATCGACCATCCCTTCGAGACCGGCACGTTCGCGACCGCCACGTTCATCGCCGGCGGCGCGCAGCACGACATCGCTGTGACCGGCGAGCCGCGGGCCGATCTGCCGCGCATGGCGCAGGACCTCACGCGCATCTGCCAGTGGCACATCGACCTCTTCGGCGGCGCGCCAGGCAGCACCGCGCCCGTCGATCGCTACCTGTTCCAGGTGCTGGCGGTGGGCGACGGCTATGGCGGCCTCGAGCATCGCGCGAGCACCAGTCTCATTTGCGGTCGCGATCAACTTCCGCGGCCCGGTACCGAGGCGATCACCGACGACTACCTGACGTTCCTCGGCCTCGCCAGCCACGAGTACTTCCACACCTGGAACGTCAAGCGCATCAAGCCGGAGGCCTTCGTCCCCTATGACCTGTCGCGCGAAAACTACACGCGGCAATTGTGGGCGTTCGAGGGCATCACGTCCTACTACGACGACCTGGCGCTCGTGCGCTGCGGACTCATTTCGCCGGCACGCTATCTCGAACTGGTCGGCCGCACGATCACGTCGGTGCTGCGCACGCCCGGCCGCATGACCCAAAGCGTCGCAGACTCGAGTTTCGACGCATGGATCAAGTTCTACCGGAAGGACGAGAACACGCCCAATGCGGTCGTCAGCTACTACGTGAAGGGATCGCTGGTGGCGCTCGCGCTGGACCTCACGCTGCGCTCCACGGGCAATGCCACGCTCGACGACCTGATGCGCGCGCTGTGGGTCCGGCACGGACATCCGGGCATGGGCGTGCCGGAGAACGGCATCGAAAGGCTGGCCAG
Organism: Betaproteobacteria bacterium; assembly: GCA_031361045.1. Lineage (GTDB taxonomy): Bacteria > Pseudomonadota > Gammaproteobacteria > Burkholderiales > Casimicrobiaceae > VBCG01. The sequence goes on along the minus strand of JANMCH010000111.1, from coordinate 11,936 downwards.
TGAACTGGCGGGGTACGACCTGGGCGATTTTTTCACGCGCTATGTCCACGGCACCGAGGAAATTCCACTGGCGCGCTTGTTGGCCGAGTTCGGCGTCGCCGTGCAGCTGCGCGCCGCCACGGGGCCCAAGGATCGCGGCGGCAAGCCGGCGCGCGGCGACACGCTGCACAGCACATTGGGCGCGGGCATCGCGGCAAACCTTGCGCTGACGCACGTCTCCCCCGGCAGTCCCGCGAGTCGCGCCGGCCTGTCGAGCGGCGATTGCATCGTCGCCATCGACGGCATCAAGGCGACGACCGAAATGCTGACTTCACTGCTCCAACGACCCAGTGACGGCAAGGTGCTTTCGATGCACGCCTTTCGCCGCGACGAACTGCGTACATTCGACGTCGTGCTCGAAACGGCACCGCTCGATACGGCGTGGCTTGACCTGGACGTGGATGCAGTCGCGTCGTCCGTGGCACGCCGGGTCGCGTGGCTGGGTCCGCACGCATGACGGGTGGTGTGCGGCGCGCGATGTTGGTCGCGATCGCGCTGGCCCTGGTGCTGTCGCTTGGGCTGGCCAATGATTCCGTGCATGGCGCCGGCCTCGGCAGCACCGCGGCGCGGGATCTCACGCCTCCTGAAACTCCCACCGGGTCCACCGTCGAGTCGCTGTTCGGGCGCACGATCCTCGACCCCTATCGCTGGCTGGAAGACACCTCGGCGCCGGACGTCGTCGCGTGGTTTCGCGCGCAGAACGCATTCACGCGAAGTGTGCTCGACGCGCTGCCGGGGCGCGCCGCGCTGCATGCGCGGTTGGTCGCATTGAACGCAGCGGAAATTCATGTCCGGGACGTGCAATCCACCGGTGACTCGTTCTTCTACCTGAAGCGCACGCCATCGGACCCCGCATCCCGTCTCTTTGTGCGCGACGGCATTCTTGGTACCGAGCGGCTGGTGCTCGATCCGGCGCGATTCAACCATGACGGCCAGTTGGCGGCGATCGAATACTTCCGCGTGTCACCCAACGGCAAGCGGCTCGCGTTGGGCGTGTCGATGGGTGGCTCCGAGGACGCCGTGCTGCACGTCATCGATGTCGCGACACAACGCGATATCGGCCCACCGATTCCGCGCGCGCGCGCCGCCACGCCGTCATGGCGTTTCGACAGCGACGTCCTGTTCTATACCCAGATGCGCGAACGCCGCGACGACGAGTCGGTTTCCGAGCAGCTGCGCGGAAGCCGCACCTTCATGCGTACCTTTGCCGCCAAGGGTGCGACCAGCGACATCGCGATCCTGGGCAGCGGACTCAACCCGGACATCGACATCGGCGCCGACGACATGCCGACGGTCCACGTGTCGCCGGTGTCGCCCTTTGCGATCGGCGTGCTCAGCCATGGCGTGCAGGACGAAGTGACGCTCTACTTCGTGCCGCTGACCCAACTGCGCGGTGCCGCCACGCCGTGGCGGAAGCTCGCCGCGCTTGACCGGCAAGTCACCGACTTCGACCTGCGCGGCGAGTGGATTTATCTCCTCACGCACGAGGATGCTCCGCGCTACCAGGTCGTGCGCTGGTCGTTGCGTGATCCGCGGCCGTATGCGCTGCCCGATGCGGAATCCGTCGTGCCGGCATCGGAGCGTGTATTGCGCAGTGTCAACGTCGCGAAGGACGCGTTATACGTGCGCGAGACCGAAGCCGGATACGACGCATTGCGACGCCTCGAATACAACGTGAGGCTGCGCCGTGTTGCGACGCCGGCGCCAAGGACCACGGGCAAGGCGCGCGCAGCGGTCAATGGCGGTCACGCTGCGTTGCCCAAGACCGCGGGAATCGCGCGCGGCAGCGTCGTGCCGTTGCCGTTTCCCGGTGCCATCGAGGAACTGGTCACCGATCCGTTGCGCACAGGCGCATTGCTCAAGATCGCCGGGTGGACGACGGCCCCGAAGTGGCTTGGCGTCGACGGCAAAACCGGCACGGTCACCGGTACGGATTGGTTGCCGCCCGCCGGCACCGAATGGCTCGGCTATATGTCGAAGCAGGTCATGATCAAGAGTCATGATGGCGCGGACGTTCCACTGACCCTCGTCTTTCCGAAAAACGTCGCGCTCGATGGCAGCGCGCCACTGCTGCTCGAGGCCTATGGCGCGTACGGCATCAGCAAGTCGCCGGAATTCTGGCCTTCCCTCGCTGCGTGGCTGGAGCGTGGCGGCGTCTATGCGATTGCCCATGTCCGCGGTGGCGGCGAACTGGGCGACGAATGGCATCGTGGTGGCTATCACGCGACAAAATCCAATTCCTGGCGCGACGTGATCGCGGCCGCGCAATGGCTGATCGGCAATCGCTGGACCGCGCCGCCGAAGCTGGCGCTGCTCGGCAGCAGTGCCGGCGGGCTCACCGTCAGCAATGCATTTCTCGAACGCCCGGAATTGTTCGCCGCGATGGTCAGCCAGTCCGGCTTTCACGATGCACTGCGCAGCGAAACCGGCGCCGCAGGCCCGGCCAATGTGCCGGAGTTCGGCACCATCGCCACCGAATCCGGCCTGGCCGAACTGCTGGCGATGAGCGCCTATGTGCGGGTCGAGGACGGCGTCGCGTATCCGGCAGCGATGTTGACCATCGGCTTTCGCGACGCCCGGGTCGACGCGTGGGATCCCGGCAAGATGGCGGCACGACTGCAGGCCGCCAACGCCTCGCTGGGCGGCAGCCGCATGCCCGTCTTGCTGCGCGTGGACTTCGACGCAGGGCACGGCTCCAGCCCGTCGCAGTTGGTGGACGAGACGGCCGACCTCTTCGCCTTCCTGCTCTGGCAAACGGGTGCGCAGGACTTCGCGCTGCCGTGACGCCTACGCCGGCGGCAACCGCCAGTGCGGCGGAATCGTCTTGTCGAAATACGGCAGCGCCTCGATGCGCGCCTTCCATGCCCGCAACTCCGGCGTGAGAATGCCCGCCGCGTCGAGGTCCGGCAGTTTCATCTCCGCACGAAAGAGCCCCGCCACCAGCGGATAGAGCGTGAAGTCCGCGGCCGACAGCGGCCCGGCCAGGAATTCGCCGCGCATCGCCTTCGTGAACAGCGCCAGCTCTTCGACGCAAGCTTTGCGGCCGGCAGCGATCCTGTCGACTTCGCGCTCTTCCGGCTTTTTCCAGAACGCCTGTTCCAGGACCTCGCCGTTCGCCTTGTAGTAATAGTTGTCGATCTCCTCGATCAACCGACGTACCAGCGCGCGCTGCCGGACATCGCCGGGAAAGAGCGGCGCACCGCGTCCCGGATAGGCCTCGTCCAGGTATTCGACGATGGCATTGGACTCGTACAACACGAAATCGCCGTCGACGATCAACGGCACCTGATGGCGCGGATTGAGAGCCACGAATTCGGGCTTGCGCGTATCACCTGCCGAAAACGACAGCACCTTCAATTCGTAGGGCAGCGCCTTGTGCTCCAGCGCCAGTTGCACGCGCCACGCGAAAGGGGAACCTGATCCGTAATAAAGCGTGATGCTCATGGCTTGACTTTCACTCGTGAAGATTAAAGGTTGTCACTTCCTGGACCCGCTCATCGAGCCGCGCATGGCCTCGACCGACGCCTTCTGCAGTTCCATGGTCTTGACGCTCATCTGGATCATCGAGACACTCATCGTCAACCAATTCTCGATGATCCGCATTTCGGCAATCTTGCGGTCGATTTCCGCGGGGTCGAGCGCCGCGAACATCGTTGCCGGGTCGGGAAAGGGCATTGTCCCCGGCATGGCGGCGGACACCGCGCCCGGCATGGCGAACCCCGGCATGGCAACGCCGAGTGGATTCCACATCTTCTGCATGAAGGCCATCGCGTCCTGCGGCGAAAAGGGAAAGCCGCCGGCCCCGGACGCGGGGTCCTTTTTGTCGTTGCTCATGGTTCCTCCCGTCGGCGGTCACCCGCCAAGTCGCCATCGCGCATTTGCTAGTATCCTCCCCTATGGCGGAACAAGACGCAACCGTGCCTCCCCGGCTCCGCGCCATCGTCGGTGACGCCAACGTGCTGACCGCGGACGACGACGTGGCGCCGTACTTGTCCGATTGGCGGGGCCGTTACCGTGGCGCCACGCTTGCCGTCGTCAGGCCCTCGACCACGGCCGAAGTCGCCGCCGTGGTTACCGCGTGCGCGGAGCACGGCGTGTCCATCGTGCCGCAAGGTGGCAATACCAGCATGTGTGGCGGCGCGACGCCGGACGCGACCGGTCTGCAAATCGTGGTGTCCCTGGCCCGCCTGAATCGCATCCGCGCGGTGGACGCCGCCAACGCCACGCTTACCGCCGAAGCCGGCGTCACACTGGCCAACGTGCAACAGGCTGCGGCCGATGCCGACATGCTGTTTCCGCTGTCGCTGGGCTCCGAGGGCAGTTGCACGCTCGGCGGCAACCTGTCGACCAACGCAGGCGGCACGGCAGTGTTGCGCTTCGGCAATGCGCGCGACCTGACGCTGGGCATCGAAGTGGTGCTCGCCGACGGCCGCGTCTGGAATGGACTTCGGGCCTTGCGCAAGGACAACACCGGCTACGACTTGAAGCACCTGTTCATCGGTGGCGAAGGCACGCTGGGCATCGTCACTGCGGCGACATTGAAATTGTTTCCGGCGCCGCGCACCCGCATGACGGCGCTGTGTGCCGTAACGTCGGTGGAAGTTGCCGTCGCCTTGTTGTCGCGCCTGAAGGCGGCGCTCGGCGATCGCCTGACCGGGTTCGAGTTGATCAGCGAATTCGCGTTGTCACTGTCCTGCAAACACCATCCTGCCGTGCCCAACCCGCTGCCCGGCCATCGCTGGTATGTGCTGGTCCAGGCCGACGACAGCGCTGCCGATACTTCGCTTGCGGACCTCGCGCAAGGCGCCCTGGAGGCGGCCGTCGCCGAAGGCATCGCGCAGGATGTCGTGGTCGCGCAGTCCGTCGACCAGGCCGCAAAGCTGTGGTCGCTGCGCGAGAACATCAGCGAGGCGCAGCGCCGCGAAGGCCCGAACATCAAGCACGACATTTCGCTGCCGGTGTCGGCCATCCCCGCATTCCTTCTCGAATGCGACGCGGCGCTCGCCACCGCGTTTCCCGGTTCCCGCCTGGTGGTGTTCGGACACCTGGGCGACGGCAACCTGCACTACAACCTGTCCGCGCCGGTGGGCGTGGCCGCCGCGGGGTTCCTGGGGAATGGCGGCGAAGCCAACCGCCTCGTCCACGATATCGTCGCCCGCTACGGCGGAAGCTTCAGCGCCGAGCATGGCGTGGGACAATTGAAGCGGGACGAGCTGCGGCGCTACAAATCGGCGGTGGAGCTTGACCTGATGCGGCGGGTCAAGGCCGCCATCGATCCGCACAATCTGATGAATCCGGGAAAAATCCTCTGATGGGCAAAGTCGTCTTCTGGCTGGTGGTGGTGTTCGGCGTGCTGTTCGCGCTCCGCCTGTGGAACGCGTCGAAGCTGCGCGCGCCACGCAAAGACGATGCGCCGCCGGGCGCCGGCAATGCACCGACCGCCACGGCGATGATCAAATGCGCCGATTGCGGCGTATTTCTGCCCCGGACTGATGCGACGACCGCCCCGGACGGGTATCGTTGTGGCGACCCGGCCTGCCCCAACCGAAAGCGCAACACGGCCTGACCGTCCGGGGCCCTACCTGACTCGCGATGCAGCCCGCCCCCGCCATTCCTCCGTTCGAACCCCCGCCGCTGCCTATATCGCTGAGCGATTCGGGGCGCCGCATCCTGTGGATCGTCGGCCTTTATCGCGCCGTGTGCGCCGCGATGCTGCTGGGCACGGCCCTGCTGGTTGACCCCAAGCTCCTCAACATCGCCACGCCCAATGCGTACATCACCGGCGTTGGTCTTTATTTCATCTTCGGCCTGGCGTCGTTCTGGTGGGTGCAGCAGGAGCGCCTGCCGATGCCTCTGCCACAAATGCTTTTCGGCCTGCTGGTCGGCGACGTCTTTTTCCTGGGGCTCATCATGTACGCCGGCGGCGGCTTCGGCGCGCCACTGCCGATTCTGCTGTTTCCGCAACTCGCCGCGGCCGGATGGCTGCTGCGGCAGGAAATTGCATTTTTCCAGGCGGGCTTTGCGTCACTTGCACTGCTGGGACTGGACGCGTTCAGGGTCTGGAGCGGACAAACCGGTGGCGCGCAGTTATTCCAGACCGGGATCATCGGCTTTGGCTATTTCACGACCGTCGGCATCGCGGTCGCCCTCGGCCGCTACACCAAGCAGTCGGAAGAACTCGCCGCACAGCGCGGCATCGACGTCGCGAATCTGGAGCAGGTCAACCGGCTCATCATCCAGGACATGCAGGACGGCGTGCTGGTCGTCGACCTGAACGGTATCGTGCGCGGCCACAACGCGCAGGTCACGCGATTGCTGGGCGGCTTCGGCCGGATGCGCGGCGGCATGCGCTTGGCCGAATTCAGCACGACGCTGCATGACTACTGGCGGCGCTGGCAGGAGGACTTCAGCGAAACGCTGGCGCCGTTCAAGGTCGAAGCCACGCAACGGCTGTTGCGCGTGCGGCTGGTGCGCATCGGGTCGGGCCTGAATGGCGGCACGCTGATCTACCTGGAAGACCTGGGCCGCGCGCAGACCGAAGCACAGCAGATGAAACTCGCTGCGATGGGCCGGCTCACCGCGTCCATCGCCCATGAAGTCCGCAATCCGCTGTCGGCGATCAACCAGGCCGCGCAGCTTCTGGAGGAAGACGGCGCCGTCGCGCCAGAGGGCACGCGACTGCTCGGCATGATCCGCAACAACGCCAAGCGCATCGACCGCATCGTCGGCGAAGTGCTGCAGTTGAATCGCCGCGACCGCCAGCAACCGGAAGTCGTGCAGTTCGCGGACTTCATGCGCTCGCTGATCGAGGAAATCGTGCCAGCGGAAAACATGCCGCCGGGCGGCGTGCTGATGCAGATTCCCGATGACCTGCTCATCATCTTCGACCGCGGTCACCTGAACCAGATCATCTGGAACCTCGTGCGCAATGCATGGCAGCACTGCCAGAAGAAGGAAGGCAGCATCCGTATCGTTGCCCGCGCCGGCTACATGGGCGATGCCGTGATCTGCGAACTGAACGACGACGGGCCGGGAATTCCCGCCGAATTGAGGCCACAGATCTTCGAGCCGTTTTTCACGACGCGGCCGGGCGGTACCGGCCTGGGGCTGTACATTGCACGGGAACTGGCCGACGCCAACGGCGCGGCGCTGGAACTGCTGCCCAAGGGACCCGGCGCGCATTTCCGGATGACGTTGAAGCGGGCACTGACGCCGGGACAGTCGGCGTGATGCCTATGAGGATGTAAGGGAGAAAAACAATGGCAAGAAAAATCCGCGGCCAACCCAGGATCCTGGTCGTCGACGACGAGCCGGACCTTCTCGAACTGCTGGAACTCACACTATCGAGGATGGGCCTCGACACCGTCTGCGCGCAATCCGTTGGTGAAGCCGTGCGACTGCTCGACAAGGACCCGTTCGACCTGTGCCTCACCGACATGCGGCTGCCCGACGGCGAGGGACTGCGCGTCGTCGAGCACATCACGCAAAAAGGCCTCGACGTGCCGGTCGCGGTGATCACCGCGTTCGGAAGCGCGGAAAACGCGGTGGCTGCCTTGAAGGCCGGCGCGTTCGACTACCTGGCCAAGCCGGTGGCGCTGGAGCAGCTGCGTGCGCTGGTCAAGCAGGCATTGAAGGTGCCCGAAAAGGCACAGCCCGCGAGCTCGTACCGGCTGCTCGGTGAATCGCCGGCCATTGAACAGGTGCGCGGTCTGATCGAGCGACTCGCCAAGAGTCAGGCGCCCGTGTTCATCAATGGCGAGTCGGGGAGCGGCAAGGAACTTGCGGCACGCACCATTCACCTCAATGGCCCGCGCGGTGAGCAGCCGTTCGTCGCGGTCAATTGCGGCGCCATTCCCGAAAACCTGATGGAGAGCGAATTCTTCGGTTATCGCAAGGGCGCATTCACGGGTGCCGAAGCCGATCGCGACGGCTTCTTCCAGGCCGCCAATGGCGGCACGCTGTTCCTGGACGAAGTCGCGGACCTGCCGCTCACGATGCAGGTCAAGCTGCTGCGCGCGATCCAGGAAAAGAAGGTGCGCAAGGTCGGTGCGACGCAGGAGGACCCGGTCGACGTGCGCATCATCAGCGCCACGCACAAGAAACTGGCGCCCCTCGTGGAATCGGGCGACTTCCGGCAGGATCTCTATTACCGGCTGCATGTGATCGAACTGGCGATGCCGTCGTTGCGTGAAATGCGCGAGGACATTCCGCTGATCGCCAACGCCATCCTGGCCAAGCTGTCGCGCGGCGTCACCGCGTTGCTGGAACCCGAAGCCGTCGTCGCGCTCGAACGCTATCCATTCCCCGGCAATGTGCGCGAGCTGGAGAACATCCTGGAGCGCGGGCTGTCACTCGCCGCGGATCCGCAGCACATCACGGCCGAAGACCTGCACCTCACGCCGCTGGCGGAGGAATCCGATTCGGCGCTGCCGCCCGGCGAAAAATGGCCGCTGCAGGATTATCTCGACCGCGTCGAGCGCGCGGCGATCAACGAGGCGCTGGAGAAGACGCGCTTCAATCGCACCGCGGCCGCGAAATTGCTTGGCATCACGTTTCGAGCCATGCGCTACCGGATGGAGCGTTTGGGCATCAAGTGACCGCAAAGCTTTTCCGGGGTCATTCGGAGCGCAGCGAAGGATCTGCCGGTCACTCACGGGGTCTTCCCGAGTTCGGCGAGGGATCTGCTTTGATCCTGCTGTTGCTGTTCGTCGGGAGTGCTTCGGCGCAAACCGCGTCGATTTATTCGCTGCCCGCCGATCCACCCACCCGCGCGACGAAATCGACCCAGAGCATCCTCTTCGACCTGAAGGCCGCAAACGACGTACGCCTGCAAGGCCAACCCTTGTATGTCGAATCCATCACGATCGTCGGCCAGACGGAGGTCCCGAAGAAGTCGGTTGAAAAGCGCTTTGCGGACTCGCTCAATGGACCCGCCGCCGCGGGGATGTTCGAAATGAAGAGCGTGGGCAATACACCCTGCCTCTCCCTTGCGCACACGCGGCCGGACATCGGCAGTTGGTTTACGCCGGCAACGGGCTGCCCGAGATGAATCCGTCGCCGCGCATTACGCGTGGCCTGGCGATCGACGCGCGAGGCGTTGCGTCAGTCGCTACCCAAGTCCCCTCCCCCAATTGCGACGATCGCCCCCCGGGAACGACGATTTCGCTGATCGTCGTCCACGGCATCTCACTGCCTCCCGGAAAATTCGGTGGCGACGGCGTCGCGCAGCTGTTCACCAACACGCTGGATCCCGGTGCCGATCCCTACTATCCGGGTATCGCGCATCTGAAAGTCTCGGCGCACTTCTTCATTCGGCGCGATGGCGCATTGGCGCAGTTCGTCCCCTGCGCGCGCCGCGCCTGGCACGCCGGCGTGTCGTCGTGGCGCGGCCGAACCGGATGCAACGATTTCTCGGTCGGCATTGAACTTGAAGGAACGGACGACCTGCCCTACGCGACCCCGCAATACGCGACGCTTGCGCATTTGGCGCGGGCACTTCGCCATCGCTACCCTGTCCGCGACATGGTCGGCCACAGCGCCGTGGCCCCCGGGCGCAAGACGGACCCGGGCGCCTTGTTCGACTGGCCGCGGCTGGGCCGACTGCTGGGCGTCCCGCCGACCGACGGCACCTCCGGCTGACCTTCGGAGCTGCCCAGGGAAGGCCAAACCGAAGCGTAGGTTATAATGGGCGGTTGCCCTTCGCGGGCTGTTTCAGGCTTGACCGGCCTTGTCCCAGATGAGCGGCGCCCATTCCATTTTGGAAACTAAGGCGCCCTTAAGGCAGGCCGGTGCATCCTTCGATCCCATGCAGCTACTGGCGGACTACTTCCCGCTCCTGCTCTTCTATCTCGCCTTCCAATTGAAGGGGATCTACGTCGCGACCGCAGTAGCCATGGTCGCGTCGGTGGTACAGATCGCCTGGTTCAAGTGGAAGGGCAAGCTATCTGTGATTCACTGGATCACATTTGGCGTCATCGCCGTGTTCGGTGGTGCGACGCTAATATTGCACGACGACAACTTCATCAAGTGGAAACCAACCGTGCTTTACGCGCTGTTCGGGTCCATCCTCGCGGTGGGCAAGGTGGCGTTTGGGCGCGACCTCATTGCCCATCTGTTGCGCGGAGCCTTTGTGTTGCCACCTGCCGTGTGGTCGCGCGTGACATGGTCTTGGACCGCCTTTCTGTTTGTGATGGCCGCCTTGAACTGGTACATCGCCTTTCATTACTCGCTGGAGACCTGGGTCAATTTTAAGTTTTGGGGCACCTTCGCGCTGTTCCTGGCCTTCGGGCTGGTTCAGGCCCTGTTTCTTGCACGCCACATCGAGGAACCACAGCAATGACGGCTCCTCAAATTACGGTCGCGGGCACGCTCGAAGCACGGCTGGCGCCGCTCGCGCCTGTCGTCTTCGAACTTGCTGACGATAGCGCTGACCACGTCGGCCACGCCGGCGCGGCGGCGGGCGGCAGGCATTTTTCGTTGCTGATTGTGTCGGACCATTTTTCGGGCCTCACGCGTATTGCGCGACATCGCGCAGTGCTGGATCGCGTGAGTGACCTCATCCCCCATCCGGTGCATGCGCTCGCCATTCGCGCATACACTCCGGACGAATTCCCTTCCTGACGAAAGGATGTACGCAATGACCAGAACTGCCATCTATCTCGCGATTTTCGCGGCCTCACTCGCCGTGGGCGTTGCCCAGGCACAAACCGCAGCGCCGAAGGCTGCCGCCCCGGCCGCCGCGGGCAAGACGCTGTACCCGCAGGCGATGTTCGACACGATGATCAAGCAGCGCATCCAGGCCGGGCAACCGGACACGCCCGAGCTGCGCGCCTCGGTTCGCGAGGAACTCAACACCCGCGAACTGCTCGCGAAGGAGGCTACCAAGGCCGGCCTCGACAAGAACGCCGACGTCAAGAACCAGATGGGCCTGGCATCGCAAACGGTGCTGGTCAGCGCGTTCGTGGCCGACTGGGTCAAGAAGAACCCGATCTCCGACGCCGACCTCCGCAAGGAATACGATGTGATCAAGGCGCAAATCGGTGACAAGGAATATCACGTCAGGCACATCCTCCTCGAGAAGGAAGACGAGGCCAAGGAAGTCATCGTGCTGCTGCAGAAGGGCGGCAAGTTCGACGACCTCGCCAAGGCGCGCTCGAAGGACCCGGGTTCCAAGGACAAGGGCGGCGATCTCGACTGGAACGCTCCCGCCGGCTTCGTGAAGCCGTTCTCCGACGCGATGGTCGCCACGCCAAAGGGCAAGTTCTCGACGGTGCCGGTGCAGACGCAGTTCGGCTACCACGTGATCTTGGTCGACGACGTCCGCGAAGCCAAGGTGCCGCCGTTCGACGAGGTGAAGCCGCAGCTGCAGCAACGTATGCAGGCCGCTCATTTGGACAAGTATTTCCGGGACCTGCGGGTGAAGAACGGCGTCTGATCCCAAGCCGCAAGCAGCAATGACAAGGGCGGGCCGGAAGGCTCGCCCCTTTCTTTTGCCCTCGGCCGAACCAGTCGTTTCCATAGGTGCGCGGGACAGGCCATCCGCTCCGTGCTCAGCTGTCGCCAGACAGTAGGCTAGGTGCGTGGTTCGGCGCGGTGGCGCTCGTCAACCCAAGACTTCGCTGGCCGCGCCGCACGCACTGCGCCGACGGCTCCAGATTCGCACGTGACCGGACGGCCTGCCCCGCGCCGACGTCGCGATGCCGTGGCGATGGCGCGACGCAGAGGCGCAAATGTCGGCATTGCGCGAAGGCCGTTAGGTCGCGCCGGGTACCCGCAGCCCGGTGTCTGCGGCCGGAGAATGCGCACCGCAACCACACCGCTGCAAGAACCACGAAATCCGGCGTTTGCAACCCTCAAGCGCCAGCGCGCCACTCGCGAAGGGCAGATGCTATCCTTGC
>JANMCH010000108.1:0-2046 GCA_031361045.1 Betaproteobacteria bacterium | reverse complement strand
GCGCCGGGGTGGAGGTTCCCGCACCGGAACCCGATCGCACCGGCGCGCTCTTCTCGCTGCTGAATGGCAAGCCGGCAAGTCTCGTCACGCGCATCGACGGCCTGCCTGTGGCCGCGCCGACGCCGCCGCAATGCGCCGCCGTGGGCGGGGCGCTCGCACGCCTGCACATGGCGTCGATGACTTACCGGCCGCGGTTGTCGAACCGGCGGGGGCCCGCGTGGTGGCGACAGGCAGCGCGCGCGGTCAAGCCGTTCCTGACGCATGAGCAAACCGCGTTGCTCGACGCCGAGCTCAGGTTTCAAACGGGATTCGGCCGCGGCAAGTTGCCCAAGGGGGCCATCCACGGCGATCTCTTCTGCGACAACGTGCTGTTCCATGACGGCCGCGTCGCAGGGATCATCGACTTCGGCTTCGCGGCCACCGATTTTTTTGCGTACGACCTCGCCATCACCGTCAACGACTGGTGCGTCGACGACGCCGCGAACATGGCGGTCGATGCCGATCGCGCGGCGGTACTGGTCAATGCGTACGACGCAGCGCGCCCGTTGACGGCCGACGAGCGCGCCGCGTGGCCGGCGTTGTTGCGCGCGGCGGGATTGCGCTTCTGGCTGTCGCGGCTCTACGACCTGCACCTGCCTCGCCCCGGCGAGCTGACGCACGCGCACGACCCGGAACATTTCGAACGCATCCTGCGCGATCGCGTGGCCCGACCTGCGCGCTTTCCTGACGCCGCCGCATGAACAACGATCCGCGCGATTTCGTCTTCACGCGCTACGATGCCCGGCACGGCATCACATGGCTCGCGCAAGCCTATGCACTTTTCCGTCGCAAGCGCCTACCGTGGGTAATGCTGCTGCTCACCTACTACATCCTGCTCCGGCTGCTGCTCATCGTGCCGGTGATCGGACCCTTTGCGATCACGATCCTGAAACCGGTGTTTGCGGTCGGCTTGCTGGCGGCGGCGTGGACGCAGGAACGCGGCGGCACGCCGGCGCTCAACCAACTGTTCCAGGGCTTCCGCGCCAACCTGGTTTCGCTGGTATCCATCGGAATTTTCTTCGTCACCGGTGTCACGCTCGCCGTGTTCGCGTCGTCGCTGGTGGACGGCGGCAAGTTACTGGATCTGCTTTCGGGCCGGGGCGAGATGACCGAACAGGAAGTCGTCACGGCGCTGAGCGACGGCGCATTGCAGGCGGGCATGCTGTTCTCGGCGCTGTTGTCGATTCCCGTGCTGATCGCCACGTGGTGGGCACCCGCGCTCGTCGTGTTCCAGAATGCCAGTGCCAGCGCGGCACTCGTCGTGAGCCTGCGCGCCGCCCTCGCCAACTGGCGCCCCTTGGCAATCTACGGACTCGGCGTGTTCTTCTACGGCGCGCTGCTCCCGGCGATGGTCACCGGCGCCATCACCCTGCTGCTGCCGCAGGAGTTCGCCCAGGTCTTCGCGCTCGGGGTCCTGCTGCCCTACGGAATCTTCCTCGCCGCCACGCTGCACATCTCCGACTACGTGAGCTATCGCGAGGTGTTCCACGCCGGCGAGACGCTGGCGCCGTTGTCGGGACAGCCGCCAGAAATTCGGAACTGAGCGCAGGATCGATGTGCGGCGCCCGCCGCCACGACTCCAACGAATTAAAAAAGGCCGGCCCCCTGCGGGATCGGCCTTTCGCCAGATTGGCGGAAAACGTCGTAGTTACTGGTGGTCGCAGCGCCCCATCTTGGCGCCGTATTTCACGCGTTGCGCAAAGCCGCTGGGGAAGTCCGTCTCTATCGACTGGCCACGCACACACACGAACGCCTTCTTCATGTCGACATACCATGTCATGGGGTAGCCGGGAATGCCGCCAACCAATTCCGTTCCCTTGCCATTGATCGACGCCGGACCGTCCATGCCATAGCGGTAGGCCTCGATCACGCCCTGGGTGCGGAAGAAATCCTTGAGCTTGATCCAGCCAATGCCCTCCACCCACAACATGCCATGGAAGCCGCTTTCGAAGAACGTGCCGGCGCGCGCGACCATCACCTTGCCGTCATCGCTGATGTCGCTTGTAT
>JANMCH010000096.1:0-26383 GCA_031361045.1 Betaproteobacteria bacterium | reverse complement strand
CGTCGTGGGCCGCCTGTTCCGCGAGTTCGCGGTCACGCTGGCCGTGTCCATACTCATTTCCGCCGTGGTGTCGCTGACATTGACGCCGATGATGTGCGCCAAATTGTTGCGCCACACCCCACCGGAGAGACAAGGGCGCTTCTATCGCTGGAGCGGCGATGTGTTCGAGCGCGTCATCGGCCGCTACGGGCGCATGCTGACCTGGGTGCTGGATCGGCAGGCCGCAACGCTGGTCGTCGCTGTGCTGACACTGGTACTCACCGTCGCGTTGTACATCGTCATTCCGAAAGGCTTTTTCCCGATCCAGGACACCGGGGCAATTCAGGGTGTCTCGGAGGCGCCGCAGACGATTTCCTTCGCCGCGATGGCCGAGCGGCAGCAGGCGCTGGCCGCCGTGGTGCTGGAAGACCCCGCGGTGGCGAGCCTGACCTCCTTCATCGGCGTCGACGGCACCAACGCGACGTTGAACAGCGGCCGCATGCTGATCAACCTGAAGCCGCGCGGCGTCCGTGGCGCGAGCGCAACGGAAATCATCCGCCGGTTGCAGCCCAAGCTGGCCAAGGTCGATGGCATCGCCCTCTACATGCAGCCGGTACAGGACCTGACCATCGAGACGCGGGTCAGCCGCACGCAGTACCAGTTCACCGTCGAGTCGGTGGACGCGGCGGAATTGAGCCACTGGGTTCATGGACTTGTGGACCAGCTCCATCAACTGCCACAACTGGCGGACGTCGCGAGCGACCTGCAGGACGGCGGCCTGCAGGCGTACGTCGAGTTCGACCGCACAACCGCCAGCCGGCTCGGCATCACGCCCACCGCCATCGACAATGCGTTGTATAACGCGTTTGGCCAGCGGCTGGTGTCGACCATATTCACGCAGACGAACCAGTATCGCGTCGTGCTCGAGGTCAAGCCCGAATTCCAGCGCGGTCCTGCGGCGCTCAATGACGTCCATGTGACGTCGACCATTCCCGGCCAGCCATCGCAACAGGTCCCGCTATCGGCGATCGCCAAGGTGAGCGAGCGGCCCGCGTCGCTGTCGATCAATCATATCGGCCAGTTTCCCGCAGCGACGGTCTCGTTCAACCTGGCGCCCGGCGCTTCGCTGGGCGATGCGGTCAAGGCCATTGACACCGCCAAGCGCGAGTTGGGATTGCCCGACAGCGTGCAGATCAATTTCCAGGGTGCAGCGCTGGCATTCCGCGCGTCGCTGGCCAACGAGCTGTGGCTGATCCTGGCCGCCATCGTCACCATGTACATCGTGCTGGGGGTTCTCTACGAGAGTTTCATTCACCCGATTACGATCCTGTCAACGCTGCCGTCCGCCGGCGTGGGCGCGCTGCTGGCGCTGATGCTTTCAGGCAACGACCTTTCGGTCATTGCCATCATCGGCATCATCCTGCTGATCGGCATCGTGAAGAAAAACGCGATCATGATGATCGACTTCGCGCTGGATGCCGAGCGCAACCAGGGCATGGCGCCGCGCGACGCGATCTTCCAGGCGTGTTTGCTGCGATTCCGGCCGATCATGATGACGACGATGGCGGCCATCCTGGGCGCGTTGCCACTGATGATCGGCTGGGGCGAAGGGTCGGAGCTGCGCCATCCACTCGGCATCACCATGGTGGGCGGACTCATCTTCTCGCAGGCACTTACGCTGTTCACCACGCCAGTGATCTACCTGGCCTTTGATTCGTTCGCCCGCCGCGTGCGGTCCAAGTCGGCGCGCGAGATGGCGCCACAGGAACCGGCGATCGGCGCCGACCACGGAGCCCGCTCCCCGTGAACCTGTCGACGCCCTTCATCGAACGTCCGGTGGCGACCACGCTGCTGACGCTGGGTGTAGCGCTTGCCGGCGCCATCGCCTTCACGCGATTGCCCGTCTCGCCGTTGCCGCAGGTCGACTTTCCGACCATCTCCGTGCAGGCGTCGCTGCCGGGTGCGAGTCCCGAAACCATGGCTGCCACCGTGGCCACGCCGCTGGAACGCTCGCTCGGCCGCATCTCCGGGGTGACCGAGATGACGTCGTCGAGTTCGCTCGGGTCTTCCCGCGTCGTCCTGCAATTCGACCTCGCGCGCGACATCGACGGCGCCGCGCGCGACGTGCAGGCCGCGATCAACGCCGCGCGCAACCTGCTGCCATCGGGACTGCCCAGCAATCCGACCTACCGCAAGGTCAATCCGGCCGATGCGCCAGTGATGATCCTGGCGCTGACGTCGGACACGATGACCCAGGGGCAGATGTACGACGCGGCGTCGACTATTCTCGCGCAGAAACTCTCGCAGGTCGCCGGGGTGGGCCAGGTCAGCGTCGGAGGCAGTTCGCTGCCGGCCGTGCGCGTCGAACTCAATCCGGAGACGCTCAACAAGTACGGCATCGGACTCGAGGACGTGCGCATTGCGCTGGCTGCCGCCAACGCCAACCGGCCCAAGGGTTCGCTGGAGGACGGCGACCGCAACTGGCAGATCTATGCCAACGACCAGGCCAAGACAGCGGCCGAGTACATGCCGCTGCTGGTCGCTTACCGCAACGGCGCTGCGGTGCAGTTGTCGGACCTGGCGGAGGTCGTGGACTCCGTGCAGGACCTGCGCAATGCCGGCATGGCCAATGGCAAGCCGTCGGTGCTCGTCATCATCAACCGCCAGCCCAATGCCAACATCATCGAGACCGTCGACCGCATCACGGCGCTGTTGCCGTCGCTGCGCGCGTCGATTCCCGGCGCCATCACGCTCACGCCCGCCATGGAACGCACCTCCACCATCCGCGCGAGCCTGCGGGACACCGGGCGCGCGCTGGCGCTGTCCGTGGTGCTGGTCATCGCCGTCGTGTTCGTCTTCCTGCGCCGGTGGCGCGCGGCGCTCATTCCCAGCGTCGCGGTTCCGGTTTCACTGATCGGGACCTTCGGCGCGATGTACCTGCTCGGCTACTCGATCAACAATTTCACGCTGATGGCGCTCACCATTGCCACCGGCTTTGTCGTCGATGACGCGATTGTGGTGCTGGAGAACACCTCGCGGCACATCGAAAAGGGCATGTCGCCGTTCGCTGCCGCGGTGCAGGGCGCGCGCGAAGTGGGCTTCACGGTCCTGGCGATGAGCGTGTCGCTGATCGCGGTGTTCATACCGATCCTGCTGATGGGCGGGATCGTCGGCCGGCTGTTCCGCGAATTCGCGGTGACGCTGTCGGTGGCGATCGTCATATCGCTGGTGGTCTCGTTGACGACGACGCCCATGATGTGCGCGCGGCTGCTGCAGCCGCAGGGCGCCGGTCCGCAGGGAAGGCTCTTCCTGCTGAGCGAGCGCGCGTTCGACGCGCTGCGCAACGGCTATCGGCACAGTCTCACGTTCGCACTGCGCCATGGGTTGTGGGTGATGGCCCTGCTGCTCGCGACGATCGTGCTCAACATCTACCTGTACGTGATCATTCCAAAAGGCTTCTTCCCGCAACAGGACACGGGCCGGCTGGTCGGGAGCATCCAGGCCGACCAGAGCATCTCGTTCCAGGCGATGCGCCAGAAGCTCGCGGACTTCATGGAGATCGTCCGCAGCGATCCGGCGGTCGAGAACGTCGTCGGCTTTACCGGCGGTGCGCAGCGCAACTCGGGCCAGATGTTCGTCGCGCTGAAGCCCCTGTCCGAACGCCGCGAAACAGCGGATCAGGTGGTGGCGAGGTTGCGCGGCAAGCTGTCGAAGGAACCCGGTGCCAATCTCTTCCTGCAACCGGTGCAGGACGTCCGCATCGGTGGCCGGCAAGGCAACGCGCAGTACCAGTTCACACTGCAGGCCGACGATCTCGGCGAGTTGCGCGCCTGGGAGCCAAAGATCCGCGGCGCGCTGAGTGCGCTGCCCGAACTGGCGGACGTCAACACCGACACCCAGGACAAGGGACTGCAGACCTCCCTCGTCATCGACCGCGACACCGCGTCGCGGCTGGGGATCACCTCGCGCCTGATCGACGCCACGCTGAACGATCTCTTCGGCCAGCGCCAGGTATCGACGATCTACGCTCAGCTCAACCAGTATCGCGTCGTGATGGAAGCGGCGCCGGCCTATTGGCAGTCACCGGACATCCTGAAGTCGGTTTTCGTCAGCGCGCCGGGCGGCGCCCAGGTACCGCTGTCGGCCTTCGCGACCTTCGGGCCGACCAACACGGCGCTGGGCGTCAATCACCAGGGCCAATTCGTCGCCTCGACCATTTCCTTCAACCTGGCGCCCGACGTTTCACTGTCGCAGGCGACCCGCGCGGTCGAGGATACGATGCTCAAGATCGGCGTACCCAACACCGTGCGCGGCGCTTTCCAGGGCAGTGCCCGCGCTTTCCAGGCGTCGCTTGCAAGCCAGCCGTGGCTGATCCTCGCGGCGCTGTTGACGGTGTACATCGTGCTGGGCGTGCTCTACGAAAGCTACGTGCATCCCCTGACGATCCTGTCCACGTTGCCTTCCGCCGGTGTCGGCGCCCTGCTCGCGCTGATGCTGTTCAAGACCGACTTCTCGATCATCGCCTTCATCGGCGTCATCCTGCTGATCGGCATCGTGAAGAAGAACGCCATCATGATGATCGACTTCGCACTCGAAGCGGAACGCACTCGCGGGCTGAATTCGCGCGACGCGATCTTCGAGTCGTGCCTGCTGCGCTTCCGCCCGATCATGATGACCACGCTGGCCGCGATGCTGGGTGCCCTGCCGCTCGCGCTGGGTTCCGGCGATGGCGCCGAGATGCGCCGCCCGCTGGGTATTGCCATCGTCGGTGGACTGCTGGTCAGCCAGATCCTGACGCTGTACACGACGCCCGTCGTCTATCTCTATCTCGACCGCTTCCGCCTGTGGTTCAAGCGCTCACGCGAACACCGCGTGCGAGTCGCGGTCGCGGCAGTGCTCACCGCCGCCACGCTGAGTGGCTGCATGGTGGGACCCGACTACGTGCGGCCCGCTGCACCGACTGCTGCGGCCTACAAGGAAGTTACCGCCACCATCAAGACAGACGCTGCGGCCCCTTTGGACGCCGCCAACTGGAAAGTTGCGCAGCCCGCCGACACCGCGCCACGCGGCAACTGGTGGGAAGCGTTCGGCGACCCGGACCTGAACGCGCTCGTGGCGCAGGTCGACGTCTCCAACCAGACCGTGCTGGCCGCCGAAGCGCGGGTACGCGAAGCGCGCGCCGCAACCGACGCTTCGCGGGCCGCGCTGTTTCCGTTCGTCAGTGCCAACGGCGCAGCGCTGCGCAGCAGCCGCGCGGCCGGGGCAAGTACCGGCACCTCCTCCGGCGTCTCCAACAGCTTCAACGTCGCGCTCGACTTGAGCTGGGAAATCGACCTGTGGGGCGGCATTCGCCGCGGTGTGGAGGCCAGCAGCAGCTCGGCACAGGCCAGCGCCGCGGAATTGGCCGGTGCACGCCTGTCGGCGCAAGCGCTTCTCGCGCAGGACTATCTTCTGCTGCGCGTGCAGGACGCGCAGATCGCGCTGCTGCGCGACACCGTGACAACCTACGAACGCTCGTTGCAGCTGACGCGCAACCAGTATGCGGCAGGCATCGTCGCGCGCGGCGATGTTGCGCAAGCCGAGGCGCAACTCAAGTCAACGCAGGCGCAGGTCATCGATGCGACGCTCGCGCGGGCGCAACTGGAACATGCGATCGCCGTGCTGGTCGGCAAGCCGCCGTCCGAGCTGAATATCGCAGCGAAGCCGACGATTGCGGTGTTCCCGGATATCCCCGTGGAGTTGCCTTCCACACTGCTCGAGCGACGGCCCGATATCGCGGCCGCGGAACGGCGCACGGCCAGCGCCAATGCGCAGATCGGCGTCGCGCAGGCAGCATTCTTTCCCGCATTGACCTTGAACGCCGGCGGTGGCTACCAGAATTCGGTGATCGGTGGCCTGCTGTCGCTGCCCAGCCGCTATTGGTCGCTCGGTCCCGCACTGGCGCAATCGGTGTTCGATGCTGGATTGCGCAGTGCGCAAAAAGCCGAGGCCGTCGCAGTCTACGACGAAACCGTCGCAAATTACCGCTCAACGGTGCTTGGCGGCTTCCAGGACGTCGAGGACAACCTCGCAGCGCTGAGGCTGCTGGCGCAGGAATCGGCGTTCCAGGACGAAGCGGTGAAAGCCGCGCGGCTGTCGGCGGCGATTGCGACGAATCAGTATCAAGCCGGAATTGTGAGCTTCCTGGCCGTCGTTGTTCTGCAAGCCTCCGCGCTGAACAGCGAGCGGACCGCGCTGGCCCTCCTTGCTCGCCGTTACACCGCGAGTGTCGGATTGATCAAGGCACTCGGCGGCGGATGGAACGCGGACATGCTCGATTCGGCCAAGAACCAATCCGCCAGGAACTAGACGAGCGCGACGGAAAACGGAGCCGCGGTCTTGGCCCGCACGTCATCGACGGTCACGCCGGGCTGCAGCTCCTTCAGCACCAGACCGGAAGGGGTGACGTCGAACACGCACAGGTCCGTGACGATCATGCTGACCACGCCCTTGCCGGTGATCGGCAGCGTGCATGACTTGAGGATCTTCGACGAACCATCCTTGGCCGTGTGTTCCATCAGCACGATCACGCGCCGCACGCCGGACACGAGGTCCATCGCTCCGCCGGGGCCTTTCACCATCTTGCCCGGCACCATCCAGTTGGCGATGTCGCCGTTCTCCGCGACCTCCAACGCGCCAAGGATCGACAGGTCGACATGCCCACCGCGGATCATCGCGAACGAGTCGGCACTGGAAAAGAAACTCGATCCCGCACTGGTGGTGATCGTCTGCTTGCCGGCATTGATGAGGTCGGCGTCGATCTTGTCCTCCGTCGGGAACGGTCCGATGCCCAGCAACCCGTTCTCCGACTGCAGCGTGACGTTGATGCCTTCAGGAATGAAGTTGGCGACCAGCGTCGGTATGCCGATGCCCAGGTTGACGTAGAAGCCGTCCTGCAACTCCTTGGCCGCGCGCTGGGCCATCAGGTCGCGGATCGGCGAATCCTTCTTCGACGCGGCAGCACCGGACACCGTGCGGAATTCGATGCGCTTTTCGTAGTTCGTGCCCTGGATGATGCGGTCGACATAAATGCCGGGTGTGTGAATCTGGTCCGGGTCGAGCTCTCCCACTTCCACCAGCTGCTCGACTTCGGCGATCGTGACCGTGCCGCACGTGGCAATCATCGGATTGAAGTTGCGCGACGTCATCCGGTACACGAGGTTACCGGCCTTGTCGCCTTTCCACGCCTTGACGATCGAGACATCGGCGCGAATGCCCTCCTCCAGCACATATTCCTTGCCGTCGAATATGCGGGTGTCCTTGCCATCGGCAAGCAATGTGCCGTAGCCGGTGCGCGTGTAGAAACCCGGAATGCCGGCGCCTCCTGCGCGCAGTTTTTCGGCCAGCGTTCCCTGCGGCGTCAATACGAGTTCCAGTTCGCCCGCCAATACCTGGCGCTCGAATTCCTTGTTCTCGCCGACATAGCTGGCGATGACCTTCTTCACCTGCCGCGTCTTGAGCAGCAGGCCCATGCCGAAATCGTCGACGCCGGCGTTGTTGCCGACGATGGTCAGGTCGCGCGTGCCGCTGGCGACCAGCGCAGAAATGAGATTTTCCGGAATGCCACAGAGTCCGAAGCCGCCGGCGGCAACGGTCATCCCGTTGTGCAGCAGGCCCTGCAGCGCAGCGGTGGCGTTGGCATAGACTTTCTTCATGGCGGGTTCGACTCCGTGACGGTTTGCCCGGACTGGGGCGGAAGTTGAAGGCATTTTACGCGACGCGCGGCGCTATCCGGCAGCCCGCGATACCGGCTGCTCGCCGGCCTTGGCCAGCACCGCGCGCCGGACCAGCGCGATGTGCTCGCGCAGCGTGTAGGCCTCGCTTGCAAAACTGGTCGGCGTCCTGATGTCTTCCACCGAATGTTCGATGCGATACAGGTCCTTCAGCCATTGTTCGATGGGCAATGGCGCAGACCGGGTGGCGACATCGTGTTCGAGCAGCGAAAGCTCGCCATACCAGCGATAGATCTTAGAACGGATGCGCCAGCGCAGGAAGGCAGGCACATAGTTGAAGACCGGCACCAGGATGACGATCAACGGCACGGCCAGGATGATGAAGCGCTCGACGAAGGTCGCCACCCAGAAGGGCAGGATGCGGTGAATGAAGCTCGGCCCGAACTGCTTGTGCCGTACCGCATCGTCGGAAACGGGAATGTCCACCGGCTTGACCGACGGAAACTCGCCGGCCGCTTCGAAGAATCCCTGTTGCGCGTGAATGTCTTCGGCGGCATCCAGCAGCAGGTTGGTTAGCGCCGGATGCAGTCCCGGACGCGCCGCCAGCATCGCCTTGGTCGCGATCAGCAGGATATCGCTTTCGGGAAGGTTGAGCGCCAGATCCACCGTTCCCTGCGGCAGCGTGAGCTTGGTGATGTGGGGAAAGCGCCGGGTATAGGCATCGGCACGGGCGGTGCTCATGATCTTGATGGAGGGGTCGCGCAGCGCCTCCATGATGATGGGCGTTTGTACTCCGCCGACCAGCAGCGCGGCATCCACTTCGCCGTCGCGCAGCGCCTGGAGCGCTGCGTCTCCGGCCAGCGGGACCAGCGTGGAGTTGCTGCGCAGCACGCCGTTGAAGGCAAGCAGAGGCTCAACGAAGGCCCGCGTGCCGCTGCCGACCGCGCCGACCGTAATGCGCTTCTCCCGCAACTGGTTCAGCTGGCTGACCGGCGCGGCATTGCGGTAGAACACCCACAACGGTTCGTAATAGAGGCTCGCCAGCATCTCGACGTCGTTCGCTTCCAGCACACTGGTAACGCCACCCTGCAGGAAGGCCACGTCGACGCCCGACGCCGGATCGCGCAGCAGTTTCAGGTTCTCGGCGGCGCCACTGGTGAGTCGCTCCTCCACCACCACGCCGTTGATGGCCAGGCTTTCCCGGTAGTGCAACGCGTATTGGTGGTACAGGCCGTATTCCGGGCCCGACGCGAGAACGATCCGCCGCGGGGGCGCCGGTTCGAGATAGTGCAGGGAAAGCCACAGCGTCGCCGCAATCAGCGCGACGACAAGCGCCGTGAAGCGCAGTTTGTCACGGCGGGTGAGTGATGCGAGATCATCGGCAGTCATGAGCGGAGTTTCAACACCTTCAGGCTGGGAAGGGCTTATTATCCGTCCGCTAAGCCGTCTTTAAGCCTTTTGAATATACAATTCCGGCCTTCGCGGGTAGAAGCACCGGCCCATCGCCGCGTCCGGACACAATCAGGGCGAAGCTGCAGGGGTTTGGCGCGTCGTGTACGACTCCGACAAAGGGAGGATCCCCAATGCAACAAGCTGGCATCGCTGTTCGCCTCGCTGTACGCCTGTCCCGCGCGGCACTTCTAGTGCTTGGCCTGCCGCCCGCGCTGATGATGGTCGTGGCACTTTCCGGCTGCGACGAGGTGTCCAACAACCCACACCCGCTGGGTTCGGAGAAGAC
This sequence comes from Betaproteobacteria bacterium, assembly GCA_031361045.1. Lineage (GTDB taxonomy): Bacteria > Pseudomonadota > Gammaproteobacteria > Burkholderiales > Casimicrobiaceae > VBCG01. The sequence goes on along the minus strand of JANMCH010000096.1, from coordinate 16,954 downwards.
AAACACGTTGTACGTGCCGTTCCTCGAACGCTCCCCGAAATATCTCGATCCGACCAGTTCCTATTCCGTCGATGAAACGCCCTGGACCTACCAGGTCTACGAACCACTCTATGCCTATCACTACTTGAAGCGCCCGTACGAACTGATCGGCAAAACCGCGGAAGAGATCGCCCGCCCACGGTATCTGGATAAGGACGGCAAGGAACTGCCGGACGATGCGCGCGGCGAAACGATTGCCGAGACCGTGCTGGACATCAGGATCAAGCCGGGCATCATGTTTGCGCCGCACCCGGCCTTTGCCAAGGATGCAAAGGGCGATTTCGTTTATCACAACATGAAGAAGTCGGACGTCGCCGACAAGCACAAGATCTCGGACTTCCCGGCCACGGGCACGCGCGAGTTGACCGCCGACGACTACGTCTACGCCATTCGCCGCCTGGCCACGCCGCGGATCAAGTCGCCGTCGTACACGACGATGTCCGACTACATCCTGGGCCTCAAGGAATACGGCGACAAGATCGTCGACGTGGACAAGGCCCTGCGCAAAGGCATGGCGCCGACGGACCGCGACTTGCCGATGCTCGACTTCCGCAAGTATTCGTTCGCGGGCGCCGAGGCCATCGACAAGAACACGCTGCGCATCCGCGTGAAGGGCAAGTACCCGCAGTTCAAGTATTGGCTGGCCATGACTTTCTTTTCGCCGATCCCCTGGGAAGCGGAAGCGTTCTACGCGCAACCGGGCATGGCGGAAAAAAACCTGACGATGAATTACTGGCCGGTGGGCACCGGGCCGTACATGGCCACGGAGTACATCGAAAACCGACGCCACGTGCTCGAGCGCAACCCGAACTACCACGGGGAAAAGTACCCTTGCGAAGGCGAGCCCGGGGACAAGGAAAAGGGATACCTGGACGATTGCGGCAAGCCGATTCCGTTCATCGACAAGGTCGTGTTCGACCTGGAGAAGGAACGCGTCCCGCTGGATGCGAAGTTCCTGCAGGGCTACTACGATTCTCCGGCCATCGATCGTCTCGACTTCGGCACGACCATGATCGTCCAGGCCAGCGACGACGCCAAGAAGGGCAAGGAATTCGCGGACAAGGGCATCCGCCTGCCGACGACCGTCGAGGCGTCTAACTGGTACATCGGCTTCAACTGGCTCGACCCCGTCGTCGGTAAGGGCGCAACGCCGGTGCAGGCGGAAAAGAATCGCAAGCTGCGGCAGGCGCTGTCCATCGCGCTGGAGTGGGAAGAGCACATCTCCATCTTCGAGCGCGGCCAGGGTGTTGCGGCCATGGGTCCCGTGCCTCCTTCGTTATTTGGCTATCGCGAGGACGGTCCGTCGGCGTTCAACCCGGTGGTCTACCGCAAGGACGCGAACGGCAAGGTCCAGCGGCGCTCGCTGGAGGAGGCCAGGACGCTGCTGGCGGAGGCCGGCTTTCCCGATGGGCGTGATGTCAATACCGGCAAGCCGCTGGTCCTGAATTTCGACTACCAGTCGTCGGCGACACCGGCCGTCAAGGCGCTGCTGGACTGGTATACAAAGCAATTCCAGAAGATCGGCGTGCAGCTCGAAGTGCGCGCGACCGACTACAACCGCTTCCAGGACAAGATCAACAAGGGTTCCGTCCAGATCTTCTTCTGGGGCTGGAATGCCGACTACCCGGACGCCGAAAACTTCCTGTTCATGCTCTACGGTCCCAATTCCAAGGCATTGACCGCCGGTAACGGCGAGAACTCCGCCAATTACCAGAGCGCGGAATTCGATCGCCTGTACGAGCAGATGAAGTTCCTGGACGACGTTCCCGAAAAGCAGAAGCTCATCGACCAGCTGATCCAGATCGTGCAGAACGACGCGGTGTGGAGCTTCGGCTACTTCCCGAAGTCGGCCGCGGCCTATCAGCAGTGGATCTACAACGGCAAGCCCACGTCGATCGTCCGCAATCACATCGGCTACCTGCGGCTCGACCCGGCATTGCGCGCGACCAAGGTTGCGGAATGGAACCGGCCGATATGGTGGCCCATACCGCTGCTCGTACTTGCCCTGCTCGCCGCCATCGTGCCGGCATGGTTTGCCTGGCGCCGCCGTGAGCGCGAAACCGCCGCGCGCACGCTGGCGACCGCGGGCGTAGCGGCATGATCAACTACATCATCCGCCGCATAGGCTACGGCGTGCTGATCCTGATCGGCGTCAATATCTTCACCTTCATGCTGTTCTTTGCGGTGAACACGCCGGACGACATGGCGCGGATGAACATCGGCGGCAAGCGCGTGACGCAGGATGCCATCGAGAAATGGAAGGTCGAGCGCGGCTACAACAAGCCGCTCTTCTGGAACGGCCCGCAGCAGGGCGCCGCGAAAGTCACCGACACGATTTTCTACGAGCGCTCGGTGCAGCTTTTCGCCTTCCAGTTCGGCGCCTCGGATAGCGGGCGCGACATCGGTTATGAACTGCAGCGACGCGTCGGTCCCTCGATTGCGCTGGCCATTCCGACGTTCATCCTCGGCATTTTCGTCGTGATCGTGTTCTCGCTGCTGATGGTGTTTTTCCGAAACACCTATCTCGAATTCTGGGGGGTGACCCTTGGCGTGTTCCTGCTGTCCATCTCCGGCCTCTTTTACATCATCGTCGGGCAGTTCTTCTTCAGCAAGACGCTGAAAATCGTCCCCATTTCCGGCTATGCCGGCGGCTGGGACATCTTCGTGTTCCTGGCCCTGCCCATTGTCGTCGGCATCGTCTCGCGCCTGGGTGGCGAGGCCCTGTTCTACCGCACGATGTTCCTCGAGGAAGTCGGCAAGGACTACGTCCGCACGGCGCGCTCCAAGGGACTGTCCGAAACGGTGGTGCTGTTCCGCCACGTGTTGCGCAATGCGATGCTGCCGATCCTGACCAGTACCGTCGCCGTGCTGCCACTGCTGTTCCTCGGCGCGCTGATCATGGAATCGTTCTTCGGCATTCCCGGGCTCGGCAGCTACACGATCGACGCCATCAACGCGCAGGACTTCGCGGTGGTCCGCTCGATGGTGTTCGTCGGCTCCGCGCTCTACATCGTCGGACTGATCCTCACCGACATTTCCTACACCGTTGCCGATCCGCGCATCCGGTTGAGCTAGGGGACCATCGACCATGCCCAAGCTCGTCTTCCTGGCCACCGACATCGCGCTTTATGGATTGGTGCTGGTGATTGCGTGGTACGTCTGGCACGCCCTGCGCACGCCGACACTGCGCCAGACCTGGCGCACCGTACTGCACGATCCGGCCGCGATGGCGGCGGGTGTCGTGCTGTCGCTTTTCCTGGTCGTCGCGATGCTCGACTCGTTCCACTACCGATCGCTGCTGCCGCCGGCCGCCGGGGCCGCGGCGAACGCAGCGCCGGCATATTCGACGCGCACATTGTCGATTCTCGACGCCCTGCTGTCCGGTCCCCGCGAATCGCGCGAAAAGACGTACTCGCGGCCACTCGCCACGCACCAGTATTCGAAGGAGTCGATGCTGGTCGACGGCAAGACGGTGCGCGATTTTCCGCGCCTCAAGTTCGGCGGCGCGCACTTGACGGACCCCGAGGCCGACTGGACGGGCGACGTCGTGCGCCGTTCGCTCACCGGCCTGCTCGGTGGCGCGCTCGCGGCGGCCGTGCTCTGGTTCGGCGTCGCGTGGCTGCGTGCCCGGTCCACAAATGCCAGCGTCGGCGCCTCGCTGCGGGCGATAGGGCAGCGATCGACGGACGTGCCATGGCGGGCGATGCTGATCACGGCGACGGTGATCGCGCTCTTCGCAGGCTGGGTGGCGGCACTGTGGCCGTACTACCACGTGCTCGGAACCGACCAGACCGGCAATGACGTGTTGTTCCAGGCCATCAAGTCGATCCGCACCGCCGTCGTCATCGGTTCGCTGGCCACGATTGCCACGCTGCCCTTCGCCATCACGTTCGGCATCCTGGCGGGATACTACAAAGGGCGCGTCGACGATGCGATCCAGTATGTCTACACCGTGCTGTCGTCGATTCCGTCCGTGCTGCTCATCGCCGCGTTCGTGCTGATGATCCAGGTCTTCATCGACAAGAATCCGCAACTCTTCGACACCGGCCTCGAACGTGCCGACATCCGGCTGTTCCTGTTGGCCGCCATCCTGGGCATCACGGGCTGGGCCGGACTCGCGCGCCTCTTGCGGGCCGAGACGCTCAAGCTGGGCGAACTCGACTACGTGCAGGCCGCGCGTGCATTTGGCGTGTCCGACGGCGGCATCATGCGCCGCCACATCCTGCCCAACGTCACGCATATCGTGGTGATCGTCGCCGTGCTCGACTTCTCGGGCCTGGTGCTCTACGAAGCCGTGCTGTCGTACGTCGGCGTGGGCGTCGACCCAACCACCAACAGCTTCGGCACCATGATCAACAGCGCGCGCAACGAAATGTCGCGGGACCCTGTGGTCTGGTGGAACCTGATGGCCGCGTTCAGCTTCATGGTGACGCTGGTGCTGTCGATGACGCTGTTCGCCAGCGCCGTGCGCGAAGCTTTCGATCCACGTGCGCGCGCATTCCGTGTCCGGCGTGCCAAGCCACTGCCGCAGCCGTCGCCGGCTGCCGCGCCCGTCGCGGCTTCCTAGAAAGAACGAATGCTCGACATCGCCGGCCTCACCACTGAAATCGACTCCGACAGCGGACTGGTCCGTGCCGTCGATGCGCTGTCGCTGTCCATCGAACGCGGCGAGACATTCGCGCTGGTCGGCGAATCCGGCTGCGGCAAGTCGATGACGGCGCTGTCGATCCTGCGCCTGTTGCCCGATGCCGGCCGCGTAAGCGCCGGGCGCGTCGCCATCGACGACATCGACATCACGCAGCTGCCGGAAGTTTCGATGCGCGACATCCGTGGGCGGCGCATCAGCATCATCTTCCAGGAGCCGTCGACGAGCCTTAACCCGGTGATGACCGTCGGCCGCCAGATCACTGAAGTCATCGAGCGCCACACGGCCATTCGCGGTGAAGCGGCAATCGCCCTTGCCATCGACTGGCTGAAGCGCGTCGGCATTCCGGAGCCTGAGAGGCGCGTCAACGACTATCCGTTCCAGATGTCCGGAGGGCAGAAACAGCGAGTGATGATTGCCATCGCGCTCGCCGCTGAGCCGGACGTTGTGATCGCCGATGAGCCGACGACCGCGCTGGACGTCACCATCCAGGCGCAGATTCTCGATCTGCTGAAGGAACTGCAGCGCTCGCAGAAAATGGCCATGTTGCTGATCACCCACGACCTGGCCATCGTCGCCCAGATGGCGCATCGCGTGGCCCTGATGTACGCCGGCCAGATCGTCGAAGTGGCCGAGGCGCAGGAATTCTTTGCGCGTCCATTGCATCCCTATGCCGTCAACCTGTTCGAAGCGTTGCCCGATACCGCCAAACGCGGACGGCGTCTGGCGTCGATCGCCGGCTCCGTGCCGCCGCTGAACCAGGAATTCACAGGTTGCCGGTTTGCGGATCGCTGCGCCGATGTCATGGAACGCTGCCGCGCCTCGCCGCCGCCATTGATCCAGTTCCGACCGGCACATGAAGTTCGCTGCGTCCTGTATGACGGCACCGACGCGACCGATGCAGCCACCCGCGTCTGGGGCAAGGATCCGGTACTGCCAGCCGACCCTCCAGCCGGTGCCACCGTGCTTGAGGTACGCGACTACAAAGTCTGGTTCCCCATCCGCAAGGGGCTCCTCAAGCGCACGGTCGGCCACGTCAAGGCGGTCGACGGCGTTTCGTTCAGCATCCCGGCCGGACGCACGCTGGCGCTGGTCGGTGAATCGGGCAGCGGCAAGACCACGGTCGGCAAGGCGGTGCTGCAACTGCTTCGTAATTCCGCCCAGATCAGCGGCTCGGCCATGCTGCTTGGCCAATCGCTCGAAACACTGAACGGCGAAGCGCTGCGCACCGCGCGGCAATCGGCGCAGATCGTGTTCCAGGATCCGTTCGCCTCGCTCAATCCGCGAATGCGGGTCAGCGAAATCCTCGAAGAAGGCGTGGCGTCACTGCGTCCCGACGTCTCGCCTGCCGAGCGCCGGGAACGCGTCGCCGGTCTGCTGGAAAAAGTCGGACTGCGCCGCGATGCGTTGGCGAGATATCCCCACGAATTCTCCGGCGGCCAACGCCAGCGTCTGGCCATCGCCCGTGCGCTGGCGGTGGAGCCCAGGTTGATCGTGGCCGACGAGCCGACTTCGGCGCTCGATGTCTCCGTACAGGCGCAGATCCTCAATCTTCTGAAGCAGCTGCAACAGGAACTGGGCGTGTCGTATCTTTTCATCACCCACAACTTCGGCGTGGTCGAGTACCTCGCGCACGAAATCGCGGTGATGAAGAATGGCAAGCTGGTCGAAGCCGGTCCTGCCGAGTCGCTGCTCTCGAATCCGCAGCATGAGTACACGCGTACGCTGCTGGCCGCCGTGCCGCGCCTGGACCGGGCCGCCTGATCCACGCGCCGCGCGACGCGCGATGGGGTTACCCTGACCCCGTTCCCTGTCCCCATTACAAAACGGGCGGCCGGATTGCCCGTACCGCCCGTCATAGAACCTGAGGTGGCGCCTATCGTCGTCGTCGCCCACGGAATCCCGTCAGCATCGCCCATCCGGCCATCATGGCGCTCAGCAGGGCCAGGCTCCATTGCGACAACGTCGGTATCGGCGCAGATGCGACTGGGGGCGGCGGTGCACCCTGGACTTCGAAAGCGCCGATATCGGTTTGCGCACCCACCGTGCGGGCAAACCCCGCACCGCGCTGGTCGAACGGAAGCGCCCCGGGATTCGAGCCCGTATTGATTGCCGGGCTGCCTGCGAGCAGTGCGTGCGTCAGCGTCGGCCCGCCGTTGTTGGCGAGGGGACCCAACAGGGGATTCTGGCCGAAGATGTTGGCCGTATTCACCGTGAATGTCACGCCGGCGGCATTCTGAACCAGGCTGTTGGTCGCATTGACCGTGCCCAGCGACACGACAATGTCGAGCGTCGATCCGGCCGAGCCGGTACTGTTGGCGACGATCGTGCTGTTGAGATTCAGCACATTGTTGGAGCTATCGCTCAGGTAGATGCCGCCCGACGAGCTCGTGCGTGCCTGGTTGCCGGTCAGCGTCGAGTTGTTGATCGTCAGCACCGAGTCATAAAGGTATATCGCGCCGCCTCGGTTGCCCACGTTGCCCGAGATCGTGCTGTCGCTGATCGTCGTGGTCCCCGAATTGCCATACAAATACACGCCGCCTCCGTCGAACGCGGCGGAATTGCCCGAAATCGTCGAGCGCGAAATCACATTTGCACCGGAGGTGCTGTACAACATGATTCCGCCGCCATCGCTGTTGGACGTGTTGCCCGAGATCGTCGAATCGGTCACCGTCACGCCGGTGGTCTTGTAGAAGAACAAGCCGCCGCCCTTGGAATTGGCGGTGTTGCCGGTGATGGTAGAACCGGTTACCGATACCGGCCCGACGGTGTAGAACTTGATCGCTCCGCCGCGGCCGCCCGCCTGGTTGCCGCTGAACGTGGACGACTGGATGGTCATGGCGCCGCCGTCGTAGAGGAACAGCGCACCTCCGGAACCCGTCGTGACGTTGTTCGTGAACACGCTGTTCTGGATCGTGAGCGACGTCACGCCCGCCGTGCCGAACAGGCGAATGGCGGCGCCGTTGACGGTCGCCGTTCCGTTGCCGGCAAACGTGAGCCCCGAGATCGTGACCGCCGGGGTGCCCGTGATATGCAGGGACCGATTGGTGCTCGAGGGCCGCAGCGTCATAGCCGCCGCACCGGGTCCGGTGATGGTCACCGAATCGGTGATCGGGATTTCGGTGGCCAGCGCGATGATGCCGGTCAGTCCCGCCTGGAAGTTGACGATGTCCGCGCCGCCCGCCGCGTTGGCCTGAGTGATCGCATCGCGCAGGCTGCCCACACCCGAGTCGTTGAGATTGGTGACGGTGAAGGTTGCGGCGCTTGCCACCGGAACGGCGCCAACGGCAAGGCCGAAGGCCAGTCCGAGCGCCAGGGCGACTGGCTTGATCTCGCCGGCAAACGATTGCCGCCCGCGTGTACGTGGAAGTTGGACGACCTGAACCATGCATGCCCCCCGGCGATCATGTGCAGTACGACCGCGATGCCTTGCGGCCCATCGCGTTGCCAATGTTTCGGCTACGTGATAGGGACAATACTCGGCTAGGTTCAGCGGCGCAATGAAGTCTTTCATCGCGAGGGGCACCGCGACGGGATTTCGAACATTTTTGCTGCATTTTGGAGACAAGCTGCCGCCAGCAGGACGCTACAATGGTCACGGCTCTCCTGCAGCACAACCAAACCCTGGGCACTGCCTCTCTCCAAGCCCCTTTGTAACGCCCATGCAGCTTCCTCGTCCTTTCATACGCTTGGCGCTGGCGGTCGACGCCAACCGCCTGCGCACGGAAGTCGGTCAATTCGGACCTGGAGATTGGCGTGCGCATCCACAGGGTCACCCGGGAAATACCGCACTGCCGCTGGTGGCCCGCAACGGGCAGCCCCAGGACGACGGCGTCGCCGGCCCCATGCGCGCGACGCCACACCTTGCGCGGTGCCCGTATATCCGGCAGGTGCTGGCAGCGCTCGGCGCACCGCTGGGACGCAGCCGGCTCATGCGGCTCGACGCAGGCGCAGAGGCGACTTCCCACGTCGACACCAACTATTACTGGATGCAACGGGCACGCGTACACATCCCGGTCATCACCACCCCCGGCGTGCGTTTCCTCTGCGGCGACGAGGAAACGCACATGGCTGCTGGCGAGGCATGGATATTCGACACCTGGCGGCCGCATAACGTATTGAACCCGCCCGATTACGAGCGCGTGCACCTCGTCGTCGACACCGTCGGCAGCCATGCGTTCTGGGCACTGGCGGACGCGGGGGTCAATGCGCCAAAACAGGTCGTCTTCGCGCCCGGTTCCGATCCCGTACTGGCCATGGAAACCGTCAATTTCCCCGTGGTCATGAGTCCCTACGAGTTTGACGCGATCTGGGCACGTTGGCATGCCGATGCGCTCGCGGCCAGCGCGGAGGCCGACACGAAACCGCTCGCGGAGCTCGATGCCGTCGTGCGTCGCGTCCGCCAGGACTGGCGCGCCATCTGGTCGGCCCATGGCGAAGCGCGCGACGGCTGGCCCGCCTATCGTTCGCTGATTGCCAGCCTCCACGCGATCGCGCAACGTCATCAGGGGGCGGTCCGGTTACCCAATTACCAGGACTTGGCGAATCTGATCGAGATTTCGCTGATCCCCGCACTGCACACCGAAGACCTGGCAAGCGGCCGCCCATCGCAAGCCGCCGTTCCCGACCTCGGACAGGCGCGAATCGTCAGCCACGTCGCAGCGGCCCCACCACCTGCGGTCGTGCCGACACCGCCCTCGGTGGCGCGGCCGTTGATCATCGTGTGCGCGCCACGATCCGGCAGCACACTGCTGTTCGAACGGTTGGCCGCGTGCAGCCCCGACTGGTTCACGGTCGGCAATGAAAGTCACCTCCAGATCGAGGGCATCCCTGCGCTCCGACCTTCGCATCGGGGATTCGATTCGAACGTGCTTGCGGCTGCGGATGCGACCCGCGACGTGGCGACCGCGCTGCGGGCCGGCTTTGCCGCCGCATCGCGCGACCGCGATGGCCATCCGCCGCCGGTGGGCGGCGGCGGTTGGCGATTGCTCGAAAAGACGCCGAAGAATGCGTTGCGCGTACCGTTTTTGCGGGAAGTCTTTCCCGACGCGCGATTCCTGTACCTGTGGCGCGAACCGGAGGAAAGCCTGGCCAGCCTGATCGAAGGCTGGCAATCGCAACGCTTCGTCATGTATCCGGATTTGCCGGATTGGTCGGGACCCCCCTGGTCCTATCTGCTGGTGCCCGGCTGGCGCGAATTTTCCGGCCGGCCGGTGCCCGAAATCGTGGCGGCGCAATGGCGCATCACGCAGGAACGGTTGCTGGACGACCTCGACCCGTTGCCGCCCGAACGCGTCCGCGCGCTCGACTTTCGCGCTTTCCTCGCTGACCCGGAAGGGTCGCTGCGGGCCATCTGCGCTTTTGCCGGGGTCGCGTTCGATCGACCGCCGCCGCGGCAGCTGCCCTTGTCCGCGCACACGCTGACGCCGCCCGACCCCGCCAAGTGGCGAAGGCATGAATCCACACTCGGCCCGCTGCTGCCGGCACTGGCCACCGTTGCGCAAAGGGCACGGCAGTTGGTGGCAACCCATGCTCTCGGCGACGCCGGCATGCCCAACGACTTTCCACCGCACCCCACGCTGGAGCCCGCCATGCCAGAGCAAATCGCTGCCCCGCCGGACGGTTCCGACGCAACGGCCACTCCGTTGGCCGCTGCCGATGCAACGCGCCTGTCCAGCGTGCACACGTCGAACCTGCCGGATATCCTGCAGCAGCTGCATTCGTCGCTGCTCATCACGACCTACCAGACCGGGCACGTGATCGTCGCGCGACCGGACGGCCCTGCGTTGAACACGCACTTCGCGGCCATGCGCAAGCCGATGGGCGTCGCCACCGACGGGCAGCGGCTGGTTGTCGGCGTCGAGACCGGCGTGCGCGAGTATCGCAATGTGCCGGACTTGAGCGCGCGCCTGTCGCCTCCCGGCCGCCATGACGCGGTCTACACGCTGCGCAACCATCACATCACCGGCGACATCGACATCCACGAGATCGCGCTCACGCGCAACGAGTGCTGGTACGTCAATACGTTGTTCTCCTGCCTGTGCACACTCGACAACGATCACAGCTTCGTGCCGCGCTGGCGCCCGCGCTTCATCACCAGCCTCGCGCCGGAAGACCGCTGCCACCTGAACGGCCTGGCCGTCATCGACGGCGCGCCAAAATTCCTGACGGCGCTGGGGGCGACCGATACCCCGCAAGGTTGGCGCGACAACAAGAGAAACGGCGGCGTGCTTCTCGATTACGGCAGCCGCGAGGTCATCGCAAGCGGGCTTTCGATGCCGCACAGTCCGCGCTGGCACAATGGCCAGCTGTGGCTGCTCGAGTCGGGCCGCGGCGGCCTCGTGACCGTCGATCTCGTCACCGGCAAGACCGAAACCGTCGCGCGCGTGCCCGGCTTCACGCGCGGGCTCGATCTCATCGGCAATATCGCATTCATCGGGCTTTCGCAGTTGCGGGAGACCAATGCGTTCACCGACATCCCCATCACCGAGGCGAACCAGGACCGCTCGAGCGGCGTCTGGGTCGTCAACATCGATAATGGCGAAACAGTCGCGTTTCTCAAATTCAGCGAACTCGTGCAGGAAATCTTCGGCGTCGTCCTGTTGCGCGGTGCGGTGTTCCCGACCGTTGTCGATGACGGCGACGACCTGCTCAAGACCACCTATGTGTTGCCGGACGAGGCGTTGAAGCAGATCCGCTTTGCGACGGCACCCTGACCCCATTACGTGGCAGAATGCCGCGTCGTCAATCCCGACCAGACAGGAGTACCGCATGACCCGAAAGCCGATTCTCGTTGTGGCAGTTTCCGCATTGTTCGTTGCCGGCATCGCCATTGGCCAAGGCCGGATCATGGACATGGTGGCCGACAAGGTCATCACCAAGTATCAGAACGCATCATGCGAGCAGCTGTGGGAAGCCAAGGGTCAGCCGAAGCCGCCCGAGGAGGCCAAGGCCATCCAGTTCCTCAAGAACGATCCGCAGGCGCGCGCGGCATTCCTGAACAAGGTGGCCGGCCCCATCGCCAACAAGATGTTCGAATGCGGAATGATTCCCTGATCACCGGTTGACATGATGAAAGCACGGAGGCTGCACGCGGCGGTTGCCTTTGCGTTCGCCGCAGCGTTCGCGCTCGGCAGTTCCTGCGCGACCGGGGCCGACTGGCCCGATCGCCCGATCAAGTGGGTGGTGCCGTTCGGGCCGGGGGGCGCCAACGATCTCATCGCGCGCGCTGCGGCCGACGTCGTCGGCAAGCGCCTTGGCCAGCCCATTGTCATCGAGAACAAGCCGGGTGCAGGCGCCGTCATCGGCGCCGATCTGGTCGCGAAGGCCAAGCCCGATGGCTACACGTGGCTGATCGGCGCCGCCGGCGTCGTGACCAACAGCATCCTGCGCAATGACATGCCCTATGCCGACACCGACCTGGTGCCGGTGGGCATGATTGCCGTGGCGCCTTCGGTGATCGTGGTCAATCCGAGCGTGCCTGCGAACAATCTCAAGGAATTCGTCGCCTGGGCCAGGACCCAGAGCGCCGGCATCAACTGGGCCACCGCCGGCGGCGGCAGCACCCCGCACTTCGTCGCCGAGATGCTGCGCGAAGCCGGCGTCAATATCACCATCATTCCCTACAAGAGCGGCTCCGAGGGAATGACCGCAGTTCTCGCGAACAACGTGCACGCAACGTCTGAGGCAAGCATCGTCGTGCTGCCGCAGGTGAAGGCCGGCAAGTTGAAGGCGTTGGCAACGACCTACAGCAAGCGCATCAGCGCCTACGACACGCTGTCCACCGCGCAGGAACAAGGGTTCAGCGGCGTGCTGATCGGCCACTGGGCTGGATTGTTCGCGCCGAAGGGCACACCGCAGGCCATCGTCGAGCGCATGAGCAAGGAACTGGAAGCCGCGGTCAGGTCACCGGAGTTCCGCGACAAGATGGTGCCTTCAGGTATCGAGCCGGAACCGGGAACGACCGCTAATTTCGTCGTGTTCATCAACGCCGAACGGGATCGGCTGCGCGCGTTGGCGAAGAAGGCCAACATGCAGGCAGACAAGTAGTCTGGCGTCGTCGAGAGGACGCCGTTATCTTCCGTTGGTGGCACGCCACGCCGCGAATTCGCCGGCCGTGCGTTCGTCGGTGGCCGGATAAAGTCCCAGGATTGACCGTCCTTTAAGCACTTCCTCGGTCACAAAGTCCTCGAACGCCGTCATCTCCATCGCCTCGTCCGCCAGCTCATCCGCCAGATGCGCCGGCAGGACCACCACGCCTTCGCTGTCACCGACGATCACGTCGCCCGGAAACACCGGCGCGTCACCACAGCCGATCGGCACATTGATGTCGATCGCCTGGTGCAGCGTCAGGTTGGTCGGCGATGCCGCGCGATGGTGATACGCCGGAATGGCGAGTCGCGCGATTTCCTGTGAGTCGCGGAAGCCGCCGTCGGTCACCACACCCGCGACGCCGCGCTTCATGAGGCGCGTCACCAGGATCGACCCCGCGGACGCAGCGCGCGCGTCCTTGCGGCTGTCGATCACCATCACCGCGCCCGGCGGGCAATCCTCGACCGCCTTGCGCTGCGGATGCTCGCGATCGCGGAACACCGTGATCGGATTGAGGTCTTCGCGTGCGGGCATATAGCGCAGCGTGAAGGCCTCGCCCACCATGTTGCCCTCGTTGGGGTTGAGCGGATGCACATCCTGGATGAACTGGTTGCGCAACCCGCGCTTGAAGAGCGCCGTAGTGAGCGTGGCCACACTGACTTTCCGCAGTTTGTCGCGGGTGGTGTCCTGCAATCGGGTCATTGCCGCATCCTGTCAGTCGTTGCCACGTTGCAGCCGCATGCGATTGGGCAGCGGGACCGCCCGCTGCAAAACGTCCTCACCGAGCCACAGCGCTGATCGTCGCGCGCGCGCCGCCACAGTCGACAGCGGCATCTGCTGGTAGTCGTCGTTGAATACTTCGAAGCTGTAGTCGCCGCGATAGCCGATGCCATCCAGCCGCTTGACCAGGTCCGCCAGCGCTTCACTGTGCACGCCTTCGCCGGGAAACACGCGGAAATGACGCGCGGTGGTCATGCGCTCCTCCGGCGTGCGCACTTCCTGCCACATGAAGTCGGCCAGCTGCACGAGGAAGATCTTGTCCGGGTCGAGGATATCGAGGTCGTTGAGAGACGTCTTGGTGGCGAAGATGTGATACGAGTCGATGCCGATGCCGAGATTGGGCGCATCGGCGCGCGACACGACATCCCACGCGGACGTGAATTCGTTGATGGTGCGCCCCCAGGACAAGCCCTCGAACGCGACGTTGATGCCCAGCGGAACGGCCAGCATCGCGAGCTTGCGCAGGTCGCGCGCCACGGCATCGGCGTCACCGGTCGCGTGGGTGGATGTCGAAGAGCACACCAGCAGCACTTTCGCGCCAAGCGCGTGGCACATCTCGAGCATCGACTTGGCGACGTCGATCTTGTACTCGTGCAGATGACCCGGCAGGCCTTCGAAGTCGCGCAGCACCTGGAAGCCGGTGACGCGCAAGCCGCTGGCGCGCACGACGTCGATCGCCGCATCGATGCCTTCGGCGTGTCCTGCAAGGTCGCGCGCGGAAAGCATCACCTGCGAGAAACCAGCGCCCCGGATCGCGGCCAACTTGGACTGCAGCGTGCCGGCCAGAGAAATCGTGTCCATCCCGAAATCGCGGATGTTGGGAAGCGGCGCCGTCACTTTGGCGGCGCTGGCCAGGTCATCGAGTTTCATCGTGCACGAGCTCGAACATCACGCCACCCTGGAGGCTCTTGGTCAGCGCACCGCGCGTCTCCGAATGCACGTCCTTCGACTCGACGAATTCGACGCCACGCTTTTTCAGAGCCGCGACCGTGGCCAGCACGTCGGGCGTGCCCAGGCCGACTCGCTGCAGCATTTCCACGGGCTCCGCTTCGAAGATGCCCGGCATCGGTTCGATGAGCTGCAAGAAGAAACTTCCGCACGGGCTTTGGAGGATGCGTCCCTTGGGTAGGATGCCGTAGCGCTTTTCGTCCGGAAGCACGCGGAAGCCGAAGAGTTCCGTATAGAACTCGGTCCAGTCGGCCATGCGATCATTGCCGATGTACTGCACGATGCCGAACCAGTGCAATCCGGTCAGCGCCGGCGGATGCGCGTCGACTCCGGGATTGAGTATGAAATCGACGTCGTAGATCGAAAAATCGCGATAACGGTCGACGAAATAGATTCGGCTGGAACTCACGCCGTGAATGGCCGGGATGTTCAGCTCCATCACTTCCACATTCGATGGCACCACCCAGGCGCCGCGCTCCACCGCGTAACGATAGGCGCCCGCGGCATCGCGCACGCGCAGTGCAATGGCGGCGATCGTCGGCGTATCGGACGGCCGCATGCCGCGCGCCTCGTCTCCCGCGTGCGCGTTGACGATCACATTCATGTCGCCCTGCCGATAGAGCAGCACTTCGCGCGAACGGTGGCGCGCGACCGGGCGAAAACCCATCGACTCCAGTACCTGGCCCAGCGCTTGCGGCTTGGCCGTCGAATATTCGATGAATTCGATGCCGTCCAGCGCAAGCGGGTTGCTGGTCTGCGCGGGCAATTCCCGGCCGGATTGCTGTGTCATCGGTGGATCCTCGTTTCCTGCTGCCGCCTCAGGCGGCTCGGTCATAGCGGATTCTGCCAGCCTTGCCGCGCGTAGGGAACCAATGCGGAGATTCCTAAGCGAGGTTCACGGCCTTCTTCGCGTTCAGGCGCCCATAGCCGTACTTCTTGCTGTGCCCGGACGCGTCGTACCCGCCTTTGGACTTGTCGATGCGGTCGCAGCAGCGCTTGAGAATGTCGCGCACTTCCATCGTCGTCAGTGCGGGATTCCTGGCCAGCACGAGCGCGGCAATGCCCGCCGCCCCCGGCGCCGCACTCGACGTCCCGCCAAACGAATTGGTGTAGTTGCCGGCCGGATCGCCCTTGGTCGGCTTGCCATCGTTGTAGCCGGCGCCGCCCGACAAGTCGGTCGTCCAGATGCCCGGCGTCAGGCTGGCATCGCCGTCGTCGCTGGGAAATGCGCACCACACGGCCATGCCCTTGTCGCTGTACGCGCTTCGCTTGCCCTTGTCATTGCATGCCGCAACGGCGATGACGCCAGGATAGGACGCATAGCCATCAAGGTCGACGCTCTCGTTGCCGTTGCCCGCAGCCCAGAGTACGACGCATCCTTTGCCGCTACGTCCGTGCGCCAATGCAAAGTCGATGGCCAGGCGCGTGCTGTCGGGGAGCAGCACCTGCTGCTTGTGCTTCGGGTCCGTCGCATCCCACCAGTCGCCATCCTCCGGTCCCCAACTGCAGGAGATGACGTCGGCCCCTTGACTGGCTGCCCACGCAAACGCATCCGCTTCGTCCTGCGAGCCCAACGCCGACGCCAGGCGAATGGGTAGCAACCTGGCCTTGGGCGCCACGCCCGAAGCGCCGTGCAACCCATCGGCGCATGCCACGCCAGCCACCGCATGGCCGTGCATGTCGCCATTGCCGGGGCGCGGATCGCTCGTGTTGCGCGTGACGTCCCTGGGACTGACGACCTTGCCGCTGCTCTGGAATTCCTCGTGCAGCAGGTCGAAACCGTCGTCGATCACGGCAATCGTGATCCCGCTGCCTTTCGACTTGGCCCACGCCTCTTCCACGTGGGCGCCCTGGTTGATGACATGACCGCCGAGGGTGGACTTCTTCAGGTGCCATTGCTGCGGGAACGCGCCGCGATACGACCGTGTGCGCGTGAGTTCGGGGTGGCACAACTCGACCAGGTCGTCGTGCAGCAGCTCCTCGGCCACGGCAAAGATCTTCCGTCCAATGCCCTCCGCGCCGCCGACGAAATAGCACGCGTGTCCGTAGCCAAGTTGGCGCTTGATCGCAAGCTTGTGCCGCGACAGCAGTCGGCGGCACTTGCTTTCCGCCGCGTCATCGCGAAACTTGATGAACGCGTTCTCCGTGAACACGACCGGCGCGCCCGACACCGGGTCCATCAATGGCATGCCGACGAACTGGATGCCGGGCTGTCCGGTCAGCGCAGCGCGGGCGCGGCGAATCGGATCCGGTCCGGCACGCAATGACGCGAAGACCTGTATTCCAGGTGCCGGCATGTCGAGAATCGGCCACAGTCCGTTGATGGCGTTGCGCGCCCTGGCCGTCAGCGTGGCATCCACCGGCAGGTCGCGACTGCGCGTGCGCACGACCAGCAGCGATTTTGCATTCGCCAGCCGAAAGGACTGACCTGACTTTCCACCATAGTGAACG
>JANMCH010000015.1:0-39956 GCA_031361045.1 Betaproteobacteria bacterium | reverse complement strand
CACACGTCGCCTTCGAAGTCGACGAACGACCCGGCATCGAAGGCCTTGGGATCGACGATCGTCGAGTTGATGTTGGTGAAGATCTTGAATTCGCGCGAGCAGCGGATGTCGTAGCCGTAGCTCGACGTCCCGTAGGACACGATCTTCTTGCCGTCGACTTCGCGCACCTGGCCGGGCTCGAACGGCTCGATCATGCCGGTGGCCTTGGCCATCCGGCGGATCCATTTGTCGGACTTGATCACTGCAACTCCCTTGCGTTGGGGGCTTACGTATCTTTCTGGATGACGATGCTCGGAAACTTCGCGGAAAAATCGGCCGCCTTCTGCGCCACCGAGATGGCCACCTTGCGCGCAATGTCCTTGTAGATCTGCGCGATCTTGCCATCCGGATCGGCCACGACGGTCGGGCGGCCCGAATCGGCCTGTTCGCGAATGCGGATGTCGAGCGGCAGTCCACCCAGGAACGGCACGTTGTAGTCGTTGCACATGCGCTGCGCGCCGCCCTCGCCGAAGATGTGCTCGGCGTGGCCGCAACTGGAACACACGTGAATGCTCATGTTCTCGACGATGCCGACGATCGGCACGCCGACCTTCTCGAACATCTTGAGGCCCTTCTTGGCATCGAGCAGCGCAATGTCCTGCGGTGTGGTCACGATGACCGCGCCGGTGACCGGCACTTTCTGCGACAGCGTGAGCTGGATGTCGCCGGTGCCCGGCGGCATGTCGACGACGAGGAAGTCGAGCTCGCGCCAGTTCGTGTCCTTCAACAACTGCTCGAGCGCCTGCGTGACCATCGGCCCACGCCAGACCATCGGCGTGTCGGCGTCGATCAGGAAGCCGATCGACATCGCCTGCAAACCGTACGCTTCCATCGGTTCCAGCGTCTTGCCGTCGTTGGATTCCGGGCGCCCCGCGATGCCCAGCATCATCGGCTGCGAAGGGCCGTAGATGTCGGCGTCGAGCAGGCCCACCGTCGCGCCTTCCGCGGCCAGGGCCAGCGCGAGGTTGACCGCGGTGGTGGACTTGCCGACGCCACCCTTGCCGCTCGCCACCGCGACGATGTTCTTGACGCCGGGGATCAGCTTGACGCCCCGCTGCACCGCGTGGGAAACGACCTTGGTGACGATGCTCACGTTGACGCGCCCCGCGCCTGGCAATGCGCCGACGGCCTGCTGCACGAGTTTCTGCAGCAACGGATGCTGGCTCTTCGCCGGATAGCCCAGCGCGAGTTCTATGGAAACGTCAGCGATGGCGACGTTGCTGCTGCCGACCGTGATCTTCTTCACCGCCTTGCCCGCGACGAAATCGCGTCCGGTATTGGGATCGACGACGGTGGCAAGACACGCCTGCACGTCGGCTTCGGTGAGAGGCATTGAAAACTCCAGGGACGCGTTGGGATTTGCCGACTTGGAAATGCTGCGATAAAACCTAGGAAATTCTAGCCGATTTCCGTAGCCGACGAGGGAGGTTGCAGGGCTTCTTGCTAGAATCGTCCGATTCCCCTGCACTTTGCAAGGTTTTCCCGATGTCTGCAGTTTCTTCCCCAGTCGTGCGCCGCAAACTCTTCGTCACCACGGCGTTGCCCTACGCCAATGGACCGTTCCATATCGGCCATGTGATGGAATACATCCAGGCCGACATCTGGGTGCGCTTCCAGCGGATGCAGGGACACGAGGTGCATTTCGTCTGCGCCGACGACACGCACGGCGCGCCGATCATGTTGCGCGCCGAGTCCGAAGGCGTCACGCCGCAGCAACTCGTCGCGCGCATCGCCGAAACTCGTCCGAAAGTCCTGCAGGGCTTTCACCTGAGCTTCGATCACTGGCACTCGACGGACTCGCCGGAGAATGTCGAGCTCTCGCAGGACATCTACCGCCGCCTGAAAGCCAAGGGCTTCATCGTTTCGAAGCCGGTCGAGCAGTTCTACGACCCGGTCAAGGCCATGTTCCTGCCCGACCGCTACATCAAGGGCACGTGTCCCAAGTGCGGAACGAAGGATCAGTATGGCGACGCGTGCGAAAAATGCAGCACGTTGAATGCGCCGACCGACCTCATCGACCCGTACTCGATATTGACCGGCGCGCGGCCCGAGTTGCGCACGTCGCCGCATTTGTTCTTCCGGCTGTCGGACCCGCAGATCGTCGCGTTCCTGCGCGAGTGGACGCGCGCACCGTCACCCGGACAATCGCTGCAGCCCGAGATACTGAACAAGATCCAGGAATGGCTGGGCGTCGAGGGTGGACCCGACAAGCTCACCGATTGGGACATTTCGCGCGACGCGCCCTACTTCGGCATCCCCATTCCGGACGAACCCGGCAAGTATTTCTATGTGTGGCTCGATGCGCCGGTGGGGTACCTGGCCAGCCTCGAAGCCCACCTGCGCAAGCTGGGCATCGACTGGAAGGCGTTCCTGCAGGATCCCGATGTCGACCAGTATCACTTCATCGGCAAGGACATCGTCTACTTCCACACGCTGTTCTGGCCGGCGATGCTCAAATTTGCGGGCGTGCCGTACCGCACGCCGACCAACGTGTTCGTGCACGGGTTCCTGACCGCGCTGGGCGAGAAAATGTCGAAGTCGCGCGGCACGGGCATCAGCCCCGACTTCTATCTGGACCTCGGCCTCGATTCCGAATGGCTGCGGTACTACATCGCCGCCAAGCTGAACGACAAGGTCGAGGACGTCGACTTCAATCCCGATGACTTCGTCGCGCGGGTGAACAGCGACCTGATCGGCAAGTACGTCAACATCGCCAGTCGCGCGGCAAAATTCATCACCGACAATTTCGACGGCGTGGTTTCCCTGACGCCCGAAGAGGTCGCGTTGCTGAAGCCGCCCTTCGTCGCCAACGCCAATGCCGCCGCGGAAGGCTATGCCGGCAGGCAATATTCACAGGTCGTGCGCGATGCCATGGCCACCGCCGATCGCTTCAACGAAGCGTTCGACAAGGCCAAGCCCTGGGCGCTGGCCAAGGATCCGGCGCGGCAACGGGAATTGCAGAGCATCTGTTCCCGCGCGCTGTTTGGATTCAAATACCTCACGGTCGTCCTGGCGCCGATCCTCCCCGCGCTGGCAGCAAAGGTCGCCCGGCAATTGTTCGGCATGGATCGCGACTTCGTGTGGAGCGACGCCACCGAGCCGCCGGCCCGCATCGGAAAATTTTCACACCTGATGCAGCGCATCGACTCGAAGCAGATCGACGCGTTGGTCGAAGGTCCGAAAGCGGCGGCGGCGGCAAAGCCCGCTGCTGCGACGGCTCCCGTTTTGCCTGCCGCAGCGGCAGGTGACACCGGAACGATCTCCATCGACGATTTCACCAAGGTCGACCTGCGCATTGCGCGCATCGTCAATGCCGAGCTCGTGGTCGGTGCCGACAAGCTGCTCAAGCTCACGCTCGACGCGGGCGAAGGCCGGCACCGCACGGTCTTCGCGGGCATCAAGTCCGCCTACGATCCCGCGACCTTGATCGGCCGGCTGACGCCGATGGTCGCAAACCTGGCACCCCGCAAGATGAAGTTCGGCTTGTCGGAAGGCATGGTGCTTGCCGCATCAGGCGACGGTCCCGGCATTTTCCTGCTCGCACCGGACGATGGCGCCGCGCCTGGCATGAAGGTCAAGTGACCGTCCGCAGCGTCACACGCCGACTGCTGCTCGGTTTTTCGTTTCGCCCCAAACTCGCCGACTGCCTGCGGGACGGTTACACCGGTGCGCAGTTTCGCGGCGACGTGGCCGCCGGTCTCACCGTCGGCGTCGTCGCGCTGCCGCTGGCCATGGCCTTCGCCATCGGGTCGGGCGTGGGTCCCGCGGCCGGCATCTGGACAGCCATCATCGCGGGTTTCCTCATCTCCGCCCTTGGCGGTTCGCGCGTACAGATTGGCGGCCCGACCGGCGCCTACATCGTCATCGTCTACGGCATCGTCGCCCAGTACGGCGTGGCGAACCTCGCGATCTGCACCCTTGCCGCGGGTGTGCTGCTGTTCGCGATGGGTGCGTTGCGCATGGGTGGGCTCATCCGTTTCATCCCGGTGTCGATCGTGATCGGCTTCACCAACGGCATCGCGGTGCTGATCCTGCTGTCGCAGTTGAAGGACTTCCTGGGGCTGAAGGTCGTGCTGCCCGACGAGTTCTTCACGCGCATCCGCACGCTCGTCGAACAGCTGCCGACGGCGGATCCGATCACGGTGGCGCTGGCCTTCGGCTCGCTTTGCGTGTTGTGGTTCTGGCCCAAGGCCATCACGACCGAGGGCCAGGTCTTGCGCGAGGAAAGCGAACAACAGGCGGCGCAGCGTGCGGACGGCACCGCCCACCCGACGGAACGGGACCGCGCATTCGTGCACCGGACCCGGCGCGGCCGGGCGTTGCTGGCGCGCTTTCCGGGACCCATTGCGATCATCGTCTTCGCGTCTCTCCTGGTCGCCGTGCTGGGCCTGAACGTCGAGACCATCGGGTCACGTTTCGGTGGCATTCCACAGGGCCTGCCGACGTTCGTGCTGCCGACCGTAACGCTGGAGACACTGCGCTACCTCGCATCGCCGACCATCACGATTGCGCTGCTGGGCGCCATCGAGTCGCTGCTTTCGGCGCGCGTCGCGGATGCGCAGATCGGCGATCGCCACGATTCGAACCAGGAATTGATGGCGCAGGGCGTGGCCAACATGGTCGTGCCGTTCTTCGGCGGCATCCCGGCCACGGGCGCCATCGCGCGGACGGCGACCAACATCCGCGCCGGGGGCCGCACGCCGGTGGCCGGCATGGTGCACGCGCTGACACTATTTGCGGTGGTGCTGGTCGCAGCTCCCTTGGCGCAATTCGTGCCGCTGGCGGCCCTGTCCGCCGTGCTGATCATCGTGGCGCTGAACATGGGCGACTGGCAGGCGTTTCGCGAACTGGGCCGCTACTCGCTGCCTTATCGCGCCGTGCTGCTGGCGACGTTCGTGATCACCGTCGTCTTCGACCTGACACTCGCGGTCGAGATCGGGCTCGTGATGGCAAGTCTGTTCTTCATCTGGCGCGTGACGGACCTGACGCAGGTGGAGCCCATTGCGCTCGACGACGTACCGGCCGGTGTGAGCGCATGGAAACTCTTCGGGTCATTGTTCTTCGGCACGGTCGGCAAGCTCGACCCGCTGTTTGTCGTCGCGGACAAACCCGGCCAGGTGGTGATACTGGAGATGCATCAGGTGATCAGCGTCGACTCCACCGGCCTCGATACGCTGCAATCGCTCGCGCGCACGTTGACCGCGAACGGCGGCACGCTGATCTTCTGCGGGCTGACCCGGCAGCCGGAGACGCTGGTGCGACGATCCGGTTTTGCGGCGCGGCTGGGCGCGGAAAATGTCGTCGATCATCTCGCCGCCGCGCTGATCCGCGCTTATGCTCTCGCGCGGCCGGCTGATTTGAAGCAGATTCCTCTCTTCGCTCGGAATGACACCTTGCGCTCGGAATGACACCTCAGACCCGCCTAGCCGAGCAGGTCGCCTGACGCCTTCTTTCCGCGCGGCGCCCGTGCCGCAACAGGCGGCGCCTTGCCGTGCCGCTTGGCATTCGCGTCGAGCACCGGCTTCAAGTAACGTGCCGTGTAGCTGCCGGCCACCGAGGCGATGGCCTCCGGCGGACCCTCGGCGACGATCATGCCGCCACCGGCACCGCCTTCCGGCCCGAGGTCGATGATCCAGTCCGCCGTCTTGATCACGTCGAGATTGTGTTCGATCACGACGACCGTGTTGCCATGGTCGCGCAGCCGATGCAGCACGGTCAGCAACAATTCGATATCGTGGAAGTGCAGTCCCGTGGTTGGCTCATCCAGGATGTACAGCGTGCGGCCGGTGTCGCGCTTCGACAGTTCAAGGGCCAACTTGACGCGCTGCGCCTCGCCGCCCGACAGGGTCGTGGCCGACTGGCCGAGCGTGATGTAGCCAAGTCCCACATCGAGCAACGTGGCGAGCTTGCGCGCTACCGCGGGCACCGGCTCGAAGAATGCGAAGGCCTGCTCCACCGTCATTGCCAGCACTTCGTGGATATTCCTGCCCTTGTAGCGAACGTCGAGCGTCTCGCGGTTGTAGCGCTGGCCGTGGCAGACATCGCACGACACATAGACGTCCGGGAGGAAGTGCATTTCCACCTTGATGAGACCGTCGCCCTGGCAGGCCTCGCAGCGCCCGCCCTTCACGTTGAACGAGAAGCGGCCCGGACCGTAACCGCGCTCGCGCGCTTCCTTCACCTGCGCGAACAGTTCGCGAATCGGCGTGAACAAGCCGGTGTACGTCGCCGGATTGGAGCGCGGCGTGCGGCCGATCGGACTCTGGTCGACGCTGATGACCTTGTCGAAATGCTCGAGTCCCTCGATCTCGATGTACTTGGAGGGCTCCTCGGCGCTGTCGTACAGGTGCCGCGCCGCAGCGTGATAAAGCGTGTCGTTGATCAGCGTGGACTTGCCCGATCCGGACACGCCCGTCACGCAGACGAACAGCCCGACCGGCAGCGTCGCGGTGACGCTTTGCAGGTTGTTGCCGGTGGCGCCGATGATCTTCAGCGTTCGCGAAGGGTCGGCGCGGTGGCGCTTGACTGGAATCGGAATCTGCCGGTGCCCGGCGAGATACTGGCCGGTGAGCGAGTGCGGCGCGCGCCGGATGTCGTCGGGTGTGCCCTGCGCGACGACCTGGCCGCCGTGCTCGCCTGCACCCGGGCCCATGTCGACGACGTAATCCGCCGCGTTGATCGCATCCTGGTCGTGTTCGACGACGATCACACTGTTGCCCAGGTCGCGCAGGTGCTTCAGCGTTTCGAGCAGGCGGTCGTTGTCGCGCTGGTGCAGGCCGATCGACGGCTCGTCGAGCACGTACATGACACCGGTGAGGCCGGAGCCGATCTGGCTCGCCAGGCGGATGCGCTGCGACTCGCCGCCCGACAGCGTTTCCGCCGACCGGTCCAGCGCCAGGTAGTCGAGGCCGACATTGTTGAGGAACTGCAGCCGGCTGATGATCTCCTTGACGATGCGATCGGCAATGGCGGCTTTCTGACCATCCAGTACCAGCGACTTGAAGAAGGCCATCGTGCTCTTCAGCGGCAGGCCGGAGATCTCGAAGATCGCGCGCGCCTGGTCGCCACTGCCGACCTTGACGAACCGCGCCTCGCGGCGCAGTCGCGTGCCGCCGCATTCCGGGCACGGCTTGTTGTTGAGGTACTTGGCGAGTTCCTCGCGCACCATCACCGAGTCGGTTTCCCGGTAGCGCCGCTCGAGATTGGGAATGATCCCTTCGAACGCGTGCTCGCGCACCATCGGCTTGCCGCGCTCGGACAGATAGGTGAACGGGATTTTCTCCTCGCCCGAACCGTAGAGGATCAGCTGTTGCACGCGTTCTCCAAGTTTGGCGAACGGCTTGTCGACGTCGAAGCCGACGTGCTTGGCCAGGCTTTGCAACAACTGGAAGTAGAACTGGTTGCGCCGGTCCCAGCCCTTGATCGTTCCGGACGCAAGCGACAACTGCGGAAACGCGACGACGCGCTTGGGATCGAAGAACGTGATCGAACCCAGGCCATCGCAGCGAGGACAGGCACCGAGCGGGCTGTTGAATGAGAACAGCCGAGGCTCGAGTTCGGCCAGTGAGTAGTTGCAGATCGGGCACGCAAACTTGGCCGAGTACAGATGCTCCTTGCCGGTGTCCGTTTCCACGGCAATGGCGCGACCGTCGCCGTGGCGCAGCGCGGTCTCGAAGGACTCGGCCAGCCGCTGCTTGTACTCGACGTTGACCTTGAGCCGGTCGACCACCACCTCGATGGTGTGCTTGGTGGTCTTGGCGAGCTTGGGCGCGGCGTCGATCTCGCAGACCTTGCCGTCGACGCGCACGCGCACGAAGCCCTTGGCGCGCAACTCGACGAACAATTCGAGATGCTCGCCCTTGCGGTTGACGACCGCGGGCGCCAGGATCATCAACTTCGTTTCCTCCGGCATGGCGAGCGTGGCATCGACCATCTGCGAGATCGTCATCGCCACCAGCTTCTGCTCCGGATGGTCGGGGCAATGCGGATCTCCGACGCGCGCATACAGCAGGCGCAGGTAGTCGTGGATCTCGGTGACCGTGCCGACCGTTGAACGCGGATTGTGCGACGTGGCCTTCTGCTCGATCGAGATCGCGGGCGACAGGCCCTCGATCAGATCGACGTCGGGCTTGTCCATAAGCTGCAGGAACTGCCGCGCGTAGGCCGACAGCGATTCGACGTAGCGGCGCTGCCCTTCCGCATACAGCGTGTCGAAGGCGAGCGAGCTCTTGCCCGATCCGGAAAGGCCGGTGACGACGATCAGCCGGTGGCGCGGCAGGTCGAGGTTCAGGTTCTTCAGGTTGTGCGTGCGTGCACCGCGGATGCGGATGGAGTCCATGCCTGGGAGATTCGTTTCTCGCGGTTTCGCGATCAGGGTTTCGTTGCGGCGTTCAGCGTATTGAGCTAAGAGAGGAGGCTGGATGAGGAGGCCAAATGAGGGCACGCGGAAGGAATTGCAATCGACCAGTCAGACTAAGGCGCAGTGCCTAAGGACGAAACGGCAACCTGTTAGTATATTGCGTTTCGGTTGTCCTTCCTAAGTCCGGCTTTGCTTTCATTCAAAAGTCGGCCGCGGCAACCGCACATCGATGGGAGAAACGCACTATGGCCTCGGTCAACAAGGTGATCCTGATCGGCAATCTCGGTCGCGATCCGGAAACGCGCTACACGACGGGCGGCGATGCCGTGACCAACCTCAATATCGCCACCAGTGAGACGTGGAAAGACAAAGCGGGCGAAAAACAGGAAAAGACCGAATGGCATCGCGTCGTGCTGTTCGGGCGCCAGGCCGAAATCGCCGGCGAATACCTGAAAAAAGGCCGGTCGGTCTACATCGAAGGCCGGCTGCAAACCAAGAAATACACCGACAAGGACGGCGTCGAGAAATATTCCACTGAAATCGTCGGTGACCGCATGCAGCTCCTCGGCAGCAAGGACGGCGCTGGCGGCGGCGGTGGCGGTGGCGACGCCGAATTCTCCGGTGGCGGCGGCGCAGGTGGCAACAGTGGCGGCGCGCGACGCGAGGGCGGCGGTGGCAGCTCAGGTGGCGCGGGCAAGCCTTCCGCACCGGCCAAGAAAAACGTCGACGACTTCGACGACGATATCCCGTTCTAAATCGCTGTCGTACTTATTGCGCGCGGCGCGGGCGGTTCATCGCCTGGCGCCGCGTTTGTCTTGGCAGCGGTTCCGTTGGCAGCCCCTTCGTTGGCAGCCCCTTCGGCACTGATCAAGGCACTCATCGTGGTAATCACGCCGCCCCCGAGACAAACGTCACCGTCGTACACGACCAGATATTGGCCAGGCGTGGGCGCCCATTGCGGCGCATCGAAGGTCGCGCGCCATCCCGCCGGAGTTTCGGCGAACACGCACGCCGCATCGGGCATCCGGTAGCGCGTTTTTGCGCCAACTTGCACCGGCAACGCGGGTGACGTTCCGCCAATCCAATGCATGTCCATCGCATCGACGTCCCGCCGATACAGCAACGGATGATCATGGCCTTGCACGGCCACGAGCACATTGCGCGCGAGATCCTTTCCGGCGACGAACCACGGCTCGTGCGTTCCGGCGCGCGTGCCGCCGATGCGCAGCCCCTGCCGCTGTCCCAGCGTGTAGTACGAAAGACCTTCGTGCTGCCCAATCACGCGGCCGTCCGGTGTTTCCACCGCGCCTGCCGTACGAGGGAGATAGCGCGCAAGAAAATCACGGAACGGCCGCTCGCCGATGAAACAGATGCCGGTGGAATCCTTCTTGGCCCAGGTCGGCACGCCCTGCTCGCGCGCGATCCGCCGCACGTCGCGCTTGTGCATCTCGCCCAGCGGGAACAGCACCGGCGCCAACTGCTGCTGCGTCAGCCGATGCAGGAAATAGCTCTGGTCCTTGGTCGTGTCGCTCGCCTTCAAAAGCTCGACGCGTGACGCATCGCCGGGCGCGCGCCGCACACGCGCGTAGTGACCGGTGGCGATGCTGTCGGCGCCCAGTTGCTGCGCATGGTCCAGAAAAGCGCGAAACTTGATCTCGCTGTTGCACAGTACGTCGGGATTGGGCGTGCGCCCGGCCTCGTATTCGCGCAGGAAGTGCGCAAAGACGCGCTCGCGATATTCCTGTGCGAAGTTGACCGCCTCCAGTTCGATGCCGAGCACATCGGCCACGGAGGCGGCGTCAACCAGATCCTCGCGCGACGTGCAGTACTCGTCGGTGTCGTCGTCTTCCCAGTTCTTCATGAACACGCCGACGACCTCGTGACCTTGCTGCTTCAGAAGCCACGCCGCGACCGATGAGTCCACGCCGCCCGAGAGCCCCACCACGATGCGTTGCCGGCGGGCCGTCATGGCGATATTTCCTGCACGACGTCGAGCGGCGAGCGCTTGCCGGCGCGATAGTCGTCGATGCAGCGCATCACCAGCGGGCTGCGGTGCTCGCTCGGTCGTGCGGCGATTTCGTCATAGGTGAGCCACACCGCGCGGATGATGCCCGCATCGAGCGCTCGCGTGGCGTCATGCCGCAGCGCTTCGCCCGCGAATGAAAAACGCACGAACGTGGCGCCGGTTTCCGGAGCCTCCCAGCGGTAGATGCCGATCAGCGCGACGGGCGCGACCGTCCAGCCCGTTTCCTCGAGCGTTTCGCGTGCGGCAGCCTGCGGCAGCGTTTCCGCCGATTCGAGATGCCCCGCCGGCTGGTTGAGCCTTCGTCCGGCGCGAGTCTCCTCCTCGACGAGCAGGAACCTGCCGTCGCGCTCGACGACCATCGCGACGGTGACTGCAGGACGTGAATGCGCCAGTTCGCTCATGTAGGTCTTCAGGATAGTCGCCGGCACGCGCAGAGCCAACGGAAAAGGGCAAGGCATGATGCCTTGCCCCTGCGACTACTGCAGTATCGACGGGATCAGGGCTTGGCGGCCTTTTCCATCGCCTTTTCGGCGGCAGGCGTTCCGAGGTTCGCCGGCTGCTTCGGAACTTCCTTCGAGATCGCCGTGTTCGTCTTGGCTTGCGCGGCGGTCGTCTGGCCGTATTGCGGCAGTGTCGCGGACGCCTTGGTGTCGGCAGCGCGCTGTTCCTTCGTCGGCTTGGCCACTTTCTTCGAGGCGGCCGTGGACTTGGCCTGTTGGGTGGCGGTTGCGCGCGAGCCCGTAGGGTCCATGGCGGACTTCGTCGTGGACTGCACCATTTCCTGCTTGGCCTTGTTGTCCGCGGCCTTGGATGAGGCAGCGGGAGCGGCGGCGGGAGCAGCAGCAGCAGCGGGAGCAGCCGTCTGGGCGATGGCGGTCGACGAGACCAGTAGGGTGGCGACCAGGGTAGCGAGAATCTTGTTCATTGTGGTTTCCTGCAA
Organism: Betaproteobacteria bacterium; assembly: GCA_031361045.1. GTDB lineage: Bacteria > Pseudomonadota > Gammaproteobacteria > Burkholderiales > Casimicrobiaceae > VBCG01. The sequence goes on along the minus strand of JANMCH010000015.1, from coordinate 28,592 downwards.
AATTGAGTGCTCCGGATAAACGAAAGGCAAGGCGCGGACGCCTTGCCTTTCTGAAGTTCAGCCTTGCCGAATGCTTACGGCGTGGCCTTCTTCGCCATTTCCTTTTCAGCGGCCGGCGTGCCGAGGTTGACCTTTTCCTTCGGCACTTGCTTCGAAATGGCCGTGTTGGCCTTCTGCTCAGCGGCCGTGGCGCGCGCGCCGGACTGGTCGACTTCCTTGGCGGTTGCCTTCACATCGGCTTGCTTTTGCGCGTTGGTCGACTTCGCAACGTTCTTGGACGCGGCGGTATTGGCCTTCGCTTCGGCCGCGGTCTTGCGGCTGGACGCGTCAACGGCTTGCGTCGTCGTGGCTTGGACTTCCTTGGCTTTTTCCGTGCCCTTGGCCATCGGGGCGGCAGCGGGAGCAGCCATCGGCGCGGCGGCCGGGGCAGCAGCAGGAGCAGCGGTTTGTGCAGCAGCGACGGTGACGAAACCACCGGCGATCAGGGCTACGAGCAGCTTGTTCATTTGCATTTCCTTTAAGTTTCGGAGTTGGACAGAAAAATTTTTACTTGGCGGGCTTCTGATCGGTTGCAGCGGGCGTCGCGGACGACTTGGCTGCCGATTTATTAGCCTTCTTTTTCTTGGTCTTCTTTGCTTCGGCTTTCGCCGGAGCCGCCGTTGCAGCATTTGCGGCAGGAGCAGCTTGCGCTACCGGAGCCGCCGGCGTCGTACCTTGGGCCAGCGCGACGGAAGCAAACGCCGCCGCCACCAATGCCACCATTACGTTCTTCATTCGATGATCCTTGGAGGAATTTCAAAATGACACCAACTTGCTGTGTCGACGCCATTAACGGGCGCAACATCGGGCCGGTTGACATCAAGCTGTACCAGCTATCCCCCGGCGTTGCCCTAGGACTACCCAGCATTTTAGCTGAACAATCAAAGAATTAACAGTCCCGCGCCCAAGCCCCTTTTGTCGCCGTTTGGCGACGAATAATTAGGGTCAGACTCGAATTTCCATCGTCCTGGCCGTCAGCTTCCATGGCGCCCGCGGAAATTCGAGTCTGACCCTAATTATTTGGCTAGACGCCCAGCCCGCGCTGCAGCCATTCCCGGAGCAAAGCCGTCGTGATGGGCCGTTTCGCGGCCAGGGAATGGCGATCGAGGGCGGCAAGCGTGGCCAACAGGGATGTCATGTCCCGCCGGCCGTGGGCAAGCAGGTAGGCGATGACCTCGTCAGAGAGCTCGAAGCCCCGGGCTCGGGCATAGGTGGACAGTGCGACCGGCTTGTCCTCGTCGGCGAGCGGGAGGACCTCGTGAATGAGACCCCAGCCCAGCCGCGTACGGACGTCGTCGCGCAATGGCATCCGGGCCGGCGGCACCGACGCCGTGGCCACCAGCGCGCCGCCGGTCGCCTTCAGCGTGTTGTAGAGGGTGAACAGCCGGCCCTGGGCCGCAGCGTCCGCCCGGTCCACGTCGTCGACCAGGATGAGCGCGCCCGGCGGCGCATCCACTGGCAGGGCCTCAGGATCCGCACAGAGTTGGCTCACCCGGTGGCCCGCTGCCATCACGGCCGCGGCCTTCAGAAGATGCGACTTGCCGACCCCCGGCGGCCCCCAGAGCACCAGGCCGGTCTCGGCCCCGTCCCCTGTGGCCATACTGCGCAATGCGCTCACGGCTTCCAGGTTCGGGCCGGGCAGGAAATTGGCAAAACTCGGCGGCTCGGGCGTCGCCAGTTCGAAGATCAACTGCTCCATCGCCAGAAGGCCGCAACGGCCACTTGATCAGGAGTCGCCACGATAAAACGGCGAGAGCATGTACTCCGCGCGCAGATGGCGCAGACCCACCAGCAGTGCCGCAGACACTGGCAACGCGAGCAGTACGCCGGCAAAGCCGAACAGTTGCCCGAAGGCAAGCAGCGCAAAGATCACCGCGATGGGATGCAGGCCGATCCGGTCCCCCACCAGCCAAGGCACGAGCACGTAGTTTTCGAGCAACTGCCCGATGCCATATACCGCCAGCACGGCCAGGAACATCGGCCATCCGCTCCATTGCAACAGCGCGGCGAGCACACCCAGAACGAATCCAAGCCCGAATCCAACATAGGGAATGAACACCAGGAGGCCGGTGAGGATGCCGATCGACAACGCCCGGTCGAGGCCGACCAGCGACAAGCCGATCGCGTAATAGATGGCCAGCACGACCATCACCGAGAATTGCCCGCGCAGGAATTCCGCGAGCACGTCGTCGATTTCCGCGACGATGGTGCGATAGCGGCCCTGCCAATCGAGCGGCACCAGGTCTTCCAGCCGCTGCCCGATCATCTTCCAGTCGCGCAGCAGGTAGAACATGACCACCGGAATCAGCGCCATGTTGATGAGGATCTTCAGTGCGATGAGGCTGCCCGCCTTGACGCCCGACAGCAGTCGCAGCGAAAGCTCATGCGCACTCTCGACGTTTTCGGTCAGGAAGGTCTTCAGGGTCTCGAAGTCCAGCGAAAGCGTTATGCCGAAGCGCTGTTCCAGCCACGGCGACATCGCCGCCGATGCCTGGGCCATCAGCGCCGGCAGCCGCTTGGCCGCCAGCGCGACCTCCCCTTGCACCAGCGGAATGAGCACGATGAACACTGCGATCAGCACCAGGCCGAACAGCAGCACCACGATCGTCGTCGCAAGCGAACGTGGCATGCCGCGGCGTTCCGCAGCATTGACGAGCGGCGTGCCGAGGTACGCCAGGATCGCGCCGATCAGGAACGGCGTGAGCACCGACTCCAGCCAGCGCAGCGCAAAGATGACGATCAGCGCAGCGCCGATGCTCCACAGGTAATGCCGATAGGGCAACGGGCGACGTGGTACCGACAATGCGGGCGCGGCGTCGGCTTCCGGTGCGGGCGGGCGAGTGTCGGTCATTTCCGGTAAAATCGTGAGGTTGCGCCAATTGTCCAAAACGTGCCCATGACGTGCCCAAGCAGGGCCCATGATTGGCCACCAAGGCGCGCTCAAGCGGTCACTCACTGAACCTGTCGCGGGCAAAGACAGGATTGTAGTGGTTCACGCGGCGGCGCGGCACTTTATGCCTCGCGCGAACCCTCCCCTGCCCATGCCACCCGTCCAATCCCCGCAAGGCCTCACCTACCGCGACGCAGGTGTCGACATCGAAGCCGGTGACGCGCTCGTCGATCGCATCAAGCCTTTTGCCAGGCGCACGATGCGTCCGGAAGTGCTGGCCGGCATCGGCGGCTTCGGCGGGTTGGTGGAGATCGGCAAGCGCTTCCGCGACCCCGTGCTGGTTGCGGGAACCGACGGCGTGGGTACCAAGCTGATGCTGGCCTTCGCGCTCAAACGTCATGACACGGTCGGCATCGACCTGGTGGCGATGAGCGTCAACGACATCCTGGTGCAGGGCGCCGAGCCGCTGTTCTTCCTCGACTACTTCGCCACGGGCAAGCTCGATGTCGACGTCGCGGCCACCGTGATCAAGGGCATCGCTTCCGGATGTGAAACCGCCGGATGCGCGCTGATCGGCGGCGAGACAGCGGAGATGCCAGGCATGTACGCGCCGGGCGAATACGATCTGGCGGGCTTCGCGGTCGGCGTCGTCGAACGCGACAAGATCATCGACGGACGCACCATCGTGGCCGGCGACGTGGTCCTGGGTCTTGCTTCGAGCGGACCGCATTCCAACGGCTTTTCGCTGATCCGCAAGATCGTCGCGACCAGCGGCGCCGAACTGTCGTCGCCGTTCCCGTCGGCCACCTCTTCTTCGTCCTCGTCGTCAAACACTGCGGCAACACTCGGCGACGCGCTGATGGCGCCGACGCGCATCTACGTCAAGCCGCTGTTGGCGCTTCTGCGCGAAATGCCGGTGAAAGGCATGGCGCACATCACCGGCGGCGGCCTCGTGGAAAACGTGCCGCGCATGTTGCCGGAAGGTCTGCAGGCGCGCCTGGTCGCCTCGGCGTGGCCGCAACCGCCGATCTTCGCCTGGCTGCAAAAGCACGGCAACGTGGCGGACGCCGAGATGCATCGCGTCTTCAACTGCGGCATCGGCATGGCGCTGGTCGTCGCGGCGGAAAATGAAGCGCGCGCGCTGCAGTTCCTCGCTGACGCGGGCGAACAGGCATTGCGCATCGGCGACATCGTGGCGCAACCCGCAGGCGAACCCGCCACGGTCGTCACCTGACGCCGCGCGCGAATCGGCCTGACGCCGCGCGTGAACCGACGCGCCGCCAGCAAACCCCAACATGGTCAAGCGCATCACCGTCCTCCTTTCCGGTCGCGGCTCGAACTTGAGCGCGCTGCTGGACGCCATGCAGGACGGCACGCTCGGCGGCGAAATCACTCGCGTCATCACCAATGTCCCGGATGCACCGGGACGGGACATTGCGCGCGCGCGCGGCGTAGCGGACACGACGCTCGACCACCGCGCCTTCGCGACGCGCGCCGCATTCGACAGCGCGCTGTCCGATGCCGTCGCAGCGGAACAGCCGGACCTGGTCGTCCTCGCCGGCTTCATGCGGGTGTTGTGCGAGCCTTTCGTGCGCCGCTACGAAAACCGGCTGATCAACGTGCACCCGTCGTTGTTGCCGCTCTATCCCGGGTTGCACACCCACCGGCGCGCGCTGGCCGACGGCGCGCGCGTTCACGGCTGCACCGTCCATTTCGTGACGCCCGAGGTCGACGGCGGCCCGATCATCGCGCAAGCGCGCGTTCCCGTGCTGGACGGCGACGACGAGGCGACCCTCGCGGCCCGGGTGCTGGCGCAGGAGCACATCCTGTTGCCGGAAGCGGTGCGCTGGTTCTGCGGCAACCGGCTGGTCATCGCCGGCGGCCAGGTGCGCGTTAATGGACTTCCCCAATCCGTGCCTGCGCCACAGCCCAGCGATGCTCGATAACCCCGCCGCGCGCCATTTTCCTGCTACGCGACCTTTTGCGTGGCGTTCGCTCGTTACGCGCACGACCACGCGCCGCGCGCTCGCCGTGGCGCTGGTGTTGTCCGTCGCCGTGCATTTCGCGCTGACGTTGTTGCCTGCCGACCCGCCGGAGCCGCCCGAGTCCACGCCGTTGACGGCAACGCTGACCGAAATGCCGGCGCCACCGTCGCCCATGGCGGCTGCCCCCGTCAAGGCCAAGCCGCGACCCAAGCGGGTGTCGCCGGTTGCGCCGCCGGCACCGGCGCCCGTGGAAGCACCGGAAGACACCGCGACCGCGGAAGCCGCGCCGGTCACCACTCCGGCCACAACGGCCACTGCCAACGACAGCGCACAGGCCGACGTCGTCGCTGCGGAAGTCACGCCCGGTGCGATTGTCGCAGCGCCCGTCCTGCCGCCGCGCGTCGATCTCGCCTACAACGTCTACTACGGCACGCGCGGTTTTCTCATCGGCGAAGCGGTGTATCGCTTTGAACACGCCAACAATCAATATCGGATTGCCACGGTGGGCAAGGCGCGCGGCCTGGCTGCGCTCGTGCTGCGCGGGCAAGGCAAGGTACAGAGCCGCGGCCTCATCACGGCAACCGGCTTGCAGCCGCTCGAATTCGACGTCGAACGCGGCGGACCCGACCGGCGCGAGTCCGCGGTCTTCGACTGGGAAGCGGGCATCGTGACGATGCACGAGAACAAGACCGCCACGTTGGAGATACCGACCTTCGATCCGATGACGATCATGTGGCAGTTCTATTTCACTCCACCCACCAGCGACGTGGTCACGTTCAGCCTCGCCACGCCGCGCCGGATGACCAAGTACACGGTCACGCGCGAGGAGACCGAGGACATCGAGTGGGCGCAAGGCACGGTGGCCGCCGAACGTTGGCATCGCCGCAGCGACGATGGCAAGACCGACGCCTACGTCTGGCTGGCGCCGCAGCTTCGCTACGTTCCGGTCAAGATGCGCGTGGTCAACACCGACCGCGGCACCGTTGAAGTGCTACTCAGTTCCATCCGCGTCGACGAAGCGAAGAACGAATGACAATCCGCCCCAATCAACTGGCCGCGCTGGCGTCGGCCATCGAACGCGTGCGCCGCTTCGATGTGCCCGCCGACAATGGCTTGCGCTCGTTCTTTCGCGCGCATCCCGAAATGGGCCAGCACGATCGCGCGTTTGTCGCCGAGGGCGTGTTCGCGCTGCTGCGCCGGATGCGCTCGCTCGAAGCGCTCGCGGCAACCAATGAACCGCGCAAGCTCGCCATCGCGGTGCTGGTGCGCGAACAGGGACGTTCGCTGCGTGAACTCGCGCCGGTGCTCAAATCGGCCGACGAGACCTGGGCCAGTGCGTTCAAGTCCCGGCTGCACGACGTTCTGCCGCCCGCGATCGCGCACGATCTTCCCGACTGGTTGTGGGACCGGCTTGGGCTTGCGTATGGCGACGACGAACGCAGCGCAATGGCACGCGCGTGGGTTGCGCCGGCACCGTTCGACATGCGCGTGAATCCGATCAAGGCGACGCGCGACGAAGCCCTTGCCGCGTTGGTGGCCGACGGAGTGGTGGCCACACCCACGCCCTATTCGCCGCTGGGCATCCGCATCAATGGCCGCGCCGCGCTCGCGCAGCATCCCTGGCTGGTCGACGGGCGCATCGAAGTGCAGGACGAAGGCAGCCAGTTGATCGGCTACGTCGTCGCGCCAAAACGCTCCGACATGGTCGTCGACTTTTGCGCCGGCGCCGGCGGCAAGACCCTGTTGCTCGGTGCACTGATGCGCTCGCAGGGCCGGCTCTATGCGTTCGACATCGCCAAAGCGCGGCTGGCCCACTTCGCGCCACGCCTCAAGCGATCGGGCCTGTCCAACGTGCATCCGCAGGTGCTGGAGGACGAGCGCGACACCCGCGTCAAGCGCCTCGCGGGAAAAATCGACCGCGTTTTAGTCGACGCGCCGTGCACGGGCTTTGGCACGCTGCGCCGCAATCCCGACCTCAAGTGGCGGCAACAGGAATCTGCTGTTGCCGAACTCGCGGCCAAGCAGGCGAAGATCCTCGCGGCCGCAGCGACGATGGTCAAGCCGGGTGGCCGCCTCGTCTACGCCACGTGCAGCGTGTTGCCCGAAGAGAACGAGGCCATCGTCGCGCAGTTTCTCGAACGCCATCCCGCGTTTGCGCCGGGCAACGCAGCAGAGGATCTGGCCCGCGCCGGCATCGCGCTCGACACCGGCCCTACGCTTAAGCTGTCGCCGCATCGGCACGGCTGCGACGGTTTTTTCGCGGCGGTGCTCGAACGTTCGCGCTAGAGTTTCACCGCTGGTGTGCTAGCCTCCTCAGCCGTGCTCCACCCCTTCGACATGTCGCGCTTTGAAGCCGCGCTGGCCACGCCGCGCGGCGGGATCGAACTCGCGGTGGTGCTCGCCTGCATCGGCGTCGCCTGGTTCTTTGACCGCAAGCTGGAGACGCACAGGCGCACGCATGAACGCAATCATGGCCGGCTGCACGCCGGATTCGTGCGCATCGTATTTCCGCTGGCGGCGCTGCTGCTTCTGGTCGTGGCCCGCCTCGTTTTCCGCCACTTCTGGGCGCAGTCGGTGTTCATCGATATCGCGATGCCGTTTCTTCTGGCGCTCGCGGCGATCCGCATGGCCGTGTACGCGATGCGCAAGCTGTTCGCATCGCAGGCCTGGCTCAAGACTGGCGAACGCGCGATCGCGTTCTCGATCTGGGGCATTGCAATTCTCTACTTTACCGGCGTGCTGCCCGACCTGGCGGCAGAGTTGGACGCCATTCGCATCCCGGTGGGACGGTCGCAGGTCTCGCTGCTGTCGCTCGGCAGCGGCATTTTCGCGGTCATCCTGACGCTGATCGTGACGCTGTGGCTGTCCGGCATCATCGAGTTGCGCCTGCTGCGCGCGACATCGTTCGACACCAATACCAAGGCGGTGCTGGCGAAATTCGTGCGCGCCATGCTGCTGCTGGTGGGCGTGCTGGTGGCGTTGCAGGCGATCGGCTTCGACCTGACGCTGCTCACGGTGTTCGGCGGCGCGCTGGGCGTGGGCATCGGCTTGGGGTTGCAGAAACTCGCGGCCAACTACATCGCCGGCTTCACGATCCTGCTCGACCGCTCGATCCGGCTGGGGGACATGATCACCGTCGATGGCCGCTACGGCGTCGTGTCGCGCGTGACGTCACGCTATGTCGTCGTGAAGAACCTGGACGGCGTCGAGGCCATCGTGCCCAACGAGACGCTGATCACCACCACGGTGCTCAATCATTCGTATACGGCGCCCGAGGTTCGCATCGGCCTGCCGTTCCTGATCGCGTATGAAAGCGACGTCGAACGGGCCTTGCAGTTGATGGAGGACGCCGCCCGCGCCGAGCCGCGTGTGATGGGTCCTCCCAATGCGCCGATGGGATTCCTGGTGAGCTTCGGCGAAAACGGCCTCAACCTCGAACTGGGCCTGTGGCTGCGCGATCCTGAAAACGGCCAGCTCGCCTTGAAAAGCTCGCTCAACCGACGCATCTTGAAGGCATTCACCGAAAACGGGATCGCCTTCCCCTACCCCCGCCGCGACGTGCGCATCCTTGGCACAATCGGCGACGGGCCGTCTCCCGTTGCCTGAACGGGCGCTCCTGCCACCCCCATCCCCCCCTTTTCGGGGAGCCGCCGTCTGGCGGTCGCGGGCTATCGTTTGACCTGCCGCCATGGGCGGCCACGCCCTGCGTCGCGTAGAATGGGGGCCTCAAATCTGGCTCCGGGGCAACCCGGCCCGATAAAAACATGAAATCAACGGATAATCAATGAGTTATGACTTTTTGTCGTTAGCGTCGCACGGCTTGATCGACCTGCCCTGGTGGGGTTACATCGTGGTCACGCTGGTGATGACTCACGTCACCATCGCCTCGGTCACCATTTTCCTGCACCGCGCCCAGGCGCACCGGGCGCTGGACCTGCACCCGATCGTCGCGCATTTCTTCCGCTTCTGGCTGTGGCTCACGACGGGCATGTTGACCAAGGAATGGGTCGCCATCCACCGCAAGCACCACGCCAAGGTCGAGACGCCGGACGACCCGCACAGCCCGCAGACGCGCGGCATCGAGACAGTGTTCTGGAAGGGCACGGAGCTCTATCGCGCCGAATCGAAAGTCGCCGACACCATCTCCACTTACGGCCACGGCACGCCGGACGACTGGATCGAAAACAACCTGTACACGCGCTTCGGCTGGCAAGGCGTGGGCCTGATGCTGGTGGTCAACCTGACATTGTTCGGGCCGATCGGCGCCACCATCTGGGCGATCCAGATGATGTGGATTCCGGTCACCGCGGCCGGCATCATCAACGGCATCGGTCACTACTGGGGCTATCGCAATTACGCCTGCGCGGATGCGTCCACCAACATCGTGCCCTGGGGCATCATCATCGGCGGCGAGGAACTGCACAACAATCACCACGCCTACGGCACGTCGGCCAAGCTGTCGTCGCAGTGGTACGAGTTCGACATCGGCTGGATGTACATCCGCATGCTGTCGGCGCTGAAGCTGGCCACCGTGCGCAAGGTCGCTCCGCAACTCAAGTTCGACCGCACCAAGGTGGTGGCGGACCTGGGCACGCTGCAATCGGTCATCACGCATCGCTATGCGGTCATGACCAGCTATGCGCGTTCGCTCAAGGACGCGTGCGCAGCGGAACTGGCTCAGCGCAAGGCGCGCGCTGCCGGCGACGCCGCCGCGGCCCACGCCGATGCGCCCAGCGCAGGACAAATCAAGCATTGGCTGATGGTCGACCCGGCCAAGCTGACCGAGCAGGACCGCGCCCGGCTGGCCGACGCCCTCGCCCACAGCAAAGCACTGGCCACCGCCTACGCCATGCGCCAGGACCTGGGCGCGCTCTGGGAACGCTCGACGGAATCCTCGGAACAATTGCTGGCCCGGTTGCAGGACTGGTGCCACCGTGCCGAGGCCTCTGGCCTGGTGCCCCTGGCGCAGTTCTCGCTGAAGCTCAAGCGCTACGCATAGCCGTTCGCACTTGGGATAGGAAAAGCCCGCGAATTTCGCGGGCTTTTCTACTGGTACTGGTCCAACTACGTGTGTCATCGTAACCGCCCGGACTGCACGAGGTATGCCATGAAGCAGACGCCAGTTCACGAAATGCACAATGACCACCTGCTGGCACTGATGCCGAAGCAGTCGCAGCGCATTGTGGAGGTTGGCAGCAGCTCGGGCGCTCTGGCCCGCGCATTCAAGGAAATCAATTCGGCCTGCCACTACACAGGCATTGAAATCGATGCGCAATATGCGGCATTGAGCAGGCGCCATTGCGATAGCGTCATTCACGCATCGGTGGAGGATCTCGCGGACGATATATTCGATGGTCTGTTTCCCTCGGATTGCTGGGTGTTCGCCGATTCGCTGGAACACCTCTACGACCCGTGGCAACTGCTGCGAAGAATTCGTGGGCGCATTGCCGCTGGCAGCAGTGTCGTTGCCTGCATTCCCAACGCGCAACATTGGACCATGCAGACGCGATTGAACAGCGGGCTGTTCCGCTATGAGGATTCGGGATTGCTGGACCGTACTCACATCAGGTGGTTCACCAAATTGACGATCCAGGAAATGTTCGAAACGGCTGGATTTACCATTGTCGAAGGCGGGGGCAGGATCTACGACGAACCGGGTCGGGAAGTGGTCCTGGAGGCGATCAGATATATGGCGGAAACGATTCATGCCGATCCTGAGCAGGCGGTGAACGACGCGATTCCTTTTCAATGGATCGTTCGCGCCGAGGCCATTTGACCGCATGACCAACACGGCCGCCCGATGAAACCGAAATTGGCATTGCACCAAGGCGATACCGAATCGCCCGAGCCGTTTGCGCCGGCGCTGGCGCTGCTTGCGGCGGGCTCGCTCGACAAGGGCGCCGCGCTGCTGCGTGAATTGCATGCGAAATATCCGAAGGACCCTCGCGGCGCCAATTTGCTCGGAACCGTCCACTTCAACGTGGGCCGCATCGCCGACGCGCGCGCGTGCTTCGCATCCGCCTCGTCGCTGGCACCGGATGCGAGCGCCTATGCCTACAACGAAGGCGCCGCGCTGCTGATGAGCGGGCATCCGCGAGAGGCGTTCGGTTCCTTCATGCGCAGCCTGAAGGGCGACGTACTGCTGCCCGAGGCGCACTACTGGGCATGGAGCGCATTCGGCGACTTGGGCGTTCTCCGCGATGCGCTCGTCCGGTTGCGCAAGGCGCTTCATGAGGATCGGGCCCAGGCCCGCGTGGAAATTGGCCCGGACCGCGTGGAACTGGGTTCCGTGACGCTGTGCGCGATCGATTGCGCCGCGCCCGACCTTGCGCTGCGGGCGCTCAGGCGTTCGATGTCGCAGTGCCGGTTCGGCGCCGTCAAGCTGTTCACATCCAAGCCCTGCACGGATGACGATGTCGAAACCATTTTCATCGATCACATCGCGGACATCGAAGGCTACTCGCGCTTCGTGATGAAGTCGCTGTACCAGCACATCGGCACGCAATTCGCGCTGGTCACGCAGTGGGATGGCTACGTCGTCAACCCGCGCGCATGGACCGATGAATTCCTGGACTACGACTTCATCGGCGCGAAATGGGCTGCGGAGACAGTCCGTAGCGACGGCTTTCCCGCGGAACACAACGTCGGCAACGGGGGATTTTCGCTGCGCTCGGACTTCTTCCTGGGTGCAGGCGGCGACCCGCACATCGAGAAGACGCACCCCGAGGACACGCACCTGTGCGGAACCTACCGGCCGTACCTGGAAGGGACATGCGGAATCAAGTACGCGACGGCGGAGGTCGCGGATCGCTTTTCGTTCGAACTTGATATTCCTGAAAGCCCGCCCTTCGGCTTTCACGGCAGTTTCAATCTCTGCCGATTCGAACCGGACCCGAAGTGGATGCGGTTCGAATTCCTGGGGCCCGATTTCCTGAACTGACAACCGGGGGATACAACACCAAGCGATTACTTGAGCTTGGTTTCCTTGTACATGACGTGCTTGCGGGCGACGGGATCGAACTTCTTGATCTCCATCTTTTCCGGCATCAGCTTCTTGTTCTTGGACGTCGTGTAGAAATGGCCGGTACCGGCCGAGGATTCGAGCTTGATTTTTTCGCGGGGCATGATCGGTTCTCCTGATGCGGATGCGCTAAACGCAATGACTTAAATCTTGGTGCCTTTGGCGCGCAACTCGGCCAGGACGACATCGATGCCCTTCTTGTCGATGGTGCGCAGCGCGTTGGTGGTCAGGCGCAGGCTGATCCAGCGGTTTTCGCCTTCGACCCAGAACCGGCGACGCTGCAGGTTGGGCAGGAAGCGGCGCTTGGTCTTGTTGTTTGCGTGCGAAACGTTGTGCCCCACCATGGGGGCCTTGCCGGTAATTTGACAGACTCGAGCCATCGCTCGCTCCTTAGTTTGCTTGAGTGCAATGCTGCCGGTCCGAGCCCAACTGGGGCACGAGGACGGGGCGGGTTGTGCAAAGCCGACTATTATCCATCGAAAATCGGTCTGAATCAACCCCTTATCGCAAGGCCAAAGCCAGTAGCGCCTAGAGCAGCCCCCGCTCGGCAAAGGACACCACGCGGTTGCCGGCCACGATGAAATGGTCCAGGGTCCGGATGTCGACCAGCGCCAGTGCCTGCTTGAGTGCCGTGGTCAGCAATTCGTCGGCCCGGGAGGGCTCCGCGACCCCGCTGGGATGGTTGTGGGCAAAGATGACCGCCGCGGCATTGCAGGCCAGCGCCGCCTTGACCACTTCCCGCGGATAGACGGATGTTTGCGCCAGCGTGCCGCGAAACAGCTCGTTAGCAGCCACCAGCCGGTGCTGGCTGTCCAGGAACAGCGCCATGAAGGCCTCATGCGGCAACGCCGACAGGCACGAGCGCAGGTAATCGCGGACGGCGTCCGGGGACGTCAGGGCGTCCTTGACGGCGACTTCCTCGAGCAATGCCCTGCGTGTCAGCTCGACCGCCGCCTTTAGCTGCGCGGCCTTGGCGGGGCCCAACCCGTGCACGGCGCGGATCTGCGCTGTTGACGCGGCCAGCACGCCCGCGCAACCGCCAAAGCGCCTGAGCATGTCGTGCGCGAGATCGAGCACAGGTTGGCCCGCAGTGCCGTTGCGCAATATGACCGCGAGCAATTCCGCATCCGTGAGTGCGGCAGGACCGAAGCCCAGCAGGCGTTCCTGCGGGCGCTCGGCGTCGGTTCGGTCGCATGCGCGCATGACGAAGACTAGGCGTTGTCGGCGATCGCACTCTATTCGCCCAAAGGCCTAGGTCGGGCGTGCGCCGCGGCTTGCTATCGCGAGACGGCGAAGCTGCCCGGCCGCTCTCCGCGCTGCGTCTTTTCCCACATCGTGACCCAGGCCGCTTCGATATTCCTGCAATAGCGCGCAGTATCGAACAGCGGGAACGTTTCGCGATTTCGGGCAAGCCTTTGCTTGATCGCCGCCAACCGTGGCGGGTCATTGGCCAACTGCAAGGCCAGCGCTTCGTAGTCCTCTGGCGAGTACGTGACCAATTCCGGCAGGCCGACCGCATGCAGCAGGCTTCCGGCCATGCGCGCGGCAAATGCCTGCCCGGCACAGCTCACGACCGGAACGCCGGCCCACAGCGCGTCGCTGGCCGTCGCGCCACCGTTGAAGGGAAGTGTGTCGAGGAATAGATCGGCAAGCCGAAAGCGCGCCAGATGCTCGGCGTAGAGCATGTGCGAGGCAAACACCAGCCGGTCCGGCGCCACGCCCAGCGACTCCGCCTCGCGCCGGAGATTTGCCTTCACTGCATCGTTGCCGGCGAACAGCCACAGCACGCTGCCAGGGGTCCGCTGCAGCAGGCGCATCCAGACTGCAAACGTGTCGGGCGATATTTTGTAATTGTTGTTGAACGAACAGAACACGAAGCCCGACTCCGGCAACCCGACTGCCGCGCGCGAGGGCGTGACGTCGGCGATGCGTCTCATCGCATCGTTGGGCTGGAAGGAATCCGGCAGGAGCACGACATGCTCGGCATAGTGAACCCGCAGTTCGTCCGGGATGACGAATCGATCCGCAATGATGTAGTCGATGTATTCGGCACCCATCGTGCCCGGGTAACCCAGGAAGTTGACCTGAACCGGCGCCGAACGACGGGCAAAAATGTCCGGTCGCGAGTCGCCGGTAAAACCCATCAGGTCGACCGCGATGTCGATTTCCAGTCCACGCACTGTCGCCGCAATTTCCGCGCCGCTCTTGCCACGAACGTCGATGAACCGATCGACACCCGCCTTGATCCGGTCGCGCGTGGCACTGGCGACATCGGGCCCCATGGAGAGGCCGGTGTATTGAAATCGCTCCCGAGCATGCTGCTCGAACATCCCGGCAATGAGAAACGACGTGGCGTGATCGTGAAAGTCGCAGGACAGGAAGGCCACGCGAATGCGGTCGTGGCGATAGTCCTCTCCATTCCACAGAAGAATTCCGCTCATCGGGTGCCGGTCCGCCACGTGGTCCACGGCGCACGCAAGCTGTATCGCGGGCTGATCCGAGACCGCCAACGCCACCAGGGGCACGCAAACCGGCTTCCCGAGCCGTATTCCTTCCACGACGCGTTGCACGTCACGATCGCGACTGCGCCAATCGCACATCCTCGCGCGCTCGATTGCGATACTTCCCGCCACGTGCGGGTAATCGGGGACCAATTCCAGCACCCGTTCGAAGTCGGCAAGCGCTTCCCGAGATCGATTCAGCTTGCTGTGCAAATTGCCTCGATTGTGGAGCGCATCGACCAAGTTCGGCCTGATCGACAATGCCCAATCGTAGGCAGCCAGTGCTTCTTCAAGCCGGCCTATTGCCTGCAGCACCACTCCCCGGTTGTACGGTGCCGATGGGTCATCCGGCCGAAGTTCTGACACTACATCGTAGGCGCCAAGCGCCAATTCACTGCGGCCCAGTGCATGAAAGGCATTGCCGCGACTCATCCACGCAACGACAAGTTGTGGCGCCAAGGCCAACGCCGTTTCCCAATCGGTCATCGCATCGTCGATTCGACCCGCGCGGAACAACGCGTTTGCGCGATCATTGCGAATGATCGCGCTGTCACCGAGCAGGGCGATTGCCCTGCCGTAGACTGCGAGCGCCTCGTCGCTGCGGCCGAGCGCCTCCAGCAGTTGTCCGACGCCGGAGATTGCGGGAACATGATCCGCCCTGGCCGCCAGTGCCTTCTCGAAGTGGACAAGTGCGTCGGCATGGCGTCCGAGGACTTGCAATGCAACGCCTTGCTGGCAGAGTTCGCCCGCCGTAGCAGGACCGATCGCCAGCGCGGCCTCGAGGCTTGCAAGGGCCTCGGAGGTCCGGTTCAGCGCCAGCAACGCCCGACCGCGATCGACGAGCGCATCGACCGCATTCGGGTTAACCCGCAATGCCTGTCCAAATGCCCGCTCGGCTTCGTCGAAATGCGCATGTTGAAACGCAATGAGGCCCGACAGGTGCAGCGCTTCAACGTTGTCGGGCTGTACCTGGAGAGCAGCACGACAGAGAGGTTCGGCCGCATCCAGATTTCCCTCCATCACGAGGGATCTCGCCGGAAGCAGGTTTCGCGCAACGTCACCTTCGGTACGTCGCGAGAACAGTGATTTGAGGATCGATCCTGTCATTTCAGACGCCGCAGCAACGCGGGCAGCTGTGATCGGCCGATGTCGATGTCGTTGATCAGGTCTTGACGGTGGGGCCGGTGTCGGCCCGATAAACCACGGAGTCCCGCACCATGAATTGTGCCGGCGGCTCCATGCTTCGCTTTTCAATGACGACCACGCTGTCATAGAACGACACGCCGAAGGTCATCAACGTGAACGCGTCGACCGTCAATGCAGCAGGGTCTCGCGAATGCCAGGCCGAAAGCTTGTCGACCAGGCCCTTGCTGTACTCCAGGAACGTTCCGGACCGACGATACCCGCCGCCGAAATTGGGCCAGAGCGACGTATGAACGTCTTCGCAGATGTACGTGCCATTGGAATCGACGTGCGGATACAACTCTTCGAAGGTCGCGATTTGCTGGACCATCGTGTGTCCGCCATCATCAATCAGGACATCAATGCGCGGCACCTTCTCGCGCAATGCGGCAAGGAAGTTCCGGTCGGCCTGGTCGCCAATCATGACCGTTGTGGCGCTGTCCTCAAATTGTCGGCACGCCGGGTCGATATCCACGCCCACGACTCGCGTCCCGGGCCCGAAGTAGTGATGCCACATCGGCAAGGAGCCGCCCATCGAGATGCCGATTTCAACCACGACAGGCGATTGCATCCGGTACTTCTGGAGGTGCCGGTGATAGATTTCAAAATAGTGATGCCATTTGCAGGCCCCTGGCCCGGGATTGCGATAGAAATACTCGGCAAGCGGGTTGTCGTTGCCAACCGCCGGCATCGGTGACTTGACTTGCTCTGCTTTCTTTCCGGCGCCGCCGATGAGGTCACGAATCACTTGACCCAGCATGGAATTTCTCCTCCCCTTGAACACTCTGGCACTGCTGCCGTGCCAGGACGGCCGGCAACCGACGCGCGGGCTCTCAACGCTTCTCCGATGATTTTCCCATCAGCCTTTGCAAAAAGCTCACCGACGCGGGCGGCCGGAGGTCGGCCCCGCTTTTGACCTGCGGCGCAAGCAACATGCGCATGCACGCCATGTTTTCGTTTGAATGAAGCTCGTATTCATTGGCCCCGCCGGAGAGCGCGGCCCCGCGCTCTCCATCGGTGATTTCAAGGTAGTGGATGCGATCATCGACAACCGTTGTCCGCCTGAGGAACGCCACCGTCGCGCCGTTGGGTTGAAGGTAGTGGCGCGTTGCGACGTACGAACTGGTGAGCATCTCGAAGTTTCGCACTACCGAGGTGATCAACGCGATGTCTTCGGTTCCTTCCCGAGTACGGTATGCGGACGACGTGGGACAGCCGCCAAGCACGCCATAGATGATCTTGCGCATCACGACGTTCCATATCGGGGAATTGACTATTGCGCGCCACCGCGCGTCGCCGCGGGCCAGACTGATTTCATCCGGAATGCCCACCAGTTCGACGTCGCCCTTGACAGCGGCAACGCCCGGAAACCGTTTAAGGACATCTAACGCATGGGCATACCAACCCGCCAAATGTTCGTCGTCCTGGTCGAGGAATGTCACATAGTCGGCATCTGCAGCGCCAACGCCGATATTGCGGGCGAAACCTTGCCCGTGGTTGCTGGGCAACATCACCGCCAGAATTCGTACATCGCTGGCGGCCATTTCCAGCACCAGGTCCGCGCTCCCGTCGGTGCTGCAATCGTCGACCAGCACAACCTGCACTTCGGGCAACTGGAGAAGAACTGAATCGACTGCGCGGCGAAGATCGCGGCGTCCGTTGTGGACAGGAATCACGCACGAAATCGTCGGAGGACCGGACATTGGTCAATCCTACCAAATCGGACAATGGAAATGTTCGGGATCACCTGGCCATCTTGAGGTCCCCTTTCAAGCGCCTTCCACGGACCGTGTAAACTTCCCACGTCGCAAACTCCCGTTGCAAACCGGATCGCTACCTTGGGTATCGCTACGCAATCGCTGAACCGTGTCGTGCTGGGCGTCACCGGCGGCATTGCCGCATACAAGGCCGCGGAACTCACGCGCCTGCTGATCAAGGCCGGTATCGTCGTGGACGTCGTCATGACGGAAGCCGCGACGCACTTCGTCAGCCCAATGACCTTCCAGGCGCTGTCGGGGCGCCCGGTGCTCACCGGTCTTTGGGAATCCGGCGCTGCCGATGCCATGGGCCACATCCACGTTTCGCGCGGTGCCGATGCGATCATCGTCGCACCTGCGTCCGCCGATTTCCTGGCCAAGCTGGCGCACGGGCGCGCCGACGACCTGCTGTCGACGCTATGCCTGGCCCGGGAATGCGCTCTGCTCGTGGCACCGGCGATGAACCGGCAGATGTGGGCCAACCCCGCGACGGCACGCAACGTGGGGCAACTCGCCCGCGACGGCGTAATGATTCTTGGACCGGACAACGGCGAACTTGCCTGCAACGAGAACGGCGACGGCCGGATGCTCGAACCCGAAGCCCTGTTCGCGGCGCTTGTGGGTTCTCGACAGCCCAAGCTGCTGGCGGGAAAGCGTGTGCTCCTGACAGCGGGACCGACATTCGAAGCCATCGACCCGGTGCGCGGCATCACCAATGCAAGCTCCGGCAAGATGGGTTTTGCGCTGGCGCGTGCCGCAGCGGAAGCCGGTGCGCTGGTTACGGTGGTCGCGGGTCCGGTCGTGCAGGCAACACCTGCCGGCGTTACGCGTATCGACGTGACCAGTGCCGCACAAATGGCGGAAGCCGTCCTTGGCCGGATGGATCGCACCGACATCTTCATCGGTGTCGCGGCAGTGGCCGACTATGCGCCGGAGACACCGTCCGAGCGCAAGCTCAAGAAGTCGCCGGCCATGCTGACGCTGACGCTCAAGCCCACCGTCGACATCCTGGCCACCGTGGCGGCGCGGGCGAACGCGCCATTCTGCGTAGGCTTCGCCGCCGAAAGCCACGAAGTGCTGGGCCAGGCCGAGGAAAAACGTCGACGCAAGAAGCTGCCGCTGCTCATCGCCAACCGCGTGCAGGATGCGCTGGGCAGCGACGACAACGAAGTGGCGCTGCTCGACGACGACGGCGCGCACCCGCTGCCGCGCATGGACAAACTCACCCTCGCGCGGCGACTGGTGGCGGAAATCGCTGCCCGATTGCCGAAGCGGTGATTGCATGAGCGCGCGGACCATTCAACTCAAGGTCCTCGACGAACGGATCCGCCCGCACCTTCCCGCGTATGCCACACCCGGCGCTGCAGGACTCGACTTGCGCGCGTGCATCGATGCGGCTTTGACCCTGGTCCCGGGAAGCACCGAACTCATACCGACGGGCATCGCCCTGCACATCGACGACCCGGGTCTGGCCGCGCTGATCCTGCCGCGCTCGGGCCTGGGCCACAAGCACGGCATCGTGCTCGGCAATCTGGTCGGCCTGATCGACTCCGACTACCAGGGCCAGTTGATGGTGAGCTGCTGGAACCGCGGGAGCACGGCGTTCACAATGCAGCCGCTCGATCGTCTCGCGCAATTGGTCGTCGTGCCGGTGGTTCGGGCCGCGTTCCGCGAAGTCAACGAGTTCGTATCGAGCGAGCGAGCGGCCGGCGGTTTCGGCAGCACCGGCAAAAGCTAGGGCAGGTCAACCGCAGTTTCGCGCGCCCGATAAGAGAGTCAGGAAGGCTGGAGCGCGCCGGCGGCCCACGTCGGCAGTTTCCGCCAGAACACGTGCAGGTTCGGCGAAAAACTCACCAGCTCGAAGCCTTCCTTTTTTCCCAGCATCGCGAGGCTGCGCCCGGAAAAGAGGCTGATATGACCGTTGCGCGGCGAGGCGTACCACCACTGCAGCCGCTTGTTGCGCGCGACATTGCCGTCTGAAAGTACCGTGCTGAACAGGATCATACCGTCGTCGTCGACGAGCGATGCCATGGTCGCGATCAGATGGTTTACGTCAGGCACATGTTCGAACACTTCGAAGCTCGTAACCAGGTTGAATTTGCCCAAGCCCTCGCTGCGCGGGCCGTCGACGAACGGATCGTAGGATGTGGAATTCCAGCCGGCAGCGAACAGCTCGCTGCTGAGAAGACCGTTGCCGCCGCCGTAGTCGAGGTGGCGGATGAGAAGCGACTGCTTCGCAAACATACTGGCTAGAAACTGCGCATTCGAGCGCGGACGCACGTCGACATAGTCCGGATCGACCAACTTGTAGTCGTCGTTGTAGATCCGCTCGGAAAATTCCTCTATGGACCATTGGTGCATCGCAGGTGCGAAGCAGAATCCACAACCATCACATAGCGTGTAATAGATTGGGATGCCCGCGACCGGCAGGAATGTACCAGACGCCTCCTCGCACGACTTGTTGAGGTCGACCACGTCCAGCAACGATGTCGCCGTGGAGCAAACGGGACAAGGGGGCGAGCACACCGTCGCGTCGGGCGTCACGTGCATCATAGGTCCAGATCATTCAACGTTTCCCGCACGGATCGTACTTCGCGCATCCCGACTACCTTGAAATCGGTTTCCTCCGGCGCGCAAAAAATGTTGAACGATCCGATATTCCCAAAGATATTTTCAGCGTCGCCATAAAAATTGGCGGGATTGAACACCCTTGGGACATGCCAGTAAGCGACATAACCCAGATCCTTGACGAGGGTCAGCAGTTCCTCCGAACGCTCGGCCCGGTCGTTTTCTAGGTACATAATCGGTCGATGGGTCCTGATCAACGTCAGCGCGCCCTTCAGGACCTCGACTTCCATTCCTTCGACGTCGACTTTCAGCAAACGACATGCCGGCAGGTCGAGGCTATCCAGCGAAATCAGTGGAACGCTTTCACCGAACGTGGCGTCCTGCAGAGAAACGCCGCCGAAATTGTTGCGTACCGAAGGATTGGGTGACGGGACGGTTATGGTTCCAGCCATTGCACCCACCGCCGACTGTTGCGCATAGACATTGGTGCATTGATTGAGCGCCAGGTTGGCACAGAGTGCCTGGAATACGATGCGTTGCGGCTCGAATGCATGGACCTCGCCATCGCGTCCGGCCATCCTTGACAACTCGACGGTATGAGCGCCGATGTTCGCGCCCACCTCCACAACTACGGCGCCCGGATGCACAATCTGGGCAAATATTTCCTGCTCCAGGATGGAGAACTCGCCATACTTCTGCAGCGAGCCGCCGATGAAAATGTCGTATTTGTTGTACAGCATCGGGCCGCCGCGGCACATCCGCAATTCGTTGAATCCGTCGGGATCGAGCACGACGGGTGCGTCTTTCTTGTCGTTCATCGTTGCCCCTGTTCCTGCTCTGATCGTTTGAAGCGGGTCATCTCGTCGGCAAGTTGCGCAATCACCGTGTCCCAGCTACCGACCTCACGCTGCCTGAAGATGCGCATGCTGGGGTACCACGGGGATCGCTCGGAAGCCTTGCCCCACCGCCATTCGCTGCCGTGACGATTAAGGAGCCATACCGGCTTGCCCAAGGCGCCCGCCAGGTGTGCAACGGCCGAATCCACGCTGATGACCAGGTCAAGATTGTCGATGAATGCGGCCGTATCGAGAAAGTCATCGCAATCGGCCATCCAGTCCTCGATCCCCCCGCTGAATGTACTTGCCTGCTCGGCGCCATCACCCTTTTGCAGGCTGAAAAAACGCAGGTGGGGTGCGCCGAACAGGGATTCGAAGGCCGCAAGCGGAAGACTTCGTCGTGCATTCTCCCGCAGTTTGAGGCTGCCCGCCCAGGCCAATCCGACCTTCGTCGCATCGATTGAAGACAGGCGCTGCTTCCAGTCGTCGCGCAGTTCATCCGCGACCTCGATATAGGGCACGCGATCCGGAATGTCTTCGATGGTCGTTCCAAACAGCAGCGGCAGACTCATGATCGGACAGTGCCGGTCGAAATCCGTTGGCCGTATCGATTGCACGCATGACACCTCGCCACCCAGCCCCGCAACGGAATACACGATCCGCTCCAGCGCGCGCTCGCACTTCACCATGACCTGCCCGCCGGCGCGCGCCTGCACCAAAGGCAGGTAGCGCAGCATCATCAGGCTGTCGCCAAAGCCTTGCTCGGCCCAGAGCAACAGGCGCTGTCCGGGCAGAGGCTCGCCACGCCAGCGGCGCGTGTCCTTGATCAGGTCCTGGATTTCCGGCGCAACGCCAAAATCCTGTTGCAGGACGTCGAACCGGCTTTCGTACAGCGCAAAGCCTTCCTTGTAGTCGCCTTCCATCAGTCGCAGCATGGACAGGTTGTAGCGTGCGGTCGCGGAATCGGGTCGCAACTTGAGTACCGACCGGAAGAGCGCCTCGGCCTGTTGCGGACGATCGCGTGCAATGCAGACACTGCCCAGCGTGATCATCGTATTCACGTCGTCGGCGCGAATCGACAACGCTTTCCGGCAACAGGCCTCTGCCTCTTCCAGGCCCGACGTTCGATGCAGCACAGAGGCCAGCGTGTTGAGCGCATCCGGGTCGTCGGGTCGCAGCGCAACGGCTCGGCGAGACATCACCTCTGCCTCGTCCAGTCGGTCCTGGCGCCGCAGTACGTCGCCCAGGTTGCAGGTCGCATCGAAGCGGTTTTCGTCGAGCTGAAGCGCGAGCCGATAATGCGTTTCGGCCTCCGCCAGTTCGCCTTGCCGGGCCAGGATGGAACCGAGTGCCACGAGGATGCCCGGGTCCTGCGGCCGCAATGCATGCGCCCGGCGGAAGCAATCCAGCGCTTCGTCGAGTTGCCCTAAGTCTCTGCAGACGCTGCCGAGATTATTGAGCGCGTCCAGGTTCGACGGCTGCAACTGCACGGCGGTGCGGAAACACGCTTGCGCCTCGTCGAGCCGTCCCGCGGCGCCAAGTATCGAGCCCAGGTTGTTGTGTCCGCCTGCCCACTCCGGCTGCAAGGCGATGGCTTTGCGTATCGACGCCTCGGCCATGTCCATTCGATTCAGCGACTGATAGGCAATGCCCAGGTTGGCCAAAGCACTGCTGCTCCCCGGCATCACCGCGATAGCCCGCTCGATCAATTCGACGGCCCGGGTGCTCTCTCCGCGCTGCTGGTGCACCACGCCCAGCATATGCAGAGCGTCGAAGCACTCGGGGTCAACCGCCAATGCGGACTGGTAGAGGGATTCTGCTTCGCTCAGGCGCCCGGCGCCGTGATGGATCAGCGCCAATTCGACTTGTCGCCCGAGGAAATCCTTCATTGCACGGTACGGCGTCCGAAATCGGTCAACGAGCGGCGCGCCTTACTTGACGGCAAGTCGCGTCACGACCTGCTTGGTAGCGCGCTCGACAAACGCCTCGCTGTAACCCAATTCGGTCAGCTTCCACTTGAACACATTGGCCAGCTTCGCCTTCTTGTACACGCCCAGCTTGTTCTGTTCGTGGAAGCGAACGGCGCGCACGGTCAGGCCCTCGAGGATCACCTTGATCTGGTGTTCGACCCCGGGATCGGTCCGGGCCTCGGAGGACGGCGGAAAGCGGCGCCCGAGATCCACGGCGAGGGCCGTCGCAAATTCCTCCAGTTCCTTCGTATCAAACACTTTCAGAATCGACATCGTCGCTCACCCTTGATTTTCTTGCCTTCATGATATCTCCACCCACCCGCTTTGCGCTACGTCAACGTCGCGTTCCTCGGGCAACGCCAGCATTGTCAGCGCAACGCGGCCGGCAAAGATGTCCTCGTCGCGGCGATTGAAATTCCGCGGATTGAACCAGGGCACCTCCGCTCGCCAGCAGCGATAGCCGAATTCCCTCAGGTGCGCTGCAATTTTCGCCGCGGTTCCATCGTCAAGATCGCAGACGGAGAGCGCCGGGCGCAAGCGCCAAAGCGCATCGGCACCACCGGCGAGTATTTCAAGTGCATTGATTCCCGCATTGACCTTGAGCAGATCGAGGCGATCCAGGCGCAATTCGTCCAGCGTCTCGGCGGCGTCGCCAACCAGCGTGCCCTGCATCAGGGTGACATTCTTCACGCCGTGGAATGCGACGTTCTGACGCAGGATCTGGCGCTGCACGGGCTGCGCTTCATAGAGGATCAAATGTCCACCCTCGCCGATGGCGGCCGCCAGCGCCAGGGCATGCGCGCCCACGCCGGCGCCCACCTCCATTACCACGGCTGCCGGTTGAATCAGCGGCGTCAGCCGATCGATGTACGGCTGCAACAGTTCGCCGTACCACCGTATCGAGTCGCCAACGAGCACCGCATCCGGCAGATATTGCAGCGTTCCCAGCCGGGTATGGGCCGCGGCGCTGAATCCCTTTCGGTGTCCACCATCCATCGGCCGTGCGGTCGCGTCTCGTTGCGGAGTCTGTGGCGGCGGCGCCAGCACGACGACTCTCCCCACGCGGTCTTGCAGCGCCGCCACGACTTGGTCGATCACATCGCTCCACACGCCCTGGGTGTGTTGCCGGAACAGGCGCATCGTCGGGTACCACGGACTGTCACTCCTGCCCTCGAGCCAGCGCCAATCCGCAATCCTGGGCAACATCACCCAAACCGGCTTGCCCATCGCCGCCGCCAGATGCGCCACCGCGGTGTCGACCGTGATGACCAGGTCCAGCTGGCTGATGGCGGCCGCCGTCGCGCAGTAGTCGGCGAGTTCGGGTCCCAGGTCCACAAGGGAAAATCCGGCCGGCGGTGACTTGGCTTCATCTTCGCGCGCGCCCTTTTGCAACGCAAAAAATCGCACGCCGGCGAGTCGTCCCAAGGGCGCCAGCGTGGCCAGTGGCATCGATCGGAATTGATCCCCCGGATGGTTGGGATTGCCGGCCCAGACCAGTCCGACCTTCAAGTCGTCGGTTGGCAAAATCCGCGACGACCAATGCGCTTCGCGGAATGGATTGGCAAACAAATACGCGTTTTCAGCGGGAATCGACGCGAGATCGATTCCGAAGGCATGGGGCAAACTGACGACGTACAGGTAGAAGTCGAATTCGACCTCTGCCTGGCCACGCTCGAGCACGTTGTCGACGCCTGGAAAGCTCCGCGCGAATTCCTCCAGGCCATCGGGCACCTTGAGCAGGACGGTGGCACCGAGTGCCTTCAATCGGCGCGCATAGCGAATGAACTGGATCGTATCGCCCGACCCTTGTTCTGCGAGCAACAGGAGGGTCTTGCCCTGCAAATCCTGGCCCGACCAGGCGGGTCGCGGAAAGGCCTGTCGATTGAGAAGGAAGGCGTTGCTCAAAAACCGGAATTCGTAGTGGCGCCAGCCTTCAGCCAGCCGGCCTGACTTCAGTAGCGCCTGCGAATAGACGAGGTGTCCATACAGGTGCGGCCGACGGGGAAGCATTTGTTCATGCACCGCCAGCGCCTCAGCCAGCCGATCGTTATCGGCAAGTGCGACTGCCAAGGTGACAAAACCATCAACTTCGTCGTCATCGCTCGATTCGACGCGCATGGCGGTGGCCGACGCTTCTATCGCCTCGTGTCCGCGCCGTTGTGCGTGAAGCGAGGCGCCCAGGTTGTTCCACGCGATGGCCTTTTTCGGGTCCGCAGCAATGGCCTGCCGGAAAAATTTCTCTGCCGCTCTCAGGTCCCCTTGGCTCAATTTGATATTGCCCAGCATCAAGAGGCCGTCGAGATCAGAAGACTGATTTTCAAGTGCAGGCTTGATCGCTATTTCCGCGTCGACGCTTTTTCCCATGGCCAAGTGCACGATCGCCAGCGCTGAACGGACATCGCGGCTGTCCTTCTCATGAGCCAGCGCGCGGCGCAATGCTGCCTCAGCTTCCGTCAGGTTGCCGCATCGAAATTGCGCCCGGCCCAACAGCAACTCAAAACTGCCGCCGCGCATTCCAGCGGCTTCCGCTCGCACGCATTCATCGCGAGCCTCCCGAAATCGCGACCAATCGAACAGGGTCGAAGCCCGCGCGTACAGCAATTCCGGGTTGCCGGGAAATTTCGCGAGCGCCTCGTCCACCAGCGCCAAAGCCTCGGCGCGCTGACCCTTGGCAATCAGTACTCGGGCCGTTGCCACCTGCGGTCCGACGTCTTCCCGTGCTTTGGCGTCCACTACCTGCCGTGAGGAAGAGTGATCCAAGGACCCGGCGGGGCGACCCGGATGCACCAGCTTGCGGAGGAATCCCAACAACGACGTGGTGCCACTGCCGGCAGTTGCGTCTGCGCCGGCCGGCTCGTCGTGACTTGGCCGCGCGTCATCGCCTTCCGTTAACTCAGTGCAACCCAGGAGCGCAATTCCAGGCTCGCGTTCCTCCGGGATGGCCAGCAGTGTCCAGGCCGTGCCCGCATCGAAAATATCCGATTCGCGGCGATTGAAATTGTCCGGATTGAAAAGGCGCGTCTCCATTCGCCAGCACCGATACCCAAACTTCCGAACGCGCGCCGCCAGGTCCGACACCGCCGCCGGATTGCCCGCATCGACCGACACAATCGGACGCAGCCGCCACAGCGTTTCGCTGGCACCGTCGATGATATCGGCGCAGGGGGCGTCCGCGTCCGCGTCCAGACAAATCTTGAGAAGGTCGAGTCGCTCTAGCAGCAGGTCATCAAGCGTTTCGGTCGTCGGCACCTCGTCACCCGGCGTTTCGCGTCGTCGACTCAGTTTCCGCCGCATGAGCGTCACGCGCTGGGAGAGCCGATTGACGCCGAGGTTTAAGCCGAGCACGCGCTGGATCACCGGACGGCTCTCGTACACGAACAGGTGTCCGTCATCCCCGAGCATTTGCGCGAGGGGGAGCGCATGCGCGCCGATGCCGCTGCCGACTTCGACGACATGCGCCGCGGGCGCGATGAACTGCGCAAGCAGATTGAGCTGCGGCTGCAGGAACTCGCCGTACCACGCGATGGAACGCGCCGCGCTATCCGCTTCCGGAAAATACTGCATGATGCCGTAGCGCGTTTCGGCAACGCGCGCGATATTATTCGGCGCCGACTGCGGCATCGCTTCAAGCGACGCCGGCTCGGTACTGCCGTCGGGCATTGCGGCAAGCCCGAACGATCCCGTCCGCACGGACTCCTTGAGCGCAACGCCGACCTGCGCGATGACCTCGCCCCATTCGGTCAATTTGCGCTGACGGAACAGGCGCATGGAGGGATACCACGGATTTCGCTCAGTCACTTCCTGCCAGCGGAAATCGCCGATCTCGGGCAGCAACAACCAAACCGGCTTGCCCAATGCGCCCGCGAGATGCGCGATGGCAGTATCGACGCAGATGATCAGGTCTAGTCGGGAGATCGCCGCCGCCGTGTCGCTGAAATCCACCAGCTCGGGCGAAAGATCGACCAATGTGGTTTGTGTCGGAAATTTTTCCAGCTCGCCTGGCTTGAGCGGCTTCTGGAGCGAATAGAAATTGGCGCCAGCCACATCCCATAGCGGGTGCAATTGTTCGAAGGGGATCGAGCGGTATTTATCGCGCGGAAAGATCGGATTGCCCGCCCACGCAATGCCGATGTTCGGTCCCGCCACGGGGATCCGCGAAGCCCATGTCCGGGACTTTTCAGGATCGACGCGCACATAGGGAATCTGCGCCGGAATGGTTTTGAGGTCCGTCCCGAATGCATCGGGCGCACTCATCAGGTGAAGGTGGTAGTCAAACGTCGGCGGCGGCGTGGGCGGCGCGAACACATGGTCTACGCCTTCGAAGCCGCGTGCCAGTTGCATGAATTCCGGCCGGGCCTGCAGGACGACCGTCGCGCCCATGGCCTTGAGCGGCAGCGCATACCGTGCAAATTGAATGATGTCCCCGGCGCCCTGCTCGACCACCAGCAGGATCGTCTTGCCCGCCAGCGGTTGCCCCGCCCACTGCGGCTGCGCAAATCCCGGGCGCTTGGACAGATGCGGATCCATCATCCACCGGAATTCGTACTGCCGCCAGCCTTCCTGCAGTTGTCCTTGAAGCAACAATAGATAGGCATACATGCCATGCGTCCGCGGGTCCGGCAAATCGGGCAGGTGCCTCCGGTAGAGTTCTGTTGCCTCGCGATTGCGGCCGAGCGTAAGCAACGCAAAACCGGCTTCGATCATGCTCTCGTGGGGCACGCCGAGCTTCGACTCCAACGCATCGGCTTGCGCGTAGATTTCCAGCGCTTCGTGGTACCGCTCCTGGTTTGCAACCGCGACACCCAGGTTGGTCCAGAACTGCGGATTGTTTGCATCGAGAGCAACGGCCCGACGCATCCATTCCTCGCCACCGACATAGTCTTTCAGCTCGAGCTTGCAATGCGCGATGGCCGCCGCACCCCGTGCGTAGTCCGAATCGAGTGCCAGCGTTTGTTCATAGCTGGCGATGGCTTCCGCATAGCGCTTCTGCCGTTGCAATACCGTGCCAAGCCCGAAATGAGCGGCGACTTCGCCAGGATCCGATGCGACCGCCTTGCGGGCGTAGCGTTCGGCCTCATCGGATCGGTAAAGCAGATGGCAGGTCCATGCCAGATTGAGATAGATCGCCGTGCGCGAAATTCCGGCGGCCTCCGCTTGCAAAAAGGCCACCCGCGCCTCGCGCGTACGTCCCCAGTCGAACAGAATCGACCCACGCGCAAACTGCAATTCACCGTCAACTGGATTGCGTGCCAGTTCGTCCGCAAGGACCGCGAGTGCTTCGCTGAAACGACCGGTTGCCGAAAGAGCGTTGGCATCGGCAATCAAGGCGGCGAGCACCGGCGCGCGGTCCAGAGGACCCGCCGCCGTCGAATTTTTCGCCGCCAGCTTCAACGACTTTCCTTTCCGCATTTCACGATTTCACCCTGCGAGAAAGCAGTATGCCAGCCAAAAAGGAAAAGGGCCGGCGGGAAACCCGCCAGCCCTTGCTTGACGCCGTGCGAAATCAGCGGAACGAGGACGGCACGTACTTGGACGGGCAGGTAAGCGCAGTCGCGGTCCACGACGTGATTTCAAACGTCGCTGCTTGGTTGCTGGTCAAACGCAGCGAGCACTCCGTTGCGGCGCCCGCACCGGTATTCTGCGAAATCACCTGAATCACTACCGCCGTACCCGGCGCGCCACCACCGCTGAGCGACAAACCAGCGTTGAACTGGGTGGTCACAGTGGAGC
Organism: Betaproteobacteria bacterium; assembly: GCA_031361045.1. GTDB lineage: Bacteria > Pseudomonadota > Gammaproteobacteria > Burkholderiales > Casimicrobiaceae > VBCG01. The sequence continues at coordinate 113 of JANMCH010000015.1, read as the reverse complement.
AGCCCGCAAGGGCGGCCGTGCCAGGCGTGGTGCCAGCATGCGACGAAACGTAGTCCTGCACCGACGTCTTGCAAGCGGCCAGGGCAGCCAGGCCTTCACTCATCTTCGAGCGC
>JANMCH010000084.1:0-41151 GCA_031361045.1 Betaproteobacteria bacterium | reverse complement strand
CAATCCATCGGTCCGCTCATCGGTCGGCTCATCGGTCAATTGATCCGAACACGATGTCCTGCGTCCCGATGATCGCCACGACGTCCGCGATCATGTGTCCGCGTGCCATTTCATCCAGCGCTGCCAGGTGCACGTAGTCGGGCGCGCGCAGCTTGACGCGATACGGCTTGTTGGCGCCATCGGAGATTATGTAGACGCCGAACTCGCCCTTGGGATGCTCGATGGCCGCATAGGCTTCGCCCGGCGGCACGTGCATGCCTTCGGTAAACAGCTTGAAATGGTGGATCAGCTCTTCCATGTTCGACTTCATCGACTCGCGGTCCGGCGGGGCCACCTTGTGGTTCTCGACGATCACCGGACCGGGATTCTTGTGCAGCCACTCGGCGCACTGGCCGATGATGCGGTTGGACTGCCGCATTTCTTCGACGCGCACCAGGTAGCGGTCGTAGCAGTCGCCGTTCACGCCAACGGGTATTTCGAACTGCATGCGGTCGTAGACTTCGTACGGCTGCTTGCGGCGCAGGTCCCACGGCACGCCCGAGCCGCGCAACATGGCGCCGGTGAAGCCCAGGGCCATCGCGCGTTCCGGCGCCACCACGCCGATGCCGACGGTGCGCTGTTTCCAGATGCGGTTCTCGGTCAGCAGCTCTTCGTACTCGTCCACGCATTTGGGGAAGCGGCGCACGAAATCGTCGATGAAATCGAGCAGCGAACCCTGGCGATTGTCATTCAGCCGCGTCATGGCCCGGCCGTTGCGGAGCTTGGACGGCTGGTACTGTGGCATGCGCTCCGGCAGGTCGCGGTAGACGCCACCCGGCCGGTAATACGCCGCGTGCATGCGTGCGCCGGAGACGGCCTCGTAGCAGTCGAACAGGTCTTCGCGCTCGCGGAAGGCGTACAGGAACGGCGTCATCGCGCCGATGTCCAGCGCGTGGCAGCCCAGCCACAGCAGGTGATTGAGGACGCGCGTGATCTCGTCGAACATCACGCGGATGTACTGCGCGCGGATCGGAACCTCAAGCCCGAGCAGGCGCTCGATGGCCAGACAGTACGCGTGCTCGTTGCACATCATCGACACATAGTCGAGACGATCCATGTACGGCAGCGACTGGATGTAGGTCTTGTGCTCGGCCAGCTTCTCGGTTGCGCGATGCAGGAGGCCGATGTGAGGATCGGCGCGCTCGATCACCTCGCCGTCCAGTTCGAGGACAAGGCGCAGCACGCCGTGGGCCGCCGGATGCTGCGGCCCGAAGTTCATCGTGTAGTTCTTGATTTCCGCCACAGCGCGCCCTATTTCGTCCCGCCGTACTGCGGCTCGCGGATGATGCGCGGCGTGATCTCGCGCGGCTCGATGGTCACAGGCTGGTAGATGACCCGCTTCTGCTCCGGGTCGTAGCGCATCTCGACGTAGCCCGACAGCGGGAAATCCTTGCGGAACGGATGGCCGACGAAGCCGTAGTCGGTGAGCAATCGTCGCAGGTCCGGGTGGCCGTCGAACACGATGCCGTACAGGTCGAAGGCTTCGCGCTCGAACCAGTTCGCCGCGGGCCACACATTGACCATGGTCGGCAGGATCGGAAAGTCGTCGTCGATGGCGAAGGTGCGCACCCGCAAACGTTGGTTGTTGGCCAGCGACAACAGGTGATAGACAGCGGCGAAGCGCGCGCCCTCCCAGGCGCCGTCGCCGTACGTCGAGTAGTCGACGCCGCACACATCCATCAGCGACTCGAAACGGAACTCTGGCCGGTCACGCAAGGCCAGCATCACTTCCGGCAGCTTGAGGAACGGGACGATCACCGTGACCTCGCCCAGCGCCACCGTGACGCTCGTCAAAACGCCGTCGAACGCCGCCTGCACCGACGCGGCCAGTTGTTCCGTCTTCGTGGCCATCAGCGCGCGATAGTGTTGGTGCGCCAGATCTTGTTCTGGAGCTGCAGGATGCCGTAGAGGAGCGCTTCGGACGTCGGCGGACAACCCGGAACGTAGATGTCGACCGGCACGATGCGGTCGCAACCGCGCACCACCGAATACGAGTAATGATAGTAGCCGCCGCCGTTGGCGCACGACCCCATCGAGATGACCCAACGCGGTTCGGCCATCTGGTCGTAGACCTTGCGCAGCGCCGGCGCCATCTTGTTGCACAGCGTGCCGGCGACGATCATCACGTCGGATTGCCGCGGGCTGGGGCGGAACACGACACCGAAGCGGTCGAGGTCGTAGCGCGCCGCGCCGGCGTGCATCATTTCGACGGCGCAACAGGCCAGGCCGAAGGACATCGGCCACATCGAGCCGTTGCGCGCCCAGTTGATGACGCTGTCGAGCGACGTGGTGACGAAGCCCTTCTCCAGTACGCCGTCAAGCGCCATGACGGCTCCCCGACTCGCGCGGCAGTGCGTTCATTCCCACTCCAGCGCGCCTTTCTTCCACTCGTACGCGAAGCCCACGACGAGGATCAGCAGGAACACCATCATCGCCATGAAGCCCTCGAAACCGATGTCCGGCAGCACCACGGCCCACGGAAAGAGGAATGCGATTTCCAGGTCGAACAGGATGAAGAGAATGGCAATCAGGTAGTAGCGGACGTCGAATTTCATCCGTGCGTCTTCGAACGCCTCGAATCCGCACTCGTAGGGGGAGAGCTTGGCCGCATCGGGCTTGTGCGGCGAGAGGATCGCGCCGACGGAGAGGAGCACAACTCCAAGCCCCAGGCCGACGATGATGAAGAGGAGGATCGGGAAATACTGTTCCAGCATCATTGGCCCCGGGCGACGATCGCGCCCACTTCGTGACATTCTACAGCGCTGGTGCCCACGGGGAGACTCGAACTCCCACGACTTTCGCCACTGCCCCCTCAAGACAGCGTGTCTACCAATTCCACCACGTGGGCGCTTCTTTTGTTGCCGATGCCTTACTTGGGTACCTTACTTGGGTACCTTATTTCGGTACATCCGCGGCCTTGGACGTCGATGCAGGCGGTGCTGACGCAGGCGCCGTGACCGGTGCGGATGTGGGCGCAGTTGACTGAGCAGCCGGCGCCGTCGTGGGCGCGGCGCCTTCGGCAGCCTTGGTTGCCGGCGCATCCTGCATCACGCCTTGCTGCATGAGTCCCGTTCGCGCATGCGTCGTGCCGAGATAGGTGAGCCCCAGGCTGGTCAGGAAAAAGACCGCGGCGAGTATGGCCGTCGTCCGCGACAGGAAATTCGCGGAACCCGATGCACCGAAAAGGCTTCCCGACGATCCGCTGCCAAAGGCCGCGCCCATGTCGGCGCCCTTGCCATGTTGCAGCAGGATGAGGCCGCACAACGTGATGGCCACGATGACCTGCACCACGAACAGAATAGTTTCAAACAATGCCATTTTTCATCACTCCGCCATTGCCGCCCGTTGTATTCAGGCCGAGGCAATCGCCAAAAATTCATTCGCGTCCAGCGATGCACCACCGACCAGGCCGCCATCGATGTCCGGCATCGCGAACAGTTCCGCCGCATTGGCGGCCTTCACACTTCCACCGTACAACATCGGGATGCCTTCGGCCCCCGACGTCTCCAGCCGTTGCCGCAGAAACGCATGCACTGCCTGCGCCTGCGCCGGTGTTGCCGTGACTCCGGTGCCGATTGCCCACACTGGCTCGTAGGCCAGCACCGCCATCGTCATCCTGCTTCCCAACGTCGACATCACCGCATCGAGCTGGCGGCGCACTACCGACTCAGTCTGACCGGCGTTGCGTTCGGCCAGTGTTTCGCCGACGCAAACGAGGGGGGTCAGCCCGCCGTTCAATGCGGCCACGGCCTTGGCAGCGACCACGGCATCCGTCTCGCCATGCAGCTGGCGACGCTCTGAATGGCCGACAAGCACCAAAGAACAACCAAACTCCGCCAACATGCCGACCGATACGTCACCGGTAAATGCACCGGAAGGGTGCGGACTTGCATCCTGAGCGCCCCACGCGATGGCCGACCCGGCCAGTGCGTCGCGTGCCTGCCCCAGATACGGATAGGGAACGCAGACACCCATGGACCTGCCCTCTGATGGCTTCCAACCTGCCAGCAAGCCGACGAGCAGCGCCGAGTTTGCCTCAAGCCCACCGTTCATCTTCCAGTTGCCAACGGTGAGTTTGCCGCGCATTCGACCGAACTTTCCTGAATGTTCCCAGAACGGGCACCAAAACCCTAGGATTTTACCGCAGTGCACCACCGGGGGTCAACGCGGCGCCGGATGCGCCGTGCAGATAAGCAGGGTCAGACGCCGGCCAAGGCCCGCAGGCGGCGTATCAGCAAAGGCAGGAACCAGACGGCGAGAGTCATGACCGCGAGGGTCGCGGCCACCGGACGGTTGAAGAACGCGGCAAGGCTGCCGTCCGACTTGATCATCGACGTGATGAAGTTGTCCTCGAGCATTCCGCCGAGCACGACGCCAAGGATCGCAGGCGCGATGGGGAAGCCGTTCTCTTCGAGTACGAACGCCACCAGACCGGCAATCAGCATGATGGTCACATCGAACGCCGTGTTGTTGATCGCGAACGAGCCGACGACACAGAACAGCATGATCACCGGCATCAGCACGTTGCGCGGCACCTTGAGGATCTGCTTCGAAACCTTGATGCACCACCAGCCCAGCGGAATCATGATGAGGTTGGCGATGATGAACAGCAGGTAGACGGCGTAGATGTTCTGCGGGTTGTTGGTGAACAGCGACGGCCCCGGGTTCATGTTCTTCATGTACAGCACGCCGATCACGATTGCCGTGATCGAATCGCCCGGGATGCCGAAGACGAGCGCGGGAATCCATGCGCCGGCCAACGCGCTGTTGTTGGCCGAGCCGGATTCGACGATGCCCTCGACGTGGCCGGTGCCGAATTTCTCGGGCTCCTTCGAGAACTTCTTGCTGACCGCATACGACATCCACGCGGCGATGTCAGCGCCCGCGCCGGGCAACGCACCGACCAGCGTGCCCAGCACGCTGCCGCGCAGGATCTGCACCGGATACTTCTTGGTCAGCCCCCACATCCCCTTGAACACGTTGCCCAGCGGCTTGTCGACGATCTTGAGCGGCGGATCCATGTCCACGGCGAAGCGGATGATTTCCGAGATCGCGAACATGCCGATCATCATCGGGATCATCCCGATGCCGCCCAGCAATTCGATGTTGCCGAACGTGAAGCGCGGGATGCCCGCGGGATTGTTGAGGCCGACGCACGCCACCAGCAGGCCCAGCAGCAGCGACACGAAGCCTTTCAGCGGCCGGTCCGAGGTCATGAACACGGCGCAGGTCAGGCCGAGCAGCACCAGCCAGAAATATTCGAACGAGCTGAACTTCAGCGCGAATTCGGCCAGCGTGGGCGCGGCCAGGATCAATACCGCCGTACCGAACAAGCCGCCGATCGCCGAGAAGACAAGCCCCGCGCCAAGCGCCGTTTCCGCCTGACCTTTCTTGGTCATGGCATAGGCTTCGTCGGTGTAAGCCGCCGACGCCGGCGTGCCCGGCATGCGCATCAGGCATCCGGGAATGTCGCCGGAAAAAATGGCCATGGCCGTCGCGGTGACGATGGCCGCGATGGCGGGAATGGGCGGCATGAAGAACGTCACCGGCACCAGCAAGGCGGTGGCCATCGTCGCGGTCAGGCCTGGCACGGCGCCGACGAAAAGGCCGAACAGCGACGCGGCCAGCATTACCCACAGGTTGTAGGTGGTGAAGACGAGTTCGAACGCCTGCAGCCAGGCCGAACTCATCGCACGCTCCGTTGCGGTGTCATGCCCGGCCTTACCATGCGACGCCCTGCAGCAAGCCCCAGGGCAGCGGGACTTTCAGCAGCTTGTAGAACGCAAAATGGATGACCAGCGTCACCACGATGGAAACCGGCACGATCCACTTGGTGCCCACGCCGTAGATCCAGAACAGCACGCCAAGGTAAACCACGCCGGTCGGGATGAAACCCAGCTTGTCGACGGCGAGGATGTAGAAGACATTGACGCCCACGGTGAGCAGGAACGCGACGAGGTAGTGCCGCGAACGCGTCCAGTCGGCGAAGGCAACCCATTCGAAGTGTCCGACTCCGGAGCGGCGTGCCGCGAGTCCCTTGATGATCAGGATCGCGCCGCACACGCCGAGTCCCACGGCCAGGAATCCCGGGAACAACGCCGGGCCGACCTGCTGGCCCGGGATCTTCGGAAACGCCTGGACGTGGACGAGGATCACTGCGCCGAACAACAACAGCAGCGCGCCCCAGGTGGCGTCGTTTAGTTTCATTACTGCGGCTTCATTACTTCACAATGCCGACCGCCTTCATCGTCGCGCCAAGGTCGGTATCCGACTTGGCCATGAACTTGGCGAACTCTTCCGGCGGCGCATAGATGACGCCGAACCCGCGCTGCGCCATGAAGTCCGTGTAGTCCTTGCTGGCGACGATCTTCCTGATCGCGGCAACCAATTTGTCGCGCGCTTCCGGCGTGAGATTCTTGGGCGCCGCAATGCCGCGCCAAGCGGCCATCGTCCAGTTGCTGCCCGTCGCGGCCTTCAGCGTCGGCACGTTCGGATACAACGCGGAAGGCGCGTCGGCCATCACCGCCAGGCTCTTGACCTTGCCGGCGTCGATCAGCGAGCGTGCTTCGGGCAGCGACACCGGCGCGATCTGCACGCCGCCGGCCACCAGGTCCTGCAATCCAGGTGCTGCGCCTTGCGACGGCACCCAGGGCACGCTGGCCGGGTCGACCTTCAGGTCCTGCAGCATGCCGGCGATGGCCAACTGCCAGATTCCGCCCTGCCCCGTACCTGAAGCCTTGAGCTTGCCGGGATTGGCCTTGATCGCCGCAACGAGATCGTTGACGGTCTTGTACGGCGCATCGGCCGCGACCTGCAGGCCCGCCGGGTCGGCGTTGACCAGGCCAATCGGCGTATACGACGCGCCGGTCAGTTCGGTGAGCCCCTGCCAGTGCATCATCCCGATTTCGACCGTGATGAGGCCGATGGTGTAGCCGTCCGGTGCCGCCTGCGCAATGGCGCTGTGGCCAACGACGCCGCTGCCGCCGGTGCGGTTGACGACGTTGACCGGCTGCCCCAGTTCCTTCTCCATCAGCGTGCCGATGATGCGTGCGGTGGCATCGGTGCCACCGCCGGCGCCCCAAGGCACGATCAGCGTGATCGGACGTTCCGGATAGGCAGCGAACGCGACCGAAGTGGCCGCAAGCGTGACGAGCGCGAGCAACGTGCGTTGCATGATCTTCATGGATTCCTCCTTGCGTGATGGGGACATCTGCCGACGGTCCCCTTCTGCCGGAGGACGCGCACTGAATACACAGGGTAACCCTAGCAGGGGACCCCTAACCGGTCAAGTGGTCTTACCAGTTGAATGTCACTTCGGCGACCCGTTGAATGTCACTTCGGCAGACGGCCGCGCACGAAGCCCGCGAGCGTGGCGGTCAGGCGCGCCAGATCGGCCTCGAGGCGCGCGAATCCGGCGCTGGTCTCGAAACTGCGTTCATCCATGTACAGCGTGCGCTTGATCTCCAGTTGCAGGCTGTGCCGCCGCTCGTGCGGCCGCCCATAGCGGCGGACGATCTCCACACCCTTGTACGGATCGTTGACCTTCACCGAATAGCCCAGGTTGCGCAGCGTGTCCGCGACGACCTGCGTGAACGCGGGCTCGCACGTCGTGCCATCGCGATCGCCAAGGACGAAGTCGGCGCGCTCGCGGCCGGGATCGTCGGCCATTGCATCGCCGACGGCCGGCATCGAATGGCAGTTCAGGTGCCACACCGCGCCGAAACGCTGATGGCGCGCGTCGAGCAACGCGGACAGTTCATCGTGATAGGGCCGCCAGTAGCGGCCGATGCGCGCCTGGACTTCCGCCGAGGTCAACTTGCGCGCATACATCGGCATGCCTTCCCGCGCCAGCCGCCACACCAGGCCGATGCCCTGCTGCGTCTTGCGCGACGGCGTCAGCGGTTCCGGCCAGGTATCCGCCAGCAGTTCGGCGTCGATGTCGTCGAGACTTCGATTGGGATCGATGTAGGCGCGCGGGAAGCGCGCTTCGATCAATGTCGCGCCAAACGCGGGCGCCGCGCGCCACAGTGTGGCGACGTGCGTGTCCTCGGCCTGGCGCACGATCGCGCGCGGCGGAGCGTAGTCGAAATCCTCAGGATAGGAAGTGCCTGAATGCGGCGAGTCGAGTACCAGCGGGATCACTTCTCCCGCGGGATCGTGCCTGATGAACGCCTCTGCCACCACTCGCCCCGCGAACTACGGTGTGTTGAGAAAGCACGCCGACATCTGTCCCGGCGCGATTTCGATCAGCGGCGGCACCGCTTCGCGGCACTTCGTCATCGCGTGCGGGCAGCGCGGATGGAAGTGGCATCCCGACGGCGGGTCCAGCGGCGACGGGATTTCGCCCTTGATCGGCACGAACGTGCGTTTGGCCGGGGTCACCTTGCCGGCTTCCGCCAACAGCGCCTGCGTGTACGGATGATTGGGTTGCGCGAAGAGTTCCGCTGACGGCGCGCTTTCCACCACACGTCCCAGATACATCACCACGACTCGATCCGAGATGTACTTCACCACACCGAGGTCGTGACTTATGAAGAGGTACGTGAGGTTCAGCGCACCCTTCAATTCCATGAAGAGATTGAGTACCTGCGCCTGGATCGACACGTCGAGCGCCGCCACCGACTCATCACAGACAAGGAATTGCGGCTTGACGGCCAGGGCCCGCGCAATGCCGATACGCGCACGCTGCCCGCCGGAGAATTGGTGCGGGTAACGGCGCATCAACGTGGGATCGAGTCCCACGCGGTTCAGCATCAACCCGACATATTCCACCTGCTGCGTGCCGCGGATGATCCCGTGGGCAACGGGCGCTTCGCCGACGATGTCCAGAACGCGCATGCGTGGATTCAGCGACGCGTAAGGATCCTGGAAGATCATCTGCATCTTGAGCTGCTGGCGGCGCGCCGTGCCCGCGTCCTGGCCGGCAAGGGACTCCCCCTGCCAGAAGCGCTCACCCGACGACAGCGGCAGCAGCCCCACCGTCATGCGTCCAAGCGTGGACTTGCCGCAGCCGGACTCGCCGACCAGTCCGACCACTTCGCCCGGCGCCACGACGAGGTTGACGTTGTCCACCGCGTGGACGACCTCCTCCTTCATTCCGGCGCCAAACCTGTTGCCGATCTTTGCCGCAAGGTCGAGCGACTTCACAAAGCGTTTCGAAACGCCTTTTAGTTCGACAAGAGCCGACACATCGGCGGTCATGAATGCACCGGAACCAGCGGATGGAAGCAGCGCACGCTCTGGCCCGGGCCGCCGGCGGGCCGCATTTCCGGCGACACTTCGCACTCGGCGTCGGCGTAACTGCAGCGCTCGCGAAACGGACATCCCGGTGGCAGGTCCAGCAGTGACGGCGTCATGCCGGGGATCTGTTTCAGCCGTTGTCCGCGCTCGTTGTTGGCCGGCACCGAGTCGAGCAGTCCCTGTGTGTACGGATGTGCCGGATGCGCCAGCACCTCCTCGCATGACCCCTGCTCGACGATGCGCCCGGCGTACATCACGCATACGCGGTCGGCCAGGCCGGCGACGACGGAAAGGTCGTGCGTGATCCAGATCAGCGCCGTGCCCGTTTCGCGCGTGAGCTTCTGGATTTCGTAGAGGATCTGGCCCTGGATGGTGACATCGAGCGCCGTGGTGGGCTCGTCGGCGATGATGAGGTCGGGACGGTTGAGCAGGGCGATCGCGATGGCCACGCGCTGCCGCATGCCGCCCGAGAATTGGTGGGGATAGGCCTGCAGGCGCTCGTCGGGCGACGCGATGCCCACCTTGACCAGCGCCTCGCGCGCCCGCGCCCGCGCGACTTCGCGGGTCACGTGCTTGTGCGCGAGCACCGCCTCGATCATCTGCACGTCGATGCGCAGGACCGGGTTCAACGTCATCATCGGATCCTGGAAGATCATCGCGATGCGGTTGCCGCGCATGTGCCGCTGCTGTTCCGGGGTCAGCGTGCGCAGCGCGATCCCGTCCAGGATGATGCTGCCGTCGACGATCCTTCCCGGCGGATCGATGAGGCCCATCAGTGAATAGCCGGTCATCGACTTGCCCGACCCCGATTCGCCGACCAGGCCCAGGACTTCGCCGCGGCCGACGGTGAACGACACGTCATCGACCGCCTTGACCACGCCCGCCTTGGTGAAGAAATGCGTGCGCAGCCCGTCGACCTCGAGCACCGGTTCGGTCAGCGCTTCGTCGGAATCGATCATTTCTGCAGGCGTGGATTGAGCACGTCGCGCATCTGGTCAGCGACCAGGTTGATGCTGACGATGGTGAGCAAAAGCGCGATGCCGGGGAAGAAGCTGATCCAGTATTTGCCGGACAGCAGGTATTGATAGCCGTTGGCGATCAACAGTCCGAGCGATGGCTCGGTGATCGGCAGGCCCAGCCCCAGGAACGAAAGCGTGGCTTCGAGCGCGATGGCCGCCGCCACCTGCACCGTCGCCACGACGATCATCGGCGGCAGGCAGTTGGGAAGCAGATGCCTGAACACGATGCGCGCCGGCGACAACGCGAGGCAACGCGCCGCCTCCATGTACTCGCGGCGCTTCTCGACCAATGCCGCGCCGCGCACGGTGCGCGCGTAGTACGCCCATTGCACGGTTATCAATGCGGTGATCACCTTGCCGGTGCCCTGCCCCAGCACCGCAATCAGGATCAGCGCGATCAGGATGGCCGGGAACGACAGCTGGATGTCGACGACGCGCATGACCAGCGTTTCGAACCTGCCGCCGAAGTACGCGGCGGTGAGGCCCAGCGTCAGTCCGATGACCAGCGCGCACACGGTGCTGATCACGCCGACGGCCAGCGAGATACGCAGGCCGTAGAAGATGGCGGACAGCATGTCGCGCCCCTGGTCGTCGGTGCCGAGCCAATAGTGTCCGCCATTGGGCGCCGGCGAACCAGGCGGCAACCGGCTGTCCATTACGTCGAGTTGCGCCAGGTCGTAGGGATTCTGCGGCGAGATGACCGGCGCGAAAATCGCCGCGAGCACGACGAGCAGCAGCAGGCACAGCCCGAAGACGGCCACCGGATTGGCCATGAAGTCGCCGACGACGCGCTGGAACGGCGTCTGCACGGCCCGGACGACGGTGCTGGCAGGCGTCACCTGGCTAACCCTTCGAGTCCGTGATGCGTACGCGCGGATCGAGCGTGGAATACAGGATGTCGACGACCAGGTTGATGAAGATGAACAGGAACACGATGACCAGCAGGTACGCGACGATCACCGGCCGGTCGAGGAAATTGATCGAATCGATCAGCAGCTTGCCCATGCCCGGCCACGCGAACACGCTCTCGGTGACGATCGCAAAGCCGATCAGCGTGCCGAACTGGAGGCCGATCACCGTGACGATCGGGATCAGGATGTTGCGCAGCACATGCACGCCGATCACGCGCGCATTGGTGAGCCCCTTGGCGCGCGCGAATTTCACGTAGTCCTGCAGCAGCGCCTCGTGCGTGCCGGCGCGCGTCAGGCGGATCAGCAGCGCCAGGTTGAACAGCGCGAGATTGGTGGCGGGAAGGATCAGGTGCTTGATGCCGTCCCACGACAGGAACGACACGGGGAAGAGGCCGAACAGCATCGTCGTCGGGCCTCGTCCATTCGAGGGCAGCCAATGCAGATTCACCGCGAACACCATGATCAGCATCAGGCCGACCCAGAACGTGGGCAGCGAAAAGCCCAGGATGGAACCCGCCATGATCGAGCGTCCGGCAAAGCCATTGGGCTTCAATCCCGCCAGCAATCCCAGCGGAATGCCCAGGATCACGGAAATCAGCATCGCCGAGATCGCGAGCTCCATCGTCGCCGGCATGCGTTCCAGGATGAGTCCCAGCGCGGAGGTCGCGTGGACGAACGACTTGCCGAGATCGCCGTGCAACGCACCGCTCAGGAAGGTGAAGTACTGCATGTACAGAGGCTTGTCGAGGCCCAGCGTCGCAATGGCCTGCTCGCGCTCCTGCTGGTCCGCTTGCGGATTGATCAGGATGTCGATCGGATTGCCGATCGCGTATACGCCGGCAAACACCAGCAGCGACATGGCGAGCAGCACGACCACGCTCTGCATGCTGCGGCGGATGATGAAGACAAGCATCGGGTCACTCGTCCAAAAGTGAAAACCTGCTTTGGGCCGTCATGATCCCCGCTCGAATCGCTGGCTCATTGGCCACCTGATCCAGGCGATTCGAGACGGAGACAGCTCACCCCTTCACCGGCTTGAACTGGAACGCCAGCGTGTATTCGTCGGTGCGCGGCACGTAGGTCACGCCCTTGGTGGTGGCCCACATCGTGTACTGGAAGTGGATCGGCATGATCCCCAGGTCCGACATCGCCAATTCGGTGGCCCGCTGCAGCATGATGCGGCGATTCTCGTCATCGACCTGCTGCAGCGCCTGCTCGATCAGGTAGTCGACCTTGGGATTGCTGTAGCGGCCCCAGTTCACCGCGCCCAATCCCTTGTCGGTGTCGTAGGTCGCGAGCAGCGAACGCAATGGCGATGACGCCTCGCCCGTCGACGCGCCCCAGCCCACCATGTTGAAGCTGAATTCCTGCTTCGACGCCCGGGCCGCGTACGGCCCCATCGGTGCAGTCTCGACCTTGGCGGCGATGCCGACGCGCGCCAGCATCTGCGCGACGGCCTGCACGATCTTCTCGTCGTTGACGTAGCGGCCGGACGGGCCGTGAATGGTGATGTTGAAGCCATCCGGATAGCCGGCCTCGGCCAGCAGTTTCTTGGCGCCCTCCGGATCGAAGGCATCGGCTTTCAGGCCCGGCACGTTGCCGAACAGCGTGGCCGACACCAGCTGGCCCGACGGAATGGCCTGGCCTTCCATGACCCGCTCGGCAATCGCGGGCCGATTGATCGCCTTGGAAATCGCGCGGCGGACACGAACGTCGAGCAGCGGGTTCTTCGCGAGCGGCTTGCCGTCCTTGGCCGTGATGAACGGGCTGGAACGGTTCTGGAAATCGAAGTTGAAGTAGATGACGCGGTGCGAGATCTTCGAGGTGACGTTGAATTTCGGATCGCTCTTCAGCCGGGCCAGGTCGGCCGTCGGCACGCCTTCCATCGCATCGACGTCACCGGACAGCAACGCCGCCACGCGCGACGGCTCGCTCTTTATGATCCGGAACGTGACCTTGTCCCAGACCGGCTTGTCGCCCCAGTAACTGTCATTGCGGGCGAGTTCCACGCGGTCGCCGTTGACGTACTTGACGAACTTGAAGCGGCCGCTGCCGATGGCGGCCTTGCCGCTGTTGAAGTCATCCGTGGTCGCGTTGGTCGCGGCCTTCTTCGACACGATGTAGATCGTCGACAGGTCGTTGGGCGACAGCGGATAGGGTGCGGCGTACTTCAGGCGGATCGTGTACGGATCGACGATCTGCTTGCTGACGATCGCCTTGGTATACGCCGTGAAGCGGCCCGGGCTGTTGGGCACCAGCGGTACGCGGTCGATGGAGAAGGCCACGTCCTCGGCAGTTAGTTCCGAGCCGTCGTGGAATTTCACGCCCTTGCGCAACTTGTATTCCCACGTCGTCGCATCGATGGTCTTCCACGATGTCGCCAGGCCGGGGATCATCTTCGAGTCCGGATCCATCTGCACGAGCTTGTCGAAAATATGCTCGGCGACGTTGTTGTTCGGGAACAGGTTGAAGAAATGAGGATCGATGGACGTGACGTCGGCGGCGACGGCGATCTTGAGATCGGCGGCGGTCGCCACCTGCACCGCGAACGGCGCGGCAGCGAGCACAGCGCCAAGGGTCAGGACGCCAAGACCGCGGCGAATCGTGGAAATACGCATGGGAATCACCTTCTGGCTGGAAACGGGTTGAACACGAAGCTGGGAGATGCAAGACCTCGACCGCAATCTAGCGCGAAAGGGCTTCCAGCGTCAAAAGCGCCGCCCAAGGTCAAACCGCTGTGGTCAAACCACTTTCACGCTGATGTCCGGCAGCCGGTCGATGTGCCCGGTCATCACGTCGCCACGGATGACCGGTCCGACGTTCTCGGGCGTTCCGGAAAAGATGATGTCGCCCGGCATCAGTTCGAACGCCTGCGACAGCCTGCTGATCTGCTCGGCCACCGACCAGATCATCTGGTTGAGATTGGCCTGCTGCTTGACCTGCCCATTGACCTTGAGCCAGATCGCGCCGTCCGTGAACGCTCCGGTCTTCGCCGCCGGATGCAGTGGGCCGAGTGGGGCAGAACGGTCGAAGCTCTTGCCGATCTCCCACGGTTTCTTCTCGTCACCCATGGCGCGCTGCAGATCGCGCCGCGTCATGTCGAGGCCGACCGCATAGCCAAAGACGCACGTCAGCGCCGACTCGACCGGAATATCGCGTCCGCCCTTTTCCAACGCGGCGACCAGTTCGATTTCGTAATGGTAGTTTTTGGTCAGCGGCGGATAGGAGTGATCCACCGTCGTGCCGACGGGCACGTTCTGCACCGCATCGGTGGGTTTCTGGAAGAAAAACGGCGGCTCACGCGCCGGATCGGAACCCATTTCCCGGGCATGGGCAGCATAGTTGCGGCCGATGCAATAAATCCGCCGCACCGGGAATTGATCAGCCGATCCGGCGATGGGAATGAACGTCGGCGCGACCGCGAACGGACTGCGCGGCGCCGGTGACTGTACCTGCGACTGCGCACGGGATGGCGTGGCCATGCCCGCGGTCACGAGCATTGCGGTCTGCAGCAGATGGCGTCGCTTGCTCGACTTCATGATTTGCCTCCATTGCCGGCACACACCGGCGGATTGTCGCGGACGATGGCCAGCAGCGTATCGTAGAATTTCTCGTCCGCCACCCGGTCACGCGCCGCGAGGGACCGCGCCTCCGGATCCGGCAGCGGCATGCCGTTGGCGTTCCAGGCGCGCGCTTCGGCCAGCGTGCTGTTGTCGTAGCGAATCTCGGCACGCAGGCGTCCATCGGGATACCACGACCGCGCACTGACGGGCCGACCACCGACATAGGTGGCTTCGAGCTTGCGCGAAGGCTCGGCCCTTGATGGCCCCGCCGAATACCACAGCGCCACCGTACCGTTCATCGCGTCGTCGTCGAAAGGCAGCAACGCGAGGCGCGTGCCCGTCGCGGACCAGAACAGGAAACTGCCGATGCGCTTGCCGTTGTTGAACGCGCCGGCGACGCGCAGGCGACCATCAGGCATGTGCAGCTCGTAGGCACCATGGGGCCGGGCATCGCGGCAACTTCCGGTCACGATGTAAGGTGCCGGCGCGCCCTGCGCCGCCGTTACCGACGCGGCCAACAACAGTGCGGCCGTAACGCTACGCGCCCGCGTGGTCGCCGACAGCGTCAACCGCGGCGGCGCGCCCACCATGCCGCCAATTCCCCGACGATGCCGCGGCGGAACGCCAGCACGCAGACGACGAAGATGACGCCGGTGATGACCGTCACCCAGCTGCCGAATCCCGCAAGGTAATTCTCGAGGCCGATGATGGTGAACGCGCCGACCACCGGTCCGAAGATCGTGCCCATGCCGCCCAGCAATGTCATCAGGACTACTTCGCCGGACATCGTCCAGTGGACGTCGGTCAGCGACGCCAGTTGGAACACGATGGCCTTGGTGGCGCCGGCCAGTCCCGCGAGCGTTGCCGACAGGACGAACGCCAGGAACTTGTAGCGCTCCGCGTCGTAGCCCAGCGAGATTGCGCGCGGCTCGTTTTCCCTGATCGCCTTCAGCACCTGTCCGAATGGCGAATGCACGATCCGGTAGATGAACAGGAACGCGGCCAGGAAAATCGCCAGCACGACGTAGTACATGACCAGCGTGTTCGACAGGTCGAGCACGCCGAACAGCTTGCCGCGCGGCACCGCCTGGATGCCGTCCTCGCCGTGCGTGAACGGTGCCTGCAGGCAGAAGAAGAACACCATCTGCGCCAGCGCCAGCGTGATCATCGCGAAATAGATGCCTTGGCGGCGGATCGCCAGCAGCCCGACCACCCCGCCCATCGCCGCCGCGGCGAGCGTGCCCGCAAGAATGGCCAGTTCCGGTGGCCAGCCCCACTCCTTGGCCGCGTGCGCGCACACATAGCCGGCAGTGCCCAGGAACATCGCGTGGCCGAAGGACAGCAGCCCGCCGAATCCGATCAGCAGGTTGAATGCGCAGGCGAAGAGCGCGAAGCACAGCGCCTTCATCAGGAACACCGGATAGACGCCCAGCACCGGCGCCAGCACGAGCGCTACCGTCATGGTCGCGGTGGCTATCCACATGGTCCGCGGATGGGAGACTGCCCCGGAGGTGGTCGCTATCGTCATGGGATGCGCTTATCTTTCCTTGCCGAACAGGCCGGCGGGCTTGATCAGCAGCACGATGACCATCACGACGAAGATGACGGTGTTGGACGCTTCCGGATAGAAGACCTTGGTCAGGCCTTCCACGATGCCCAGGCCGAAACCGGTGATGATCGCGCCCAGGATCGACCCCATGCCGCCGATCACCACCACGGCAAACACGACGATGATGAGGTTGGCGCCCATCTGCGGATTGACCTGGTAGATCGGCGCCGCCATTACGCCGGCCAATGCGGCCAGCGCCACGCCGAAGCCGTAGGTGAGCGTGATCATGCGGGGCACATTGATGCCGAACGCCTGCACCAATGCCGGATTCTCGGTCGCGGCACGCAGGTAGGATCCCAGTTTCGTGCGCTCAATGACGAACCATGTCGAGACGCAGATCACGACCGATGCCACGATGACCCATGCCCGGTACTTGGGCAGGAACATAAAGCCCAGGTTGAACGCGCCGGCAAATTCCTCCGGCAACCGGTAGGGCTGTCCGGAACTGCCGTAGTAGTTGGTGAACAGTCCCTGGAAGATGAGGGCGAGGCCAAACGTCAGCAGCAGGCCGTACAGGTGGTCGAGTTTGTAGAGGCGCGACAACATCGTGCGCTCGATCAGCACGCCGGTGAGCCCGACGGCGAGTGGTGCCAGCACCAGCGACCACCAGTAGCCGACGCCCCACTGCTCCAGCAGCAGCCACGCACAGAACGCGCCCATCATGTACTGCGCGCCGTGGGTGAAGTTGATGACGTTGAGCAGCCCGAAGATGACGGCGAGTCCCAGGCTCAACATCGCGTAGAACGCGCCGTTGATGAGCCCGATCAGCAGTTGCCCGAACAGGGCCTGCGTGGGAATGCCAAAGATCTCCATGGGACCCGGCCCGGTCCCCCTGTCCTCTCGCCGCGCGAGAGGACGGAGGTCGGGCCGCCTTTTCTTATTTCACCAGCGAGCAGCCGCCGTCTGCCAGCGGACGGAATGCCTGGTCCGCCGGGATCGTCGCCTTGACCTTGTAGTAGTCCCACGGTCCCTTCGACTCCGACGGCTTCTTCACTTCGACGAGATACGCCGGATGGATCTTGCGGCCGTCGATGCGGATCGTGCCCTTGCCGAACAGCGGATCGTCGGTCGGGGTCGCCTTCATCTGGGCCACGATCTTGGCGCCATCGCTGTCGCTCTTCAGTGCTTCCACGGCCTTGAGGTAGTGCAGAATCGAAGCATAGACGCCGGCGTGAACCATCGTCGGATGGATGCCCTTGTCCACGGCCTCGAAGCGCTTTGAGAAAGCGCGCGATGCGTCGTTCTGGTCCCAGTAGAACGTGTTGGTGATGTTGAGACCCTGCGCGGTAGGCAGGCCGAGCGAATGGACATCGGTGATGAACACCAGCAGGCCGGCAAGACTCTGCCCGCCCTTGACGATGCCGAACTCCGCCGCCTGCTTGATCGAGTTGGTCGTGTCGCCGCCCGCGTTTGCCAGGCCGACGATCTTGGCCTTCGACGCCTGCGCCTGCAGCAGGAACGAGCTGAAGTCCTGGTTGTTGAGGGGCACCCGAACCTTGCCCAGCACTTTGCCTCCGTTTTTCAGCACGACCGCTTCGGTGTCGCGTTCCAGCGCATGGCCGAACGCGTAGTCGGCGGTGATGAAGAACCACGAATCGCCACCCGCCTTGACGACGGCGGCGCCGGTACCGTTGGCGAGCATCCACGTGTCGTACGTCCAGTGCACGGTGTTGGGCGAGCATGCCTTGCCGGTGAGGTCGGAGGATGCCGGTCCCGAGGCCAGGAACACCTTGTTCTTGTCCTTGGTGATCTGGTTGACTGCAAGTGCCACGCCGGAGTTGGGCACGTCGACGATGACGTCCACTTTCTCTGCGTCGTACCACTTGCTGGCGATCGCCGAGCCGATGTCCGGCTTGTTCTGATGGTCAGCAGATACGAGCTCAACCTTGTAGCCGCGCTTCTCGATGCCCGAATCGTCGATTGCCAGCTTGGCGGCAGCGACCGAACCGGCGCCGGCCAGGTCGGTGTAGAGACTCGACATGTCGGTCAGCACGCCGATCTTGATCACGCCATCCGAAACCTGCGCCTGTGCCGTGCCGATCGCCAGGGCGGACGCTACGCCTAAGCCGACCATAGTGCGTTTGAATGTATTCATCGTGCTCCTCCGTTGAAAAATGAAATCACTTGGCGGCCTTCAGTTGCCTGCACTCATACGCCCAGATACTCGTGCAGCTTGGCCATGTTGGCTTCGAGGTCCGCGTTGCGGATCATGTCCACCACGCGGCCGTGTTCCATGACGTAATGCCGGTCGGCGACAGTGGCCGCAAACCGGAAATTCTGTTCGACCAGCAGGATCGTGAAGCCCCGCTGTTTCAGTTGCGCGATCGTGCGCCCGATCTGCTGGACGATCACCGGCGCCAGGCCTTCTGTCGGCTCGTCCAGCAGCAGCAGCCGTGCGCCCGTACGCAGGATGCGGCCGATGGCGAGCATCTGCTGTTCACCGCCCGACAACTTGGTGCCCTGGCTCGCCAGGCGCTCCTTGAGATTGGGGAACAGCGTGTAGATTTCCGCGAGCGGCAGTCCGCCCTCCTTGACCACCGGCGGCAGCAGCAGGTTTTCCAGGACGTTGAGGCTCGCGAAGATGCCGCGCTCCTCGGGACACCAGGCAATGCCGAGCTGCGCAATGCGGTTGGACGGCAGCGCGATCGTCTCCGCGCCCTCGAAGTTGATCGACCCTTCGCGCCGTGGCACCACGCCCATGATCGACTTCAGCGTCGTCGTCTTGCCGGCGCCATTGCGGCCGAGCAGCGTGACCACTTCACCTGCGGCAACATCGAAGTCCACGCCATGCAGAATGTGCGACTCGCCATACCACGCCTGCAGCGCGCGAACGGCGAGGAGCGGCAAGCCTGCGGGCCTGGCGGCAGCTTCGGCGGCGGCGGCGACGGAAACGTCAGGCATGTCCTGCCCCGAGATAGGCCTGCACGACTTCCGGATGCGCCGACACCGTCGCGTAGTCGCCTTGCGCCAGGATTTCGCCGCGCGCCAGCACCGTGATGTGATCGGACAACGTCGACACGACCGAAAGATTGTGCTCGACCATCAGTACCGTGCGCTTCGCCGCCACTTTGCGGATCAGCGCCGCGATGCGCTCGACATCGTCGTGCGCCATGCCTGCCGTGGGCTCGTCCAGCAGCATCATTTCCGGATCGAGGGCCAGCGTGGTCGCGATCTCGAGCGCGCGCTTGCGTCCATACGGGAGTTCGCCCGCCCGCGTCCGCGTGAATTCCGTCAGGCCCACCGCCTCGATGAGTTCGCTGGCGCGATCGTCGAGCTGCGACAGGCTGCGTTCCGACTTCCAGAAATCCATCGAATGTCCCTGCTTGCGCTGCAGCGCGATGCGCACGTTCTCGTGCACGGTCAGGTTGGGGAATACCGCAGAGATCTGGAAGGAGCGCACGAGACCCATCCGGGCGATGGCCGCCGGCCGCGATCCGGTGATGTCGTTGCCGTTGAAGAAAATCTGGCCGCGGGTCGGCGTCAGGAAATGCGTGAGCAGATTGAAGCAGGTCGTCTTGCCGGCGCCGTTGGGTCCGATCAGCGCATGGATGCTGCCGCGACGGATGGACAGGCTCACGTCCTTGACTGCGACGAAACCCTTGAACTCCTTGGTCAGCCCTCGCGTTTCGAGAATCGTGTCGTCGGCCATTCTTATATCTTCGGCCGTGGTCAAGGCCCGTTTCGCCGCGGGCGCACGTGGGTGGCGCCCCATCTCCATTGATTGCGGACGATTATGGGGGGGCGACCGTGATTCGCGCAACCGGGGCCCTCAGGGGCCGTCAGCCGCCCGGCCCCATCGCGGTGCACGCTTGGCCAGGAATGCATCGATGCCTTCAGCGGCGTCGGGCTCGAGCAGGTTGCACGCCATCGTCTCGGCGGTGGCTTCGTAGGCCCCGGCCATGCCGCGGTCGATCTGGTCGTAGAAGGCCCGCTTGCCCAGCGCGACCACGGTCGGGCTGCGCGCGCTGATCACATCGGTGAATTCCTTGATGGAGGCATCGAGCCGGGCGACGGGGACGACGCGGTTGACCAGTCCCCAGGCCAGGGCCGTCTGGGCGTCGATCATGGCGCCGGTCAGCAGCATTTCCATGACGCGCTTGCGCGCGATGTTGCGGGCGACGCCGACGGCCGGCGTCGAGCAGAACACGCCGACATTCACGCCGGGCAGCGCGAATTGCGCGGAATCCGCAGCCACGGCCAGGTCGCACATCGATACCAGCTGGCAGCCTGCCGCGGTGGCAAGGCCATGAACCCGGGCGATGACCGGCTGCGGCAATTGCGTGAGCTTCTGCATCAAGCGGCCGCAGTTGCCGAAGAGTTCGCGCTGCCAAGCGAGATCCGGATGCGCGCGCATCTCCTTCAGGTCGTGCCCGGCGCAAAAACCCCTGCCCTGCGCGGCGATGACGATGGCGCGGACCCCGGCATCGTGGCCCAGCGCATCGATCGCCGATTCGAGCGCGGCGATCATGGCCAGCGACAGCGCGTTGAAGCGCTCGCCGCGATTCAGCGTGACCGTGGCCACGCCGTCGCGGACGTCGACCAGCACGAAAGGTTGCAGTACAGCGGCGTCAGGTGCATTCATCGTGAACTCCTTCCGGCAGCGCTGCGCCGGGACAACTTCCGTGACGAGAGTGCCCCCGCGCGCGAGCCGGTATGATACGCGGCCGTGAGCGAAATCTCCCCCCTCATGCCCGTTCCTCCCGCCGTTCCCCCGACTGTTGCCTTCGCCGTTCGCTACGCCGCGGGTGCCGCGACGCGCGAGCGCATCACGGCCGACTACCGGCGCGAGGAAGCCGACGCCGTGCGGGCGGTCACCGCCGACGCGACGCTCACTCCCGCGCAACTGGCGGTCACGCAGCAACTGGCAACGAAGCTGGCCGATGGCGTGCGTGCATCGCGCACGAAGGCCGGTGGCGTCGACGCGCTGATGCTCGAATTCTCGCTCGACTCGCGCGAGGGCATCGCGTTGATGTGCCTCGCGGAAGCGCTGCTGCGCATCCCGGACGCCGCCACCCGCGACCGCCTGATCCGCGACAAGATCGCGCAGGGCGACTGGCGCTCGCACGTCGGGCGCAGTCCGTCGCTGTTCGTCAACGCCGCTGCATGGGGCCTTCTGGTCACCGGCAAGCTCGTCGACTCGCGCAGCGAATCGACGATGGAGCAGGCCGTGGCGTCGGTATTGCGCAAGGGTGGCGAGCCGCTGATCCGCAAAGGCGTGGACCTCGCCATGCGGCTGCTGGGCAAGCAGTTCGTCACCGGCCGCACCATCGACGAGGCGCTGGTCAACGCGCGCGAACGTGAAGCGCGCGGTTATCGCTATTCGTTCGACATGCTGGGCGAGGCCGCGCTGACGAGCGAGGACGCGCGCCATTATTTCGCGGCCTATGAAACCGCGATCCACGCCATCGGCAAGGCAAGTGCAGGCGCAGGGGTGTACGCCGGACCGGGCATCTCGATCAAGTTGTCGGCCCTGCATCCGCGTTATTCGCGTGCGCAGCGGGCTCGTGTGCTGGCCGAACTCGTGCCTTCGGTGGCGCGGTTGGCACAACTCGCTCGCGGCTACGACATTGGTCTCAACATCGATGCCGAAGAAGCCGACCGCCTCGACCTGTCGCTCGATATCTTCGAAGCGCTCGCCGCCGATCCTGCGCTGGCAGGCTGGAATGGACTGGGCTTCGTGGTGCAGGCGTACCAGAAACGCTCGCGTGCGGTGATCGATTGGCTGGTCGAAGTCGCGCGGCGGAACCAGCGCCGCCTGATGGTGCGACTGGTCAAGGGTGCGTACTGGGACACCGAGATCAAGCGCGCGCAGGTCGACGGGATGTCCGGCTATCCAGTCTTCACGCGCAAGGTCCACACCGACATCGCGTACATGGCCTGCGCCGGGGCCATGCTCGCAGCGCCCGACGCCATTTATCCGCAGTTTGCGAGTCACAATGCCTTCACAATTGCGGCGATCAGCACCTTGGCGCGCGATGCCGATTATGAGTTCCAGTGCCTGCACGGGATGGGCGAGAGCCTCTACGATCAGGTGGTCGGGAACGAGCAATGGGGAAGCGACTTGCCCGCCGGGCCGTCCCAGGAGCAAGTCACGCCCCCTCCGGCGGCAGCGACGCGGCGCAACCGCGAGCGTGGGGGGCCAACCTGCCGCATCTACGCCCCGGTCGGTTCGCACGAAACGCTTCTCGCTTACCTGGTGCGCCGCCTGCTCGAAAACGGCGCCAATACGTCGTTCGTCAATCGCATCGTCGACCCCAATGTCAATATCGCGGAACTGGTCGCGGATCCGGTCGCGCTTGCGAATAGAACGGGCGGCACGCCGCATCCGCGCATTGCGCTGCCGCTCGCGTTGTATCCAGATCGAAGGAATTCACAGGGCATCGATTTTTCCGACGAGTCCGCATTGCGCGCGCTTGACATGGCCCTGGCCAACGTGCCGGCGCAATTCGAAGCAGCGCCGATGCTGGGCGACAAATTGGCCGAGTCCAGGTACGGGACCGCATCCGCGAACGAACGCGTGACGATCACCAATCCCTGCGATCGCCGCGATGTGGTAGGCACCGTCGTCGAAGCGACGGTCGAAGACGTCGCGCAAGCGATCACGATTGCCGCGTCCGCCGGCGCGGCATGGTCCGCGGTCCCCGCGTCCGAGCGTGCCGCCTGTCTCGAGCGCGCCGCCGATCTGCTCGAGGACGAACGAGCCACGTTGATCGCGCTGGCCACGCGCGAAGCGGGCAAGACGCTCCCGAACGCCGTCAGCGAAGTGCGCGAGGCCGCCGACTTCTGCCGCTACTACGCCGCACAGGCGCGACAGGCACTCGGTAACGCAAAAGCCATCGGACCGATCGCCTGCATCGCGCCGTGGAATTTTCCGCTGGCCATTTTCGTCGGCCAGGTCAGCGCCGCGCTCGCCGCAGGAAATGCCGTGCTGGCCAAGCCGGCCGAGCAGACGCCGCTGATGGCAGCCGCCGCCGTGCGCCTGTTGCATCGGGCCGGCGTGCCCGCCGCTGCGTTGCAACTGCTCCCCGGGCGCGGCGAAACGGTGGGCGCGGCACTGGTCGCGGACCCGCGCATTGCGGGCGTACTGTTCACCGGCTCCACGGCCGTGGCGCAACTCATCAACCGCACGCTGGCGCAGCGCGAAGGCGATGCGGTGCTGGTGGCCGAGACCGGCGGCCAGAATGCGATGGTCGTCGACAGTTCGGCGCTGCCGGAGCAGGTGGTCGCCGACGTGCTCGCATCGGCCTACGACAGCGCGGGCCAGCGCTGCTCTGCGCTGCGCATCCTGTGCGTGCAGGACGACATCGCCGAGCGCGTCATCGCGATGCTGAAAGGTGCGATGGCCGAGTTGCGCGTCGGCAATACATCGCGTTTGGACACCGATGTCGGCCCAGTCATCGACGCCGAGGCGCGCGACCTGCTGGAGGCACACGTTGCGCGGATGCGCGCGGCAGGTGCCGACATCCACCAATTGCCGTTGCCCGAAGCTTGCGCGAACGGAACTTTTTTCCCACCGACGCTGATCGCGATCGATGACGTGAGCACACTGACGTCGGAAGTGTTCGGACCCGTCCTGCATGTGGTCCGGTTCCGGCAAGGCCAGCTCGAGCCGGTGCTCGACGCGATCAACGCGACCGGCTATGGACTGACTCATGGCGTGCAGACGCGCATCGACGAGACAGTCGAAACGGTGATCGCGCGGATTCGCGCCGGCAACATCTACGTCAATCGCAACATCGTTGGCGCCGTCGTCGGCGTGCAACCGTTTGGCGGCGACCGGATGTCCGGTACCGGACCCAAGGCGGGCGGGCCGCACTACCTCTGGCGTCTCGTCGATGGACGGCCTCCGCCACTTGCCGCCGCGGTGAACGCCGGCGACGTACTGGCGGGGCCGACGGGCGAGACGAACACGCTGTACCTGCGTCCCCGTGGGCGCATCGCGTGCATTGCCAACGATGAAGGCGAACTGGCGGCACAGGCCCGCGTCGCCATCGCTACAGGCAACGTGGCGCTGCTCGAGGCATCGGAGTCCGGCACGCATGTACGTGCGCTGCTCCGGCACGGCTGCCAATTGGTCAAGGACCCGCTGTCCGCGGAGCCCGATGCCGTGCTGTTCGCCGGCAGCGCAGAGCAGGCACGGCAGATGCGCCAGACGTTGGCGGCACGCCCCGGCCCCATCGTCCCGCTCATCGTCAAGGGCGTCTACGGCTATGACCCGACGCGCCTCCTGAGCGAGCGCACGGTCACGATCAACACCACGGCCTCTGGCGGCAACGCCTCGCTGCTGTCGCTGACCGAAACCCCCGGCTGATGCAGTTCTTCGACGCGGCAGCCGTTCGCGCGGGACTTCCCTGGCCGCGGCTGCTGGCGGCGCTCGACGAAGCGCTGCGGTCGGAAGTCCACGCGCCGCTGCGCGTCAACCACGCGATCGACGTGCCCGGACTGCCCGCGGCATCGCTGCTGCTGATGCCCGCGTGGCGCACCGGTCGCCATATCGGCGTCAAGCTGGTCACCGTGTTTCCCGGCAACGCCACGCGCGCGGAACGTTCGGTCGCGGCCGTCTATGTGCTGTTCGACGCGTCCAACGGAGTCCCGATTGCGACTCTTGATGGCGAAGAGTTGACGGCGCGCCGCACGGCCGGTGCCTCGGCCTATGCCGCGCAACGTCTCGCGCGCCGCGATGCGCGCCGATTGCTGATGGTGGGCGCAGGGCGCCTGAGCCGTGGCCTGATCGACGCGCATCGGCACGTGCGGCCCATCGATCACGTCCTCATCTGGAGTCGCACGGCGGCGCATGCGGAGGCCAAGGCGGCCGAGTGCGTGCGCGATGGCATCTTTGCGCAGGCCACGACGGACCTTGAAGCAGCGGTGGCGGCGGCAGACATCGTCTCGTGCGCGACACTCGCCACGTCCCCACTCGTCCTCGGCCGCTGGTTGAAGACGGGCACGCACGTCGACCTGGTTGGCGCGTACCAGCGTTCGATGCGTGAAACGGACGATGACGCGATGCGCCGCGCGGATTGCATCGTCGTGGACAACCGCGAGAGCGCGCTGGCCGAAGGCGGCGATGTCGTGCAGGCACTGGCCAGCGGCGCCATCGCCTTGGAAAATGTCGCGGCAGACCTGCGTGACTTGGCGCGTGGCGCGCATCCAGGCCGCACGCGCGACGATCAGGTCACGGTGTTCAAGTCGGTCGGCTTCGCGCTTGAAGACTTGGCGGCAGCGGAGGCAATCGTCGACAGTTGAGCGGTGATTCGCAACTGTCTCGCAGCTGTCAGCGAAGAACCGCGTTACGACGCCGCCCGATCCTAGCCGTTCCCATGGCGGCCAAAAGCAGAACCAATAACATTTGGCCCATCCACGAAACGGCCGGCACCGCAGTGGCGAATGGCGAAATTGCAGGCAGTGGCGCAATGAATCGACCGAAGGAGTACGGGTTTGAGCCGACTGCAAATGTCGCGACGACGGCGTTGGTCGAGGCGTCCAGGACCGATACGCTGCTTGAATTCGAATTGACCAGGTAGACCTTATCGCCCGTCGCGGACAGGTCAATACCGATGGGGAAATTTCCTACCGCTGTCGTCGCCACCACCGTGTTGGTCGACGTGTCGATAACCGACACGTTGTTCGAGGCGGCGTTGGATGCATACACCCGGTCGCCGATACCGTTCACGGCAACGGCGTAGGGAAAACTGCCGACCACCACAGTCGATGTAACCGTGTTTGTTGCCAGGTCGACGACCGAGACGCTTCCCGACGCGGCATTGGTCACATAGGCTTTGGTTCCCGTCGCATTAACTGCGATTCCCGACGGCAGCGTACCAACGGCAATGGATGCAAGGATATTTCCGGAAGCCGCATCGATGACTGACACGTCATTGGAAAGTGCATTCGTCACGTATATGTGGGAGCCATTGGGGGCAATGTCAATTCCGTAGGGCTGCTGTCCGACTGGAACGGTGGCCACGACCGTGTTTGTACTCGTGTCGATCATGGAAACCGTGTCGGAGAGTTGATTTGGCACGTAGGCGCGTGTACCCGCTTTGTTCACGGCAACGCTCCGCGGATTGATCCCGACCGGTACGGTAGCGATGACCGTGTTGGATGCAACATCGATGACCGAGACATTGTTGCCGCTGAAATTGGCGACGTAGACCCTGGTTCCCGTTGAATTCACCGCAACGCCTTCCGGGAATATGCCCACGGCAATCGTGTTGACAGGGGCATTGGTGGCCAAGTCCATGACCCAGACATCGTTGCTGCCTGCATTCGCAATGTATGCAAACGGGGCTCCTGGGGCCTGTCGCGCGGTCAGCGCGAATGCGCAGGAGATGAGAATGACTATCCAATGACGAACGTCCATCAATTGCCTCCCCCGTCGCTTGCTTGATACTTTAGTGTTACTGGATCGCATCCGCCGATTTCGCCCGTTCGCGCAGCAGGAATTTCTGGACCTTGCCGGTGGACGTCCTGGGGACCACGCCGAACACGATTTTCTGCGGCGCCTTGAATCGCGCCAGGTGCTGCTGGCAGTGCGCGATCAGCTCCGCTTCGGTCACCGTCCCGCCCGCCTTCAATTCGACGAACGCACACGGTGTCTCGCCCCACTTGGGATCGGGCTGCGCGACAACCGCGGCGGTGACGACGTCCGGATGTCGGTACAGCACGTCCTCGACTTCGATCGAGCTGATGTTCTCGCCACCGGAAATGATGATGTCCTTCGAGCGATCCTTGATCTTCACGTAGCCGTCAGGCTGCATCACGCCCAGGTCGCCGGTGTGATACCAGCCACCCGCGAAGGCCGCTGCGGTGGTTTCCGGGTTCTTGAGATAGCCCTTCATCGCGATGTTGCCGCGGAACATGATCTCGCCCATCGTCGTGCCATCTGCGGGCACGGGCTGCATCGTTTCCGGGTCCATCACCGTCATGCCCTCCTGGCACGTGTAGCGCACGCCCTGCCGGCCGTTGCGCTCGGTGCGCGCGGCAATGTCGAGCGTGTCCCACTCCGGATGCTTGGCGCAGACGGACGCCGGCCCGTACACCTCCGTCAAGCCATAGACGTGCGTGATGTCGAAGCCCATGCGTTCGGCGCCTTCGATCATTGCCGCCGGTGGCGCCGCGGCGGCGACCAGTCCATGCACCTTGTGCGCGATGCCGCGCTTCATTTCGTCCGGCGCACCGATCAGCATGGAATAGACGATGGGCGCCCCACCACAGTGGGTCACCTTGTGCTCGCGAATGGCATCGAAGACCGCCTTGGCCTCGACGCGCCGCAGGCACACGTTGGTGCCCGCGTTGGCCGCCATCGTCCAGGCGAAGCACCAGCCGTTGCAGTGGAACATCGGCAGCGTCCACAGATACACCGCGTGTCGCGGCATGCCCCAGTCGATGAGGTTCGACAGCGCGTTGAGATACGCGCCGCGATGATGATAGACGACACCTTTCGGGTTGCCCGTGGTGCCGGACGTGTAGTTGAGCGAGATCGCGTCCCACTCGTCGGCAGGCGGCAACCATGCGAACTCCGAATCGCCCTCGGCGAGCAGCGTTTCGTAATCTGTTTCCCCCAGCAGATCGCCGCCCGGGCCTTCGAGGTCGACGATGTCGATCACCAGCGGCCGGATTGCCTGCGGCAACGCCGCCAGCGCCGTGGCGACAATGGGGGCGAATTCGGTGTCGGTCAGCAGTACCTTCGCCTCGCCGTGCTCCAGCATGAAGGCAATTGCCTCGGCATCGAGCCGCGTGTT
Source organism: Betaproteobacteria bacterium (assembly GCA_031361045.1). GTDB lineage: Bacteria > Pseudomonadota > Gammaproteobacteria > Burkholderiales > Casimicrobiaceae > VBCG01. Next base: position 13,026 of record JANMCH010000084.1, on the reverse strand, counting down.
CAGCGTGTTGAGCACGCCGCCCATCATCGGCACGCCGAAATGGGCCTCGATCATTTCGGGCGTGTTGGCAAGCATGACGGCAATGGTGTCGTTCCTGCCGAAGCCGCGCCTGGTCAATGCCGACGCCAGGCGCCGCGAACGCGCATAGGTTTCGCCCCAGGTGTAGCGACGCTCGCCATGAATGACCGAAATGCGATGCGGCCAGATGTGCGCGGTGCGCGCGATGAACGACAGCGGCGTCAGCGGTGCGAAATTCGCCGCGTTGCGCTCGAGATCCTGCTCGTACGGATTCATGGCGGTACTCCTGCGGTCTTGGTGCCGGTGGTCCATGCTAGCAAATGGGCGCATCCGCGTTTGTACCCTTGCCCGCGTGTGCCTATTTCGCTACCCTGAAATGGAGACCGCACCCACCCTGAAGGCCGTATCGCGCATGGGGCATCGTTTATCGAAGATCGTGACCCGCACCGGCGACGCCGGCGAAACCGGCCTGGGCGACGGCTCGCGCGTCCCCAAGGACGCGCCGCGAATCGAGGCGATCGGCACCGTCGACGAACTCAACTCCGTGTTGGGCGTCCTGCTGGCGGAAGCGCTGCCGCAAACTGTGGCCACCTGCCTTACCGACGTGCAGCACGATTTGTTCGACCTGGGCGGCGAGTTGTCCATTCCCGGCTACGTGGCCGTGACGGAAACGCATGTGACGCGCGTGGAGAATGCCGTCGAGACATTCAATGCCGACCTGGCACCGCTCAAGGAATTCATCCTGCCGGGCGGTACCCGCGCGGCCGCGCTCGCGCATGTCGCGCGCACCGTTTGCCGGCGTGCCGAACGCACCTTGATCCGGCTGGCCGCCACCGAGGCCGTGAGCGAACGTTCGCGCATCTATCTCAACCGCCTGTCGGATCTCCTGTTCGTGCTATCGCGTGTCCTCAATCATGCGGGCGGTCGCCCCGACGTCCTGTGGCAGAAGGACCGCGCCCGCCATGGCTGAGGCGCCCAGGAACGCGGAGCGCAATGAGCGCCTCGCGGCGCTGATGGCCCGTGTCGCGCTTGGCGACCAGAATGCCTTTGCGGCGCTCTACGAGCAGTCGTCGCCGCATCTATATGGCGTCGCCGTACGTATCATGAGGGAAGGATCCGCTGCCGAGGAGGTCCTGCAGGAGGCATTCGTGAGCGTCTGGCATCACGCGGGGTCGTATGAAGCGGCGAAGAGCCAGCCGCTGACATGGCTGACCGCCATCGTGCGCAACCGTTGCCTGGATCAATTGCGGCGGCGGGAACTGGACACCGTGACGATGACCACCGACGATGACGATGGCAAGGAGTTCGACCTGCCTTCCGGCGATCCGACGCCGGTGGAATTGCTGTTGGCGGGTGCCGAGGCGCAGTCCGTGCGCAACTGCGTGGAAACGCTCGAAGGGGGAGCCAAGCAGGCCATCGCGCTCGCGTTTTACCAGGGACTCTCGCACGCCGAACTGGCAGAGCACATGCGGCAGCCGCTCGGAACGGTAAAGTCCTGGGTGCGCCGCGGCCTCGAGCGCCTGAAGAGCTGCCTGGACCGTTCTGGGTATGTACGTAGCTGAGGTCAGAAACTGGGTACCCAACTGAGCACCCAACTGAGCACCCAACTGAGCACCCAACTGAGCACCCAACTGAGCAGCCTGCTGAGCAAGTAAAAAAGTGAACCTGTCCCGACCCGACCGCCTGCAACGCCTCGATGCACTCGCCGCCGAGTACGCGCTGGGGACGATGTCGCCCCGTGCGCGCGCGCGTTTCGCGCGCATAGCGCGCAACGACAGCAACGTCGCGGCCGCCATCCGCAACTGGGAGACGCGACTCGCGCCGCTGGCGGAAGGCGCGCCACCGATTGCGCCGCCGCCACGCGTATGGTCGACCATCGTGCAGAAACTCGGATTGCAGCGAATTCCCGGGAACGATGGGCCGTGGTGGACGCGCGTGGCCTTTTGGCGCAGTTTCGCGTTGACGAGTTTCGCCGCGGCGATGGCGCTGGGCGTCACGCTGTTCTCGCCGCCGCCACCTGTCGCCGACCAGCCGATCGTCGCCGTGCTTGCCGGTCCCGACGCCAAGCCTGCGCTGATTGCAACCGCCATGCGCGGCCAACGCGCAATGATCGTCAAGGTCGTGGGCGGCTCGGCCGTGCCTGCGGGCAAGTCGCTCGAGCTGTGGATGTTGCCGACCGGCGCCGCGCCCAAATCGCTGGTCGTGATTCCGGACAGCGGCGTGGGCCGGATTGCCCTCCCCGCCGCACCCGACGCGGCCTTCGCCAACGTCCCGGCCCTCGCGGTGAGCCTGGAACCCGCTGGCGGATCACCTACGGGCGCGCCCACCGGCCCGGTCCTCTATTCCGGCAAGGTCGAGCGGTTCTACTAGCGAAATGGGGTCAGACCCCATTTCCTGCGTTAGTCTAAAATCCGGTCTCCTCTCCGACCGCCCCATTTGGCCGGAGGAACCGTGCCGCGAAACGCAACGCCCGAGCGCCTGATGCCTGCATCGCCGTCGAAGAACAACAAGAAAGAGACGATCCGGCCCGCAGCCAAGGTCGCCGCCAAAGCGGCCCCCGGTGCCACGCAACGCGTCGCCGACCTGGCATGGACCGGCCAGCATGCAGCGGCCATCGAGTTGGCCACGGCAGCACTCAGCAAAGCCGCCCTGTCCATTTCGGACCGCCTCGACTTGCTGGACCTTTGCGCTGCGTCATTCATTGCGCAAGGCGATCTCGCGGCAGCGGCAGCGGACGCGAAGCGGATGCTCGACCTGGCCCGCCGCGCCCGCAAGCCAGCGTTCCTTGCGCAGTCGCTCAATCGCCGCGCCCTGCTGGAGATTCGCCACGGGAACTCGCGGGACGGCGCCGTCACCGCGGGCGATGCCCTCAAGGCAGCGCGCGAAGCCGGTCAGCCCGCGCTGGAGGCAATGAGCCTGTATCGCCTTGCCGAAGCCCAATTCCGCCTGCGCCTGAACGAAAAGGCGGCCAAGTCGGCCGCGCAGGCCGCCAAGATCTTCAAGACGCTGAACGACACTGCCGGACACGGCCAGACACTGTGGGCCATGGCGGCCGCGCGCAGCGGCCAGGGCAACGCACAGGAGGCCGCCCGCTTGCTGGACGAGGCGGTGGTCATGGCGCGGCGAAGCGGCGACCTGTACGGGTTGGGCAATGCACTCAACATGCAGACGTTCAACGAGCCCGACCTCGCCTTGGCGTTGCAACTGCTGCAGCAATCGCTGGCCGCGTTCGATGCCGCGGGATATGCCGAGCGGCAGGGCGTCATCATGCACAACCTGGGCCTTACCTACCACAAGCTGGGGCTTTACCGTCGCGCGCGCCGCCTGTTGCTCAAGGCCACCGCCATCGGCCAGGGCGCCGGCGACCGCGCCGGCAGCGGCAATACGCGGTTCATGTTGTCGCTGGTGGAGCATGAAATCGGGAATGCCGAGTCGGCTCGCGAGTACATGCGGGAGTCGATCGCGCACCACGAAGCCCAGCGTGATGCCCGCCGGGCCCTGTACCGGCCCATTGGCGAAGGACGCATTGCGCTGTCGGCGGGTGACGCCCGGACCGCCGTACGCCACTTGCGCGAAGCGGCGGAGTTGCTGCGCGACATGGACGAGGAGTCGCTGGAGATCAGCACGCTGACACTCCTGGCGGAGGCGTATCTGGAAGCCGGCGATTCCCGGAGTTCGCTGGACACGAGCGAGCGCGCCACCGCGATTCATCGCGCGCACGGACTGGTCGAGATGGAAGACGTGGATCGTCGGTCTTTGTGGTGGCGACACAGCAAGGCGCTCGCGGCCAATGGCAAGGTCACGGCCGCGCGTGACGCCCTCGCCAAGGCCTATCGCTTCCTGGTCGAGCCCATCGCCCGCTTGAGTGACGACGGACTGCGGCGCAACTACCTGAACAAGGTCGCCGCGCATCGCGAGATCGTCCATGCGTGGCTTGCCGACGCCGGGAAACGCGGTTCCGGCCCGCAGCGACGCATGGCGCACCTGACCGGCAAGACCAGTTTGCGCGAACCGTTCGAACGCCTGGTGGATACCGGCCTGCGCCTGAGCGAATTGCGCAGCGCGACTGAACTGCACGAGTTCCTGATCGACGAGGCAACCGAGCTGTCGGGGGCCGAGCGCGTTCTGCTGGTGCTGGAGACGCCGCAGGGACTGCACCTCGCGGGTTCGCTGGTGCCCAAGGGCGAGGACGCCGAAGCGCTGTTGCGCAGCGTCGCAGCGGACCTCGCGGATGCGCGCCGCACGCGCGCGGTCGGCCTTGCCTTCAGTCCGGAGAAGGCGGACGAACTCAAGCAGCGCTCGCGCATCGTCGCGCCGTTGATCGCGCAGAAGGAACTGCTGGGTTATCTCTACGCCGACATCGATGGCCCCTTCGGGCGCTTTCACGAAGCCGATCGCGATCTCCTCGGCATGCTGGCAGGCCAGGCTGCGGCGGCGCTGGTCAACGCGCAGTGGTCGCAGGACCTCGAGCAGAAGGTCGCGGAGCGTACCGAGGAACTTGAAACGTCCAACGCGCTTATCGCGCAACGCGCAGGCGAACTCGCGATCATCAACAGCGTGCAGGAGGGCCTGGCCGCGCAACTCGACTTTCAGGCGATCATCGACCTGGTCGGTAACAAAATCCGCGACATCTTCGGCACGGGGGACATGTCGATCGCCCTGCTCGACCGGCGCGACAATGTCATGAGGATGCCGTATTTCCTCGAGCACGGTGCGCGCTACACGGTTGATCCGTTTCCCGTAGGCAAGGGCTTGACCGGCGAGATCATCCGCAAGCGCGAGCCGCTGGTCATCAACGACAACTACCTGGAGCGCACGCGACAATTTGCGCCGACGCCGATCGGCGACACGGACAGCGCGGACATCTCGAAGAGCTACCTCGGCGTGCCGATCCTGTCCGGCGACGAGGCGTTGGGCGTCATCGCGCTTTACGGCAACGAGGAGAACCAGTTCGCTCCTTCGAGCGTGAACTTGCTGTCCACGCTTGCCAACAGCATGAGCGTGGCGCTGGAGAATGCGCGCCTCTTCGACGAGACGCAGCGCCTGCTGAAGGAAACCGAACAGCGTAACGCCGAGCTGGCGGTGATCAACCGCATCCAGGAAGGCATGGCGGCGGAGCTCGACTTCCAGGCCATCGTCGACCTGGTCGGCGACAAGCTGCGCGAAGTGTTCAACACCGGCGATATCGGCATCCGCTGGTATGAAGCGACGACCAACCTGACGCACTACCTGTACGAATTCGAGCACGGCGAGCGGCTGACGCTGCCTTCGGCGCCGCCGGCCCCCGGGGGTTCGTGGTCGAAGCTCGTGGAGACCCGACAGCCGCTGGTGATCCGCGACATGGCCGACGCCAAGGCGATGGGGATTGCCGTCATGCCTGGCACGGACGCCAGCCGCTCCGCGGTCACGGTGCCCATCCTGGGCAGCGACCGCGTCCTGGGCACGATCATCCTCGAGAACTACGAGCGCGAGGATGCGTTCGGCGAATCCGAAGTCCGCTTGCTGACGACCGTCGCCGCGAGCATGGGCGTGGCGCTCGAGAATGCCCGCCTGTTCGACGAGACGCAGCGGCTGCTGAAGGAAACCGAGCAACGCGCCGCCGAGCTGGCGGTGATCAACAGCATCCAGCAAGGCGTGGCCGCCGAGATGGATTTCCAGGCCATCGTCGACCTGGTCGGCGACAAGCTGCGCGAAGTGCTGCATACCGGCGACCTCGGCATCCGCTGGTTCGACGAAAAGCAGCATATGGTCCACTACCTCTACGAATACGAACACGGTGCGCGGTTGACGATGCCATCGACGACGCAGTCGGCAGAGCGCTGGAAAATGCTGACTTCGCGGCGCGAGGCACTCGTCGTGAACACGGCCGCCGAAGTTGCAACGATGGGCGTCTTTCCAGGGACCGACCCAAGCAAGTCGAACATGCAGGTGCCCATCGTGGGCAGCGATCGCGTGATCGGCAGCATCATCGTCGAGAACTACGAGCGGGAATATGCGTTCACCGACTCCGACGTTCGCCTGCTGTCGACCGTTGCGTCGAGCATGGGCGTGGCACTGGAGAACGCGCGCCTGTTCGATGAAACCCAGCGACTGCTGAAGGAAACGGAACAACGCGCGGCCGAGCTTTCCGTCATCAACCGCATCCAGGAAGGCATGGCGGCCGAACTCGACTTCCAGGCCATCATCAACCTGGTCGGCGACAAGCTGCGGGAAGTGTTCAAGACCGGCGACATCGGCGTGCGCTGGTACGACCCGAAGACCGACTTGGTGCATTTCCTGTATCAGTACGAGCATGGCGTGCACAAGGACGTCGTGTCCGTGCGGCCGACGCCCGACGGCTCGTGGTCCAGGCTGGTGAAGACGCGGCAACCCCTGGTCGCCAATTCGCGCCAGGAGGCGTGCGCGCTGGGCATGACCGTGGTCGAAGGCACAGATGACAGTCACTCGACGGTGTTCGTGCCCATCATGGGCAGCGATCGCGTCCTGGGCTCGATTGTGATGGAAGACTACGAAAAGGAAGGTGCTTACGGCGAAGCGGAGGTTCGTCTTCTCAGCACGGTTGCCGCGAGCATGGGCGTGGCGCTGGAGAATGCGCGCCTGCTCGACGAGACGCAACGATTGTTCAAGGAAAGCGAACAGCGCGCCGCCGAGCTCGCGATCATCAACAGCGTGCAGCAGGCGCTGGCCGCCGAACTGAACATGCAGGGCATCTACGACGCCGTGGGCGACAAGATCCGCGAGATCTTCAATCAGGCGGACATGAGTATCCGCATCCACGATCCAAGAGCAGACGTGCTGCACTTTCCGTACGTCTATGAAGGCGGCAAGCGGATCACCATTCCATCGGAACCGCTGGGCAGCGTCGGAATAACCTGCCACGTCCTGCGCAGCCGCGAGACGCTCGTCGTCAACGAAAACCTGCCGCAGGTGATGAAGGATCTGGGCAGCACGATCATCGAGGGCACACAGCAGGAAAGATCCTCTGTCTATGTGCCGCTGATCGCCGGCGACCAGGCGCGCGGGCTCATCAACCTGATGAACCTGGAACGCGAGCACGCCTACAGTCCGTCGGATGTGCGCCTGCTGCAGACGCTGGGCAGCGCGATGAGCGTGGCGCTGGAGAATGCCCGGCTCTTCGACGAGACACAGCGCCTGTTCAAGGAAAGCGAACAGCGCGCCGCCGAGCTCGCGATCATCAACAGTGTGCAGGAGGCGCTGGCCGCCGAACTCAACATGCAGGGCATCTACGACGCGGTCGGAGACAAGATACGCGAGATCTTCAACCGTGCCGATGTCGGCATTCGCATCCATGACCCGCACACGGGATTGATTCATTTCCCGTATCTGACGGAGAGCGGAAAGCGGATCCACGTCGACTCCGTGCCGCTTCCCGAGCGGGGATTCGGCCCGCACGTGTTGCGCACCCGCGAGACGCTGGTCGTCAACGAGAACATGGCGACGGCAAGCGAGAAATACGGAAGCTCCACTCATCCGGGCACACGGTCGGAGAAATCGCTGGTCATGGTGCCGCTCATCGCCGGTACCCAGGCACGCGGATTGATCGCCCTCCTCGACATGGATCGCGAGCACGCATTCAGCGAATCGGATGTGCGGCTTTTGCAAACGCTCGCCAACAGCATGAGCGTCGCGCTGGAGAATGCGCGGCTGTTCGACGAAACGCAGCGCCGCACGCGCGAGTCGGCCGCGTTGGCGGAGGTCGGCCGCGATATTTCCTCGACGCTCGATGTCAACAAGGTCATGGACCGCATCGCGCATCACGCCAAGGATTTGCTCAACGCCGACAACAGCGCGATTTTCCTGCCGATGGCGGGCGGCAGCGGCTATCGCGCCATCGTCGCCGTGGGCGATATTGCGGATGCCCTCAAGGACGACGAGATCGAGCCCGGAGTCGGCATCATCGGCAGCCTGGTCCAGAGCGGCCGCGCCGAATTAATCAACGATACCAACAACGATCCGCGCGGCGTCCAGATCGCCGGCACCGGACGGGAGGAAAACGAACGCTTGATGGTCGCACCCTTGCTCGCCGGCAAGAAGGTGAAGGGGGTCATGGCGGTATGGCGGACGGGCGGCGAGCCGTTCAGTGACAGTGACCTCGAATTCCTGGTCGGACTGTCGCTGCAGGCGGTCGTCGCGATCGAGAATGCGCGGCTGTTTGCCGAGTCGGAGAAGCGCGCGACGGAACTCGCCACCATCAATACGGTATCGCAGCAGCTGGGCAGCAAGCTCGAGCTGGCCCCTCTGCTCGACCTGGTCGGCGAGCAGATTCGCACGGTATTCAGCGCCGACGTCGCCTATGTCGCGATCTACAACCCGGATACCGGCATCATCGACTTCCCGTACCAGTTTGGCGACGAAATCAAGCCGATCAAGTTCGGTGTGGGACTCACCAGCCGGATCATCCAGTCGAGCAAGGCACTCATCATCAATCACGAGGCCGACCGGCGCGGGCTCGAGCTGGGCGCCAAGATCGTCGGCAAGCAGGCGTTGTCGTACCTGGGCGTGCCCATTCCCGTCGGCGGAGCAAGCCTGGGCGTGATCAGCGTGCAGAGCACGCAAAAGGAAGGCGTGTATGGCGCCGACGACGAACGCCTGTTGTCGACGATCGCCGCCAACGTCGGCGTCGCGCTGCAGAACGCGCGGCTGTTCAACGAGACGCAGGAGGCACTGAGCCACCAGACGGCCTCCGCCGACATCCTGCGCGTGATCAGCAGCTCGCCCACCGACGTGCAGCCGGTGTTCCATGCCATTGTCCGCACCGCCCTCAAGCTTCTGGCGTGCGATTTCACCGCGTTGCTCCGCTCCGACGGAACCACGTTCACGCCCGTGGCCTCCGCAACACCTGGCGGCGTTCCGATGAGCCTTGGCGACAAGATCGTGCCCATTGATCCTGCGGCCAACTTTCCGTCGCGCGTGATCCTGAGCAAGAAGTTGCTGCACCTTCCCGACTGGACCGCCATCGATGTGCCGGCGCACGAGCAGCGGGTACGGGACCTGACGGGCATCACCGCTTCGATCATGCTGCCTTTGATGCGCAAGGACGAGTGCATTGGCGTGCTGGCATTGGCTCGCGACAAGGCCGGCGCGTTCAGCGACAAGGAAATCGCGCTGGCGGAATCGTTCGTCGACCAGGCGGTGATCGCCATCGAGAACGTTCGGTTGTTCAATGAGACGCGGGAGGCGCTCGAGCGGCAGACCGCGACCGCGTCGGTGCTGCAGGTGATCAGCGGCTCGATGGCTGATCCCAAGCCCGTGTTCGACAAGATCCTCGACAGTTGCGAGCGCCTTTTCGGCGCGACGGACATGTCGGTGTGCCTGGCTGAAGGCGACACGCTGCGGATCGGCGCCTATCGCGGCGGCTTCAACGACGAGGTGCTGCGCGTGTTCCCGCGTCCACTCGCCGGCACCATGAGCGACATGACGATGCGCGAGGGGTCGGTCCTGCATCGCAACAGCGTCGCGTCGTCCGAAGACCTGCCGGCCTACATGCACGAGATGGTAGGCCGGGTCGGCGATTTTTCCATCGCGAACGCGCCGATGACATGGGAAGGCCGCGGCATCGGCACGATCGACATTGCCTGCCGCCCTCCCCGGCCGTTCACGGAAGCCGAACTCACGTTGCTCAAGACCTTTGCCGACCAGGCGGTGATCGCGATCCAGAACGCGCGCCTGTTCAACGAAACGAAGGAGGCGCTCGAGCGGCAGACCGCGACGGCCGAAGTGCTGAAGGTGATCAGCGAATCGCCCACCGATGTGCAACCGGTGTTCGACATCATCGCAGAACGCGCAGCGCTGCTGACCGGCGCCGAGTCCGGCATCGTGTTCCGGTTCGACGGCGAATTGATCCACATGGCGAGTTCGTACGCCATCGACCCGGAATTCATCGACCTGCTGTCGACGGAATTGCCGGCCCGGCCTGACGCTTTCTTCATATCCGCCGAGGCCATCCGGACCGGGACCGTCGTCAATGTACCGGACCTACTGGAGCGCAGCGTGTTCTCCCCTGCGCCGCCGGGACTGAAAGAAGTATCCAGAAGAGTGGGCCTGCGCGCCGGCCTCTCCGTGCCGATGTTCCGTGACGGCAAGGTCGTCGGCGCCATCGCCATGTACCGAAGCAAGCCCGGAAAATTTGCCGACAACGAAGTGGATTTGCTGCGGGCGTTCGCGAGCCAGGCGGTCATTGCCATCGAGAACGTGCGCCTCTTCAATGAGACGAAGGAGGCTCTGGCGCACCAGACTGCGACCTCGGACGTGCTACAGGTGATCAGCGAGTCGCCGACTGACGTGCAGCCGGTGTTCGACATCATTGCCGAGCGCGCCGCGGCGCTGACCAATGCGCGTTACTGCCTCGTGACGCGGCTCGACGGCGACATGCTGCAACTGGTGACTCTGCACGGCGTCAACGAAGCCGGAACCGCCGCCTTGCGCGCGGCCTGGCCGCAGCCTCTGCAGCAGAGCACGACGATTTCGGCGCGCGCGATCCGCGATCGCCGCGTCGTCAACGTGGCCGATCTCCTCGCTCTTTCCGACGAGGAATACGCGCCGGAGATGAAGCGCGCCTGCGAGCTGGCGGGTTTCCGCAGTGGCCTGTCGGTACCGCTCATGCGCGACCAGCAGGTGATTGGCGCCATCACCGTCAACCGGGCTGAGACCGGGCTCTACGATGAAAAGGAGGTGGCGCTCCTGCAGACCTTCGCGCGTCAGGCCGTGGTTGCCATCGAGAATGTGCGGCTGTTCAACGAGACCAAGGAGGCGCTCGAGCAGCAGACGGCGACTTACGAAGTGCTCGACGTCATCAGCCACTCGATGGCCGACGCGTCGCCAGTATTCGAGAAGATCATCGAGTGCTGCGAGCGACTGTTCTCGGCCGAAGCGTTCGCGCTGGGCATCGTCGACGACGACGGGCAGCTGGTCGTTCCGGTCTATCGCCTCACCGCGACCGCACGCGCGTCGTTGGGCGAAGCCGAGGCCGCGAAGATCGAAGCGGAAACCTTGGCGTCGTTCCCTCGACCCCTGGCCGGGACGCTTACCGGGCAGGCGATTCAATCCGGGAAGCTGGTCGAGATCCGCGACGTGACGGCAGGCGCCGATGTCACGCAACCGGCCGTGATGGCGGCGGCACGGATGAAGCTGGGGACGGCGGTGGTGGTCGCGCCACTCATGTGGGAGGGCCGCGGAATTGGCTCCATCACGATGATGCGCAGCGAGGTCGATGGTCTTCGCGACCGGGAGAATGCGCTGCTCAAGACTTTTGCGGACCAGGCGGTGATCGCCATCCAGAACGCACGATTGTTCAACGAGACGCAGGAAGCGCTGGCCAGCCAGTCGGCCAGTGCCGACGTACTGCGCGTGATCAGCGGCTCGCCCACCGACGTGCAGCCAGTGTTCGACGCCATCGTTCGGACGGCGAGCCGGCTAATCGCCTGCGAGGCCGTGGGCCTGCTGCGCAACGACGCAACGCATTTCCATCCGGTGGCCAATGCCTCGGCCGGCGAGCTCGAACCGGTTCACGGGCCCGCGGAAGGCGTGCGCATCGACCGCGCCACCAGCCTGCCCGCGCGAGTGATCCTGGACAAGGCCCCGCTTCACATTCCGGACTGGTCGACGGCGGACATCCCGGAAGTGGCGCGAAACATTCCGCGCCTCGCCAACGTCCGCTCGTCGCTGCACCTGCCCCTGTTACGCGGCGGCGAATGCCTCGGCGTGCTCGTGCTCGTGCGCAACCAGCCCGGCGGCTTCAAAGACAAGGAAATCGCGCTGGCGCAGTCGTTCGCCGATCAAGCCGTGATCGCGATCGAAAATGTGCGCCTGTTCAATGAAACGAAAGTAGCGTTGGAGCGGCAGACGGCGACGGCGGAGGTGCTGAGCGTCATCAGCGAGTCGCCGACCGACGTGCAGCCGGTGCTCGATGCCGTGGCGGAGCGCGCCGGTGCGCTTTGCCATGCCGACGGCAGCCGCGTCTGGCTGCTGAAAGAAGGCCAGTTGCATGCAATGACGAGTTACGGATCGGCCTTCCAGGACGGCACCATGGGCATGGTGCTGCCGCTGCGCCGGTCCTCGATCGCCGGGCGGGCGGTGCTCGACCGCGCGACCGTGCACATCGACGACGTGCTTCCGCTACTCGACACCGAATACCCGGACGTCCGCGAGCTTCAGGAACGAATCGGCATGCGCACCGTTCTCAATGTGCCGTTGCTGCTGGACGGCGATGCCAAGGGTGTGATCTCCCTTCTGCGCAAGGAAGTAAATCCATTCTCGCCGGCCGAGATCGGCCTTCTGCAGACATTTGCGGATCAAGCAGTGATCGCGATCCAGAACGTGCGGATGTTCAATGAAACACGCGAGGCGCTCGAACAGCAGACTGCATCCGCCGAAGTACTCAAGGTCATCAGCGATTCGCCCACGGATGTGAAACCCGTCTTCGAGGCCATCGTCAAGGCGGCCCGTGAACTCGGCGGCGCCACCAATTCCGCAGCGTTCCTGTACGAAGGGGGATTGCTCCGCTTTGTGTGCAGCGCAGGCGGCGACGATGACTTTGGGCGGAGCTTCCAGTCGCGTCCGCCCTGGCCACCGACGCGCGCCACGCTCTCCGGCCGGGCGGTCCTCGAGAAGCGCGCGGTGTTCATCGAGAACCTCAAGGAAGACGAGGACTACGACCAGTCCTTCGCGGTCGGGAAATATATGCGCCTGTTCGGCGTACCGCTGATGCGCGATGGCGAGCCCATCGGTACCATCAACGTGGCGTGGGAAGCGGCGGGTGCGATCCCCGAGAAGGTTCCGTTCGTGCTGCAGACCTTCGCCGACCAGGCGGTCATCGCCATCGAGAACGTGCGGCTGTTCAACGAGACGCGCGAGGCGCTGGAGCAACAGACTGCGACGGCCGAGGTGCTCAAGGTCATCAGCAGTTCGGTAGCCGACACCGCGCCGGTGTTCGAGAAAATTCTCGACAGTTGCCAGCACCTGTTTGCAAGCGACCAGCTCGCCGTCATG
>JANMCH010000023.1:0-2867 GCA_031361045.1 Betaproteobacteria bacterium | reverse complement strand
GCTGTTTCGCCACGGCCCAGGGCAGGTTTCCCCGCCCTGGGTTGCCGCGACTACCAACCGTGCCCCGATGGAGGCAGGACACGGCGGCGATCCCGCATTGTCGGTCAGGGGCGCCGCGCACAGCACCCGAAATCGCCGCTACTGCCGCCCGAGTCGTCACCGACCTGGACGTTCTTGCTTCCCGCCACTGTTCAACTGCCGGTCATTGCTCGACGGTTATTGCTCAGCCGCATCGCGGACCGCCAGCGCCAGCAACTCGCGCTGCGCGACCTCAACCTCCGGCAGCGCCTCTCCCGCCGCCAGGCGAACGATCAAGCCATCCTTCAACTGCCAATACGCCCCTTCTCTTGGCGTCCGCAGGAGAACGGCTACGCCTCGTTTGTCGGGAAGTTCGAACTCGTCCCAGAATCTAGTCATTTTTTGTGCCTCGCTATCGTCTTATTCAGTGATACCAGGCAACAAAAAAGCCCGGTGCCTTCGTGGCTGGCCGGGCTTCGAGACGGGAAATGTTGCGCCTTACCTGGCGCCTCCCGGAGCGAAACTCGGTCCGTATTGCTGTGCGTTGCCGATGGATGCGAAATCGCCATGCGGCATGCCCCTGCAGAGGGTCGTAGCCGGTCGCGATCGCACAGCCGGGGCTGGCGCGGTCATGTGCTGGAAATGGTTCATTCGATGCTCGCCTCCTTTCCTTGCCGCCCTCGCGCACCATGCGCACGAGCGAATAAATACGTGCTCTCGCCGGAAGGCGGAACCGCAGGAAGGAGAGAGAAAGACCTTCGGAGCGTTCCGCCTACCCACCGGCGGAATGTCTTCCGGTCGGTGCGGCTACAGCGTCAGGGAATTACCCAACTGAGTACCCAACTGAATGCAATGGCCGGCAAACGACATGCCCATGCCACGGACGCGGAGGTCCGGTGCGGGAACTGTGCATTTGCGCGGTGCGTTGATCATGGGTCTCAGTTTGACGTTGTGCCGTGTGAGGGCTGATGGATGAATGTTAATATCCGCGCCGTACGAAGGCAAGTTCCGCGCGCAAAAAACGATGACCGCATTGGTAAAAATGCAACACACAATATTTGGCGATGCGTTTAACTGCGGGCCTACCGCGACGGGGGACGAATCATGACGCTCGGTGAGCGCCTGAAGCTCGTCCGTGGCACGACCAGCCAGAAGGCGTTCGCCACCGAGCTGGGCATCCACGAAAACTCCGTCTCCAACGCGGAGCGGCGCAATTCGGCCACGCAGGACTATCTGCTGCGTATCGCGGAAGTGCGCAACATCAATCTGCACTGGCTGCTCACCGGGCACGGTGCGATGCGTGTCGACCAGGCCGACGCATCGCTGTTACAGGAGAAGATCACGGTGGCGCTGGTCGATGCCTTGCGCCTGGCCTACGGCGCGCGCTACGCCGCGGTGCCGCTCGACACGCGTGCTCGCGCGCTGCGCGCCGGCTCCGCCTACCTGCGCGCGATCGGCGTGACCGATGAGACATTGCCGGATACGGAATCGCTGGCCAGACTGTTGCGACTCACCATCGAGGTCATGCGCAAGTCGTCGTAGGGGCCCGGTGCTATCTTCGACCCCTCACGCTACACATCGGAGCATCGCCGTGCCCTCGATCCGACTCAGCCTTGCCCTCCTCCTGTTTGGCTTGGCCGCCGCAACTTCTGCCGCCGGCTTCGAATCGTGGCGGATCGACGAGGTCTACTCCAACGCCGACGGTTCGCGCCAGTACGTTGTCTTGAAGGAAGCGCTGGGGTCAAACGGCATGAACCTGCTGACCGGGCGTACGCTCACGGCGACCCATGCCGGCGTCACCAAGACCTTCCGCTTCGCGCTCGACCTGCCGAATGTCGCGACCGCCAACAAGCGCCTGCTGATTGCAACGCAGGCCGTCGCCGGCACCATCACGCCCGACTACATCCTGCCGGACCGTTTCGTGCCAACCGACGGTGGCGTCCTCGATTTCGCGGGCGTCAGCACGTTCAGCTACGCGCTCCTTCCAACCGATGGCGACGGCGCGCTATATGCCCCGAGACTGCCGTTACCTCCTGTCGGCCACAACGTGGCGACCAACTTCGCGGGGCAGACCGCGTCGCTCCAGCTCGGACTGATCACCGTCGTCGAGTTCTACAACCGCGACCTCGATCACTATTTCATGAGTCCGCTCGCGCCGGACATCGTTGCGCTTGATACGGGACGTTTCGCCGGCTGGGAGCGCACAGGACTTTCGTTCCCGGCATACCCGGTCGAGCCCAGCGCATGCACGTTCTTCCAGCCACCGCCCGGCGGCTGCGTGGGCTTCAATCCTGTCTGCCGCTTCTACATTCCGCCCGAGCACGGCAACTCGCATTTCTTTTCCGCGGCGCCGGCGGACTGCACGTTCGTCTTGTCCCAGACCGCCACCAACCCCAGCTTCAGCGGCTACATCTACGAGACGCCTAGTGCATTCGTCATGACTCTGGCCAACACGACCACTGGCGCGTGCCCCGCCGGCACGCTTCCGGTCTACAGGCTCTGGAACCAGCGCTTCGACTCCAATCACCGTTACACGATCGACCCGGTGGTCAGGGACCAGATGGTCGCTCGCGGTTACGTCGTGGAGGGGTACGGGCCACCAAAGGTCAACATGTGCGCCTTCAGCGGGCAACCCGATCCGCAGTTCCGCGCGTCCGCAGCATCGCCCTTCACAACAGGCTGCGACGGCGCCCTGACCACGGGCACGATTTTCGAGAATTCCGAAGTCGAGCCGATGCTCGCGATCAATCCGCTCGATCCGCTCAACATGATCGGCGTGTGGCAGCAGGACCGCTGGTCCAACGGCGGCTCGCGTGGACTGCTGACCGGCCATTCGCACGATGGCGGGC
>JANMCH010000149.1:0-14520 GCA_031361045.1 Betaproteobacteria bacterium | reverse complement strand
AGGCCTTCCCCAGGCGTGGGTTGCGCTGGAGGAAGCGATCACTTACCACGCGAAGCAGATGGTGGCGTGGTCGCTTGGACGCGAGGTGCGGGAGTTCCGGGGCGGGTGTGAGGGCACTTTCGTGGGTTGGCGGATCGCGTCGAAGTCGATCGTGGCCTTCAAAGGAACTGGCGCGTGTGCTCACATGCATGCGCCCGGCTTGACCAATCCCATGCTTGTCGCGCGCGACCGGCAACTGTGCGCCTACTGCGGCAAGCGCTACTTGGCGCGCGACCTGTCGCGCGATCACGTCGTGCCGGTTTCGCGCGGCGGCCGCGACACCTGGACCAATACGGTGACCGCCTGCCGCCATTGCAACATCCGCAAGGGGGGACAAACGCCCGAGCAGGCCGACATGCCGCTGCTCTACGTACCCTACGTTCCCAACCGGCACGAGCACTTCATCCTGCGCAACCGGCGCATCCTGTCCGACCAGATGGAGTACCTGCTGGCAGGCGTGCCGCGAAGCAGCCGGCTGCACACGCCGCCCGCGCTCGCGCGGGTCTAGACTCGCCGTTCGCTAGATCACGACCTGCGAGCCCAGCTCGACGACGCGATTGGGCGGCAGCCTGAAGTAGGCCGCTGCATCGCCGGCGTTCCTGAACATCGACACGAAGAGCTTTTCCCGCCAGAAGGCCATGGCGGCGCCGGGCTTCGGGATCAGCGATTCACGGCCCAGGAAGAACGACGTGTCCATCGCCTCCAGGTGCATGCCCTGTTCGCCGCACCACTCGAGAGCGCGCGGCAGGTCCGGCGTATCCATGAAGCCGAAGAACACCCTGACCTTGGAGAATTGGGCATTGATCGTCTCGACGGCCACGCGCTGCGATTCGGGTACGTGCGGCACGTCGAGCGTCACCGCCGAGAGCAGGATCACCTGGCTGTGCAGGCTCTTGTAATGTTTGAGGCTGTGCAGCAGCGCATGCGGGACCGAGTCCACGTTGGTGGTCATGAAAATCGCGGTACCGGGCACCGTCGTGCAGCCCAGGGACGCGCTGGCGATGAACGTGTCCAACGGAATCGAATCGGCGTCGAGACGCGATTGCAGCAACTCGCGGCCGCGCTTCCACGTCGCCATCAGCGTGAACACGCCCAGGCCGAACACGAGCGGGAACCAGCCGCCCTCGCCCACTTTCAGGATGTTGGCGCTGAAGAACGCGAGGTCGACCAGCAGGAACGCGCCGAATAGCGCGAGGCTGGCCGGCTTGCTCCACTTCCATATCGTCCGCGCCACCACGTAAGCCAGGATGGTCGTCGTGGCCATTGTTCCGGTCACGGCGATGCCGTAGGCCGCAGCCAGGCTCGTCGACGAGCCGAAGCCGACGACCAGCGCCACCACGCCCGCGAACAGTGCCCAGTTGATTCCAGGAAGGTAGATCTGCCCGATGTGCCGGCTTGAGGTGTGCTGGATGGCCATGCGCGGGCTGTAGCCCAGCTGCATCGCCTGTTGCGTGATCGAAAAGGCGCCCGAAATCACCGCCTGCGACGCGATGATGGTGGCGATCGTCGACAGCACGACCAGCGGATAGAGCGCCCAGCCCGGTGCGAGAAGGTAGAACGGGTTCTCGATCGCCTTGGCATCGGCGAGCAGCAGCGCGCCCTGTCCGAAGTAGTTCAGCGTCAGCGACGGCAATACCAGCACCATCCACGCGATCTGCACCGGCACGCGGCCGAAATGCCCCATGTCGGCGTAGAGCGCTTCGGCGCCGGTCACGACCAGCACGACCGCGCCCAGCGAGAAGAAGCCCAGCGATCCGTGGTTGAACATGAACTCCAGCGCATGGCTTGGAGCGAGCGCCGCGAGCACGCGCGGTTCGTGGACGATGTTGACGACGCCCAGCCATGCGATGACGGCGAACCAGACGGCCATCACCGGGCCGAACAGCGTGCCCATGCGTCCGGTGCCCCATTTCTGCACGGTGAACAATCCGGCCAACACGACCAGCGTGATTGGAATGACGTAGGGCTTGAACGCGGGTGTGGCGACTTCCAGGCCTTCGACCGCCGACAGCACCGAAACTGCGGGTGTGATCAGTCCATCGCCATAGAAGAGCGCGGCGCCGGCAAGGCCCAGCAGCATCAGGACCCGCGCGCGCCTGGCGTCGGGCTGCGAATTCACGACCAGGGCCATCAACGCCATGATCCCGCCTTCGCCCTTGTTGGACGCGCGCATGATGAAGATCACGTATTTGACCGTCACCACCAGCATCAGCGACCAGAACACCAGCGACAGGATGCCGAGGACGTTCGGCTCGTTGATGGGTACCGGATGGTGCGTGCCGCCGAAGACCTCTTTCAGCGCATAAAGCGGGCTGGTCCCGATGTCGCCGTAGACCACGCCGAGCGCACCGAGCGCCATGAGGGCGACGCGTTTTGAATCACGGGGAGTGCGGCGGGTCATCGGGGAGTCGACCCGCACGTGCGGGCGTCAAGCGCCGGGCGCGGAACCGGGGTCGAAAAGGAACTCTACACCGATTGCTGCGCCGCCGCAAATTCGGGCCGGTGCCGCTCGCTGGAGACTTGTTTGTGCCCTTGGCGACCTCTCAAACCGAGCGGAAGCAGCGCTTGCATACCGCGGAACCGGGCGCGACCCGGGTACCGCAAAATGAACAGGTCTTGATCATCGATGAGCGCCACCGCCAGACGCCGAACACCAGGCCCAGGGCCGCCAGGCCGACTGCGCCCATTTCACTGCGGCGGATGAGTTCCGAGCGGTCGCGTTCGGCGATGACTTCCGGGGCCTCGCGCTTGGGCGCGAGCTTCACCGTGGTGCTCGGAACCGGAAACAACAGCCACTTTTCAGCCGCCTGGATGGGCTGATGCATGGCCCGTGTCGTTTGTCGCGCCGAGGGCGCAGCGGTTGGCGAAGTTCCGGGAGCGAACTTGTCGGCGCATCCCGCGACCGCAATGTTGTCGCGCAGCGTCAGGCAATCCTCCGGACCGGCATGGGCGGTCCCGAAGCTCGCCGCGACCGAGCAGGCCAGCAACAGGTGCATCGAAGGACAGCGCTTCATAGTGAGTTCTCCTGCGCGACGCGGCGCCGCGGCCGATTCCGGCACGGTGCGGCGCTGGCAAATCCATCGCGGTTGCACAGAGTGCTAGCAAGAGTTACGCCAAATTTCGGGATTGGCGGCGCAACGCCGGAAATGTGGCCGCAAGCGCACCGCGCGCGCCAACTTGTGGAGGACAACATCGGGCCGAACTGCAGCCAGAGACCAGACTTGCAGGCGGAATCGCTAGCGCACGAACTTGATGTCGGTGATCGCTTCGAGAAGCGACGCGCGGTAGCCGATGAAGAGTGAAATCGAATTGAGGATGGCGCACTCGATTCCATACTGAGCCGCGACATCGTCGTACACCAGCCGGAAGTCCGAGTCGTCGGCGCCGGTGTGATCGGTCACCAGCCAGAATTCCTCGCCGTTGCTGCCGTCGGTCTTGCGAGGAAGCGTGATCTTGCGCGGCGGAATCTTGTGCATTTGCAGCCACAAGGCCACCCGCCGGTCGAGCTGGCCAGCCACCGCGGCGCAATCGGCCGCGACGGTCGCGTTCACGGCCGCCTGGTCAGTGCCGATCATGGTGAGAGTCGGGCGCCGGCATCATTCGGAGTATTGTCGATCTGTTTCGAACAATCCAGCCCCAAATGTACGCTACAAAAAAATCAGGCGACCGACCGGCGGAATTCTGGCGAGGAAATTGCTGAAGATGCGGCGCGACCACGGAGCAACACCTTGACCCACGGCATGCGCAAGGGGCTCACCAGCTACGGCGATCCGGAATTCTCGCTGTTCCTGCGCAAGGCCTTCATCAAGGCGATGGGGTATTCGGACGAAGCGTTGGCGCGTCCGATCGTTGGCATCGCCGATACGTCGAGCGACTACAACGCGTGCCACGGCAACTCGGCGGCGCTGGTTGCGGCCGTCAAGCGCGGCGTGCTGATGGCCGGCGGACTGCCGATGGCGTTTCCGACGATTTCCATCCACGAGTCGTTCGCGCACCCGACCAGCATGTTCCTGCGCAACCTGATGGCGATGGACACCGAGGAGATGATCCGCGCGCAGCCAATGGACTCCGTCGTGCTGATCGGTGGCTGCGACAAGACGATTCCGGCACAACTGATGGCCGCAGCCAGCGGCGACGTTCCCGCGATCGTGTTGCCGGTCGGACCGATGTCGGTCGGACACCATCGCGGAGAAGTGCTGGGCGCATGCACCGATTGCCGGCGCTTCTGGGGAATGCATCGCGCAGGCAAGGTCGATGCAGCCGAGATCGAAGTCCTGACCGGGCGTTTGGCGCCGACGACCGGCACCTGCATGGTGATGGGCACGGCGAGCACGATGGCGTGCATCGCGGAGGCCTTGGGAATCGCGCTGCCGGGCAGCGCCTCGATTCCGGCGACGCACGCCGATCGCATTCGCTGTGCGGAGGCGACCGGCAAGGCCGCGACCGCGATGGCGCAACGCGCGGCGACGGCAACCGGGAAGGGAAACGAGAAGGGAAATGGCCGGCCCGCGAACATCCTGACTGAAGCGGCGTTCGGCAACGCGATGGCCGTATTGCAGGCCATCGGCGGCTCGACCAATGCGCTGGTGCACCTGACCGCGATCGCGGGCCGCTGCGGAATCGCGATCGACCTCGAGGCGTTCGACGCCATCGGTCGCAAGGTGCCCGTGCTGGTGAACCTGAAGCCCGCCGGCCAACACTACATGGAACATTTTCATCACGCGGGCGGCATGCCGCGCCTGTTGCGCGAAATTGCGGCGCATCTCGACCTTTCGGCGCCCACCGTCACCGGCGGCACGCTCGCCGACTACGTTGCCACTGCCGAGGATGTTCCCGGGCAGGACGTTATCCGCTCGCTCGCGAATCCGTTGAGCGCGTCAGGCAGCATGGCGATCCTGCATGGCAACCTGGCGCCGCGCGGCGCAGTGATCAAGCATTCTGCGGCGACGCCTGCGCTGCTGCAGCACGAAGGACGCGCCGTGGTGTTCGAGGATGTCGAGGACCTGGCATCGCGCATCGACGATCCCGCGCTCGACGTGCGCGCGGACGATGTTCTGGTGCTGCGCAATGCAGGCCCGAAAGGCGCGCCCGGCATGCCGGAAGCAGGCTACCTGCCCATTCCGAAGAAACTTGCGCGCGACGGCGTCAAGGACATGGTGCGCATCTCCGACGCACGCATGAGCGGCACGGCGTTCGGCACGATCGTGCTGCACATCACGCCCGAGTCCGCGGTCGGCGGGCCGCTCGCCTGTGTTCGTTCGGGCGACCGGATCAGGCTCGACGTTGCCGGTCGTCGCCTCGACCTCATGATCAGCGATGCCGAAATGGCAACGCGAATGCGCGATCTCCCGCCGCCGACCAACATTGCGCCAACTCGCGGCTACGCGGCGCTGTTCCAGCGCGAAGTGCTGCAGGCCGACGAAGGCTGTGACTTCGAGTTCCTGCGCGGGAAGCCGGACGCGCCGTAGCAAGCGGCGACCTCAGCGGACCTGAGGCGATGCGTCAGTGCGGCGATGCGTCACTGCGGCGATGCGTCACTGCGGCGATGCGTCACTGCGGCGATGCGTCCAGCGCGCTGTCCGCGAGCTCGGTGCAGGCGAACTCGACCACCTGAGGCAGCGACCACGCCGCGCCTTGTGCATGCGCTTGCGCGAGGGCGGAATCGCCCAGGATGGCAGCGGCCTGCCGTTCATCCGCTGCGCACGCTTCGCGGTCCAGCGGCGGCCAGTGGAACTTGAAGCGCTCCCTCGCAATGCGGGTGGCTGCGCGCACCTGCGTCGCGGCGGCGTGCTTGCCGGATATCTGCAGCGCTTCGGCGGCCATGTCGAGCGCCAGCAGCGTCTCCTCCTTTTGCGCCAGCCGGTGGAGTTGCTCGAGGCCCTGCGCCAGTTGCGCGCGACCGGCTGCGACCTCGCCCAGTGCGATGCCGGTGCGCCCGAGCAGCATCGTCGTCTTGGCCTCCTGCATCACGTCGCCGGTACGCAGCGCAAGGCCATGGGCGGTGATGAAGCGCTCACGCGCCGCCGGCAATGCGCCTTCGCGCAGGTCGAGCTGTCCCAGCATTTCGTGCACGTAGACGTGGGCGGTTCCCTCGCCGCTGTCGGCCAGCACATCCAGCGCGTCGATCAATCCGGCGCGCGCTGCCGTGGCGTCGCCGCGCAGCATGTCGACATAGGCGAGGTTGACCAGGCAGATCGCCTGCGGCGCCTTGGCGTTCGTGCCGCGGGTGATGGCCAGGGCCTCTTCGTGGCGGGCTCGCGCTTCCGCAAATGCACCGCTGGATTGCAGCACCACGCCTAGCATGATCAGGGCGGAGGATTGCTCGCTCTGCCGGCCAAGCGTCCGGTACAGCGCGAGGCTCGCCTCGCCCAACGTTCGCGCCTCGTCGTTGTCACCCTGGAAGCTCGCAAGAATGCCGGCCTCGAGCATGCCACCTGCGTGGGCGCGCGGAAAGTCGGCAACGGAAGGATGGGCCAGCGCGGCGCGCAGGTAGGCCCGCCCTTCGGTCGCATGTCCCTGGAAGCGCCAGAACGCCGCCAGTTTCACGCCAAAGCGAAGTGCTGCGTCCGGATTGTTTCCCGGCCCGCGCATCCAGGTCATGGCGGCGCGCAGATTGTCCTGCTCGGCGTCCAGGCGCGCGCACCACCAGGGTTTGCGCGGTCCGCGGATTTCCTCGTCGGCACGCGCCGCCAGGTCGAGAAAATATTCGGCGTGGCGGCGCGCGATCTCCGTTTCGGTTCCCGACTGCGCCAGCTGCTCGGCGGCGAAGGCCCGGATGGTCTCGAGCATGCGATAGCGGCCGGGCACCGCCGGCGGCTCGACGCCGGTACCAGCGGCGCCCGAGTCAACCTCGGATACCGCCATGACCAGCGACTTGTCGACGAGACTCATCAGCCCGTCGAAGAGTTGGGCGCTCTCGAGCGGTGGCGCGCTACAAACGGCGGTCGCATCCTCGACGTCGAAGCCGCCCGCAAACACTGCCAGCCGTTCGAACAGCAAGCGCTCGCTTTCCGACAGCAACTGATGCGACCAGGCGACAAGCGCCGCCAGCGTCTGGTGCCGCGGCAGCGCGGTGCGCGTGCCTTTGCCCAGCAGCCGGAAGCGGTCGCTCAACCGGCGGGCGATGTCCTCGATCGACACCGAACGTACTCGCGCCGCCGCGAGTTCGAGCGCGAGCGGGATGCCATCCAGCTCCCTGCAGATCGAGATGACGGCGGCAATGTTGCGCGATGAGAGTTCGAAAGTCGGCAGCTGTTCGCGCGCGCGGTCGACGAACAGCGTGACGCCCGGATATTGCTGCGTGGCCGCGAGGTCGTGTTCGTCCACGGGCGGAACGGAAAGTGGCTGCAACTGGTACAGGCATTCGCCGGCAACGCGCAGCACTTCGCGACTGGTGGCCAGGATGCGGACGTTGGCCGCGCTGCGCGTGAGGGCACCGGCGAGTTCGGCGCAGGCGTCGGCGACATGTTCGCAGTTGTCGAAGACGAGCAGCGCGCGGCGCGTCGCCAGGAACTCCGCGATCGCGGCGATGACGGGAATTTCCGGTCGCTCGGGAACGCACAGCACCTGCGCCACCGTTCGAGCGACCAGCCGCGCGTCGGTCAGCGACGCGAATTCGATGAACCATACGCCGTCCGGATGTTCATCGAGCATTTCGGCCGCCAACTGCAACGCGAGCCGCGTCTTGCCGATGCCGCCCGGCCCGGTCAGCGTCAGCAACCGGTGCTTGCGCAGCAGCGCGCGCAACTCGGCCATCGCGCCCTGCCTGCCGACGAACGAACTCAGCTGCTGCGGAAGATTGTTGGGCGTCGAGTCGAGCGACAGCGGAGGAGGGAACTGCGCGTCGAGCAGAGGGTGCAGCAGCTGGTGGACCTCTTCGGGTTGCGCGAGATCGCGCAAGCGCAGACGACCGATTTGCCGGAGGTTGAGGTCGGCGGGCAGGCGCCCGCGGACCAGTGCCGCCACCGCTTCGGAAACAAGTATCTGCCCGCCATGCGCCGCGGCCATGATGCGTGCCGCGCGGTTGACCGCGCTGCCGAAGTAGTCGCCGTCCCGGGCCTGCGAAGGTCCGGCATGCAGACCGCAGCGCGCGCGCAACGGGAGCTTCGTCTCATCAGCAATGCTGGCGAGCGCCAACGCGAATTGCGCGCTGGCGTTGACCGCGTTGACCGGATCGTCGAAGACCGAGTGGAAGCCGTCGCCCGTCATCTTGATGGTGCGGCCCCCGAAGCGCGTCACGATTTCGCGCGCCAGCGCATCGTGGCGGTCGAGGGCGCCCTGCATGCGCGTAGGCTCGCGCTCCCACAGGCGCGTGCTGCCCTCGAGATCGGTGAAGAGGTGGGTTACCGGCCGGTCGGTGTCTGCCATCCCTGATCCCGGGCGCGGTGGGACTTTCGCTAGGGCTTGACGAAACGGAGTACGAATTTGTCCGTCGGAATCTTGGAGTCGCCGGACGACACGTCGAGCGTATCCGCGGGGTCGCGCATGAAATTGCCTTCCGCCTCCAGCACGAAGCCGGCTTGCCGCACTTCCGAGATGACGATCGCCGGGTCGATGCGGTGCAGCGTCTTGCCCGACGAAATGTCGGAGCCCGCCTTTGCCGAGTGATCGACGATGACATACTTGCCGCCGGATTTGAGCGCGGCGAACAGGCGCTGGTTCATCTTCGCGCGATCGACCGGAAGGAAAGTGATGTCGTGATAGTTGAGCACCAGCGTGACCAGGTCGAGTTTCGGTGCGCCTTCCGGCACCGGGTCGTCGAACGGACGCAGCACCACCACGAAGTTGGCCTGCGGACGGTCGGCAAGCCGCTTGTTGATTGCCTCGCCGGCCTGCGTACGTTGCGCCCACACCTTGCCGTTGGGGCCCACGCTAAGCGCCATCAACTGCGACGTGTAGCCGCCGCCCGCCGCGACGTCCAACACCTGCATGCCGGGCTTCACCTGCGTGAACGGAATGAACTCGGCCGGCTTGCGGGTGGCA
This sequence comes from Betaproteobacteria bacterium, assembly GCA_031361045.1. Classification (GTDB taxonomy): domain Bacteria; phylum Pseudomonadota; class Gammaproteobacteria; order Burkholderiales; family Casimicrobiaceae; genus VBCG01. The sequence continues at coordinate 5,499 of JANMCH010000149.1, read as the reverse complement.
TCCATCCGCCGGTCCTGATCGGTTCGAATGGGACTGGCGACGACGGCTTGCGCGCGCAGCGTGGCGTCCCGCGCATTGTCGGCGGGTGCGGTCGCGCATGCCGCGAGCACAATGGCGAGAGAGGCCAGCAGGACGGCGATCTTGCCTTGGCTGGCGGTTGCGGCGTTTTCGGAATGGTGGGGCATCGTTCGCTTTCGATAAGGCCGATGTATTAGTCTAGACGATATGTCCGGACACGTGCATCCAGGCGGGGAGTTGGGTCAATGTGCGGTAGCGTACCGCCGGAACGGCGGTAACGCGCCAGGATGACATTATGGCCGGACATCCGCGCGAGGGAAAAACCATGCTGACTGTGATCGCGGTTACGGTAGCCGCAACGGTCGCGGCCGTCTTGCTCGTCATGAATCTTGCGAGCGGCGAAAAACAGATCAAGGAGAAGATGCCTCACCTGTATTCCATCGCCGACCCGCAATTTGCGCGAGTGATGGGTGTCGCACTCGGTCCGGCGATCGTCGGGGGCAACCGCTTCAAGGCCATGCAGAATGGCGACGAGATCTTTCCGGAGATGCTCGCCGCCATTCGGGGCGCCGGGAAGAGCATAACGTTCGAAACGTACATCTACTGGTCCGAAGACATCGGCAAGGAATTCGCGGAGGCACTGGCCGAGCGCGCCCGCGCGGGGGTCAAGGTGCATGTGATCATCGATTGGGTGGGCAGCAGCAAGATCGATCCCGGTTTTCTCAAGGTGATGGAGTCGGCCGGGGTCGAAGTGCAGAAGTATCATCCGCTACGCTGGTACAACCTGGCGCGGCTCAACAATCGCACGCACCGCAAGGTGCTGATCGTGGACGGCCGCATCGCCTTCACCGGCGGCGTGGGCATCGCGGGACTGTGGACGGGAAATGCGCAGGATCCCGGGCATTGGCGGGATTCGCACTACCGCGTGGAGGGGCCGGCCGCGGCGCAAATGCAGGCTGTATTCACGGACAACTGGGTCAAGACGACCGGCAAGGTACTCCACGGCGACGATTATTTCCCGCCCATTTCGAACGTGGGCGACGGCGCGGCACAGGTATTCAGCAGCTCGCCGACCGGCGGCAGCGAGAGCATGAAGCTCATGTACATGCTGGCCATCACCGCGGCGACGCAATCGATCAACCTTTCCAGTGCTTATTTCGTCCCCGATGCCCTTTCGCGCGACACCCTGGTCGAAGCAATCAAGCGCGGAGTCAAGGTGCGCATTGTCATGCCGGGTGAACACACCGACCAGGAAACAGTGCGCCGGGCGTCGCGCGCGCGCTGGGGCGAGTTGCTGGCGGCGGGAGCGGAGATGTACGAATTCCTGCCGACGATGTACCACTGCAAAGTCATGATCGTCGATGAACACTTCGTCACCGTCGGTTCCACCAATTTCGATCCGCGTTCCTTCGAGTTGAACGACGAGGCCAACCTCAATATCTTCGACCCGGAATTCGCACGACAGCAGAATGTGGTGTTCGAAAAGGATGTCGCGCAGTCGCACCGATATACTTATGAGCAGTGGCAGCACAGGCCGCTCAGGGAGAAGGCCTGGGAACACGCAGCGTCGCTGCTCGGGCGCTTGCTGTAGACCTGCATAGAATCCGCAACGCAAAATGACTCAGCAACCTACGGCAGCTTCCGCCATCACGATCGCGGCATGGGTGCTCAGCGGCATCGCGCTGGTGCTCGTCCTGTGGCTGCACTTGACGGCTGCCCTGCTCGCGGGGTTGCTGGTCTACGAGCTCGTCGACTTGATGAAGCCGGTCATCAAACGGCGCATCACCGACCGCCGCAAGACTTTGATCGCCGTGACTGTGTTGGCGGGAATCATCGTAACGTTGATCGCGGCCGCGATCGTCGGTGCGATCGCCTTCTTCAACAGCGACGCCGGGAGCGTTCCGGCCCTGCTGGGAAAGATGGCGGAAATCCTCAGCAGCTCGCGCGCGATGATGCCGGAGTGGCTGGCCAGTGAGATTCCCGCCCAACCGGGGGACATGAAGGAGGCGGTGGGTCAGTGGATGCGCGCCCACCTGGATACCGTACAGCTTGCGGGCGCGGAAGCGCTGCGGGAACTGGCGTACGTGTTGCTCGGTTTGGTGATTGGCGCGCTGGTCGCATTGCATGCGGCGCTGCCGGAGGAGCCCCAAGGCGTTCTGGCCACGGCGTTGACCGAGCGCGTCGCCAAATTGGGGTCCGCGTTTCGCCGCGTGGTGTTTGCCCAGGTCCAGATCGCATTGTTGAACACGCTGTTCACCGGGATATACCTGACCGTGCTGCTGCCCCTGTCCGGGGTCGACCTGCCGCTGAAGAAAACGTTGATTGCCGTGACGTTCATCGCGGGCTTGCTGCCGGTCCTGGGAAACCTCGTTTCCAACACCGTGATCGTCATTGTGAGCCTGTCGTACTCGCCTCATGCCGCCATCGCGTCGCTGCTGTTCCTGGTCGCCATCCACAAGCTGGAATACTTCCTCAACGCGCGCATCGTCGGCCGGCGCATCGAATCCCGCGCATGGGAACTGCTGGTGGCGATGCTGGTCATGGAAGCGGCGTTCGGCGTCCACGGGCTGATTGCCGCGCCGATCTTCTACGCTTACCTCAAGGACGAACTGACCGAGCGTGGCGTTATCTGAGCCGCCAATTCGCACCAAGCGGATTCACTTCGGCCGCGGACTCCTGAGTTTGGAGTCGGCCGAGCGAACTTTGCCGGAGCGCAGGTCCTTGACGGTTGCCGCCACGGCGCGGGCGACATTGCGCACCTCCTCCTGGAAGTCGCGGTCCGCGTCGAGTTCCTGGTGACTCGTCGCATACGGCCGGTAATAGCCGACGAAGCGGTCGAGCCGCCCTTTGCTGCCAGCCGCGACCAGTCCCATCCAGTCCAGCCAGTCCGACAGGGCGCGGCGGACGCCCTCGATACCGGCCACGTCGCCATGCACCACCAAGCCATAGGCACGTCCGGCCAGATGCTTGGGATAGTCCCAGCCATTCAACTCAAGTTGCTTTGCTTTCTTTGCATTCTTGCCGTGCGTGCTCGTGGGATCCGGGTTGCCTCCGTCGGCGCACACCAGCCGGTCGATCATCAGCTTCAACGGACTGGGCGTTTGATACCAGTGCACCGGCGTGACAATGACAATCCCGTGCGCCGCGGTCCAGCGTTCGTAGATTTCGGCCATCCAGTCGTTCGTCTGTCCCAGCGCATGATTCGGATAGCAGGTGCACGGCCAATGACACAGCGGCATGGCCGTCGACACGCAGCCCTTGCACGGGTGAATCTTGCGTTCGTATTCGTTGGTCACAAGGCTCAAGTCAAGCATATCGACTTCAACATGCTCGCGTTCCAGGGAACCCTTGACGATCTTGGCCAGGCGCCAGGACTTGGACATTTCCCCAGGGCAGGTCCCGTCATTGCGCGGCGATCCGCAAATGACCAGGACGCGCGATACCGAATTGGCGCTCTTTCTATGCGCGTCCATCTTGCGCAGTCGATCGCGCGTTTCCTTCCATTCCACCGACAGGTCATAGTCGGGATCGGCGAATCCTCTGCCCGCCTTTTGCGTGAATGGCGCCTTGCGCCCCGACTTGTAGCCGTCCCAGGCGATCGACTCCAGTTTGCTGATCGCGTCACGCGCCTCGTCAAAGGCGGGATCAAGGAATTTCGCGTCGAAGCGCATGCGGAAGTCTTCCCGCGAAATGAACTTCGCCACCTGTCCCGTGACAACGACCGGATTCCCACCCGCCTTGCTGGCCATGATCGCCCCCTGTCGTTCCGACGCGGCCCTAGAATTCGTGGCCCGACTCGGTCCTGTCTACAACTTCGTCCCGATCGGGACCAATGTCGCGCCGGAATTCTTCCCGATACAGGGCTGCGCCCGTGGCCACGTCGCCGACATCGCGTTTCGCCGCAAGCACGCCGCGATACAGCTTCCTTTGCTTTCCTGCCGTGGGGGCATGTGGAGTGTTCTTCGCTTCTGTCATGATTTTCCCGTCAATTCGCTGACCCTGGCGATAACGGTATCGTGCCGCGGCGACACGGGGCGCTCTGTGCGCTGAAGCACATAATAGGCAGGCGGGGGCAGAAATTTCTGCGAGGTTCGTTCGCTACGGCAGCAAGTGCTTGGCCTCCAGCAGCGCGCGCAGCTTTTCCGAATCGACGCGGAACACGTCGGGATCGTACTTGGCCCTGCTGGTGTAGAACTGCGCGAGCGACGTGATGCCCATTTCCTCGACGCGCGACTTCAGGTGCGGGATCGACATGTAGCGCGCCCAGCCGCGCACTTCGCGCTGTTCGTAGATGTCGTCGAGCTCCGCGTCGGTGGGCCGCTGGTAGGTTTCGTTGTGCAGAATGCCACGCATCGGCAGGCGGTCGCGCTTTTCCGGATCCTCGTCCGGCCAGCCGACGACGATGGTGGTGATCGGCACGCAGGTGTCGGGCAGCGCCAGGAATTCGGCGATCTCGGTCATCGAGTGCAGCGTGGTGCCCATGTAGCAGATGCCGAGGCCGTGCGCCTGGAATCCCAGGCAGGCATTCTGGGCGACGATCATCGCGTCGAGCGCCGCGACGTGATAGCCGATCAGGTTGTTGAAGTTGTCGCGGGCGCCTCGCCTGCGCAGCCACTCGCGGGTGCGGAACCAGTCGGCACAGAACGTCACCACCAGCGGCGCCTGCAGCACCATGTCCTGCTCGAAGTGCAGTTCGTGCAAGCGCTTCTTGCGCTCGGGGTCGCGCGTCAGAACGATCGACACGCTGTTCAGGTTGCCCGACGATGAGCCGCCGGCAATGGCATCGGCGCACACCTGATCGACCAGCGCGACGTCGATCGGGTCGGGCTTGTAGCTGCGGATGGAGCGGTGGCGATTGAGAAGTTTGGAGGTTTCGGTCATCGTTATGCCATGTTTGGAAAGGTGCGATGACCGGGTCGCGACCGCGCGCGGCAGCGGGGCCGTTGATCGCCTGACACAAGCGGTGTGGATTCTAGTGCATTCCCGGACGAAGCGAACCGGGCCGCCCTCGGCGGCTCCCGGCTAGTGCGGGACGACCTCGCGAAACGCGCTGCCGATGGCGGCAATGGCGCGACGGATGCGGCGCGATGTCTGCACCATCAGGTCGGCAATGGCGACGCCGGTGTCGATATGATGCTGTGCGGCCGCCCGGTCGAATGCGCTCATGCGGATGTCGCACAGGCTTATCGGTGTTGCGCAGTTTGCGTCGTGGCCATTGCTTGCCATGACGTTTGCTCTCGGGTTGGCGTCGGCGGCTAGAGTGCCGCACGGCCATGTCGTCACAACATAGTATGGGACCGGGCAAAGCGCCAATCACTTTTTCGGATGCGGGTCATCGGCGGGCCGAATGATCAAATCCGCCTGCAGCGGAGTTGTGTGCGGAAATGAAAAGGCCCTGATTGCTCAGGGCCTTGATAAAACCGTGGTGGAGACGAGGAGGATCGAACTCCCGACCTTCGCATTGCGAACGCGACGCTCTCC
>JANMCH010000120.1:0-36975 GCA_031361045.1 Betaproteobacteria bacterium | reverse complement strand
ACGCGCGCGATGGAAGGCGAGTCCACGGCCTTCGACCGGCTGGTGCCGGGTGCCAACGGCGTGCGCCGCTGGATGACGATCCGCGTCGTGCCCGATGCGGCGCCGTCGGGCGAGGTGTATGGCGCGTTCGTGCTGATGAACTACATCCACGGCCTGAAGCAGGCGCAGGAAGCGTTGCGCGTCCGAAGCCGAGCTGCGCCTCATCATGGACAACGTGCCGGCGCGGGTGTCGTACATCGACCGCGACTACAAATACCTGTTCCTCAACCGCCACAACGAAGACTGGCTGGGGGAGAACCGCAAGGAATTGATGGGGCGGCAGATCGCCGAGGTCAACGGCGAGGAGCGTGCCGCGCAACTGTCGCCGCTGCTCGACCGCGTGCTGAAGGGCGAGACGGTCTCTACGGAAAAATTGCTGGCGCAGCCGCAAGGCGAGCAACGTTGGGAGGCCGTCCACTACGCGCCCAATCGCGATGCCGAAGGCAACGTGATCGGCATCTACGCGGTGCACACCGACATCCACGACCAGAAGCGCAACGAAGAGGAACTGCGGCGCGCGAACTGGATGCTTTCGTCGCACATCAACAACACGCCGCTGTCGGTGCTGGAATGGGACCGCGACTTCCGGCTGGTGCGCTGGTCGCCGCAAGCCGAGAACATCTTCGGCTGGAGCTCCGACGAAATCCTGGGCATCCCGCTGGCCGACAGTCCGCTGGTGCACGAGGACGACCGCGAAGGCTTCGCGGGCCTCGTCGGCAAGCTGATGGGCGGCGAAGAGCCGCGCGCCACGGGCCTCACGCGCAATCACCGCAAGGACGGCGGCACGATCTGGTGCGAGTGGTACCACTCCGCGCTGCTCGATGACCAAGGACAGATCGTCTCGATCCTGTCGTTCGTGCAGGACGTGTCGTCGCGGATCCAGGCGGAGGAACGCCTGCAATATCTGGCCACGCGCGATGCACTGACCGGTTTGCCCAATCGCCTGCTGCTGCACGAGCGGCTGACGCAGGCCATCGCACAGGCCAAGCGCAGCGGTCACCGCGTGGGCGTGCTGTTCATCGATCTCGACCGCTTCAAGAACGTCAACGACACGCTGGGCCATCGGATCGGCGACGAACTGCTGAAGCGCGTGACCGCATCGCTGTCGGCCGCGTTGCGCGAGACCGACCTGCTGGCGCGCCTGGGCGGCGACGAATTCATGGTGATCGTCGAGGACTTCGACGACCCGTCGGTGCTGGGACGCATTGCCCAGAAGCTGCTCGATGCGATCGCGCAGCCGTTCGAGATCGAGGAGCACGACATCTACGTGACCTCGTCGATCGGCATTGCGGTGTACCCGGATGACTCCGACGATCCGGAAGAATTGCTGAAGCACGCCGACGTCGCGATGTACCGGTCGAAGGAACTCGGGCGCAACACGTTCCAGTTCCTCGACGCCAACCTGGCCGAGCATCGGCTGCGCCAGCACACGCTGGAGACGGCGCTGCGCACGGCGCTCGCGGACAACGCGCTGCAGTTGCATTACCAGCCCGTGGTGCGCATCCACGACCGTGCAATCACCGGTGCCGAGGCGCTCCTGCGCTGGACCGATGGGGAACACGGCAGCGTGCCGCCGCAGGTGTTCATTCCGCTGGCCGAGGAGTCCGGGCTGATCCACGCGCTGGGCGAGTGGGTGCTGAAGACCGCCGCCGCGCAATGTGTCGCGTGGCGCAAGGCGGGCATGGAACTCAAGGTGTCGGTCAACCTGTCCGCGCGCCAGTTCTACCGCGAGGATCTGGCACAACGCATTTCCGACATTGTGAAGACCGAGAAGTGCGATCCGTCCTGGATCGAACTCGAAGTCACCGAGACGAGCCTGCTGCACGACCTGGACGCGATCCGCAAGGTGCTGCACCAGTTGCGCGACGAAGGCTTCACGGTGGCCATCGATGACTTCGGCACCGGCTATTCGTCATTGACCCACTTGAAGCACTTCCCGATCGACACGCTGAAGATCGACATCTCGTTCATCGCCGACCTGGAGACCGACCCGCAGGACGCCGCAATCACCGAGGCCATCATCGGCCTGGCCCGCGGCCTGGGATTGAAGGTGGTCGCCGAGGGCGTGGGCACCCGCGAGCAGCTGGAGTTCCTGGACATCCGCGGCTGCGACAGCTTCCAGGGTTTCTGGATGAGCAAGCCGCTGCCGGCGGGCGAGTTTGCCGAGTTCGTCGCGCAGCGCCGCTGAAGTCACGCAATTTCCGGTTACTGCGGGCCGGTTTGTTTCCCGTCAATCCATTGACTTCAGTTCACTTCCGCCAGCCACGTGGCAAGCGCGTCGGCCGCCTTCTCCCACTCCGGTTCCAGCATCAGCATGTGCGCCATGCCCGGCAGCAACGTCGCCGTCACGCCATGATGACGCGCGGTGGCCTGCGCGTCGCCGGGTGTGCAGATCCGGTCGTTCTGCGCGCCCAGCACCAGCACCGGCGATGTCGGTCGCTCTGGCAAGGCCATGTGCAGCCGCAATGACAGGTCGAACAGGGCGCGCGGCGACTCCACGCTCAGGTGGCGCTCCGCTTCCGCGAGAATGGCAGCGGGCACGCCTGCGCTGAAATAGAACGGACGCAACGTGGCGAGCAGGCCGTCGCTCAGCCGCGACGGATCGAACTGGGCGAGCTGCGACATGTGATCCGGATGCGCGGCGGCCAGCCGCGCCGCGACGGAGAGCAGGCCTGCCGGCGGCACCGGCGCCAGCAGCGCCGCCGCGCGTACCGGACGCGTTGCCAGCATCCGCTCGATGACGGCCGCGCCCATCGAGTGGCCGACCAGCATCGGCGGCGATGACAGTTGTGCGGCGACATGTTCGACGTCCGCAACAAAATCATCCAGTCCTGCGACGAACAGCGACGACATCCCGCCGCTGGCACCGTGTCCGCGCAGGCTCAGCGCATAGGCGGGCCAGCCGCGCGCCGCAAACCACGGCAGGAAGTAGGGTGTCCAGCACCAGGCATCGCAGAACCCGCCGTGCACGAACAGCAGCGGCGGCTTGCGCGTCGGCCGCTTCGGCAGGCGGGAGACGACTTCAATCGAGGTTTCAGGAGGAAGCATCGGTGGTCAGTGGCCTATTATGGATTCGCGCGGCGCAACCGCGCTGATGATGAGGCGACGGCCATGGATTGATTGCGGTGAGCTGGCGGAAGTCCAGAATTCCCGCTCTGCGTCCGTTGCGGACTGCTTGTGTCGCGACCGGCAATAGAGAATCTGCGGAACGGCCAGGATTCGTTCGTAGAAACGCTTCGGGCTTCGTTCGCCTGCATCATGAAGCACGATGTCCTCGAGTCCGTGGAGTCGAAGAAACAGGTAGAGCTGGGGAAACGACCACGGCAGGATGTGCATGTGCGTGCCGCGTGCAATGTGTCCGGCAAGGGGCGGAAAGCCCGGGAAGAATCCTTGGAAGAAATACTGCATGCGTGCCGCGGGGTGCCACACGTTGGGTGTCGTGATGATGAGCCGACCGCCCGGCGCCAGATGCTTGCGAACGCTGCGCAGGAACAGGTCCGGATTGCCGAGGTGTTCGATGCCCTCGCAGCAGACGATGGCTTCGTAGGTCGGCAGATCCTCCGGAAGTCCGTCGTCGAGGTCGACATTGCGAAATGTCCGATAGGCGGCCGGACGCGAGGCAAAGAGGTCAAGTCCATCGACTTGCGCGTCGAAGCTCAAGCGAGCCCGAAGCCAGCCGCTGCCTGAGGGTGCATCGAGGATGCTGGCCGGACGTGACTGATCGAGGATCGCTGCAACGACGGGCTCGTAGGGCTTCAACGCCCCGGCCCTTTGGAATATTCCGATACCTGATAATCTTTCCGACCCATGCCAGCTGCCCCAAAAGAGTCGATTGTGCCAGATCGCGTTAACGCATCCGCTTCACCCACGTTCGATCCGGCGTGCCGTCGCTGCACGCGGCTCGCGACATTCCTGGACGACGTCAAGGCTGCGCATCCGGCCTACTGGTGCAAGCCGGTGCCGCCGTTTGGCTCAGGTGCCGCGCGCCTGGTCATCGTAGGCCTCGCGCCGGGCATGCACGGCGCCAATGCCACCGGCCGTCCTTTCACCGGCGATTTTGCCGGCATACTGTTGTATGCAACGTTGCATGCGTACGGCTTCGCGACGCAGCCGGTGGCCACTGCGCGTGACGACGGGATGTCGCTGCGGGACTGCCGGATCACCAACGCGGTGAAGTGCCTGCCACCGGACAACAAGCCGACGCCGGCAGAGGCCCGTACATGCAACGACTATCTCGAAGCCGACCTGGCGAGCGTTCCGGAAGGGGGCGCCATCGTGGCGCTCGGCCGCATTGCGCACGACGCGACCTTGCGCGCACTTTCGCTCAAACCCTCGGCGTTTCCGTTCGCGCACGGCGCGGCGCATGCGCTGGACGGCGGCCGGCTGCTGGTCGACAGCTACCATTGCAGCCGCTACAACACCAACACGCGGCGCCTGACGCCCGCCATGTTCAATGACGTATTCGACACGGTTGCCGCGCACCTTGCCCGGTCGGCGGAGGTAAGGTGAGCGCCGCAGGGCCGTCCCAAGGCGCGAATAGCTCCCCCTCGGGGGGCAGCGCAGCGACGCAAGTCGCAAGCGTGGGGGTCCATTGAGCGCCGCAGGGCCGTCCCAAGGCGCCGATGGTGCCAACTGCGGCTCCCCCTCGGGGGGCAGCGCAGCGACGCAAGTCGCAAGCGTGGGGGCACACTTCGACGCCAAGGAGCTGCTCGCGTCGCTGCCGCACCGGCCGGGCGTGTACCGGATGTTCAACGCGGCGGGCGAAACGCTGTACGTGGGCAAGGCGCGCGACCTGAAGAAGCGCGTGTCCAACTATTTCCAGAAGACCGGCCACGAGTTGCGCATCGCGACGATGGTGGCGCAGATCGCCCGTGTGGAAACCACGGTCACGCGCTCGGAAGGCGAGGCGCTGCTGCTCGAGAACAACCTGATCAAGTCGCACGAGCCGCGCTACAACATCCTGTTCCGCGACGACAAGAGCTATCCCTACGTCTGCCTGACCAACGAAACCTTTCCGCAACTTCGTTTCCATCGCGGCGCGCTCGACCGGCGTCACCGCTACTTCGGTCCCTTCCCCGGCGCCGGCGCGGTACGCGAAGGCATCGCCCTGCTGCAGAAGGTGTTCCTGCTGCGCACCTGCGACGACACGGTGTTTGCCAACCGTTCGCGGCCCTGCATGCTGTACCAGATCCAGCGCTGCACGGCGCCCTGCGTGGGCTTCATCGCGGAAGACGAGTATCGCGAGGATGTGCAAGGCGCCACGCTTTTCCTGCAGGGCCGCACGAGCGAGGTGCTGACGCAGATGCAGGCACAAATGGAGGCGGCGGCCGAGGCGCTCGAGTTTGAGCGTGCCGCGCGCTTTCGCGACCGGATCAACCGCCTGCAGCAGCTGCAGTCGCGCCAGTTCGTCGAAAGTGCCACGGCCGGCGACATCGATGTGGTCGCGGTCGCCAGCGAAGGCGGCCTGATCGCCGTCAACGTCGTGATGATCCGCGGCGGCCGGCATGTGGGCGACCGCACCATCTTCCCGCGCCATGCCGATGCGCTGAACGCCACGGCCGACAGCGAGATCGTGCCCGCGTTCCTGGAACAACACTACGTCGAACGGCCCGTGCCACCGACGAACATCGTGCCCGACATCCAGGACCACGCCGCGCTCGCGGAGGTGCTGTCCGCGCAATCGTCGCGCAAGGTGGAGATCGTGGGCAATCCCGGCGGCGAACGGCGCGTCTGGCTGACGATGGCGCTGCAGAACGCAACACTGGCCATCCGCCAGCGACTGGCGCAGAAGGCCACGATGGAGGACCGGCTGGCCGCGCTGCAGGAAGCGCTTGGGCTGCCGGCGTCGGTGCAGCGCATCGAATGCTTCGATGTCTCGCATACGATGGGCGAAGCGGCCGTGGCATCGTGCGTGATCTTCGACCGGCTGGAGATGCGCTCGTCCGAGTATCGCAAGTTCAACGTCACGCCGGATCAGGGAGGCGACGACTACGCGGCGATGCGCGAGGCGCTGACGCGGCGCTGCGCGCGCATCGTGGCCGGCGAATATCCGCCGCCGGACCTGCTGGTCATCGACGGCGGCAAGGGGCAGGTGGCGGTGGCCGCCAACGTGCTGGAGGAGCAGGGCATGCACGGGGTGCCGCTGCTCGGCATCGCCAAGGGGCCCGAGCGCAAGGCCGGGCAGGAGGACATCGTGTTTCCCAACCGCGATGCCGTTCTCAATCTTCCGGCCGACCACCCGGGACTGCATCTACTGCAGCAGATTCGCGACGAGGCGCACCGCTTCGCGATCCAGGGGCATCGCGCCCGGCGCGGGAAGGCACGCACGACCTCGTCGCTGCAGGACATCGCGGGCATCGGCGCGGCAAAACGCAAGGCACTGCTCGCCCACTTCGGCGGTTTGCGGGGCGTGCAGGCGGCGAGCGTGGACGACCTGGCGCGCGTGACCGGCATCTCCCGTGCCCTGGCCGAGCGAATATTCGCCGACCTGCATTGACCTTGCGCAGGGGCCCGGCAATCGCGCCGGGTTAGAATCGTGCGGGCTGCCCGTTTCCCTTCGGCCGCCGTATGCCCATGCCCATCAATACTCCCATCCTGCTGACCTGGCTGCGGATCGTTGCGATCCCCATTTTCGTGGCGGTCTACTACCTCCCCGACACGTGGTTGTCGCCGGTGGCCAAGAACTGGACGGCGATGGGCATCTTCGCGGCCGCGGCAATCACCGATTGGCTCGACGGATACCTGGCGAGAAAGTGGGGCGAGACCAGCGCGTTCGGCGCGTTCCTCGATCCGGTCGCCGACAAGCTGATGGTCGCGACGGCGCTGATCCTTCTCGTGCAACTCGGACGCGCAGAGGCGTATCTCGCCAGCATCATCATCGGCCGCGAAATCGCCATCTCCGCGCTGCGCGAATGGATGGCGCAGATCGGAAAAACGAAGAATGTCGCCGTGGCGTTCATCGGCAAGGTGAAAACCGCGGCACAGATGACGGCGATCATCGCGCTTTTGTTGTGGGAACCGCTGATCCCGGGCCTGCCCACGCCCGTGCTGGGCACGTTCGCCTTGTGGGTCGCCGCCATCCTGACGCTGTGGTCGATGTTCCACTACCTGCGACTGGCCGCGCCCCACATCAACGCGGACACGACCACCGAGCCACGAACGACGATTCGCGGAGAAGCAGACCGCTAAGCAAGCGCAGCGGTTGCGGGCGCACGGCCCGCGCGGCAATCTCAGGCCTGGATACCGGTCAGCAGGAAAGAATGCACCGGCTGCGCGAAGCCCTTGAGCGACAGCGGATCGCTGGCGACGACCGTGGCCATGTCCCCAAGTGCCGCACGCGTGCGGCGGTCGATCAGGATCTGGCCGCCCAGCGCCTCGTCGCACAGCCGCGCGGCGAGATTGACGACACTGCCGATCGCCGAATAATCCCAGCGTCCTTCGAAGCCGAACGCCCCCAGCGTCGCAAAGCCCTGCGCGATGCCGATGCCAAGGTCGAGTTCGTAACCGAGCTTCAGCCACTCGCTGCGCAGCGGAACGAAGCGCGCCTGCATTGCGATGGCCATGCGCGAAGCGCGCACGCCCGGGTCCGGCGTGGGCAGCGGATCGTTGAAGAAGATCAGGATTCCGTCGCCGGCAAAGCGGTCGATCGTGCCCTCGAATTGGGTGACGAGTGACCCCATCGCCTGGTGGAAATCGCGCAGCACGCCTTCGACCTCCTCCGGTTCCGCGCCGTCGGTGAAGGCGGTGAAGCCGCGCAAGTCGAGGAAGGCGTAGCCGATCTCGCGGCGGTGAGGCGTCAGGATGGACTTCTCTCCCGCCGTCGTGATCGCCTCGGCGACGTTCGGGGAAAAGAAGCGCTTCAGTTGCCCCAGCCTGTCGATCTGCGCCACCTGTTCGGCGACGCGCTCCTCGAGTGTTGCATTCAGGACCTGCAACGCATTGGCCTGGCGGCGCACTTCGTCCTGCAGCGCCTTTACGCGCAGGAGCGAGCGCACGCGCGCGAACAATTCGCCCTGGTTGATGGGCTTGGTCAGGAAGTCGTCCGCGCCCGCTTCAATGCCCTTGACGCGCTCCTTGTCGGGGTCGAGCGCGGTGACGAGGACGACCGGCAGCAGCGCGGTGTGCGCCTCCGCGCGGATCCGGCGACAGACGTCGTAGCCGGAGAGTCCCGGCATCATGACGTCGAGCAGCACCAGGTCCGGCGGGTCGGCGGCAATTTTCGCCAGCGCTTCCTCGCCCGATGCGGCGGTGCTGACGACATAGCCTTTGACGGAAAGAATGTCCGACAGCAGCTTCACGTTGTTCGGCGTGTCGTCGACGACCAGCACTTTCGCTGGCGCACTCAATTCGGCAGCCTCATTTCCGCATGCTCATTTGGATGCATCCCCCAGCAACCGCCTTACCGTGTCCAGGAATTCCTTGAGGTTGATCGGCTTGCCGACGTAGGCGTCGAAGCCAGCCTCGGTGATCTTGTTGCGGTCCTGCGGCATGACCGACGCCGTGACCGCAGCGGTTGGGATGCCCGCGGTGAGCGGGTCTGCGCGGAGCACGCCAAGTGCTTCAATGCCATTCATGCCGGGCAGCTGGATGTCCATCAGGATCAGGTCCGGCACGCGCTCGCGCGCGAGCTTGATGCCGTCCTCCGCGGTGCCAGCGTCGATCGTGTCGTACCCTTTAACCTGCAGCACATCGCGAACCAGTTTCAGGTTCTTGTCATTGTCTTCGACGATCAAAATGAGGCTCAATGGACTCTCCTGCGCGCTCCGCGCTGCGGTGCATTTCGCGCTCGGGAACGGCCCTGCGCGCTCATGGTGGCACCGGAATTGTAAAGGTGAATGTCGAGCCCTTGCCGGGCGTGCTGTCGACGTTGATGCGGCCGCCGTGCAACTCGACGAAGCGGCGCGTCAGCGCAAGTCCCAAGCCGGTACCTTCCTGCTTGCTGGTGTAGTTGCGGCCGACCTGGCGGAACTCCTCGAACACCGCTTCCTGGTCTTCCGGCGCGATGCCGATGCCGGTGTCGTGCACGGCGACGACGATGCTGTCCGGCTCGCGGCGGGCGCTGACCTTGATCGTGCCCCCGTCCGGCGTGAACTTGACGGCATTGGACAGGAGGTTGAGCAGGATCTGCTTGAACTTGCGTTCGTCCGCGACGACATCACCCAGTTGCGCAGCCACGTCCTGGTGCAAGGCGATGCCGTGCCGCTGGGCACGTTCACGGATCAGCGTCATGGCATTCGCGATTGCCGTCGGCAGGTCGAACGTCGAAGGATCCAGCTCCATGCGGCCTGCCTCGACCTTCGACAAGTCGAGAATGTCATTGATGAGATTGAGCAGATGGCGACCCGACGAATGGATGTCCTTCAGGTAGTCATCCTGCTTTTCGTTGAGATCGCCGAACAGTCGCTCGAGCAGGACTTCGGAAAAGCCGATGATCGCGTTGAGCGGCGTGCGCAGCTCATGCGACATGTTCGCCAGGAACTCCGACTTGTGCTGGTTGGCAATCTCGAGCTGCCGGCTCTTGTCCTGTATTTCCCGGAACAGCCGTACGTTCTGGATGGCGATCACTGCCTGGTCGGCAAACGTTTTCAGCAGCGCTATTTCCTTGTCCGAGAACGGGCCGCTATATTCGCGCGCGACCCAGATGGCGCCGATGCCGCGGCCCTCCCACATCATTGGCGCGCCGATGGCCGCCCTGATACCGAACGCCTGGAAGGCCCGGCGCGCCGCGTCGGGTACGCGGTCGAGATCGGCGAAATGCACGACATTGCGCGTCGTGACGGCGGTCCCGGTGGCGGTCGTGGCGTCGACGGCGTGCGGATAGACGCGCTGCACGTCCTCCCTGTTCGCGCCGTGGTACGCGCCGAGATGCACGAGCCCGTCGTCACCGACCAGGTCGATCACCGCCATTTTTCCCGCAAACAGCCGCTCGCAGCTGGCCAGGATCGTCTCGAAGACGGGCGAGGTGTCGGCGATCGAGTTGCTGATCGCAGCAAGCACTTCGCCGGAAGCGCGCTGCTGGTCCAGCGCCTCCTTCGTCTCGTTGAAGAGGCGCACATTCTCGATCGCGATCGCCGCCTGGTCGCCGAAAGTCTTGAGCAACGCGATCTCGCGCTCGCTGAAGGGCCGCATGTCCGTACGCCGCAGCAGTATTGTGCCGAAGGGCTGTCCCTCGCGGAACAGTGGTGTCACCAGCAGCGTGCGGTTGCCGATCCTGCGCGAAAGCTCCGCGCCTATCGGGTACTCCAGAGCCTGTTCGAGGACGTCCTTGACATGAATGGTCTGGTGTTCGAGTACGGCGCGACCCGAAATCGAATCGCGGCTGATCGGGATCAGCGCGGTTGCGGCGGCTTCCTCCGGCGACTCTCCCTTGGACGCGACGTGCCGCAGCATATTGCCGTCGGTCAAGTGGATGGACGCGGCCGATGCTCCGCAAAGTACCTGCGCGCGGTCGGCGATAGCGTCCAGTACCGGCTGCACGTCCGTTGGCGAGCTCGAGATGGTGCGCAGGATTTCGCTGATCGCCGTCTGCTGGTCGAGCGCCTCCTTCGTCTCGTTGAACAGCCGGACGTTTTCGATCGCGATAACGGCCTGGTCGGCGAAGGTCGTCAGCAGGTCGATCTGCTTATCGGTGAACTTGGCGACGGCTTCGTGCGTGACCGTTATCGCGCCGACGATCTGGCCCTCGCGTCGCAGCGGCACGCCAAGGCTTCCGCGGAAATTGGCGATCGTGGCGGCTTCGGTCAGTGGATACTCGGGATCCGCAAACACGTCGGCAACGTTGATCACCGTGCCTTCGAGGACCGCCCGCGAAGCCATCGAACGGCCGGTGATGCGCATCGGGAATTGACTGATGACGGCCTTCGTCCCCGTTGGATTCATTCCGAAACTGCTGCCCACGTTCAGCCACTCGCCGTCGTAGGTGAAGACGAAGCCCTGGTTGGCGTCGCACAAGCGCACCGCCCGTTCTGCGATGGCATCGAATACGGGACGTGTGTCTGTCGGCGAGCTCGAAATGACGCGGAGAATCTCGCTGGTGGCTGTCTGCTTGCCCAGCGCTTCCTTCGTCTCGTTGAACAGCCGCACATTGTCGATGGCGATCGCGGCCTGCCGCGCGAAGGTCTCCAGCAGCGTGACCTGATTGGGCGAGAACAGTCCGGGCTGGCGCCGGAAGATGAATATGCTTCCGTAGGCGATATTTTCGCGCAGCAGCGGCACGGCGAGTGCCGCCCGCATGCCTGCGGGGATCGCGTTCTGGCGCGAATCCGGGTACTCCGTATCGAACAGTGGCACGACGTCGGCGACATTGATCGTTTCGCGATCGAGGACGGCGCGACCATTGATCGACGTTCGCTTGAGCAACGTCGGCGTGACCAGCGGAGTGGCCTCTTCGGTGTCCATCGCATAAACCGCCGACGGAGCCAGCCTGTCACCGTCGACCAGCATTACCCGTGCGAAAGGGGATTCGCACAGATGCGCGGCCCGCTCCGCCACGGCGTCCAGCACGGGCTGCACATCGGTCGGCGAGCTCGATATCACGCGCAGAATTTCGCTGATCGCCGTCTGCTGCTCCAGCGAACTTTGCAGCTCGCTGGTGCGCTCGTCGACCTTGCGCTCGAGCCCGGCATACGATTCGCGCAGCTGTCCGGTCATCCGGTTGAACTGGTCGGCGAGTCCCTCCAGTTCGTCGCCCGTGTGGATGTTGATCTTCTGGTCGAGATTGCCTTCGCCGATGCGCCGCGCGCCTTCATCGAGGATGTGGATCGGCCGCACCATGCCGCGCGCGAGCGCCAGCGCGCCCAATGCGGATATCACCAGGCCGGCAAGCAGCAGGAGCCCCGTCCGCAGGACCGATGAATAGAGCTTTGCGTAGACCTCGTTGACGGGCTGCTCGACGAAGACGTGCCAGGCCAGCGAATCGATGTTCGAAACCGACGTGAGCACCGGCGTGCCGCCGAGGTCGTTCGACAGCGTGGCTTCATCCGTGGCGCCTTGCCCTGCGATCACATCCTTGACATGCTTCAGCATCGACAGGTCGGTCTTGCGCAATACCAGGCCGATGTCCGGGTCGGCGATCAGGAAGCCGTTGCGGTCGACGACGTACGCCTTGCCCTTGTCGCCGATCTTGATGCGCGACACCACGTCCCAGATGAACTTGAGGTTCACGTCAGCGACCGTGACCGGTCCGGCGTCGCTTCCCGAGCGGACGGCGATCGTCATGTAGGGCTCGGTCTCCTTGCGGAAATAGACCGGCCCGAACCACGGTTTGCCGCGCTTCGGCATGCGAAACGCCGGCTCCTGCGAGCGATCCTTGCCCGGCTTGGGGTTGTCCATGCCGAGTCGCGAAACGGAAATCTGCTCGAGTCCGTTCGGGTCGAGCTGCACGATGTCCGTGACCTCGGGGGCCTGGCGCAGCAGCTTCAGGAACTCGATTCGGCGCAGCTCCACATCGGACGCATCCAGCTGTGGCAGCGCAGCGTATGCCAACTGCTGCTCGATCTGGCGAATGTACTGCTCGATGCGCGACGCGGCGGCGAGCGCCTTCTCGTGCTGCAGGTTGGACAGCGCGGCCTTGATTTCCTGGTAGGAGAAATAGACGCTGATCACGCCCGACGCCAGCAGCGCGGTGGTTATCAGCGTAAGTATGAGCACCAGGTATTTGCGGAACAGCCGACCGCGATGCGCGTCGCGCCGGGGCGCGACAGCGATCTGGGGAATGGCCGTCTCGGTCATGGGGTCTTACCGTACTCGATGTTGCGCGAAATAAGTAATTGAGGGCGCCATGCCGCATTATTGCCTATTGCGGCGCAACATGTCTGCGGCCCATCCACCCGCCTTAACTATCGCTCACAATCGCGTCATACTGCCCGCGCAGTATCGGGCCCATGACTGTCGTTTACTCGATGCCACCCTACCTCAGCATTGAATCACTGTGCGTTTCGTACGGGGCGACCCGCGTGCTCGATCGGGTGAGCTTAAGCGTTGCGCGTGGCGAGATGATCGCGTTGCTCGGCAGCTCGGGGTGCGGCAAGACCACGTTGCTGCGGGCCATCGCCGGCTTCGTCACGCCGACCGAAGGCGCGATCTGCGTCGATGGCCAGGACATCACGCACATGCCGCCGGAACAGCGGGAGACCGCGATGATGTTCCAGTCCTACGCATTGTGGCCACACATGAACGTGGCCGGCAACATCGGCTACGGCCTCAAGATGCGCGGCTGGAAAAAAGCGGCGATCGCGGACCGGGTCGAACAGATGCTGGCGCTGCTGCAGCTCGAAGGCTATGCGCAGAGGCCGGTGACCCAGTTATCCGGCGGCCAGCGCCAACGGGTCGCGCTCGGCCGCGCACTCGCTGTCGATCCGCGTCTCCTGTTGCTGGACGAGCCGATGAGCAACCTGGACTACAAGGTGCGGCTGGAATTGAGGCACGAACTGCGCGCGCTGCAGCGGCGCATCGGCATCACGGCGGTCTACGTCACCCACGATCGCGAGGAAGCGCTGACCCTGGCCGATCGCATCGCGGTGATGGACGCCGGCCGCATCGTGCAGATCGGCGCGCCGGAGGACATCTTCCACAAGCCGCAGTCCGCGTTCGTCGCTGGCTTCATGGGCGCGGACAACGCGCTCAACCTGATGCAGACGAGCGACGGCATGCTGGCCGCGGCAGAGACGGGAACGCCGGCGGATGCGCTGCTGCGCGCGCACTTTCGCAGCGATGCGGCACGGCTGGCGACGGCAGCAGAACGGCATGCGCCCGAGCTGCTGGTGCTGGAGGGCATCGTGTCGCAGTCGGTCTACGTGGGACAAGGTTATCGCTACCGCGTGAGCACCGGCGGCGCGGACGTCTGGGTCAACGCGGCGGAGCGCTATGCGGAAGGCACGGCGGCCTGCGTAATCGTTCCGCGTTCGGCGCTGCTGCTCTTTTCCGATTCATCTCGTGCAGTTGCAAATCCCTAGGAGGATGCCATGAAGATTCGCCCGATTCTTGCCGCTGCCGCGTTTGGCCTGGTGGTGTTCGCCGCGGCCCACGCGGAGGCGCAGACCACGCTCAATGTCATCACGGCAGGCGACCAGAACATGGTCGACTACGTGAACAACTATCTCGCACCGAAGTTCGAGGCGATGAATCCCGGCGTCAAGGTGCGCGCGGTCGGCACCGGTCCCGGCGATTCCGGCTCGCAGAAAATCTACGAAAAATTGTCCGCGCAGCAGAAGGCGGGCAATGCCACCTGGGACGTCGACGTGGCGGTCGTGCACCAGCGGGGCGCTGCGACCATGGTCAACGAGAAACTGCTGATGCAGTATCGCAACGATGTCGCGGCAGGCAAGCTCGTGTCGCGCGACTCCGCGAAGAATGCGCTCGGCGCGAATGTCGACGGCTACGTGCTGCCGATGTTCCACAGCCAGATCGCGTTCGCCTACAACCCGGACCTCGTGAAGGCGCCGCCCAAGTCCTACGCCGAGCTGGTCGAGTGGGTAAAGAAGAACCCGAAGCAGTTCGGCTACAACGGCGTGAAGGGCGGCATGTCCGGTGTCGGCTTCGTCATGGGCTGGGTCGGCGCCAACGCCGGCATCGGGGAGAAACTGGAAAAGGGTCCGTACGACCCGGCGCAGAAAGCGGCCATCGACAAGTCGCTGGTCGGGCTCAAGGACTTCAACCAGTACGTCGTGATGACACCGGGCAATGCAGGCACGCTGGACATGCTCAATCGCGGCGAGATTGCGATAGGGCCGGTATGGGTCGACATGTTCTACACTTGGCAGGCCGACGGCAAGATGAGTCCCAAGGTCAAGCTCAACCTGCCGTCGCCGGGGCTGCCCGGGCAGCCGATGTACTACGTGATTCCCTCCAAGGCCGCGAACAGCGCGCTGGCCAAGAAGTTCATCGACTTCGCGGAAAGTCCCGAGGTGCAGGCGGACGGCATCGTCAAGCAGTTCAACTGGTATCCGGGCATCGACCCGCAATTCGTGCAGGCCAAGCTCACGCCGGCGGAGTGGAACAAACTCTTCACCGATATCCCGCCGGCGGATCTTGCCAAGTACGGGCGGCCGTTCCCGCTGTCCGACTACTTCACCGACATCGTCGAGGGCTACGAGCGCGTCGTGTTGAAGTAGAAGAAATGGGGTCAGACCCCATTACAAGGCGTGGCCCCATTACCACCGGCCGACGCATGACTGCTGCCGGCGGAACGAGCCCGTGGCGCGCGTACGCGCTGGTCGCGCCTGCGCTCGCGGTCATCGCAATCTTTTTCGTCCTGCCGCTGGCAATGTCGGCGGTGCTGGCGTTCCGCGACAAGGCGGGCGGGTTCACGCTCGACCATTTCGCCAAGGCGTGGGACCTGTACCGCACGGATTTCCTGTTCACGATCGGCATCACGCTGTTGTCCACGGTGCTGATCGGCATTGTGGCCATTGCCATTGCCGGCTACCTGACGCTCGGCGAAAACAAGCGCACCGTGGCTGTATTGCGCTGGCTGTACCGCTGGCCGCTGTTCATTCCGTTCATCGTGACGGGTCAGGTCATGCGCACGTTCCTGGCCAAGAACGGGATGCTGAATCACGTACTAATCGGATCGGGGCTGATCGAGCCGTTGCAGGCGCAGAGCATGCTCGACTGGCGCGGCATTGTGATCGCCTTCGTGTGGAAGCAGGCGCCGTTCGTGACGCTGTTGCTCGCCGGCGCCATGGCATCGATCGATGCGCAGCACATCGAGGCCGCCCGTAACCTCGGCGCGCGTCGATCGCGGGTGCTGGTGGACATCGTCCTGCCGCAGGTCCGCGGCACGCTGCTGGTCGGCCTCGTGCTGTCGTTCGTGACCATGTTGTCGGTGTTGTCGGTGCCGCTGATGATCAACCCCAATTCGCCGACGATGATCACGGTCGACATCGCCTATCGCATCAATACGCACGGCGACTATGCGGTCGCCAATGCGCTGTGCCTGATGTCGCTGCTGGTTGCCGCGGCCGCCGCATGGATGTACCTGCGCCACGCGATCGGGCGGGCGGCACCCACATGAGCACGAACATGAGCGCGGGCGTGAGTTCGACCATGCGCAGCGCCGCACTTCCGCGCTGGGGCCGTTCGCTCATGCACGCCGCGTTGCTCGCGCTGGTCGCGTTCGCCATTTTCGGGCCACTGCTCAACCTGTTCCTGTGGGCGTTCGCCGAGCAGTGGTATTTCCCGCACAAGTTGCCGCAGCAATTCGGATTCAGTTTCTGGGCCCGCGTTTTCCAGCCGCGCGGCAATGCGCTGGCATCGCTGGCGACCAGCGTCTGGATCGCCTTGCTGACGGTGGCCACCAGCCTCGCCGTCGCCATCCCGGCAGGCTATGCGCTGGCGCGACTGAAGCTGCGCTGGCGCGGGCTCATCCTGCTGGCGTTCCTGCTGCCGCAGGCCATACCGAACATTCCCGTCTATGTGAACATTGCCCGGATATTCTACGAACTGGGACTGAACGGCACCGTGCTTGGCGTCGTGCTGGTGCATGCAGCGCATGGCCTGGTGCTCGCGGTGTGGATCGCCTCTGCGGCGTTCGCGGCCATCGACGTGTCGCTGGAGGAGGCGTCGCGCAACCTTGGCGCTTCGCCATGGACGTGCTTTCGCACTGTGACGCTGCCGCTCGCGTTGCCGGGACTCATCGCCAGCGCCATCTTCGTGTTCCTCGAGTCGCTCGACGAATTCACCGGCACGTTCTTTGTCGGCGTGCCGGATGTCACCACGTTGCCGCTGCTGATGTTCAACGCGAGCATGGGCGGCAACTACCAGATCGCGTCGATCACCGCATTGCTGCTGCTGGTGCCGTCGATCGCGTTCATGCTGGTCGTCGAGCGCTTTCTCAAGGCCGACGTGCTGGCGATGGTGGGCCGATAGGACTGCGGAACACCGGACCGCCGCCCGGTTTGACCGGAAATGCGGAAAAAAGCTATAATCGCGGGTTCAATTCCCTGATAGCTCAGTTGGTAGAGCGACGGACTGTTAATCCGCAGGTCCCTGGTTCGAGCCCAGGTCGGGGAGCCAATTACCGTTATGCATCAAGCAATTAGTTCATCAAGCAGTCAGCATCGGAGCTTGGTGGCGCATCAATGGCGCCGCGCAGGTACTGATGGATCGCCGACTTTCTTCTTTGCCGTCACCGAGGATACGTGCCGTGATCGAAACCCTGAAATGCCTCAAGAAGTACGGACAACGCCTCGACCTGGAAATAGCCAAGGAAATGGGCTTGCCGCTCGCGACCGTGCGGCAGCGACTTGCCGCCCTCGCGGCAACGGGTCAAGTCATCACCTGCAGCCTGACCCGCTTCGAGAACGGCAAGCAGATCGACGCGTGGCAATGTCGCGTGTCTGGCTACGTGCCTCCCATCGCCCCCGGTCGGAAGGCCAAGGCAACGGCGTAGCACGCGGGATCGGAACGCGTGGCTCAAGTCGAACCGGGCTGCGATAGAACTGAGCTGAGCGTTCCGTCCGATCTCCCCGAACGCCTGGACATTCCCGCAGGCTGGATCGGGGAGCACGTCCGCGAAGTCCCCGCCACCTGGCGCTGGCGGCTGTCGGCGACGCACGTCGCCGAGTTGGAGGCAGCCGCGCGAAATTGCATCGCCCGGCATGCCGATCTTTCGCGGCTGGCACCCGACGATTTCGTCGTGCCCACGCTGCGGCCAACCCTGGAAGCACTGGGCAGGACGCTGCTCCATGGCATCGGCTTCGAGGTGTTGCGCGGTCTTCCCGTCGATCGGCTGGGCCAGGAACTGGCGTCGGCCATCTTTGTCGGCATCGGCGCCCATCTGGGCAGTGCGCGCTCGCAGAACGCGCAAGGCGATTTGCTGGGCCATGTCCGCGACCTGGGCAAGGACAGCCGGGATCCCGCAACCCGCATCTACCAGACCCGTGAACGCCAGACGTTTCACACGGACTCCGCGGACGTCGTCGGATTGCTGTGCCTGAACGAGGCCCGCGAAGGCGGCGACTCGCTGCTGGTGAGCGCCGTTACGATCTACAACGAGTTTCGTCGCAGTCGTCCCGGTCTGCTTGCGTACCTGTTCGACGACATCGCGACGGACCGGCGTGGCGAAGTGCCGCCGGGACAAAAGCCGTGGTTCAGCATTCCCGTCTTCAACTGGTACGCGGGACGGTTGACGGTGATGTATCAACGCCAGTACATCGAATCGGCGCAGCGCTTTCCGGACGCGCCGCGATTGACCGCGGGCCATGTCGCCGCGCTCGATCACTTCGACGCGCTGGCCAACGATCCGCGCCTGCACGTCAGCATGCGGCTCGAGCCTGGCGACATGCAGTTCGTCTACAACCACAGCCTGCTGCACGACCGCACAGGCTTCACGGATTGGCCGGAGCAGAATCGCCGCCGGCACCTGTTGCGCCTTTGGCTGTCAATGCCAGGCGACCGGCCATTGCCTGCGTGCTTCGCGCAGCGCTACGGAAGCGTCGCGATCGGCGATCGCGGCGGTGTCGGCGTCGTTCGCGACGCCTGATCCGCAGCCCCGGGGCGTCGTTCGCGATGCCTGATCCGCGGCCCCGCGGATTTGGAACCGCCCGGCGGCGGGTGTAGTCTGTGCACGGTGGAGGGGCCAACCCCCTCGTCATGGAGGCAGGAAAATGTTCAAACGACTGATGTTGATACTCGCGCTTCCGCTGTTGGCGCTTTCCGCGGCACCGGCAATGGCCGACGAATACAGCGACACGCTGTCCCTGTTCAAGAATGCCGGTGAGAGCGGCAAGCTGCTCAGCTCGGCCTACGGGTACGCGTTGTTTCCCACCATCGGCAAGGGTGGCATCGGGGTTGGCGGTGCGTTCGGCAAGGGCCGCGTATACCAAAAGGGAAAGTACATCGGCGATACGTCGATGACGCAGCTCACGGTGGGCTTCCAGCTCGGCGGCCAGGCCTACAGCGAACTGATTCTCTTCGAGGATGAACGCGCGCTCCGCAATTTCACCGCCGGCAATTTTGAATTCGGTGCGGACGCATCCGTGGTGGCGATCACCGCGGCCGCGGGCGCCAAGGCGAGCACGACCGGGGCATCCGCAGGTGCCAGCGCCGGCAAGAAGGACGCGGCAACCGCGGGCGGCTACAGCAAGGGCATGGCGACGTTCACCGTGGCCAAGGGTGGCCTCATGTACGAGGCGAGCGTCGGCGGACAGAAGTTCGGTTACACACCGCTCAAGAAGTAACGACGTGCATTGGAGGGACGCGGCAGGCGCCGCTTCCCTTCGCGCTTGTTGGCCCTGATTTGCCCTCATTGGCCCCCTGACTTGGCGGTCGCCACAGCCTAGTCGATCGGCCAGGACATCGCCTTGGGCAGCGTCTCGCCGATCTGTCTTGCGGGCACCGGTTGCGGCGCGCTCGTTTCGACTTCCCGCCACCACGGCTGGACGCGTTCCGCGTGCGCCGGTTCGATCGGTTCGCCCAGGCGCGGCATGACCAGCTGCGCGCCCACTTTCGGACCCAGGTTCAGCAGCGCTTCCGCGGGTTGATCCCAAGCGTGCATCGCGAGGCTGAACGTTCCCCAATGCACCGGCAGGAACGCACCGCCACCGAGCAGCGCGAGTGCCTTGAGCGCGTTCTCCGGACCCAGGTGGATGTCACCCCAGGCCAGGTGAAAAGCGCCGACTTCCAGCATCACCAGGTCGAAAGGCCCAAGCCGCTCGCGAATCGCCTGATATTCGGTTGTGAGACCCGTATCGCCGCTGAAGAAAACGGCGTGCCGTGGCGAACGCAGGACGAGCGACGACCACAGCGTTGTGTTGCGATCCTTGAGGCCGCGTCCGGAAAAGTGTTGCGATGGCGCGGCAGTGACCGTAAGCCCGGTGTTCGGCACGGTGTGTGAGTCCCACCAGTCGAGTTCGACGATGCGCTCGGGCCGCACGCCCCAGCCCTCGAGATGCGCGCCGACGCCGAGCGAGGTCACGAACGGCACGTCACGCAACGCGAGTTCGCGGATGGTCGAATAGTCCAGATGGTCGTAGTGGTCGTGCGACACCAGCACCAGGTCGATCGGCGGCATCGCATGCAGCGCAACGGGCACCGGCTGGAAGCGCTTGGGCCCCGCGATTTGCGACGGCGATGCGCGCCGTCCCCATACCGGGTCGGTCAGCACCCGATAGCCGTCGATTTCGATAAGCACGGTGGAGTGGCCGAGCCACGTCGCGCGCAGTCCGGTGGCGGGCGCACGGCGCCAGATGTCGAGCGGATTCGACGCGGGCAGCGGTCCGCTGGGCACGCGCCGCTCGCCGCCACAGAGAAAGTCGGCGAGCGAGGGCATGGTCGCGGTCGGGTCGCGCAACGCGGGAATGATCGGATGCACGTTGTGGAAGCGCTCGCCCGACCAGCGCGGCGATGCCTTGATGCGATCGAGCCGCAATCCGTTCGGTGCACTACCCAGCGATTTAATCTTCATCCTGCACTCCGGTGTTTCGCGTTTCCGAATCCGTATCCAGGTCCGAATCCAAATTCGATTGTACGGAATAGATGGTGGCAACCCGGTTCACTTACAATGACGCATGACCATTGCGCTCTTCTCACCGTTCTCGCTGCGGCAACTGACGCTCAACAATCGCATCGTCGTGTCACCGATGTGTCAGTACTCGGCCGTCGACGGTGGCGCCACGGATTGGCACACCGTGCATTGGGGGCAGATGCTCCAATCCGGTGCAGGCATCTTCATGATCGAGGCCACGGCGGTGTCCGCGATCGGCCGCATCACGCCGGGCTGCCTGGGACTCTACGACGACGCCTGCGAGACCGCGCTGGTCGAACGCCTGGGCATTGCGCGCGCCAACGCGCCGTGGACGCCGGTGGCCATGCAGCTTGCGCACGCGGGGCGCAAGGGCTCGTCGCACAAACCCTGGGAAGGTGGCCAGCTGATTCCCATCGCGGACGGTGGCTGGCGGCCGCTCGCGCCGTCGTCCATCGCGCAACTCGAGCACGAGGCGCCGCCACAGCCGATCGACGCCGCGACGCTGGTGCGGATAAGGGAGGAATTCGTCACCGCGACGATTCGCGCGGCGCGCTGTGGCATCGATGCGCTCGAATTGCACATGGCCCACGGCTATCTGCTGCACGAATTCCTGTCGCCGATTTCCAATCAGCGGCAGGACGCATACGGCGGATCGTTTGCCAACCGCGTGCGCTTTCCGCTCGAGGTCTTCGCCGCAGTGCGCGCCGCGTGGCCGCAGGACAAGCCGCTCGGCGTGCGGATTTCGGCGACCGACTGGATCGACGGTGGCTGGACGATCGACGATTCGCTGGCGTTGGTCCGGCACTTGCAGGAATCAGGGTGCGACTGGATCGACGTGTCGAGTGGCGGCATTTCGCCGGCGCAGAAAATTCCGGTGGGTCCCGGCTACCAGGTGCCGCTCGCACGCGCGATTCGCGCAGCGACATCGGTGCCGACGATGGCCGTCGGCCTCATCACGGATGCCAAGCAGGCCAATGCCGTCGTGGCAGCCGGCGATGCCGACCTGGTGGCGCTGGCGCGCGCGATGCTGTGGGACCCGCGGTGGCCCTGGCACGCTGCTGCGACGCTCGGCGCGCAGGTCGAAGCACCGAAACCGTACTGGCGCGCAGCACCACGCGAGGCGGCGAATGTCATCGCGCACGCCCGGATCGGCATGCGCTAGAAAACCCGTATGGCTGCTCTCGCGGCTAGGACCTGGTCGCCTGCAGCGAGACGAGACGCGCGATGATCACCGCGGGATAGAGCTGTCCGGTGAGCGCCTCGAGCATCGCCAGCGACCGCGCTCCCTGCGCTGCCGGAGTGATGTCGCCGTAGCCGACGGTCGTCAGCGTGACGAAGCTGAAGTACACCCAGTCGGACAGGTCCACGGCGTCGGCCGGGTGTCCGATAAAGGACCCGGGCACGATACGATTCACGACATGGTAGGCGACTGCCCACAGCAGGCCCAACAGCAGGTAGAGCACGACCGCGCCAAACACCCGGTCGCCGATGGCGTGGCCCGATGCGAAAACATTGATGCCGACGGCGAATGCCAGGACCACGAACGCGCCGAGCGCGATCAGGTCGCGCAGCTCCGGGACCGCCGTCGCCGGGGCGGTCAACTGGAACACGCCCAGCGCCAGGACGATGGCGCTGATTGCGGCCAGTGCGAGCGCGGTCTTGCGATGCTCCGCCACGGCGACGACGCCGCTGATAAGGATCAGCGACATCAGGAATTCCGCGATCAGCTGCCGGGTCTCGCCGGACGGCATGAACGCGGGGATCGCGAACACGGCGGCGATCAGTGCCACCAGCAGCACCGACATGCCGCTGTTGTGAATCCACGTCCTGCGCTCGGCGGAGTCCATCATGGCGCACCCGATCCGGCATGGCTTCCTGGCATGGCGTCCACGATCAGCGCGGCGGCGCCAGCGCGCTTTCCAGGTCGGCGATGAGATCGCCCGTATCCTCGATGCCGACGGAAAGGCGCAACAGGTCGGCGGGAACGGGCGAGCCGGCGCCTTCGACGCTCGCGCGGTGCTCGATCAGGCTTTCCACGCCGCCCAGCGAAGTAGCGCGCTTCCATAATTGCACGCGCGCTGCCGCGGCAATGGCTGCGGCCTCGCCCCTCGCCGCACTGTCATCGGCGCCGAACACGCGCAGCGACAACATGCCGCCGAAGCCGCCGTGCATTTGCCTCGCGGCCGTCGCGTGGCCGGCAAATCCAGGCAGCCCGGGATAGAGCACTTCGCGCACTCGAGGATGTTGTGCAAAGTGTTCCGCGATGGCCTGCGCGCTGGTGCACGCGGTGCGAACGCGCGGGAACAGCGTGCGCATGCCGCGCGTGAGCAGCCAGGCCTCGAACGGTCCCAGCACGCCGCCGATCTGCGCGCGCACGACGCGGATGCGCTGCCACAGCACCGAATCCTCGCGCGTCGTCAGCGTGCCGGCGATCACGTCCGAATGTCCGTTCAGGTACTTGGTGGCCGAATGCATGACGATGTCGGCGCCCAGGGCCAGCGGACGCGTGAGTACCGGCGTGGCCGTCGTGGAGTCAACGGCGACGGTGGCGCCCGCCGCATGCGCGATCTCGCAGCTTGCGGCAATGTCGGTGATCGACCACAGCGGATTGGCCGGCGTCTCGATCCAGACCAGACGAGTGCGGCCCGATTGCATCGCGCCGCGCAATGCATCGGGATCGGTCATGTCGATGAACTCGACGCGCAGCCCCCAGGGCGTGGCGAAATTGAGCAGCCAGTTGCGCAGCGACCAGTACATCAATTTCGGCGCCAGCACGTGGTCGCCCGGCGCCAGCGACTGGAACACCGCCGTGGCGGCGGCCATGCCGGAGGCGAAGAGCAGCGACGCGTGGCCACCTTCCAGCGCCGTCAGCACGGCTTCGGCCTGGTCGAAGGTCGGATTGTGGTCGCGGGCGTAGATGCGCCCGGAGCGGTACTGGTTGTCGGGATCGCGGATGAACGTCGTCGACGTATGAATCGGTGGCGCGATCGCGCGCGTCGACTCGTCCACCCACCCCAGGGCCTGCGCGGCAATGCTGGCCGGCTTGACGTCTTTTTGGTTCATCGTGCCGCCATTGTAGCGAACGCGACGACCGCCACATCGCGCTGATTACGCCGGCACCTCGCCCAGCACCGTGCAGCGGCGAATCACGCGTCCCTGGGTGGCGGGGTCGTACGCGGTGGCGCGATGCATCAGGCAGCGGTTGTCCCAGACGATCATTTCGCCGGCCTTCCAATGGTGCTCATAGGTCAGGTCCGGATGCACAGCGAGCGTGTTCAGTTCCTCGATCAGCGCGCGCCCTTCGGCATACGGCATGCCGACGATGTATTCCGCGTGGTCGCCCAGGTAGAGGCACTTGCGCCCGGTTTCCGGGTGCGTGCGGACGATCGGTTGATCGACCGGCGGCTTGTCGCGCTTCTGCGCCTCGGTCATCAGGTCCTCGCCGTGGCGGCGGGTGCGCGAAAAATCGAGGTTGTGCACGGCCCGCAGATTGGCGATGCGCGCCTTCCACGATGTGTCGAGACGATCGTAGGCACCGTACATGTCGCAGAAATGCGTCTCGCCGCCGACTTCCGGCATGACTTCGCCGTAGATGATCGTCGCCTGGCCGGTGACGCGTGCCCACGAGCCGTCGGTGTGCCACTCGAGCGTGCCCTTGTCCGGGTGCCGGCCATGGGGCTTGCCGTTCTCGTCGAGGTTGGAGAGCCGGTAGAGCTCGGGATAGCCGTCGGCGTGATACTGGTTCATCACGTGGATCTGTACTTCGCCGAAATGCCGGGCGAACTCGACCTGCCGTCCCGGTGGAATGTCCTGCGGCGGAAACAACAGCACCTGGTAGCGCAGGAAAGCCTGGTAGATGCCGCGGAAGAGTTCATCGGAAAGGCCGTCGCCGATCTGCACGCCGAGGATTTCGGCGCCCAGGTTCGGCGTCAGCGGACGAAGGTCGAAGGGCAGGCGAAGGTCGGCGGTGGAGTTCATGGGGTCACCGTATCATTTTGGACAACTCATTTGGGACAAATATAGCCGGCACCGCTCGGATTCTTGAAGCAACCGACCGACTCCGGAATCACATGCTTGGGCAGCCACAACACGACGCTGGGGAAGTAGATGCAGAACGCGATGGTGCCCAGGAAAACGACATAGATGGGGCACGCGGCGCGCAGCGCCAGGGAAAAGCGGACCCCGATGAACTTTGATGCCATCAGCAGCACCAGTCCGTAGGGCGGCGTAATCAGTCCAAAGGCGAGCGTGGCGATCAGCACGACGCCCATGTGCACCGGGTTGATGTCGCCGGCGGTGGTCAGCGCATTCACCAGCGGCATGAAGATGATGATGGTCGGCACCGGCTCGATGAAGTCGCCGATGATGGTGAACAGCAGCACCATCAGCAGCATGATGAGGTGCGGATCGTTGCCGGCAATGCCGGTGATCCAGTCGGCGATCACGATCGCGCCGCGCAAGTACGCCAGCACCCAGCCGAAGGCGTTGGCCGCACCGATGGTGATCAGCGGCAGCGAGAAAATGAGGCCGGCCATGCAGAAGTCGTAGGGCAGCATTTTCATGTGCCCGCGATTAAGCGCCGGAATGACGACCGCGACGATCCACATCACCGCCACCACGCCGGCTTCCGTTGGCGTGAACCAGCCGGTCAGGATGCCCCCCAGCAGGATGAACGGAATCATCAGCGGCAACGACGCGTCCTTGAACGCCAGCGCGACATCGCGAAACGGCGCGCGCGGGCGCGGCATGCCGGCCGGTCCGAAGAAATAGCAGTAGATCATCAAGCCGAAGCCGATCATCAGCCCCGGCACGACGCCGGCCATGAACAGGCCCGCGATCGAGACATTGCCCACGGCACCGTAGACCACGGCCGTGATGGACGGCGGCACCAGCGCGGCGATGGTCGACGCGGCCGCGATGATGGCCGCGGTGAACGCCGGCGAATAGCCCTCCTTCTTCATCGGACCGCCAAGCGCGCGGGTGATCACGGCAACGTCCGCCGTGGTCGACCCGGACATCTCCGAGAAGAACATGCTGAACACCGTGACCACCTGCGACAGGCCGCCACGGATGTGTCCCACCAGTGCCAGCGAGAGATTGGTGATCCTGCTGACGACATTGGCGGAGCTCATCAGTTCGCCAACCAGGAGGAAGAAGGGAATCGCGAGCAAGGCCTCGGAATCCATGCCGTCGAATACTTTCTGGATGATCGCCGGAAAGGTCACGTCGGTCAGTGCGGCGCCGATGAAGACGCCCGCCAGCAGCGAAAACGCGACGGGCACGCCCAGGTAGCCGAAGAACAGGAAGCAGAACGTCATGATGCCGAGGATGACCGGCGAGCTCATGGCTTTCCCCCACTCGTCATCGCGTCGATCGGCGTGATCGAGAGCGGCTGTTCCAGGGCTTCGGGGTGATCGAAGCCCTTGCGGCACCCGTTGACCAGTTGCTCCACGGTGAACAGCGCGATGAGCGCACCGGATATCGGGATGGCCGCGTACAGCGATGCGATAGGCGTCATCGACGGCATGCGAAAGCTCCCGAACCCGCGCAGGAAATTGAGATAGCCGAAATAGACGAGGCATAGGGCAACGCCCAGGACCACCAGGCGGATGGCGATCTCGGCGACCAGCCGCGGCGTGCCGTGCAGCGCGTCGGCGACTGCGGTGAGATAGAGGTGGTCGTTGCGTCGCGTGGCCACGGCGGCACCGACGAAGATCGCGTAGATGAAGAACGTCTGCGTCACCTCCTGCAGCCACAACCAGGGGTGGCCGATCGTCCGCGTGACGATGTCGAAGATGACCGTGGACGAAAACCCGAACAACAACAATCCGCAGAGCATCATCAGGGCGAGTTCGAGCTTGTCGAGGGCGCGCCACTTCAGGTGACGCTGCCGCGCCAGGACCAGCTTGTCGGAAATGCTCATCGAACGACCCCGCCAGGACAAACGGAAGGGACCGTGATTGACGGTCCCTCCTTGTGCTTCACTTCAACAAGTCGCCGGGACTACTTCGAGGCGCCGATCAGGTCCTTGATCTTGACCGCATGCGGTCCCAGGTCCTTGGCCAGCTTGTCCTGCATGGGCACGGCGATCTTGATGAAACCCGACTTGTCGACATCGGTCACGATCTTGACGCCGATGGCCTTGAGCTTATCGGACGACTGATGCTCGAGGTCAATGGCCCGCGCCGGCTGATTCTTGCCAACGTCCACTGCCGCTGCGCTCACCCACTTCTTCTGCTCGTCGGTCAGGCCCTTCCACGTCTTGTCGCTGACCCAGATGAAATTGACATTGGCCTCATGCTCAGTCATCGAGAGCACCGGCGCGACTTCGTAATGCTTGTTGACCAGGTACACGTTGACGCCGTTCTCGCCCGCGTCCACCACGCCCGTCTGAAGCGACGTGTACAGATTGCCGAACGGCATGTGCACGGTCTGCGCGCCGTAGGCCGGGAACGTGGCGTCCTCGGTGGCCGTCGCCTGCACGCGAACCTTGAGTCCCTTGAAGTCTTCGACCTTGCGCAACTCCTTCTTGCTGTACATGTTGCGCAGGCCGAGCGTGATGACCGCGATGACGTGGCCGCCCTGGACGGTGTCGTCAATCATGTCCTTGACCGCCTGGACGACCTTGGGATCGGCCACCGCGCGCTTCAAATGGTCCTCCGATTGAAACAGATAGTGCAGCGACATCACGCCGGCTTGCGGCGAAAGTGTTGCGGCGTTGGCTGCGGCGCTGATGCAGAACTCGATGTCGCCGGCCTTCATCAGCTGCAGCACCTGCGGCTCCTGGCCCAGTTGCGCCCCCGGATACTGGTCGATGATCATCGTGCCCTTGCTGTATTCCTTCAGCTTGTCGGTGAAGATGTCGGCCGCAATTGCGTAGCCTGTGCCCTTCGGCTGGTCGTAGGCAAAGCGGTAGTGCTTGGCCTCCTGGGTCCATCCCGCAGCCGACCAGGAAGCGGCGGACAGGCCCAGGACAATCACTCCGATCAATCTTGTCGCATTGAACATGAATCCTCCAAGGTGGTTTTCTTCTTGTATGAACAACTCGTCTGCCACGCTAACACGGGGCGCGCAGCGTTCCAAGCCCGGGGGCGGGGACGGGGGGTGCCCGGGGCGCCGCGGGCACCCTGCGGCCCGGCCTGCCCTGGGGTTGCAGCTAGTGCCTTCACGGTGGCGACGGTACACTCAAGCTTGCGCTTCAGCGGAAACTCTCGGGGCATCGGCGTGGAAGTCGTGTCGGGTATCACCACCTTTCTGCTGACCGACATCGAGGGCAGCAGCATGCTCTGGGAGCGCGAGCACGAGCGGATGCGCTCGGCGCTGGCCTGCCACGATGCGCTCGCTCGCACGGCCGTGGAAGGCAACCGTGGCGTCGTCGTGAAGATGAGCGGCGATGGCGTCCACGCCGCATTCGACGACCCGCTCGATGGACTCGCGGCGGTGCTTGCGTTCCAGCAGATGCTCGCCGATCCCGCGGCAACCGGCGGCATCGCGTTGCGCGTGCGCTGTGGACTGCACGCGGGAACGGCCGAGCGCCGCGACAACGATTTCTTCGGCAGCACGGTGAACCGCGCCGCGCGCATTTCCAATTCCGCGCATGGGGGTCAGGTGCTGCTGTCGCATGCCGTGGCGGCGCTGTTGGCGCACCGCCTGCCCGCCGGCGTCACGCTGCGGGACCTGGGGCGGGTCAGGTTGCGCGACCTGGCCAGTCCCGAGCGACTCTACCAGGTCATGCATCCGCAGTTGCGCGAACAATTCCCCGCGCTGCGAACACTGGAAGCCACGCCGAACAACCTGAGCCAGCAACTGACGTCGTTCGTCGGTCGCCAGCGCGAGCTGAACGACGTCCGGACGCTGCTGCGGAACACCCGGTTGCTGACGCTCTTCGGTGCGGGTGGCATCGGCAAGACGCGCCTGTCGCAACAGGTGGCCGCCGATGTGATGGATGACTTCCCGGATGGCGTGTGGTTCGTGGAACTGGCCGCGCTGTCCGACCCGCGCCTCGTGCCCCAGTCCGTGGCCTTCGTCCTGGGCGTCAAGGAAGAGGCGGGGCGCCCGGTCACCGAGGCGCTGCTCAAGTTTCTCCGCGACCGGCGGCTGTTGCTCGTCCTCGACAACTGCGAACACCTGGTGCAGTCCTGCGCGGAGCTCGTCACGCAGATGCTGCAGGCGGGACCGAACGTCAAGGTCATGGCATCGAGCCGCGAGCATCTGCACGTCGCCGGCGAGTCGAGCTATCCGGTGCCCGCCCTCGCCATTCCCGACGCGGGCAAGGCCATCGAACTCGCTGCATTCACGCGCTACGAGGCGGTGCTGCTGTTCGTCGATCGCGCGGCCGCGGCGCAACCTTCGTTCGTACTGACCGAAGAAAATGCCACCGCCGTGGCGGACATCTGCCAGCGCCTGGACGGAATTCCTCTCGCCATCGAACTTGCCGCGGCGCGCGTGCGTACGCTATCGGTGCAGATGATCGCGTCCCGCCTGGACGATCGTTTTCGCTTGCTGGCACGCGGTGACCGCAGCGCGATGCCGCGCCAGCAAACGTTGCGGGCCCTCATCGACTGGAGCCATGACCTGTTGTCGGAGCGCGAGAAAGTGCTGCTGCGCCGCCTGGCGGTCTTCGCGGGGGGCTGGTCGCTGGAAGCTGCGGATGCGGTCGGTGCGGGCGGGGACATCGAGGCGAGCGACGTGCTCGACGTCCTGTCCAACCTGGTCGAAAAATCGCTGGTGAACATGGACGCCGATGGCGGGCGCTACCGGCTGGTCGAGACGGTGCGCCGGTACGCGCAGGAGAAGCTCGACGCGTCAGGGGAGGGCGATGCAACGCGCACGCGGCATCTCGCGTTTTATCTGGCCATGGCGGAAAGGGCGAGTCCCGAACTGGTGGGGCCGGAGCAGGGGAAATGGCTCGTGCAACTGGACCTCGAGGGTGAGAACCTGCTGGCGGCACACGCGTGGTGCGACCACGCGGAAGACGGCGCTGAGCAAGGACTGCGACTGGTCTTCGCGGTCAAGCTCTACATGTTCTATCGTGGACTGCTGGCGCTGCTGCATCGCGCGACGGTGCGCGCATTGGCGCGTCCCGGGGCGCAGGGGCGCAGCCTTGCACGGTGCCGCGCGCTGCACACTGCGGGTCAACTCGGATCGCTGATGGGTCAGTATGGTGAAGCGCGAGAATACTTGGAGGAAAGCCTGTCCATTGCGCGGGAGCTGGGCGACACGCGCCGCGTCGGGACCGTCCTCGACGAGTTGGGCGCGGTGTTTGCCGGTCAGGGAGACCTGACGGCGGCAAAGGGGCACATCCAGGAGGCATTGGCCATAGCGCGCGAGCTCGGCAACAAGCGCGAGCTCATGGCCGCGCTCAATGCACTCGCCCAGATTCATCGCATGCAAGCTGAACTGGACAACGCGGAACCGCTTTATGAGCAGATGCTGGCGCTGGCCCGCGAACTGGAAGACAGCGAGAACATTGCCATCGGATTGCTGAATCTTGCGATGGTGGCGATCGCCAGGGATGCCGGCGAAAACGCAAGGAAATGTCTGCTCGAGGCGCTTGCGATAGCGGTGGAAATCGGTTCCCGGCCGGCCGGGCAAAGTGCGTTGGAAGTCGCGGCCGGTCTCGCCGCGTTGCGCAGGGAGTGGGCGCGCGTTGCCGATTTTTTTGGCGCATCCGAAGCGCAGATGGCGCAAACCGGTCTCAAGCGCGATCCCGCCGACGAGGCATTCCTCGCGCCGTTGATCCTGGAGGCGCGAAAAGCGCTGGGGCCGTCGGCTTTTGCCGCGGCCGAGTTGGCCGGCCGCGGTCTGGGTTACGACCACGCGATTGCGGACGTTCGCGCGTGGCTGACGAACCCACGATGACTCGCCGCCCGCGCAGGAGCGCTAGTTGTTGATGACCCGCGGGTCCAGCGGAGTGCAAGCACGGTCGCCGTTTGCCGTGTCAATGACGTTGATCGTGTACAAATAGGCGTCCCAGTCCGAGTTCTTGTCGATCCACATGAAACCGGTGCCGTGCGCGATCGTTCCCTGTCCGGAGAACTGCTTGCCCGTGTACCAGTGGCCATTGTCGGGCGTGCTGCTCTTCAGGACCACGCCGTCACGGCTGGCGAAGCGATAGCCGCTCTTGACGGCGGGCGCAGTCAGTTCCCAGATGATCGAGACATTCTTCGACTTGATCGAAACGTCCTGGAAGTCGCCGGGAATCGAAACCACGCACGCGGTAACCGAAACGGGTATGACACATCGTTGCGAGTTGTCGCAGGTCGTGGGTATCAGCCCGGAGTTCATAATCACCGCCCCTCCCTGCATCCCGCCGCATCCCGCGAGCGTGGAACCGGCAATCAGGGCAAATACCAAGGTTCTCGTGCGCATTTGAATACTCCCCAGATTTGAATTGGACTTATCCCGTCCCCGCCGCAGGTACTGTTCGGTTGCTGGCATCGGCAACAGCGGGGTGCCGATGTTTCAAGTGCGTTTGTATGCTACGCGTTGCCAACGCGAACGCAGCATAGCCCCTTCCCGGGAGCGGGAACACCGG
Organism: Betaproteobacteria bacterium; assembly: GCA_031361045.1. Lineage (GTDB taxonomy): Bacteria > Pseudomonadota > Gammaproteobacteria > Burkholderiales > Casimicrobiaceae > VBCG01. The sequence continues at coordinate 5,935 of JANMCH010000120.1, read as the reverse complement.
AATATTCCGCTCCGGGCAATGTGCGGTTGCGCACCGATCCGCAACGGAACCCGCTGCAAAATACGGCAAAACGCTGCGGCCAAGGTGCAATGCGGCAAAATGACGATCCGAGTGCAACTGAAGCCCCACGGGCGCCGCAACCCCTGAACCATGCAACCCGACCGTCAACGATGCTGAGCCCGCCTTCCAGGCCATTCCGGACAATCCTGACAGCAGCGCTGGCGCTGGTTGCCGTCGGCTGTGGAACGCTTCCTCCCGGACCGAATGCGCCCGTCGCGCAACGGCCGGACGGCACGAGCGTGCTCCGGGGAATCGCGATTGGGCACGTGCTGGAAGACCAGATCCTGGCCATGGACCCGGACCATCTGAGCGCAGCCGATGTCGCGACGCTGGCCAAGGGGCCCGTGCCGCAGATCATGTTGCTTCGCGGCGGGGTCATCGGCGTTTACCTGGTCATGGAATCGTTCGGCGAATTCCTGGTCGGCATGGGCTATCCGGAAGCGAAGATCCGCGACCCGTCCAATGGCGAGTGGTCGTACAGCCCCTACGACTACAGCGATCGCCTGGCGGGAATCGCCGTGTGGTACTACGAGCATGATGCCGTGCGGCCGATGCTGATCGGGCACAGCCAGGGCGGCCTGTATTCGGTGAAGATCCTCAAGGAACTGGCCGGGCAGCGATCAGAGCGCGTCTATGTCTGGAACCCGCGCACGGGCGCCAATGAAAACCGCACGACCCTAACCGATCCGCTGACCGGAAAGGAGCGGCCGGTCATCGGCACGTCGGTGTCCTATGCCTCCGCGATTGGCGCAGGTGGCTGGGCGCTGGTCCTGCCCAACCAGTGGGAAAGTCTGGCCACGTTGCGCAAGATTCCCGACAACGTCGACGAGTTCACCGGCTACTTCATCGACGTCGACCTGATCGCGCTGACCTTTCCGGGCAACCCGCTGGACAGCCGCTATGAAGGCACCGGCAAGGCCACGGTCCGCAATGTGACCCTGCCCGCCAGTTACAACCACGTGATGGTGCCGGCAACGCGATTGCTGGCGAAGGACGCGCAGGTTCGCGACTGGATCAACGCGTTCGTTCCGGGCAAGCCGGTCGATGCGTCGGACCTTCCCGCCGAAGCGCAGGAGAACGTGATGTGGGCGGCCGACGTCTGGTACAGCATCAAGAAGCACTGGTGCATCGAGTCGCAGAACGCGATCCGCGCGCGGCGCATGGTACTCGGCCGGCCATGAATCGCTTGCACAGGCCGGCCGTGGGAACGACAACCGCGCTAAGGCGCCAGCTGCCCGCGCAATTCACCACCCGGATTGGCGGCGCTGTGCACGTTGACGTACAGGTTGCCCGCCTTGAGGCTGGCCATCTGTGCTTCCGTCAGCTTGGCGCCGGCGCCGATGACCCACATGTTGTCGCCGGATTTGGTCATCGGCACGATCACGGGACCGTTCTTGCCTGCGGCGGCCTCATGGATGTGTGCCGCGGTGGCCGCGATGCCCGTGGTCGAGACGCCGCCGCTCACCGCCATGTCCGCGCCGACGGTGATGGTGCCGCTGCCCGCTGCCGACGTCGTCACCGGCGGCACTTCGTTGGCACCCGATAACGTGACCTTGATGTCCGCGCCCATTGCCGTTGCCGAAAATGCACCCAGCATTGTCATTGCCACTGCGGCCGCCAGCGGCCGCCAAGCCAAATTGAAACTCCGATCCATGATGCAGCCTCCTCGAATTGAACTGAACGGAACCTCCCGGGCATCTCTGCCCGGATGCGACTATCTTACTCCTCGGTGTTTCCAGTCTGCCGAGGCCTCAACTGGGCTCTCAACTCAGTTGCCAACACGTTTGCCAACCCGGCCGCCATTCCGGCCGGAGCATCAGCAAACGATTCCACGTCGACGTTTATTCCACCGACATTCGGCAACGCACCCGCCAGGCGGGGGCACCCACCACAAGCGAGGCACAGCATGAGCATGATCGATTTCGTGAAGGCAGCAGGAGAAAAGTTGTTCGGCCACGGGAAGGCGCAAGCCGCCATGGTCGAGGTGCAGAAGGACCCAGGCAACGACGCGAAGATCGCGGCCGCCAACAGCGCGGCGGGCGACGCCATCCTCGACTACATCAAGGGCCAGAACCTCACGGCGACGGGGCTGACGGTCACGTTCGACGGCGCGTCGTCGACCGCCAGCGTTTTCGGTGTCGCGCCCAACCAGGCGACGCGCGAGAAGATCGTCCTGTGTTGCGGCAACGTGGCCGGCGTCGGCGCCGTCAAGGACATGATGTCCGTCGACCAGAGTGAACCCGAAGGCACCTATTACACGGTGGTTTCCGGCGACAACCTGTCGAAGATCTCGAAGGCGAACTATGGCGATCCCAACAAGTACATGGTGATCTTCGAGGCCAACAAGCCGATGCTCTCGGACCCCAACAAGATCTATCCGGGGCAGGTGCTGCGCATTCCGCCGCTGTAATGCGCTTCCTGTCCGCCATCGACGCGCACGACATTCCTCATCCGATCGGCGACCCCGACGAAGATGAGGAATTGCCGGGGAGCGACGACGATGAGGATGACAACGACGACGAAGAGGACGACGAGGAGCCGATGCAGCTTTCGGCCCTCGCCGTTGGTCGTTAGTGCACCGCAGCACACATTTGATTTTTCTGGTATAATCAAACCCTTGCGGCGATCTGCGAGTTTCTACTGAAGGTTGCCCGCCGCAAGTTTTCTACGCAAGGCAACCAGATCATCGGCTTCTAATCTTCCGGGCGCGAAACCTGTCGCCCGAGTCTCTGCCCCTGGCCCCCTGTGGCCCTGTTTGGCAGCTTCCGGTTAGCGACGATGGCTTTGCAGTACGTCGACCCGGTCGCGGTACCTCTTTCTTCCGCATATCCGGACTTTTCCGGGGCACTTGCCCCGCACGGCACTGCGCGCGCCTGTTCGCGCCGTGGGTGCCACGCTGTCCATGAATGGAACGAACATGCGTTTTGATGAAATGAATCTCGCCCCGCAGATCCTGCAGGCGCTCACGGCGTGCGGCTACAACGAGCCGACGCCCATCCAGGCACAAACGATCCCGGCGCTGCTCGAAGGCCGCGACGTCATCGGCTCGGCGCAGACCGGTACCGGCAAGACGGCGGCCTTCGTGCTGCCGGCGCTGAACCGGATCGCCTTGCAGCCCAATGCACCCGTCGGCCAGCATCGGATGTCGAGTGTTCCTCGCGTCCTGGTCCTGGCACCCACGCGCGAACTGGCGCAACAGGTCGCTGAACAGGCCGTGCGCTACGGGCAGGGCCTCAAGGTGCGCACGGTATGCCTGTACGGCGGTGCGCCGTATCCGGTGCAGAACCGCGCGCTGCAGCGCGGCGTCGACCTGCTGGTTGCCACGCCGGGCCGGCTCATGGACCACGTCGAGCGCGGCCGCGTCGACCTGTCGCAATTGCAGGTGCTGGTGCTGGACGAGGCCGACCGCATGCTCGACATGGGCTTCATCGACGACGTCGAGCGCGTCTGCGCGCTCACGCCCCCGACCCGCCAGACCGTGTTGTTTTCCGCGACCTTCGACGGCGCGATGGGCCGCCTCGCGGCCAAGTTGACGCGCGATCCGGTCCGGGTCGCCATCGAGGCTGACAAATCCAAACCTCTCGCCATTGAGCAGCGCGTGCACTTTGCCGACGACCGTTCGCACAAGTATCGCCTGCTCGACCACCTGCTGGCCGACACCGGCATGACGCAGAGCATCGTGTTCATCGCCACCAAGCGCGATGCCGAGGCGCTGGCGGTCAAGCTGCAGGGCGAGGGCCACGCGGCCGCCGCATTGCACGGCGACATGAACCAGTTCGAGCGCAACCGTACGCTGGCCAACATGCGCCGCGGCGGCGTGCGCACGCTCGTCGCCACCGATGTGGCGGCGCGCGGCATCGACGTGCCCGGCATCTCGCACGTCATCAATTTCGACCTGCCGCGGCAGGCGGAGGACTACGTGCACCGCATCGGCCGCACTGGCCGCGCGGGCGCGTCGGGCATTGCCGTCTCGTTCGCCAACCATGCCGAGCGCGGCACGCTGCGCAACATCGAGCGCTTCACCGGCGCGGCGATTCCGACGCACACCATTCCGGGCCTCGAGCCGCGCGCGCGTTCATCGTCCGCCGGCGAGGCGCGTCGGCCTTCCTACGGCAAACCTGCGCCGCGTGGACGTTCGTATGGTTCGCCATCGTCGTATGCGCGCGACGGCAAGCCAGGTGGCGGCTTCCGCGGCCGCGATGGCGCGTCGGCGGGATTCAGCCGCAAGAACGACCGGACCCGCTAAGCTCGGGTCGCCGACGCTAGTCCAGCCCGCCGAAGCGCTCGTAGAAGGTCGCGTCGGCGGGTGGAAACCCGTCCACTTCGTTGGCCAACGTCGCGGCCAGGTGACGCTCCGCATTGCGGTGCGTGAGCCGGTAGAAATCGCGGCATAGCGCATAGGCCGCCGCACCAGGCCAATCGAGCGGCAACAGCGCGGCGGGCAGCAGCGGATCCCTCAGCAGCACCCGGCGATACGCGTGGATCAGCAGCGTGCGCACGACGAAGCATTGCTCCGGATCGTGAGCGGCCACGCGCGTCGCGCGGAAGCGGTCGATGACGGCACCGAAGCGTTGCAGGAACTTCCGGTAGCTCAGCCCAAGCGTCGGCAAATCCCATGCGGTGGCCACGGCGCTGGCCAGCGAACGGCGTCCGGCGATATCGGCAGAGGTGCCGAACAACAATTTCGCGGCGAGATCCGGCGCATCGACGGCCGCGGGCCACGTACGTCCGCCCAGTACCGGGCGCACGAAGAGCGCGGAGGTCGGCGCGCCAAAACCCGACCACGCCAGTTCTTCGCGCAGTGCCGCGCGTCGTGCCGGCGGCAGCGCCTCCGCCAGCACCCACTCCCAGCGACCGTCCCAGGCGTCATCGGGACGCGAATAGATGCGCCGGTGCGCGTCGTCGAAGCGTCCACGGCCTTCGCGAGTCAGCGTATAGCGGCTCATCCGGCCGACCGTGGCCGCGTCGAGCCAGCCATCCTGCGCGAGCCGGAAAACGCTGGTGCGGACCAGACGTTCGTTGACCCCGAACGACGCCATCAGGCGGATCAGCCCGGCCAGCCAGACCGTCGCGCCATGCGGCGCCAGCGCGTCGCCCCAGACCGTCACGATCAGCGATTTGGCGCGCGGCGGGTCGTGGACAAGCGTACGCTGGATCCACCGCGCCACGGCGGCGTCGTCCGCGCGTCCGGCCTTGTGCGGCGGCGCCGCTGAACGTGATACGTAATTGCCTTGACGCATAGGAAAACTGTATCATATGATCCGGCGTCAGTACAATCGATTCCAGCAGCGAGGCCAGCCCGCGCCCGCGGTGCGAAGACCGGAGGAGGTTCGCGATGTATGCACAGATGGTCGAGACCGGACAGCAGAAGGTCCGGACTTCCGAGGACATGTCCGCGGACGAGCTCGCGTTCCAGGCGCGCGTGGATGCCGACATCAAGATCGAGGCCAAGGATTGGATGCCCGATGCGTATCGCAAGACACTGGTGCGGCAGATCCAACAGCACGCGCATTCCGAAATCGTCGGCATGCTGCCGGAAGGCAACTGGATTTCCCGCGCGCCGACATTGAAACGCAAGGCCATCCTGATGGCCAAGGTGCAGGACGAGGGCGGCCACGGCCTCTATCTTTATGCGGCGGCGGAAACACTGGGTGTTTCGCGCGACCAGCTGATCGACGACCTGCACGCCGGCAAGGTCAAGTACTCGTCGATCTTCAACTATCCGACGCTTTCGTGGGCCGACATCGGCGCCATCGGCTGGCTGGTCGACGGCGCGGCGATCATGAACCAGATTCCGCTGTGCCGTTGTTCCTTCGGCCCTTATGCGCGGGCGATGGTGCGCGTGTGCAAGGAAGAGTCGTTCCACCAGCGCCAG